>NZ_CP023202.1:3162500-3795000 GCF_000220705.2 Streptomyces xinghaiensis S187 | reverse complement strand
TGACGGCCCTGGGGCGGGCCGAGTTCACCCTCCTCCTGCGGAACCGGACGGCGCTCTTCACGGCGCTGCTGATGCCGGTCGGCATGGTCTGGCTGATCAGCACCTCGGTCGCCGAGGCGGATCTGGGCGGGACCGGGCTCAGCGCGGGCGGGGTGACGATGACCGGTGGCATCGGCGCCGTCCTGATCCTCGTCGTGTACACCAATCTGGTCGCGGCCTACGTCGCCCGCCGGGAGGAGCTGGTGCTCAAGCGGCTGCGGACGGGGGAGCCGACGGACCCGGAGATCCTGGCCGGGACCGCGCTGCCCACCGCCGGTCTGGCGCTCGCCCAGTGCGCCCTGCTCGTCGTCGCGGGTACCGCGCTGCTCGATCTCACGGCGCCCCGGCGGCCGGAACTGCTGGTGGCCGGGCTGGCCCTGGGCGTCGTCCTGCTGTCCGTGCTGGCCGCGGCGACGGCGATGGTGACCCGTACCGTGGAGAGCGCTCAGGTCACGGTGCTGCCGCTGATGATGGTGTCGTTCCTGGGCTCCGGGCTGGTGGTGCCCCTGGAGCTGATGCCGGACCGGCTGGCGGACGCGCTGGGCGTGCTGCCGTTCACGCCGGTCGTGGAGCTGGTGCGGACCGGCTGGCTCGGTGAGACCGCGGCGGGCGGCGGGACGGTCCGGGCGCTGCTCCTCGCGGTGGCCTGGACGGCCCTAGCGGGGTACGCCGTGCGACGGTGGTTCCGCTGGGAGCCGCGGCGCTGAGCGCTCGCGGCGCGGGGGCGGGACGGGCGGGGGACTGCTCGCGGGGACGGCCCGGGGCGGCTGCGGAACGACGAAGGGACCGGCAGGGTGTTCGGGCGGGTGTTCGGGCCGCGAGGCCGTTGGGGGAAGCGCAGCAGGATCGCGCAGGTCGACCTCTACACGCGCGGCTCGCTGTACGTCATGATCTGGCTGATCCCGCCGTACATGCTCTTCATGCTGGCGGCCACCGCTTCCAAGGGCCTCGGCGGCGCGGTGGAGAACGGGGCGGCCGTCCTGCTCGCCCTGCTCGCGCCGGCGCAGGCGGTGTCCGCTGTGCGGCTGCTGCGGCGCGGGATCGACCAGTACCGGGGCCGGAGCGCGGTGCCCCGCCGGGAGACGGTGGCGGGGGCCGCGCTGATGACCGCGGCGCTGGTGCCGGTGGCCGTCCTGGCGGCCGGCGAGGCCCTGGGCGACGAGGGCCTGCCGGTGCTGCTGGCGTCCCTGACCGTGATCCCGTTCCTCGCTCCGTACGCGCTGCTGGCGCCGCTGCGCACCGTCGTCCTGGTGGAGGCGGGCTGGCTGGCCGCGGTGCTCGCCGGGTTCGCGGTCGCCGGGGTGGACCGGCCGCTGCTCGCCGGTACCGCCCTGGGGCTGGTCTTCTCCTGCGCCTGGTCGGTCTTCACGGTGCGCTGCTCGGTGTGGATGCTGGCCGTGATGTACGAGCTGGAGGAGTCCCGGACGGTGCAGGCCCGGCTGGCCGTCGCCGAGGAACGGCTGCGGTTCGCCCGGGACATGCACGACGTGATGGGACGGAACCTGGCCGTGATCGCCCTCAAGAGCGAGCTGGCCGCCCAGCTGACGCGGCGCGGTTCGGCGGCCGCCGTGGACCAGATGGTGGAGGTCCAGCGGATCGCGCAGGAGTCGCAGCGGGAGGTCCGGGAGGTCGTCCGCGGCTACCGGGAGGCCGATCTGCACACGGAACTGGTCGGCGCGGGCGCCGTGCTGCGCTCGGCCGGCATCGACTGCCGGATCGACGACCGGCATCCCGGCGGGCTGTCGCCGGCGGCCCGCTCGGCGCTGGGCTGGGTGGTCCGGGAGGGCACCACCAATGTGCTGCGCCACGCGGAGGCCCGGTCCTGCGCGATCCGGGTACGGCCGGGGAGGGCTCCGGACGGCGGGCGGACGACCGTCCTGGTGATGGAGAACGACGGCGTGCCGGACGGCGGCCCCGGGGGCCCGCCGCGACCGGACGGCGGCCACCCGGACACCTCGGCGGGCGCGAACGGTGGTGCGGGCTCGGGTCTCGCCGGACTGCGGCAGCGGCTGGCGGAGGCGGGCGGTACGGTCACGGCCGGCCCGCTGGCCGGGTGCGGCTTCCGCCTGACGGCGGAGGTGCCGGACGGCGTGACCGCCCCCGGAGGCCCGGAGACCGGCGCCGCGGCCGGGGCGGGCGCCGGCGCGGACGCGGAGGCGACGAGGAGCATGGACGGGGAATCCTCCGGCCGGACCCCCGCGGGCACCGGGCCCGGCCGGACGTGGCCGTTCCGGCTCCGGGCCGGCCGGTGGCGGCCGCGGTGGGACGGACGGGGAACGGAGGGGACGCGATGACCGGGGCCCGATTCCCGGAAGGCACCGGTGGCGCGGAGCCGGAGGCGGGATCCGCGGACGCCGGGGCCGCGGACGCCGGGGCCGCGAACTCGGGGGCACCGGACTCCGGGCCCGCGGACACGGCGTCCGCCGGGGCGCCGGTGCGGGTGCTGCTCGCCGATGACGAGCATCTGATCCGGGGCGCCCTGGCCGCCCTGCTCTCCCTGGAGGAGGATCTGCTGATCGTCGCCGAGGCGGCCACCGGGCCGGAGGCCCTCGCCATGGCCCGGGCGCACCGTCCGGACGTGGCGGTGCTGGATCTGCTGATGCCGGGGATCGACGGTGTGGCGGTCGCCACATCGCTCCGCAGCGAGCTGCCGTCCTGCCGGAGCATGATCGTCACCAGTTACGGCCGTCCCGGCCATCTCAAGCGGGCTCTCGCCGCCGGGGTGCGCGGGTTCCTGCCCAAAACGGTCTCCGCCCGGCGGCTGGCCGAGATCATCCGCACGGTGCACGCCGGACAGCGCTATGTGGACCCGGAGTTGGCGGCCGACGCGATCAGCGCCGGTGACTCGCCCCTGACCGCCCGCGAGGCGCAGCTGCTGGAGCTGGCGGCCGACGGGGCGCCCGTCGCCGAGATCGCGCGGCGGGCCGGGCTCTCCCCCGGGACGGTGCGCAACTATCTCTCGGCCGCCGCCGCGAAGCTCTCCGCCGAGAACCGTCACACGGCGGTGCGCATCGCACGGGAGCGGGGTTGGCTATAGTGGGAGGCGCACCACACGGCGACGTGCGGCGCAGGCGGACGTGGCTCAGTTGGTAGAGCATCACCTTGCCAAGGTGAGGGTCGCGAGTTCGAATCTCGTCGTCCGCTCGTTCCCCGAGGGCCCCGGTCATCACGACCGGGGCCCTCCGGCGTTCGGTTTACGACCAGGCCGTGCCGGTCAGCCGCTCGTACGCCTCGATGTACTTCGCCGCCGTGCGCTCGACGATCTCGGCGGGGAGTTCCGGCGGCGGCTGCTCACCGTGCCGGTCCCAGCCGGAGGCGGGGGAGGTCAGCCAGTCCCGGACGAACTGCTTGTCGAAGGACGGCTGGGCGCGTCCGGGCTCCCACTGGTCCGCGGGCCAGAAGCGGGAGGAGTCGGGGGTGAGGACCTCGTCCGCGAGCAGCAGGTCCCGGTCACCGACGAGCTCGTTGCCGCCCTCGCCGGCGGCCCCGCTCCCGCCGCCCGTCTCCACGAAGCCGAACTCGAACTTGGTGTCGGCGAGGATGATGCCGCGCTCGCGGGCCACCTCCCGGGCCCGGCTGTAGACGGCGAGGGTGGTCTGCCGCAGCCGGGCGGCGGTGTCGGCGCCGACCCGGCGGGCGGCCTCCTCGTAGCTGACGTTCTCGTCGTGGTCGCCGACGGCGGCCTTGGTCGCCGGGGTGAAGATCGGCGCGGGCAGCTCGGAGCCGTCGGTGAGGCCCTCGGGGAGGGCGAGCCCGCAGACCGTGCGGTCGCGCTCGTACTCGGCGAGGCCGGAGCCGGTCAGATAGCCGCGGGCGACGCACTCGACCGGGACCATCCGCAGCGAGCGGCAGATCGTGGTGCGGCCCTCCCAGTCGGCGGGGGCGCCCTCGGGGAGTTCGGTGCTCAGCACGTGGTTCGGGACGAGGTCGGCGAGGAGGTCGAACCACCACAGGGAGAGCTGGGTGAGGACGCGGCCCTTGCCGGGGATCTCGGTGGGCAGCACCCAGTCATAGGCCGAGATGCGGTCACTGGCCACCATCACCAGGTCACCGGCCTCGTTCCGGTACAGATCGCGCACCTTGCCGGTGTGCAGATGTACCAGGCCGGGTACCTGCACCGGCTCGGGTTTCCCTACGAATCCGGACACACTGCCCTCCATCGGTCGGTCCTGGACAGCTTCCGATTCTTCCGCATAGGCGTCGGCGCGGCCCGTCCAGGGTGCTCCTGCGGACGGGAAGCCCGTCCGGGGCCGCTCCGGCCGTCCCTCTCCGCCTGCCCGGCGCACTCGGCCGTACCCGGCCCGTGCCCGGCCCCCGCCTCAGTCCCGTTTGCAGATGCGGTCGAGGAGGTTGGCCGTGGCCCGCTGGACGCGCGGGTCCGTGTGACCGGGCCGGTCGAGCGCCGGGGACCAGGCGAAGGTGCCGGAGGCGAAGACCAGGGCGCCACTGGGGGCGCGGTAGATCGAGGTCTCCTGGTGGCGGAGGGCGCCCGCCCGGTCCTCGTACGGGGAGTGGGCCAGGAGCTTGCGGTGGGTGTGCTCGGGCAGGGCGGTGCGGGGGAAGTAGCGGTCGGCCTCGCCCGCGACGAGCCCGGGCAGTTCGTCGCCCTCGCCGGCCCCGGTGGCCTCCCACAGCCAGTGCCCGGCGTTCCGCACGATCAGCGGATGGGGTTCGGGGACGTGGCCGAGGTACTGGATGCCGAGCAACTGCTGCTCCGGGGCGCCCTGTTCGCGCCAGAGGGCGGAACGGCCCGGTCCCTGGCGCTTGCGGCAGGTCAGCAGGCGGTCGGGGACGCCGGAGGCCGACGGGGAGAGCTCCACCTGCCAGTACATGGTGTTGGCGGAGAGGAAGACGAGGGAGGTGCCGCCGTCCCGGGCGCGCTCGGCGGCGCGGCGCATGGGGACGGTCCAGTACTCGTCGTGGCCGGGGAAGACCAGGCCCCGGTAGCGGCTGGGGTCGACGCGGCCGGCGTGCAGGTCGCGGGTGTCGGCGTAGGCCAGGTCGTAGCCGTAGCGCTCGGCCCAGCGGATGAAGTCGTAGGCGTGGCCGACGTGCAGGGGCAGCCCGGCGCCGGCGTAGGGGCGGTCGAAGGAGATGGTGACCGCCGCGTCCTCCTCGCCCAGCAGCCGGCCCTGCTCGTCCCAGGCGTGGTAGAGGCTGGCGCCGGTGCGGCCGTCCTCCGGGAAGAGGTTGTACGCCTGCCAGGTGACCTCGGGCAGCACCAGCAGCAGGTCCGCGGGGTGGTCGTCGCGGACGGTGAACGGGACGTGGCTGCGGTAGCCGTCGGCGGTGGTGAGGACGGCGACGTAGGCGCCGGTGCTCCAGTAGGAGGGGACGTGCAGCCGCCAGGAGAGCCACCAGTGGTGGCAGGAGACCGTGCGGTCGGCGGTGAGCGGCGCGGGCTGGGCGATCCCGGAGAGCCGCGGACTGGTGGTGATCTTCGCCGCGCCGTCACCGGCGTAGTGGCCGATGCGGTAGATGTCCACGCCGAACTGCTGGGGCGGGTTGACCGCGATGTGGAAGTCCAGGGCCTCGCCCGGGGCGACCGCGCCGGTGGAGACGAATCCTTTGATCTGCTGGTGGACGTCGTCGGCCGTGCGCGGGGAGGAACTGCCGGAGCCGCGGCGGGGCCGGGGGATGCCGGGCGGCTCGTCGAGGGCGACGGCCGGGTCGACGTACCAGGGGACGATGCGGCCCGTGTCGTCGAAGTAGTTCTCGCTGCCGCGGAGCCAGGGCAGCGGGCCCTGGCCGAACGGGTCCGTGACCGCGTGCGCGAGGGCCCCCGACTCCCAGCGCCGGATGTGATCGGTACCCATCGAACGTTCCCCTCCCCGCACCGCGTTCTCCGGACCGTGCTCCGCCGCCGCGCCCGTTGTGCACGACATTCCCCGGCGCGGCGGGAGACACGGCCATACGTGACAGCACATCACATTCCGCGCGCATTGCGTCACCGGTCGTCGTGAATTGCCGTGTTCGATTTCCGTGCGGTCGTTTACCGGCGCCGTACCACCGGCCCGTCAGACGAGGCGCACGGGCTTGTCCGGGCGCACCCCCGCCTCGTTCAGCCAGCTCCGCAGCTCGGTGTCGTCCCCCTCTTCGACGAGGCGCAGCACCGGGCCTCCGAGGTCGGCCCCCCGGTTGTCGCCGAACAACAGCACGGGGCCGTCGAGCCAGTCAAGACCCGGTGCCGCGCCGGCGGTGTCCACCGCCGCGCAGCAGACCATGGCCGTCACATGGTCGACCAGCAGTTCCTTGCCGGAGCGCGGGACCTGGAGCGGGAAGAGCGGTACCGCGTCCGCTCCGCGGGGCTCCGCTCCCCCCGGGCCCTCCGCGGAGAGCGCCGGACCGCCGTCCGCCGACGCGCCGCCGGCTGCGCCGGGCCGGTCCCGTTCCCGCTCCTCTCGGTGGAGTTCCGCGTCGAGACGCGCGGCCAGCCGCTCGCCCGGCCCGCCGTCGTCCGCCACCCGTCCGCCGGTGAGCCGGTCCAGCACGCGGGCGAGGGTGGGGCCGCCGAAGGGCGGTCCGGCGGCCTCCGCGGGTGTCACCGCGGCCGCCTCCAGGGGCGCCGCCCCGGGCACCGCCCCCGCCGTCTGCCCCGACGCCGCCGCGGGCGTCACCGCGGGCGCGGCCCCGGCCGCCGCGGGCGCCGCCCCGGCCGTCACCGCGGCCTCCGGCCCGGCCGGTCCCCGGGGGATCCCGGGGCCGTCGGCGGGCGGGAGTTCGTCGAGGACCCGCTGGAGGCGGGCGGCGTCCAGCCGCCACTTGCGGTCCACGATCTCCTCCGGATACGTCTCCCAGTCGACCGGCGCCCAGCCGGGCCCGCGCTCCGCCGGGCCGCCGTGGAACAGCCGGGCCGCCAGCAGCGACGCCGCCTCGTCGACGAGCCCGGGCTCCTCCAGCAGATCGCAGGCCGGGCGCTCGCCCAGCCGGGAGGCGAAGCCCTCGGCGAGCCGGTCCCGCCGGGACAGCTCGGTCAGCGCGGAGACCACCCCGGCGTCGAGCCGGGACGGCCAGCGGCCCATCCGCCAGGCCGGGAGCGCCACCCGGGTCAGCAGCCGGTCCCAGCCCGCGTAGGCGAGGCCGACCTGCTCCTGGGCGACGATCCGCAGGCCGTAGTCGACCGCCTGGGCGCGGGCCGACGCGGCGGCGGCGACCCCGCGCTCCATCTCCGCCGCGTGGGCGCGGCAGGCGCGCAGCAGGGTCCGGGCCGCCCAGCCGGTGACGGCGAGCGCCCGGTGGCGGGCGGCGACGGCCACGGCAGCGTCCAGACCGCGGACGAAGCGCCGGGCGGCCGCTATGTCGGGCTGCGCCGAGGGGCCCGTCCCGGCGACCACGGGGGCGAGCAGCGCCCGCAGCTCGGCCACCCGCATCCACCACAGGAACGGCGAGCCGATGACCAGCTCCGGCGGCTCGGGAGCGGGGCGCCGGAAGCGCCGGTCCCCCGGCGGTACCGCCGGGCTCCCCGGATCCCCGCCCCGGCGGAGACCGCGGCGGCCGGGCCGGCCGAGGAGGGCACGGAGGCCGCGGAGGGGCGCCCGGCGCGCGAGATGCGCCCGGTCCTCCAGCCAGCTGTCGCAGTCGGGGGTGGTCGCTATGGCCGACGGCGCGGGGACACCGAGCCGGTCGGCGAGTTCGCGGACGAGCCGGTAGAGATCGGGGGCGGTCTCCTCCCGGATCGCCACGGTCGGGCTGACCGCGGGCCGGGCCCGCGCCACGACGGCCGCGGTGACCACCGCTGGGAGCAGCACGGCCAGGGCCAGCGCGGTGACCGCCCAGCGGGCCGTGTCCCAGCCCGCGCCGGTGGCCAGGCCGGAGGCCGCGGCGGCGAACAGCACGATCGCGACGGCGGCCGGGAGCAGCACGGCGGCCACCGCCGTACCGCGGACGTGGAGGACCGCCAGGGCCCGGGTGCGCGCCACCCGCATTCCGGGCTCCGCACCGGCCGGTTCGGACGCCAACGAAACTCACTCCCTGCTGGTCTGCCGACTGTTCCCCACCCCCACTGTGGCACCGGGCACGGCGACCGCAACGCCGGTGGTCCGGTTGCCGCAACGGGCTCCCGTCCGGTCGGGAACCGGTACGGGGCCGTCAGCGGGCACCCTAAGCGGCCGGGCGGGTGTACGTCAGCAGTACCTCCGGGCGGTCACTCGATGGAATGGCTTTGGTCAGAGCTCATTCCCCCGGGCTTGGTTTCCGGGACACTTGCGCGACACCGCGAGGGCCCCGGGCTCCTCCGGCCGCGCGCGGCGCGGCGAAGGGGCCAGGGGCCCGGGGCTCCGGCGGGTGGACGGGTGTGTCAGCTCTGCGCCGCTCCTGCGGCCTCCGCGGCCTCCGCCGCCGCCCCGGCCGCGATGTCCGTACGGTGGTGCGAGCCGTCGAGGCGGATCCGCGACACCGCGCGGTAGGCCCGGTCGCGCGCCGCGGCCAGGTCCGGCCCGGTGGCCGTCACGGACAGGACGCGCCCGCCCGCGCTGAGCACCTGCCCGGACGCGTCGCGCCGGGTGCCCGCGTGGAGCACGTACGCGTGCTCGTCCTCGGCGGCCACCGCGTCCAGGCCCGTGATCGGGTCGCCGGTGCGGGGTGTGCCGGGGTAGTTGTGGGAGGCGACGACGACCGTGACGGCCGCGCCGCCGCCCCAGGCGAGCGGCGGGAAGTCGGCGAGGTCGCCGGTGGCGGCCGCCAGCAGCAGCCCGGCGAGCGGGGTGCGCAGCCGGGCCAGGACGACCTGCGTCTCCGGGTCGCCGAAGCGGGCGTTGAACTCGATGACGCGCACGCCGCGCGAGGTGATCGCCAGCCCGGCGTAGAGCAGTCCGGAGAACGGCGTGCCGCGGCGGCGGAGTTCGTCCACGGTGGGCTGGAGGACGGTGTCCAGCACCTCGTCGACCAGCTTGGGGTCGGCCCACGGCAGCGGCGAATAGGCGCCCATGCCACCGGTGTTGGGGCCCTCGTCGCCGTCCAGGGCCCGCTTGAAGTCCTGGGCGGGCTGGAGGGGGACGACCGTCCGTCCGTCGGTGACCGCGAAGAGGGAGACCTCGGGGCCGTCCAGGAATTCCTCGATGACGACCCGGTCGCAGCTCAGCGCGTGCGCGCGGGCGGTCTCCAGGTCGTGGGTGACGACGACGCCCTTGCCGGCGGCGAGGCCGTCGTCCTTGACGACGTAGGGGGCGCCGAAGGCGTCCAGCGCGTCGTCGACCTCCTCCGGGGTGGTGCAGACGTGGCTGCGGGCGGTGGGCACGCCGGCGGCGGCCATGACGTCCTTGGCGAACGCCTTGGAGCCCTCCAGCCGCGCCGCCTCCGCGGACGGGCCGAAGACGGGGATGCCCCGGGCGCGCACCGCGTCGGCGACCCCGGCGACCAGGGGCGCCTCGGGGCCGACGACGACCAGGCCGGCGCCGAGGTCCGCGGCGAGATCCGCCACGGCCGCGCCGTCGAGGGCGTCGACCGCGTGCAGCTCGGCGAGGGCCGCGATACCGGCGTTGCCGGGGGCGCAGTGGAGCGCGGTGACGTCGGGATCGAGGGAGAGAGAGCGGCACAGGGCGTGTTCGCGGGCGCCGCCGCCGATGACGAGGACCTTCACGCGGCTCAGGGTAGCCGCCGCCGGTGCGGGCCCGCCGGGCCGTCTCACGGCCGCGCGCCCGGGCCGTCCGGATCCGCGGCGGTACGCGCGCCCGTCCCGGCCCGCCGGGCGGTCTCCGGGGCGGCCACGAGCCGTGCCGCGCAGGCGAGTTGAGGGGATCCGGAGCCCTTCGGGCCCCACGCGGCACACGCACCGCGCCCGCGGCCAGCATCGCGGTGGCGCGCGGGGCGTATCCCGTCTTCCGGCGGCCACCACCCTTTCGGGTGATCGAATCGGGCTCTATACCTGATCACAGGCCTCATCTGTGGGTAAATCGAGCCGTATCGCAGGTGAGCCCCACCATTCGGCGGTATGAAGGGTGGCGCGCAGCAGCCGTCACGCGGTTCCCGCCCGTCCCCCGTGTCCCATCGGACGCGGAACGACGGCATCCTTGCGGGCAGCACCGCCGACCACAGAGCGACCACAGAGGGAGCACACGGGTGAGCCAGCCGGAAATGCAGCCCGAGGGGCCTCCCCCGAAGGACGGTGGGCGGCAGGGCGATCTGCTCGGCCGTCCTCTTCCGCTCGGTGACTGGGGAGAGCCCGCGGAACGGCTCGACGAGCTGTACCGCTGGGTGGAGGAGCGTGCGCTGCGCACCTCCGAGTGGTATCTCGCCGACCGCGGCTGGAAGCGCCGCGGCGCCAGGCTGCTGCGGACCGGCAGCGCCCTGCTGGCCACGGCCGGCTTCTCGCTGCCGCTGCTGGAGCTGACCGGCGCGGTCGGCCACGGCGCGGCCTGGGGCTGTGCCGCGCTGGTCGGCGCCGCCGCCTGCGTGGTCTGCGACCGCTACTTCGGACTGACGTCCGGCTGGATGCGGAACGTCGCCACAGCGCAGGCCGTGCAGCGCCGGCTGGAGGCGCTGCAGTTCGACTGGGCCTCGGAGAGCGTCCGCGAGGTGCTCGGCCCGACGGAGGGCACGGCGAGCGAGGCCGCCGAGCGCTGCCTGTCGGTGCTGCGGCGCTTCTCGGAGGACGTGTCCGAGCTCGTGCGGTTCGAGACGGCGGACTGGATGGTGGAGTTCCGGTCCGGTTCGGCACCGCTGCTCACCCAGTCGCTGGTGCCCTGGGGTCGGCAGGAGGGCCGTACGGTCACCCGCTTCCAGCTGCCGCCGGGCACCCGGCCCAACATGCCCCGGCAGCGGCCGCCCGAGCCGCCGCGGTAGCGGGGCGGCTCGGAAGGGCGGCGGCTCGGAAGGGCGGCGGCTCGGAAGGGGGGCGGTGGCCCGGAGGCGGCGGCCCGCCCCCGCCCCGCAGGGACGGCCGCGGCCCGTACCGCCGGGCTGCGGTACGGGCCGGGCGGGCGCGGGGCCCGGGTGTCCCGGTTCCGGGTGACCGGTCAGCTGAAGACGATCATCGACCCCTGGCTGAGGCTCCGGGTCGCCGCCGCGTTCAGGCCCAGCCACACATGCCGTTCGCGGGCGTACGGGCTGCTGTCCTCGTACGGGACGGTGACCGCGGGCTCCTCCAGGCTGGTGGGGCGGCCCGGCGGCGCGGGCGCCATCGGCGGGTTGACCGGGTCGATGCCGATCGCCGGGGCGACCGCCTCCAGTTCGCGGAGCAGGCCGTGGGCGGAGCCCAGCGGGCCGCCGCCGCCGAGGAGTTCCTCGTTCGACAGCGGCTGGGTGAAGTCGACCGGGACGTAGGCGCCGGCGTGGTCGTAGTGCCAGACCAGGTGCGACTGCTGCGCGGTGGTCTCGAACATCTCCAGCAACTGTTCGTAGTCGCCGCCGAGTTCGTCCACCGGGGTGACCGGCAGCCCGCAGACCTGGAGCAGATAGGCGCGGCGCAGGAAGTGCAGCGCGTCGTAGTCGAAGCCGGCGACGGGGGCGACGTCCCCGCTCAGGCCGGGCATGTAGCCGAACACGGGAACGGGGGGCAGCCCCGCCTCGCGCAGGGCCTTGTCGTAGACCGCGATCTCTTCGGCGAAGGGGTTGTCGGGGCTCTGGCACAGCACATCGACGAGCGGGACGAGCCACAGATCACACGCCACGAGCACTCGCTCTCTGTCCGGGTCGGCACGATGGTCGGATCAGCGTAATGGGCGGGGCCGCCGCGCGGGCGGCGGCACGGGGTGGAGCCGGGCGGAACGGCCGGAAGCGCCGCCTCCGGGCCCTCCGTTGCCCGTTCTGCCCGTTTACGGGACGTCCCAGACCCAGGCGTCGCCGACCGGCCGTCCCGGCTCGTCGAGCAGCCGGTCGAGCGTGGCGCGCAGGGCCGTGTCGTTCGGCTGGCGCTGGAGGACCAGGGCGCCCGCCCGCCAGAAGGCGAGGTCCTCGCGGGCGGCCCGGCGCTCCTCGGGCCCGATGGCGGGCACCCGGCCGCTCCAGCGCACGTCCCACAGCATCTCGCCGGTCGGGCGCGGGACGGCTCCGTAGTAGCCGGGCGGGCTGCCCTGCCCCGGGATCCGCGGGCCGGCGGGGCCCATGAAGTAGCCGGCGGGCAGCGGGAAGGCGAAGTCCGCCTCGATCTGCCAGCGCAGGGCGCTCGCCTCACCGGGCGAGGGCAGCGGTACGGGCACCAGCGACTCGCCGGGCTTCACATACGAACGCCAGGCGCCGCTCGTCACCACCGTCGGCACGGCCGGCCGTTCGGTGGTCTCCAGCGGCGTGGGCGCGACGGGCAGCAGCGCGGCGCAGAGCGCCAGGGCGCCCGCGACCCGGATGAGGACGGCCCGGTCGCGGCGGGCCCGGTCGTCGGGCGCGGACGACGCCGAACGGGCGGCCGCGGCGGCATCCGAGACGGCGGTCCAGCCGAGCGCCAGCAGCATCCCGAGGGGCGGGGCGCACACCATCGCGTACCGGGATTCGATCACCGATTCGAAGAGCGGCAGCCCGTCGAGAAGCCGCCAGGGGCCGGGGACGGTCGCCGCGCCCTCGGTGCCGGCGAGGGAGATGTCCGAGCCGAGGGAGAGGGCCGCCGCGACGAGCACGGTGGCGGCCAGGGCCTTGACCACGGGGCGCCGCCACAGCGTCACCGTCACGACGAGGAACAGCACGGCCAGCGGCCAGCCGTAGAAGGCGTTCTGCTCGGTCGGGTTGAGGGAGAGCCGGTCGGCGGTCACGGGGTCGCCCGCGAGGGAGCGTTCGGAGAACTCGACGAGCGCGAGCAGCGGGTTGCCGGTCGGGCCGTGGTTGATGGCCGCGTAGCTCTGCTCGCCGTAGAACTGCCAGTACAGCGGGAACGCCACCAGGGCCAGGCAGACGCCGGCGCCGGTCAGCAGGCCGCGCGCCAGCGGCCCGGCCACGGCACGGGCGGCGCTCGGCCGCGCGCAGGCGTAGGCGGCGGCGAAGACGACCATGCCGGTGACGGCGAGCAGCAGCGCCTCCTCGCCCAGGAAGATCTGCCAGGTCATCAGCAGAGCGAGGACGACCCCGTCGTGGAGGACGCGGCGGCCCGTGCACAGCTTGAGCATCCGGTCGATGACCAGCGGCAGGACGAACAGCACCACCAGATTCGCGTGGGCGTTCGCATGGGCGATCATCGGCGGCGCGAAGGCCGCGACGGCGCCGCCGACGACCGCCGCCGTGCGGTTGCCCGTCAGATGGCGCCGGATCAGCCAGTACCAGGCGGTGGCGGTGGCGGCGAGGCCACCGGTGAGCACGGCGGCCCAGGTGACCGTGGGCCCCAGGACGGCCGTCAGCGGGGCGAGCGGGACGGAGACCCCGAACATGGCGGTGTTCGCCATCAGGTTCGCGCCGAGCGGGTAGTTCTGCAGCGTGGTGAAGAGCGGGCTGTCACCGCTGAGGACGTGGTGGGCGGTGACCGCGAAGAACCACTCCCACTGGTTCTGGTCCCGCCCGCTGTCGACGAGATAGCCCCGGTCGAGATCGGCCCAGAGCCCGGCGTACAGCAGCAGCGACGCCAGGAGGTAGCCGGCCGGCACGGCGAGCGCGGCGGGACGCGGCAGCCGGCGGCGCCGGGCGCCGGCCCGCTCACCGGCGCCGTCCGGGGTGGCGGTGGTGGCGGTGGCACCGGTGGCGGCTTCGGACGGCTTTTCGGACGGCTTTTCGGACGGGGTTTCGGACGGGGTTTCGGACGGGGTTTCGGACGGGGTTTCCGGCCGTGTCTCGGACGGGGGTTCGGACAGAGGTCCGGGCGGCGGGCCGGGCGGAACGTCCCCGGGCACGTCCGCCGGGGTGCTTCCCGGTGCGTTCTCCACCGCGCCCTCCCCGGCCTCCCCGGTCTCCCCGTCCCGGGTCGCGTACGTCTCGCTCACTGGCCTTCTCCCGTCCTGTCGTGCCGCCCGGTGGGAAGGACCGGGGCGTGGGGGCCGGAGGCCCGTGCGGAGCCGGTTCCGCCGGCGGAGCGGTGCGCCGGAGCGCCGGCGCGGGCGGTCGTCATGTCGGTCCGTAGCGGGCCGTGAAGCGGTCGAGCAGTTCCAGGGAGTGGTCGTTGTAGCCCGTGATGATGAGCCGGGCGGCCTGCTCGTCCCGGGCGGCGACGGCGTCCGCCAGTTCCCCGTGCCCGCTCCACAGCCGCCCCGCGAGGTCCGCCTCGCGCCGCAGGTACGGCACCGCGAAGACCCAGCTCTGCACCCGTACCCGGTCGAGCATGTCGCGGATGTACGGATTGCCGACGAGCTGGCCGAGCTCCCGCCAGAAGCGCAGATCGTGCCCGATGAGCACGTCCAGGTCACCCGCGCGGGAGGCGCGCACGGCCTCGTCGGCCCGGCGCCGCAGGGAGCGGAGGGCGGCCGGGGTGAGGGCGTCGAGGATGCGCTGCACCGCGTGCCGGAAGATGCCGTCGACGATGAGGGTGCGCGCCTCCACCATGTCCCGGAAGTCCTGCGGGGTGAACCGGTGCACCTGGAATCCGCGGTGGTGCTCCAGGTCGACCAGTCCCTGCGCGGAGAGATCGACCAGCGCCTCGCGCACGGGGGTGGCGGAGACGCCGTACTGCTCGGCGATCTCCTTGACGGCGACGTGCTGCCCCGCGGGCAGACGGCCGGCCAGCACTTCGTCGCGGAGCGCTTCGGCGATCTGCTGCCGCAGTGTGTTGCGGGTGACTGCCGAGCCGCGGGGGTGGCTGCCGCTGCCGGGCATGGGGTCGGTCTCCTTCGCCGTGACACGGGGGCGCTGGTCGCGCGGCCTCCGGGTCACCTTAGGCGACGGCGGGGCGCCCGTCTCCGGCGGATTCACACCGTCCCCGCACGTGGGACGGCCCGGCCGGACGAACGCCGGACGAACGGGGCCCGGCCGTGCGGACACGGCGGGCCCCGTTCGCACCGTATGCGCGGAGGCGACCGGCGGCTCCTCGTCGAGAGCCGCCCGCCCTTCCTCGGCCTCCGCGGCGGTTGCACCCATGAATACGGGGCTGGGGCGGCCCTTGTTCACCGGGCGGGGACGGAAATCCGCGATCCTCCCCGGGCGTGCGCCCGCACCGGGTTCCGCGCGGCCCCTTCCGCCCCTCGGGCCCGGGCCTGCCGGGCGGCGCTCCGTCCGGGCGACGTCCCGTCCGGACAGCGGGGCACCCGTACGCCCTTCCCCGATTGACAGCGTGCTGACGATTTGACAGTGTGCTGTCGAAGGCGGCCGGGTGCCGCGCGGCCCACGCGCCCACCGGCCCGCCACCGCCGCCCCGGTCCACCGGGTCCGGGCCCAGGAGAGAGCCATGAGCAGCACCACCGTGCACCTCGCCGTCTACGACACCCTCGCCGACTGGGAGTTCGGCTACGCCACCGCCGTCCTCCGCGAGTCCACCTACCACCGCGCGCCCCGCCGCCCCGTCGGGGTCCGCACCGTCTCGCTCGGCGGGGCCGGCCGTCCCGTCACCACCATCGGCGGCGTGCGGATCGTGCCCGACATGGCGCTGGAGGAGCTGCGCCCCGGCGACAGCTCGCTGCTGATCATCCCGGGGGCACGGCTCTGGGACGCGGGCGACGAGCTGGCCCCGTTCGCCGGCGCGGCCCGCGCCTTCCTCGACGCCGGCGTCCCGGTGGCCGCGATCTGCGGCGGCACGGCAGGACTCGCCCGCGTGGGCCTGCTCGACGGCCGGGACCACACCAGCGCCGTCGCCGAGTACCTGGCCCACCAGCCCGGTTACGGCGGGCACGACCGGTACCGCGACGCGGACGCCGTCCGCGACCGCGGCCTGATCACCGCCGGGCCGACCGAGCCCGTGGCCTTCGCCCGCGAGATCGCCACCGAGCTGGACCTCATGGAGCCGCACGTCCTGGACGCCTGGTTCCGGCTCTACGCCGCCTCGGACCCGACCGCCTTCCCCGTCCTGATGAGCGCGGCGGAGAGCGCGGCGGCGGACCGCAGCGGCGACGACACCACGGGCGGCATCGTGAACGGCACGGCGGAGACTCCGCACCCGGGCGCGGAGTCCGCACGGGTGTCCGCTCCGGGGGACAGCGCCGCGTGAGCGGGCCGGGGAACCGGGCGGAGAACACGGGGAGCCCGGAGGGCGCGGGAAGCCCGGAAAGCCCGGACGCCTCCGCGGCGTTGACGGGACCGGCGGCGCCGCGGGGAGCGGCGGCGCCGGGCATCCCGTCCGAGCCCGAACTGCTGTCCCGTACCGCCCTGGCCGCCTTCCGCCTCAACGGGCAGTTCCTGGCGGCGGCCGAGGCCATGGCCCGCCCGGCGGGGCTCACCGCCGCCTGGTGGCAGGTGCTCGGCGCGGTGCTCCGCGAGCCGCTGCCGGTCGCCGGGATCGCCCGCGCCATGGGCGTCACCCGGCAGAGCGTGCAGCGCGTCGCCGACCTGCTGGCCGGCCGGGGCCTCGCCGAGTACATACCGAACCCGGCGCACCGGCGGGCCAAGCTGCTGCGCCCCACCGAGGAGGGCCGGGCGGCCGTCCGCCGCATCGACCCGGCACACGCGGAGTTCGCGCGGCGGCTGGCGGGGTCCCTGGGGCCCGGGGAACTGGAGGAAACGGTACGGGTTCTGGAACGGCTGGTGGACGCGATGGACACAATCGGGGGTCGCTGAGCGCGCTGTCGTCCCGCCACCGGACGTCCCGCCCTATTCTCCCCCTGTCGGGGAGAGCACCAGGGGGAAGGGCACGGGGCTTATGGATGAACTGAGGGAGGGCGACCCGCAGCGGATCGGCGCGTACCGGCTGCTGGGCCGGCTGGGCGCGGGGGGCATGGGCCTGGTCTACCTCGCCCGTTCCGACCGGGGCCGCACCGTCGCGGTCAAGCTCGTACGGCAGGAGCTGGCAGCGCAGGGCGAGTTCCGGGACCGCTTCCGCCAGGAAGTGCGGGCGGCGCGCCGGGTGGGCGGCCGGTGGACGGCGCCCGTGCTGGACGCGGACACCGAAGCGGCGCTGCCGTGGCTGGCGACCGGCTACATCGCCGGGCCGTCGCTCCAGCGGCTGATCGGCGAGCACGGGCCGCTGCCGGAGCGGTCGGTGCGCATCCTGGCGGCGTCGCTGGCCGCCGCTCTGGAGGACATCCACGCGGCCGGGCTGGTGCACCGGGACCTCAAGCCGTCGAACGTCCTGGTCACCATCGACGGGCCGCGCGTCATCGACTTCGGCATCGCCCGCGCCCTGGAGACCGTCACGGACGGCGGGCTGACCCGCACCGGCGCGATGGTCGGCTCCCCCGGCTTCATGGCGCCCGAACAGGTGCGCGGCGAACGCATCACGCCGGCCTGCGACGTCTTCTGCCTCGGCTCGGTGCTGGTGCACGCGGCGACGGGGCGGCCACCGTTCGGCGGTACGGAGAGCGGGGTGCCGGCGGTGCTGTACCGGATCGCGCGGGAGGAGCCGGACCTCACCGGACTGCCGGACGGCCTGCGGGAGTTGGTGGCGGACTGCCTGGGCAAGGACCCGGCCGGGCGGCCCTCGCCCGCCGAGCTGCGGGAGCGTTCGGGCGCGGACGCGACGCTGGGTGACGGCCGGGCGCTGGAACCCTGGCTGCCGGGCCGGGTGGTGGCCCAGCTCGGACGGCACGCCGTACAGCTGCTGGACGCGGAGAACCCGGCATCGGCCGACGGCGGCCCGGCCGCGACGGACCCGGAGGCCGCTCCGCCTGCGGACCGCCCCGCGGCCGGGACCGGACACGCGTACGGACACGGTCTAGCGCACGTAACAGACCCGGCACCGGAACAGCCGTACGAGCCGGCGCCGGAGCACACACCGTCGAACGGACCGGGCGAAGACCCGTACGGCACCGGCCGGTACGGCCCCGGCCAGGAGAACGGATCAGGTGGCGGACCGGCGCACGGGGAACCCCACGGCGCCCCGGGCACGGGCCACGGCGGCAGCCGGAACGGCCACGACGACCGCACCGACCGCACCGACCCGAGCGGACACGAGGGCCCGCCCGAACACGAGGACGGTTCCAGGCACCCCAACGGCTACGGCGCACACGGCGGCCGCGCCGGGCAGGGCCACCAGGGCTACCAGGGCTACCAGGGCTACCAGGGCTACCAGGGCGGACGGGACAACCACCGCCACCAGCCCCCGCCCACCGGGCCCGCCCCCCACACCCCGCACACCGCGCCCACGGCCACCTCGAACACCCCGTCCGCCCCGCCGTCTCCTCCCCCGCCCCGGGGGTCCGCGCCGCCCGCCTCCACGCCGTACTACGGCCCGCCGCCCCCCGGTTCCGGCTACGGATACGGCACGCAGCAGTACAACACCACGCCGGGCTACCTCCCCCCGTACCGCCCGGACCACGGAGTCCACCACGACGGCTCCGCCCGGACGACCCGCCACTGGCGCATAAGCGCCCTGGTCACCGTCGTGGCCCTGGCGGTGGCCGTCATCGGCGGCACGACCGTCTACACCCTGCTCAAGGACGCGGGTTCCGCAGCCGACCGGAGCAGGAACGGCGCCTCCGGTTCCCAGGGCACCCCGGAGACCCCGAACAGCCCGAACCCGGACACCGACCAGACCTCCCCCTCGCCGCAGCCCTCACCCGGCGCCGTCCCGCAGGAGTACCTGGGCACCTGGGAGGCCGCCTTCGGCACCTCGGAGCAGGACGTCCGCCGCTTCACCCTGATCCAGGGCAGCCCCGGCGACACGGTCTTCCGGCTGGACGCCGACGGCCCCGGCTACCACTGCGAGTTCAGCGCGCGGCTGCGGACCGGCGGCCCTCCGGTCGAACTGGAGGCGTCCACCGTGGAGATCGCCCAGCCGGACACGGCCTGCCAACCCGGCCCGGTCACCACCCTGGAGATGGAGTCCGACGGCAGCCTCCGCCGCGTCTTCTCCGAGGGCACCGAGAAGCCCCTCGTCTACACGAGGATCGACTGACCCGGCCGAATCCGGGGGCATTCAAACGGCTGGTCACACCATGATGTCGACGTCGCCGGACCAGGCATCGGCCCGGCGGGCGAGCGCCTTTTCGACGTCCTCCCGGCACGCCTCGGAGAAGTAGAGCTCAAGGGCTTCCGTGATCACCGTCCTGGCCTCCGCGAGATCCTTGCCCCACCCACTGGCACCGGTCACCGGCTCCAGGGCGCTGTAGCCGCCGCCATTGGGCGTGAAGTGGACGCGGAAGGCAACACGCTGATCAGCCATGTGGATTCTCCCGAGGCGCAGAGGACGTTCCCTCGACTGTAGGAGCGCTCTGCCCGCGCCACGGCCCGCGCCCAGGCCCATGCCCCGAACCGGGCACTACGGCGCCACCCGCGCGCGTTGAGGACCCGGCCTGTCCGCAAGGGCCCATAGCGTGACGGCACGGCGCGAGCGGAAGGATCTCGCGGTGACGGAAGGATCAACGGTCATGCTGCGAGGTCTCGCCACCGTCAGCTTCTGGGCGGACGACGTCGAAGCGGCGAAGAGCTGGTACAGCGATCTGCTCGGCATCAGGCCGTACTTCGAACGCTCCGGCCCGGACGGCAAGCTGGCCTACGCCGAGTTCCGCCTCGGCGACTTCCAGGCCGAACTCGGCCTGATCGACCGCCGCTACGCCCCTCCCGCCGCAGCGGCCGAAGGCCCGGGCGGCGCCATCGTCCACTGGCACGTCGACGATGTGACGGCCACCTTGGAGCGCCTGCTGTCGATGGGCGCCACGGAGTACCAGCCCGTCACTCCGCGCGGGGAGGGATTCGTGACGGCATCCGTGACCGACCCCTTCGGCAACGTCCTGGGCATCATGTACAACCCCCACTACCTGGACGTCCTGGCGCGCATCCCCGGCTTCGACCTCCCGGAGCCCGGGTGAGCCGTGCCCGCCGCACCGGGCCGGAGCCCCTGCCGACCGGGAACGGAGCGGTCCGGGCAGGGATGTGGGACGCCTGCCCGGACCACAGTTCGAGGACCGCCTACGGACGGCGCACCGTCGCGTCCTCCCGTTGGTGGCTCCGGCAGTACGGCGTGGCGCCGGGCGGGGTCGTCACGGGTTCGTCGGCGAGGGCGTAGCAGAGCTGCGCGTGCAGCACCTCCGCCTCGGCGACGGAGAGCCGCAGGGCGAGGTCGGTGTCGAACCGGCCGTCCTGCCGCAGCCACAGAGGGACGGCGAGCCGGCCGTCCGGCTCCCACGCCACCGGCTTGCCGGGAACCCGGCTGACGCAGAGCCCTTGCGCGGGGCTGGAGTTGTCCGAGGTCCCGGTGCTCATCAGACCGCCACCTCCACGACGGGAGCCGACCGGCCGTACGCCCCTCCGTCCGACCCGCCGCCCGGGCCTCCGGCAGCCCGCGCGAGGAGCGCCGCCCCGAGGTCGTACGCCCGAACGGTCTCGGCGCCGGCGATGATCCCGTCCATCGCGTACGCGAGCGCGGCCCGGCGCTGTCCCTGACGCCGCTCGTGGGCGGATGGGCCGGACTGTCCGGACACGCCGGCTCGTCGGCCACCGCCGTCCCAGACCGGCAGCTCCGCGGGCCGGTGGTACGGCCGAGGCTCCGGCCAGGGGTGCGGCCGCAACCGCCCCAGCCGGTACGGAGGGTTGACGGCCCGGACGACGAGCCGCAGGCCGACGGCAGTGCGCGCTTCTCGGGCCGGTGCCGCGGCCACGGCCGGTACGGCATACGGAACGGGCGTCGCCCCCGTGGCGCGCCGCCGCCCCGTGGCAGGGGCGAGCGGCGCGCGGAGCCGGGCGAGTGCGCGCCGGAGGGCACGCCGGATACGGTGGTTCATGCTGACGCTCCTGGTAAGCGTTGGCCACGCCCCGGGGCGCTGCAACGCCGCCGGGGCACCTTGTGTCTGCGCGCAACGTGATCGGCGGCGCCGGCACGGCGCTCCCTGGCCATCTCGGCGAGCGCGTCGATGTACGGGGCTTCGTGACACGAGTAGTTGGCCGCCCAGACACGCACACGATCGGCACTCACCCCGAAGCGGCCGGACTCGACGTTGCTCACGGTGGTCCGGTCCGTGCGGTGCATGACGGCGGCCTCATTGATGGTCAGCCCGGCCCGCTCGCGCATCTTGCGCAACTCCGCCCCGAGCCGCCGCTGCCGCTCAGTCGCCGGCTTCCTGACCGGCATCAGCACTCCCCCTCCGTCATGGTGCCCCAGCACCTCCTCCGGCCAGGCCACCGTAGCCGCAAACCCCAGGGCTCCCGCCTGCGGCTGGGGCACTACCGCCCGGGTTGCAGCGACCGGTGCCGGCTACCGCACCGGTTTACCCGGCGGTCCGTCTCCTGTGGGACGCCGGGGGCCGCAGGCACTCGCTAGCTTGAGCGCGCCGGTGCAGCGGGTACCGGTTCAGTGGAACAGGGGGATGACACATGGCTTCACCGACCCCAAGACGGCTACCGATTCCGTGGCGAGGCACGAGCCGGAGAACCGGGCTCGTGCTGTTCGTCGTACTCGCGGCGCTTCTCGCGCCGCTCACCACCGCAACCCCGTCGACCGCGGCACCCTCCTCCGCACAGGCGGCCGCGTTCGACGGCAGGCCGGTGCAGTTCTGGAACTCCGTACTGATCGATGTCTTCAGGCGGCAGACGGGCGTGGGCCCCGGCCCGCTCGCCAGGGCCGCGGCGATCATGAACGCGGGTATCTACGACGCGGAGAGCGCCTACCAGCGGACCTGGCACTCCCTGAGGTACGAACCCTTCCTGGAGGCGCCCAAGTACTCCGGGGCCCCCTTACTGGAGGGGCCCGACGAGGAAGAGCGCGTCATCGGCCACACCGCGCGCAACCTCCTGGTCCGGCTCTTCCCCGCCCAGACGACGTTCATCAACACCCGCTTCAAGGAGCGCTTCGGCGACGAGTGGACCAGCTTCGACGTCCTCAAGCCGCTGGTGGCCGAGCCGGTCGCCGACCGGATCTGGAACGCCCGTTACGACGACGGCTCCAGCGAGGGCGAGTCGTACACCGTGGATGACGAGCCGGGCGCCTGGCGTCCGACCGGCGGCACTTGCGCCCAGGAGAGCGACGCCGTGGACCCGGACTGGGGGCTCGTACGGCCGTTCGTCCTGTCCTCGGGAGCGCAGTTCCGGCCCGCAACGCCCGAGACCTACGGCACGTACGACGTGCTCCTGGCGAGCCAGGCATACCAGGCGCAGGTGGACGAGGTGCGCAGGCTCGGTTCGGCGAACTCGACGGCGCGCACCACCGACCAGACCGCGGCGGCCTGGTTCTGGGCCAACGACGCGGACGGCACCTACAAGCCGCCGGGACAGCTGCTTGCCATCACCACGGCTGTCGCCAACCAGCAGAACCTGCAGACCTACCGGACGGCACGGCTCTTCGCGCTGCTGTCGCTGGCGATGGCGGACGGTGCGATCGCCGAGTGGGACGTCAAGTACAGGACGCCGATCGACCTCTGGCGGCCCGTCTCCGCGATTCAGGTGGGCCTGAACGACCCGGCCTGGCAGCCGCTGGGGCCCACCCCCTGCTTCCCCGCCTGGGCGTCCGGGCACGCGACCTTCGCCGGAGCGTGGGAGACCGTGATGCGGGAGGCGTTGGGCTCCGACCGGATCTCCTTCACCGCCACCACCGACGAGCCCAGGTCGCCGGTCAGGAACCGGACGTTCGACAGCTTCAGTGCCGCGGCCGAGGAGAACGCGCTCAGCCGCCTGTACCTGGGTGTCCACTACCGCTGGGACGCCGTCGACGGACTCGAGCTGGGACGTGACGTGGCCACGTACGTCATCGGCAACGAACTCCAGGAGTTGTGAGCGGGGCCGCCTGAGCCGTGCCCGGGCCGGGCCGGCGGGGGTAAGCCCGCCGGCCACGGCGCGCGGCTCAGAGGAAGGAGTTGATCTCGATCGTCTCCGTGCGGCCCGGGCCCACGCCGATGGCGGAGATCGGGGCGCCGGACATCTCCTCCAGGGCCTTGACGTACCGCTGGGCGTTCTTCGGGAGCTCCTCGAACGTCTTGGCCTTGCTGATGTCCTCGGACCAGCCCGGCAGCATCTCGTAGACCGGCTTCGCGTGGTGGAAGTCGGTCTGGTTGTACGGGAGCTCCTCGACGCGCTTGCCGTCGATCTCGTACGCCACGCAGACCGGGATCCGCTCCCAGCCGGTGAGGACGTCCAGCTTGGTGAGGAAGAAGTCGGTGAGGCCGTTGACGCGGGTGGCGTAGCGGGCGATCACCGCGTCGAACCAGCCGCAGCGGCGGTCGCGGCCCGTCGTCACGCCCCGCTCGCCGCCGATGCGGCGCAGCGCCTCACCGTCCTCGTCGAACAGCTCGGTCGGGAACGGGCCGGCGCCGACGCGGGTCGTGTACGCCTTGAGGATGCCGATGACCCGGCTGATCTTCGTCGGGCCGACGCCGGCGCCGGTGCAGGCGCCGCCCGCGGTCGGGTTGGAGGAGGTGACGAAGGGGTACGTGCCGTGGTCCACGTCGAGCAGCGTGCCCTGGCCGCCCTCGAAGAGGACGACCTTGCCCTCGTCGATGGCGTCGTTGAGGACGAGGGTGGTGTCGGCGACGAAGCCGCGCAGCTCGTCCGCGTAGCCGAGCAGTTCCTCCAGCACCTGGTCGGCGGCGATGGCGCGCCGGTTGTAGAGCTTGACCAGCATCTGGTTCTTGAAGTCGAGGGCCGCCTCGACCTTCTGCCGCAGGATCGACTCGTCGAAGAGGTCCTGCACCCGGATGCCGACCCGGTTGATCTTGTCGGCGTAGGTCGGGCCGATGCCGCGCCCGGTGGTGCCGATCTTGCGCTTCCCGAGGAAACGTTCGGTCACCTTGTCCACGGTCGTGTGGTACGGCGTGATCAGGTGCGCGTTACCGCTGAGCAGCAGCTTCGAGGTGTCGACGCCGCGCTCCTGGAGCCCGCTCAGCTCGGAGAGCAGGACCGCCGGGTCCACGACGACGCCGTTGCCGATGACCGGGGTGCACCCCGGCGAGAGGATGCCGGAGGGGAGGAGATGCAGCGCGTACTTCTGGTCGCCGACGACGACGGTGTGGCCGGCGTTGTTGCCGCCCTGGTAGCGCACCACATAGTCCACGGAGCCGCCGAGCAGGTCGGTGGCCTTCCCTTTGCCCTCGTCACCCCACTGAGCACCGAGCAGCACAAGTGCGGGCACAGGCGTACACCCCTTCCGGGCGGGGCATGTCCAACGTGCACGGCGGCGATCGCGCGGCGTTTTCGGCGCGCGCCGTCCGCAGAGCCGTCGAACCGGTGCCCCGGATAGACGAAGCCCCTGGCGCAAGACAGCGACAGGGGCTCTTGCACCGAGAGATTACCTGAGGAAGGACCGAGGTGTCGGCTCCAGCACCCGGCGAACGCCCACTGCTCATCGTCATCGACCCCGTGGCCCGCCGCGACGACGCCGAATCGGTCCGCATCGTGCGGGACGTGCTGTGCGCGGGGGCGTCCGCGAAGATCTGCCTCCCGGACGGGCCGGAGGACGTGGCCCGGCATCTGGCGCACCGGGGGCGGCGGCATCCCGTGGTGGTCGGTGACGATCTCGCGCTGCGCCGGATCGTGGGGCTCCTGCACCGGGAACGGGAGCTGGCGGACGCGGCGCTGGCCTTCGTACCCGTGGGGGCCTCGGCCCGGTCGACCGCGCTGGCGCGGGAGCTGGGGGTGCCGCTGGGCGCGGTGCCGGCGGCGCGGGTGGTGCTGGAGGGCAGGGAGCGGCGGCTCGATCTGCTGGTCGACGACAGCGACGGGGTGGTGATCGGCGGGCTGAGCATCCCGGGGAGGGACGGCGGGTTCCCGGGCCGTACGCCCTGGTGGCAGCCGGCGCTGCGCGGCTGCCGGGGACTGGTGCGCGGCCACCGCCGGACGAACGGCAGTGCGGGTGACGGGGGCCGGGGCGGCGAGGGGGCGGGCCACCACCGGCTGCGCGTGGAGGCGGACGGGGTGGTGCTCGTGGACCTCGACCGGCCGGTGCGGGACGTGTCGGTGACGGTGTGCGGCGGCGCCTCCGGGTTCCGGCCGGGCGGGACGGAGCCGCGGGGGGCCGGCGGTGCGGGGCGGGACGGGTCGCGGTGGGACGGGACCGGCGGGGACGGGACCGGCGGAGAGGGAGCCCGCGGCCGGCGCGCGGCGGGGTCCGGCCGGAACGGCCGCGGAACGGCCGGCCATGGTTCCCCTTCCGGTTCCGCTTCCGGCGCCGGACGGGCAGGCGCGGCGCGGAACGCGTCCGGCGGTCCCGGGGCAGCCGGTACGGAGGACGGGGGCGGGTCGGGCCGGACGCGGGAGCCCGGCGCCGGACCGGCGGCGGGCGGCGGCCCCGGGGCGACGGCGCACGGACCGGATTCCGCTTGCGGCGGGCTCGCGCACATCGTCATCCAGCCGGTGGACGGCGGCCGCGGCGGTGCCCCGGTCACGGCGCACGCGCGGGCGATCACCGTCTCGGGGGCCGATTTCCACTACCGGGCCGACGCGGTGGTCGGCGGACCGGTCCGCACCCGTACCTGGACGGTCCGCCCCGGGGCCCTGCGGCTGACTCTTCCGTATCCGGCCCCGCCCTCGGGTGGGTCCTGAGCGGTCCTGGCCCTCGCAAGGGTTCAGGAACGAGCGCCGGGCCCGGGGAGCACTCCACCCCGGGAGCACCCGGCACGGGGAGCACCCGGCCCGGCGGCCCGGGAGCACCCGGCCCGGCGACACCGCGTCAGCCGGCGCCGCCCTCCCTGCGCCGCTGGTCCCGGTGCTCGATCCAGCGGTCCAGCATCGAGGTCATCTCCCGCCGGAGGAACGCGAAGAAGTCCAGCGTCTCCTCCAGCCGGCGCCCGGCCGCGCTCTCCGTGCCGACCGCTTCGACGCCTGTGCGCAGGGTGCTCTCCCAGCGGAGAAGGACCTCGTTCCGGCGGCTGAAGGAGAGGTACCACTGGTCGTCGTGGAGCCGGTAGCGCTCGCGCCGGGAACCCGGTTCCCGTTCCCGGCTGATGAGGCCGACCTGGGTGAGGTACCGGATCGCGCCGGAGATCGCGGCCGGGCTGACCTGCAGCTGCTCCCCCAGTTCGGCGGCGGTGAGCTGGCCCTTCTCGGAGGCCATCAGCGCCGCGAAGACCCGGGCCGGCATCCGCGGCACCCCGGCCTCGACGAGTTCCGAGGCGAAGCGCTCCACGAAGCGGGAGAGCCCTTCCGGATCCGGGTCGGGGCCGGTCCGCCGCTGCGGCTGCGGCTGCGGCTGAGCCTGCGTCCGGGTCTCCGGCTTCGCCTCCGGCTGCGTCTCCGGCTGCGACTGCTGCGGCCACCCGGTCGGCTCGTCGATCACGTCCGCTCCATCTCCCTTGATCAGCATCCTGGGCGGTGAGGGCCGAGTTTATATGCTTCCTTAACTTCACAAGTTTGTGAAGTGCGCGTAGGTTCAGAACCATGACGAAGGCAATCTCCGTAGCCGGCCTCCACAAGTCGTTCGGCCGGACCCACGCGCTCGACGGCCTGGACCTGGCCGTCGAGACCGGCGAGGTGCACGGCTTCCTCGGCCCCAACGGCGCCGGCAAGTCCACCGCGATCCGCGTCCTCCTCGGTCTGCTCCGCGCCGACAGCGGCGCCGCGCAGCTGCTCGGGAAGGATCCCTGGCATCACGCCGTCGAACTGCACCGCCGGCTCGCCTACGTCCCGGGGGACGTCGAACTGTGGCCCAACCTCACCGGCGGCGAGGCCATCGACCTGCTCGCCCGCCTCCGCGGCGGCCTCGACAAGAAGCGCCGGGACGAGCTCATCGAGCGCTTCGACCTCGACCCGACCAAGAAGGGCCGGGCCTACTCCAAGGGCAACCGGCAGAAGGTCGCGATCGTCGCCGCGCTCGCCTCGGACGCCGAGCTGCTGCTGCTCGACGAGCCCACCGCCGGACTCGACCCGCTGATGGAGGTGGTCTTCCAGGACGTGATCTTCCAGGCGAAGGCCGCGGGCAAGACCGTGCTGCTCTCCAGCCACATCCTGGCCCAGGTCGAAAAGCTGTGCGACCGCGTGAGCATCATCCGGAAGGGGCAGACCGTCCAGTCCGGCACGCTCAGCGAGATGCGCCACCTCACGCGGACGACCGTGGAGGCCGAGACCGAGCGGCCCGTCACCGGTCTCGCCGAACTGCCCGGAATCCATGCCCCGGTGATCGACGGCACCCGGGTCCGCTTCGCCGTCGACGGCACCCACCTCGACGGCGCCATCCGCAAGCTGGGCGAGTTCGGCATCCACATCCTCACCAGCCACCCGCCGACCCTCGAAGAGCTGATGCTGCGCCACTACGGCGACGAGCTCGCCGCCAACGGCCACTCCAACGGCGACCTCAACGGCCACGCCAACAGCACCAGCGGCACCCCGGGCACCGGCACCGCCGGCGACGGAGGCGTCCGATGACCGGCGCCACCGCCACCGCCGCACCGCGGACCCCGTCACCGCCGCCGCCCGCCACCGCGCGCTCCGCCGCCCTGGCCGGCACCGGCGTCCTCCTCCGCTTCGGGCTGCGCCGGGACCGGATCCGGATCCCCGTGTGGCTGCTCTCGCTGACGCTCGGGACCATGCTCACGGCGAACAGTCTGAGCACCCTCTACACCACCGAGGCCGAGCGCGCCTCGACCGCCGAGACCATGGGCAGCCCCGCGGCCCTCGCCACCTCGGGCCCGCGCCACTACCTCACCGACTACACCTTCGGCTCGATGATGGGCCACCAGATGCTCGGCTTCACGGCCGTCCTGGTCGGCATCATGAGCGTGCTCATCGTCTCCCGGCACACCCGGGCCGAGGAGGAGACCGGCCGCGCCGAGCTGGTCCGCTCCACGGTGGTCGGCCGCCATGCCCAGCTGGCCGCCGCGCTGGGCGTCGCCGTCGTCGCCAACGTCGCCCTGGCCCTGCTGTTCGCCGCCGGGCTCGCCGTCATGGGCATCGAGTCCATCGGCTGGGGCGGCTCCCTGCTCTACGGCTTCGCGCACGCCGCGGCCGGGATCGTCTTCGCCGCGGTGGCCGCCATCACCGTCCAGATCACCGCGCACGCGCGGGGCGCCTCCGGCATGGCGCTCGCCGTGATCGGGCTCGCGTACGCCCTGCGCGCCACCGGCGACGTCGGCACCGATGCGCTGGCGTGGCTGTCCCCGATCGGCTGGGTCCAGCGCACCTACGTCTACGTCGACGACCGCTGGTGGCCGGTCCTGCTGGCGCTCGCCTTCGCCGCGCTCCTCGCCGCCGTGGCGTTCCCGCTGAGCACCAGGCGGGACGTGGGCGCGGGGCTGCGGCCCACCCGGCTCGGCCGCCCGGCGGCCTCCGACCTGCTGACCCGGCCCGTGGGCTTCGCGCTCCGGCTGCACCGCGGCATGCTGATCGGCTTCGGCGCCGGTGTCTTCGCGCTGGGCGTGATGTACGGATCGATCCTCGGGGACGCCGAGGACATGCTCAAGGACCTGGAGGAGATCCAGGAGGCCATCGAGGCGCTGGGCGGAGCGACGATCACCGAGTCCTTCGCCTCGATCATCGCGCTCATCCTGGCCATCGTCGCCTCCATCTACGTGGTGATGGCCGCCCTGCGGCCGCGTGCCGAGGAGAGCGCGGGGCGCGCGGAACCCCTGCTCGCCACCGGGCTGTCGCGGACCCGCTGGGTGCTGAGCCACGTCACCGTGGCCGCCGTCGGCGGTGTGCTGCTGCTGGCCGTGGCCGGATTCGGCTTCGGGATCGCGGGGGCGGCGGCGACCGGGGACAACGACCTGGTGGGGAAGCTGACGTGGGC
This sequence comes from Streptomyces xinghaiensis S187, assembly GCF_000220705.2. Taxonomy (GTDB): domain Bacteria; phylum Actinomycetota; class Actinomycetes; order Streptomycetales; family Streptomycetaceae; genus Streptomyces; species Streptomyces xinghaiensis. The sequence goes on along the minus strand of NZ_CP023202.1, from coordinate 3,766,391 downwards.
ATCGATCGCCTACGCGCCGGCCCTCTGGTTCACCATCGGGTTCGCGGTCGCGCTCTTCGGCTGGGTGCCGCGGTACGGCACGCTCGCCTGGCTGATCCCGGTGTACTCGTTCGTCGTCGGCTACCTGGGGCAGATGCTCCAGTTCGCCGACTGGCTGAACAACCTCTCGCCGTTCGGCCATGTGCCGCAGCTTCCCGCCGCCGATCTGGAGTGGGCGCCGCTGCTGGTCCTCACCGCGCTCGCGGCGGGGCTGGTGTGGCTGGGGCTCCTGGGCTTCCGGCGGCGGGACCTGGAGACCAAGTAGGCAATAGCTCCGCTCTGTTGAGACGACGGCCCCGGCGGCCCCCCGCGCCGGGGCCGTTGCCGTTGCCGTCGCCGGGTGATGGCCCCGGGGCGGTGACGTAGCGGGCGCTGCTGGCGATTTATCCTGGTTTGCCCTTCGGCGCCTGCGACGCACTCCGCGCAAGGGGAGAAGGGCCGAGCCCTCACCGGGAACTCTGTCCACAGCCTGTGGACAGAGTTCCCGCCCGCCGCGCACAGAACGGTGGAAGCCAGCGCATAGCGGGGCGGCGGGGTTTCGGTGACCGCCGCCGTGCCGCTGCCTGCCCCTTCCCCTTCAAGCCGACGCCGACGCCGGCGTCCCCGCCCCGGCTCACATGCTGCCGCCCGGGGTGACCAGGCCGATCTCGTACGCGAAGACGGCGGCCTGGGTGCGGTCCCGCAGGCCGAGTTTGACGAGGACGCGGCTCACATGGGTCTTCACCGTCGCCTCCGAGACGGTCAGCCGCACCGCGATCTCCCCGTTGGAGAGACCCTGCGCGATGAGGGCCAGCACCTCCGTCTCGCGCTCGGTGAGATCCCGGATGCGGTCCATGCGCGGGGCGCGGGGGGCGCCGAGCCGGGTGAACTCGGCGAGCAGCCGCTTGGTGACGGTCGGCGCCAGCAGGGCCTCGCCCGCCGCCACGATCCGTACGGCGTCGGCGAGTTGACGGGCCGAGGCGTCCTTGAGGAGGAAGCCGCTGGCCCCGGCGCGCAGCGCCTCGTAGACGTACTCGTCGAGGTCGAACGTGGTGAGGATGAGCACGCGCGGGTGACCGCCCTCCTCGCGCTCGGCCGCGATCCGCCGGGTGGCCTCCAGGCCGTTGGTGCCGGGCATCCGGACGTCCATCAGCACCACGTCGGGCCGCAGCCGCGCCGCCCGCACGGCCGCCTGCTCACCGTCCACCGCCTCACCGACCACCTCGATCCCGGGCTGGGCGCCGAGGAGGACGGAGAAGCCCTCGCGGACCATCGCCTGGTCGTCCGCGATCAGGACGCGGATGGGTGCGACGGTGTCGCGGGCGGGAGCGGGGGCGCCGTGCTCCGGGCCGGAGCCGGGGGTGGGGGTGGGGGTGGCGTCGGCGTCGTTCACGAGCGCTCCTCCGAACGGCCGGTGCCGCGATCGGCGCCGGCCGGGCTCTCCGGGCTCTCCGACCGCTCCGGCCTGTCCTCCGGGCTCTCCCCGCTCTCGGCCCGGTCGCCGGGGCCGGCGTTCTCGGGCCGGCCGGCGGTGTCCGCACGGGCGGCGGACGTCCGTCCCCGCGCCGGCCCCGCCGCGCCGGTCTTGGTCAGGCCCACCGGACCGTCGGGGCGCCGCGGCTCCGGCTCCCGCTCCCGCACCTGCCCCGGCCGGGTCTCCCGCGCGCCCGCCCCGCGCCGCCCGGCGGGCGCCTCGCGCTCCTCGTCCTCGACCGGCCCGGCGGGCAGGAAGGCGGCGACCTCGTAGCCGCCCTCGGCGGTCGGTTCGGCCGTCAGTTCGCCGCCCAGCATCACGGCCCGCTCCCGCATCCCCGTCACCCCGTGGCCCATCCCCGGCGACGGGGACACCGGTCCGGTCGGCGCCGTGTTGACGATGCGCAGGCCGAGGCCGGTCAGGACGTACGCCACCTCGACCCGCACCCGTGAACCCGGCGCGTGCCGCAGCGCGTTGCTCAGCGCCTCCTGGACGATCCGGTACGCGGACAGCTCCACGCCCTGCGGCAGCGGCCGCTCCGCACCCGTGCGGGCGATCTCCACGTCCAGACCCACCTCCCGTACGCCCTGGACGAGTTCGTCGAGGCGGGACAGGTCCGGCTGTGGCGCGTCCGGTACGCCCAGGGAGCCGGCCTCCTCGAACCGCAGCACGCCCAGCACCCGGCGCAGTTCGGACAGGGCTTCGACGGCGCTCTCCCGGATGGTGCCGAAGCTGCGGGTCAGCTCCTCCGGGGCGTCGTCGACGCGGTACGGGGCGGCCTCGGCCTGGATCGCGATCACCGACATGTGGTGGGCCACCACGTCGTGGAGCTCGCGGGCGATCCGGGCCCGCTCCTCCAGCGCGGTGTGCTTGCCGCGCACGTCCGCGACCAGCGTCTCCTGCTCCTCGACCCGGTTCCGCGCCAGCCACCAGCCGCGCATCGCGACCACCGTGCCGAGAACGCAGCCGGAGAAGATGGCCACCGGGAAGACCACATAGGCGTTTCCGGGGTGGAACACGAAGGCGGCCAAGGTCACGGACAGCACGCCGATGGCCCACATCTCCAGGGCCACCCGGGGCCGGGACCGCAGCGCGACCACGACCATCACGCCCAGAAGCGCCAGGACCCCCGGCCCCTGCCAGGCGGACGTCACCGTCATGAAGAGGAAGACACCGAGCGACACCCACCAGGCGCCCAGCGGCCGGAACAGAGCGAGCACCAGCGGCACGGTCTGCGCCAGCCCGAGGATCAGCACCAGGAATCCGGGCCGGCTCCAGGGCGCCGCCGCCACATCCAGCAGCAGCAGGAAGACCGCCATGAACCCGGTGAACGCGTGCGTCGGCCAGCGGCCGCCCAGCCACCTCAGCCGCGGGCGCCGCCGCAGCCGCGCCTCACTGGCCGGGGGGAGGGGCCGGAACTTCCAGATGTCCTGGAGGAGGTCCTCCCGCAGGTTGTCCCAGACCGTCCGGGCTATCCGTGACTCGGTCCAGGCCGGCGTCGGCGTCGTCTCGTTCATACGCTGAACGCTACGCACGCGGGCCGTCCGCGTCGTCACCGTGAATGCGGACTTCCCGGCATACGACTTGAGGATGACCCGCGGTCCGGAGCGTCATCCCTGCTCATGGCCGGTTCACGCGGTCCGGGGCGCCGGGCTCGCACCACACCCTTTCGCGGCGCGCGCTGACCCCGCGTCCCCGCGCCCGAGGAGCCGGGAGGGCAACCCGGGCGGACCGCCAGGGAGGCACCACGTGGCCGCCCGGACGGCACCCGGCTCGCGCCGGACGGCGGGGTGACGAGTCCCCCGGGTGGCGCCGGACCGCCCGTCTCACCCGGGGGAGGGCTCCGGTGGGAGGCCCCGCAGCGCGTCCAGCAGCTCGCGGAAGGCGCCGGTGCCCGGGGTGAGCGGTGCGTAGTGCCCGCCGCCGGGACGCTCCCGCAGCTCCACCCGCGCACCGGCCCGGCGCATGACGGCGGCGTACTCGCGGGAGAGGGCGAGGGGGACGTCCGGGTCGGCGGTGCCGTGCAGGATCGTCACCGGCACCACCGGGGGAGGCAGCAGCAACGGGTCGGCCAGCGGCAGGAGTTCCGCCACGGCACCGGGGCCGCCGAGCAGCCCGGCGACCGCTCCCCGGCTCAGGTCCCGCTCATGGGCCCGCCCCAGCGCGGCGACCGGCGAGACGGCCACGACTCGGTCCGGGGCGGCCGGGGTTCCGTACGTCCCGGCTCCGGATGTCCCGCCTCCGCCCGCGGCGCCCGCGGCCGTGCGCATGGAGGCCGCCCAGAGGGCGAGGTGCCCGCCGGCGGAGTGCCCGAGCAGGACGTGACGCGCACGGCCGTCCCGCCCGACGGCCGTAACGCCGGGGCGCCCCGCACGCTCCACGGCGGCTCCCCCGGCGCGGCCGGAGCGGCCGGAGCGGCCGGAGCGGCCGGAGCGCTTCGAGCCGGCGCGCGGGGCGCCGTCGGGCCCGCCGTCCCGGGGGTCCTGCTCGCCCCATGCCGTGACGACGATCCGGGAAACGTCCTCGAACGTGGCGGGCCAGCCGCCGCCGCCCCCGACCCGGCGGTACTCGGCCAGCGCCACCGCGCAGCCCTCCCGGGCCAGCGCGGCGGCGAGCGGCGACAGATGCGTGCGGTCGTACGCCTCGCGCCAGAACCCGCCGTGCAGGATCGTCACCCGGAGTCCGGGGGTGCCGTCCGGCAGGTGGTAGTCGATCAGCTGGGACGGGTGCGGGCCGTAGCGCACGGTTCGGTGCGGCGCCCGGGGCGCCAGGCCGAGCAGCGCGCCCTCCTCCGCCTCGGCGGCGGCACGGACGGCCTCGGCGGCGGTGTGGCCGGTGGCACCGGCTCCCCCGTCGGCCCGGACGGCTTCCGTGACATGGCCGGCCGTGGCGGCCCGGACGGCTTCCGCGGATTCTCCGGGGGAGCGGCCGGCCGGGCCGTCGTCGGGGGCCGCCCCGGCAGGCACCCGAGGGCGCCCGCCGGGGCCGTTGTCCGGTGCGGTCATGCCCCGGAGCCGGCGCCGTGACCGCCCGGCGTGGTGTCCGAGCCGTCCGCGGCGGTGTCCCGAGTGCCCGGGCCGCCCGCGCCGGGGAGGCCGCCCCCGGTGCCGCCGGCGCCGGGCGGGCCGCCGCCCGGGTGCCGTTCGGCGAGGACGTCCGCCAGGACCCGCGCCGCCCGTTCCGCGTCGGCGTAGCCCACGTAGAGCGGGGTGAAGCCGAAGCGGAGGACGTCCGGTCGGCGGAAGTCGCCGACGACCCCGCGCGCGATGAGTTCCCGCATGACCTCCTCCGCGTCCTCGCAGCGCAGCGCGACCTGGCTGCCCCGCTCGGCGTGCGCGGCGGGCGTCACGCACTCCACCCGCCCGCGCGGCACGTACGCGGCCACGCACTCCAGGAAGAAGTCCGTGAGCGCCAGGCTCTTGGCCCGTACGTCCTCCACCGCGACCCCGTCCCACACCTCCAGCGCCGCTTCCAGCGCCAGCATCGACAGGATGTCCGGGGTTCCGACGCGGCCGCGCACGGCGCCGTCGGCGGGCGCGTAGGAGGGCGCCATGCCGAACGGGTCGGCGTGCGAGTTCCAGCCCGGCAGCGGGGAGTCGAACCGGGGCTGGAGGTCCCGCCGCACATACAGGAAGGCCGGTGAACCGGGCCCGCCGTTGAGGTACTTGTACGTGCAGCCGACCGCCAGGTCCACGCCGTGCGCGTCGAGCCCGACGGGCAGGGCGCCCGCGCTGTGGCAGAGGTCCCACACCACCAGGGCGCCCGCCGCGTGCGCGGCGGCGGTCGTGCCGGGCAGGTCGTGCAGCCGCCCGGTGCGGTAGTCGACGTGGTTGACCAGCGCCACGGCCGTGCGCGGCCCGCAGGCCGCGCCGATCTCCGCGGCGGGCACGGCGCGGATGCGGCAGCCGGTCATGCGCGCGGCGGACTCAGCGATGTAGCCGTCGGTGGGGAAGGTCTCCGCGTCGACGAGGATCTCGTCGCGCGCCGGCCCGGATCCCTCACCGCCGCTCCCGGCCCCTGCCGGCCGCGGCAGCGATCCGGCCCGCGCCAGCGGACCGTCGGCGGCCGGCGCGGACGGCAGACCGGCCTGCCCGCCCGCGGAGCCCGCCCCGTCCGGGGAGCCGGCCCCGCCCATGGCACCGGCCGTGCCCGCCGCGCCGGAGCCGCCGAGGGTGCCCGGGGCGCCCTCCTGCGCGATGCGCACGGCCGCGACCAGGGCCTTGTAGAGGTTGACGCTGGTGGAGTCGCCGACCACGATCCGGCCGGGCGCGGCGCCGACGAGCGGGGCGATCCGGTCGCCGATCCGCTCGGGCGCCTGCCACCAGCCGCCCTCCGTCCAGGAACGGATGCGCAGCCGTCCCCACTCGTGTTCGACGACCTCGGCGATACGGGCCGGCACACCGGCGGGCAGCGCACCGAGGGAGTTGCCGTCGAGGTAGACGGCGGCGTCCCCGTCGGAGGGCCGCTCCAGCAGGAAGCGGTCGCGGAGCCCGGCCAGCGGGTCTCCGGCGTCGAGCCGCGCGGCCCGCTCGGCGAGCCCGGCGTCGGTGCCGGCGGTACGGTGATCGGTGGTCTCGGACATGGCTTCCGTGGTGTCAGACATGGCTGCGGGCGGTCCACAGCTCGGGGAAGACGTTCCTGCGGGCCCGCTTCTCCAGCCAGGAGACGCCCGGGGAGCCGCCGGTGCCGGTCTTGGCGCCCATCGCCCGCCGGGTCGCCACCAGATGGTCGTTCTTCCAGCGCCACACCAGCTCGGCGACCTCCGTCAGCGCCTCGCCCAGCCGCACCAGTTCGTCCTCCTGGGGGCCGGCGTAGATCCGCGCCCAGACCTCCTCGACGGCCGGGTGGGCGTCATAGCGCAGCGTGAGGTCGCGTTCGAGGACCTCGGCGGGGACGGCGTGGCCGCGCCGGGCGAGCAGCCGCAGCACCTCGTCGTAGAGGCCGGGCTCGCCGAGCGCCTTCTCCAGCTCGGCGTGGACGCGGGGCGCGCCCCGGTGCGGCACGAGCATGGACGCCGACTTGTCGCCGAGCAGAAACTCCATCCGCCGGTACATCGCGGACTGGAAACCGGAGCCCTCGCCGAGCGCGCCCCGGTAGGCGTTGAACTGGGCCGGGGTGAGGTGCGCGAGCGGCTCCCAGGAGGCGTTGAGGGCGCGCAGCTCGTGCTCGGACCGCTTGAGCGCCGCCATGGCGGTGGGCAGGTCGTCCCGGCGGAGGGCCTGCGCGGCCGTCTCCCACTCGTGGACGATCACGGTGAACCACAGCTCCATGACCTGGGTGGTCACCAGGAAGACCATCTCGCCCGGGTCGTCGGAGAGCGGGTGCTGCAGGTGGGTGAGGACGTCCGCCTTGACGTAGTCCTCGTAGGGGGTGGTGCCCTGGAAGTCGAGGTTCGGGGTCTCCGGACCGGCTTCGGGCAGGTCGTGCTGTGCCGACATCGCTGTCTCCTCGTACTGCGTGCTCCCGGGTAGCGGTCCGCCCCTTCCTCTCGGCATCGGAGCCCCGGTCCCCTCTCGGGCCCGCCCGCGCGGTCGGCGCGGAGCGGAACCCTCCGCGCATCATCCGTGGACCGGGGGCGCGACGGCAAGGGCCGGCCGTGTGAGCACGGCCGGCCCGGGGGGAGGGGGACGGAGGGTCTGCGGCCCGGCCCCGCTCGTCAGCCGAGGGTCTCGGCGGCGGTCGGGGAGGACTCACGCAGGAAGGTGCTGCACCGCTCGTACTCCTCCTGCTCACCGATCGCCTGGGCGGCGCGGGCGAGGGCGTGCAGGGAGCGCAGGAAGCCCCTGTTCGGCTCGTGCTCGAACGGGACCGGCCCGTGGCCCTTCCAGCCGTTGCGGCGCAGGGAGTCCAGTCCCCGGTGGTAGCCGGTGCGGGCGTAGGCATACGACTCGACGACGCGGCCGTTCTCGTACGCCTCGTCGGCGAGCTGGGCCCAGGCCAGCGAGGAGGACGGGTACTTCGCGGCGACCTCGGCGGGGGCCGAGCCGGAGGCGAGCAGTTCGCGGGGCTCCGGGTCGTCGGGCAGGCGGGTCGGGGGCGGTCCCCCGAGCAGGTTCTCGTGTGTGGCCATGGGCCCAGTCTGCCTGCCGGACGCGCGGAACGGACGGGCGCGGCGGTGTGCGTCCCGTGGTGCGCCCTCCGCCGCGGAAGCTCCGGCACGCGCGGAAGCCCGGCGGCCGTGACCTGGACGGTCGCGGCCACCGGGCTCCGGCGCGCTCCGCACCGCGGCGGTGCTGCTGCGCGGTGGTGCCGCTGCGGTGGTGCGGTGGTGCTGTTGCGGTGGTGCCGGGGGTTACTTCAGCTTGGTGCCGGTGGAGCGGAGGTTCGAGCAGGCCTGTGCGACGCGCTGCGCCATGCCCTCCTCGGCCTTCTTGCCCCAGCTGCGCGGGTCGTAGGTCTTCTTGTCGCCGACCTCGCCGTCGACCTTCAGCACACCGTCGTAGTTGCGGAACATGTGGTCCGCGACCGGGCGGGTGAAGGCGTACTGGGTGTCGGTGTCGAGGTTCATCTTGACGACGCCGTTCTCCAGCGCGGTCAGGATCTCCTGCTCGGTGGAGCCGGAGCCGCCGTGGAAGACGAAGTCGAACGGGTCGGCCTTGCCGGCCTTCGCGGCCACGCCGTCCTGGAGCTGGCGCAGCAGGTCGGGGCGGAGGACGACGTTGCCCGGCTTGTAGACCCCGTGCACGTTACCGAAGGAGGCGGCCAGCAGGTAGCGGCCGTTCTCGCCGAAGCCGAGCGCGTCGGCGGTCCGCTCCACGTCGGAGACGGTGGTGTAGAGCTCGTCGTTGATCTCGTGCGAGACGCCGTCCTCCTCGCCACCGGTCGGGGTGATCTCGACCTCAAGGATGATCTTGGCCTTGACAGCCTCGGCGAGCAGCTCGCGCGCGATGGCGAGGTTGTCGTCCAGGATCTCGGCGGAGCCGTCCCACATGTGGGACTGGAAGAGCGGGTTGCGCCCGGCGGCGACGCGCTCCTGAGAAACCTTGAGCAGCGGCCGTACATAGCCGTCGAGCTTGCCCTTGGGGCAGTGGTCGGTGTGGAGGGCGATGTTGACCGGGTACTTCTCGGCGACGATGTGCGCGAACTCGGCCAGCGCGACCGCGCCGGTGACCATGTCCTTGCTGTACTGGCCCCCGAGGAACTCGGCACCGCCGGTGGAGATCTGGACGATGCCGTCGCTCTCGGCCTCGGCGAAACCACGGAGCGCCGCGTGCAGGGTCTGGGACGAGGTCACGTTGATGGCGGGGTAGGCGAACTTGCCGGCCTTCGCCCGGTCGAGCATCTCGTTGTAGACCTCGGGGGTTGCGATAGGCATCTGTCGGCTCCTTGTGAATGTGCCGGTTATTCGAGTAGGCCCTGACCGTGGGGCGACATCATCGTCTGGGGTCATCCTCCCAGATACGGCGTTCCGCTCCACACCACCCAAGCGGACGAACCGGACACGGGCGGTGCGGGTTTCACGTGAAACCCGTCTTCCCCCGGTGAACTCCCGTTTGCGCAAGGCATTTTCGTCCCTCCGCCCCCGGCCCCGGAAGGGCCGAACGGCCGGGGAGGGGCCGCCGGACGGGCCGGAGAAGGGACGGGGCGGGGTGGCGCGGCGGCGGCGCGGCCCACCCGCCGGCCGGAAGGAGGCCACCGGCCCGCCCCCGCCGGCCCGGCCGGTCCGGCAGCCCCGCCGGCGCGGGGTCAGAGGCCGAGGTCGTCCAGCCCGTACGCCTGGTAGTACGGCAGTCCGGCCTCCGCGATCGCACCCGCCGCGCCGCGCTCCACGATCACCGCGACCGCCACCACCTCGGCCCCCGCCTCGCGCGCCGCCTCGACGGCCGTGAGCGGGGACCCGCCGGTGGTGGAGGTGTCCTCGACGATCAGCACCCGGCGGCCCTTGACGTCCGGGCCCTCGATGCGCCGCTGCAGCCCGTGGGCCTTGTTCGCCTTCCGCACCACGAAGGCGTCGAGCCGGCGTCCGCGCGCCGCCGCCGCGTGCATCATCGACGTCGCCACCGGGTCGGCGCCCAGCGTCAGCCCGCCCACCGCGTCGTAGTCCAGATCGGCGGTGAGGTCCAGCATCACCTGCCCGGCGAGCGGGGCGGCCTCACCGTCCAGGGTGATCCGGCGGAGGTCGATGTAGAAGTCGGCCTCCAGGCCCGAGGAGAGGGTCACCTTGCCGTGCACCACGGCCTTGTCCTTGATCTGCCGCAGCAGGGCTTCACGCGCGTCGGTCATGGCCACGAGCCTATCCGGGGCCCCGGCGGCCGCCCCGGGCAGCGGCGGTGCCGCCCGCCCGGGCCGGAGCGGGCCGGGCGCACCCCGCCGCCGTCCGGAGCCGGCTCAGAGCCGGCGCCAGCGCCAGGTGGTGGAGATCTCCAGCGGGTCGATCGGGGTCACCAGGCGCGGGGCCGTGTTGAGGCCGTTGGGCGGACCCGACTGCGGCTCGACGCACACGGCCTCGTCCTGCTCGTCGTAGACCACGACCCACTCGGCCCGGCTGGTGATCCTCAGCTCCAGCCGCTCCGGCCAGGTGAGGGTGACGTCCACGCCGTCGGGCATACCGAAGCAGTCGTCCCAGGGCCCGGGGCGCGGGTCGGTCCGGCGGCCGGTCGGGAGGTGGTCCTCGCCGCGCTCCTCCTGCCAGGCGGCGTCGAAGGAGATCCGCACGCCCTCGCCCGCGCCGTTTCCGCCGGCGAGGTGGCGGAGGAACCAGGGGTGCCAGCCGGCCTGCGCCGGAAAGGAGTTGCCGTAGGTCTCGACGCCCATCTTCAGCGTCAGCGCGTCGTCGGCGAGCTCCACGAGCTGGGTGACGCGGCCGGTGTACGGCCAGGGGTCGCCCAGGTCGTAGGTGAAGACGGCCGCCGTGCCGTCCGCGCGGACGGTCCGCCACACCTGGTCGCGGCCGGTGCCGTGGATGGCGTGGGGCGGGGAGTTGAGCGGGAGTTCGTGCCGCTCGGCGCCGTCGCGGAACACGCCGTTCGCGGTCCGGCCGCACCACGGCACCATGGGGAAGGAACCGTATCGGGGGCCCTGTCTCAGGAGTTCGGTGCCGTCGATCCGCAGCGAACCGAGCCGGGCGCCCAGCTCGGGCCGTACGGTCACCTCGGCGTTGCCCGCCGCCAGCAGGACTCCGGCCTCCGGGGCCGCTTCGGTCGTCTCGTGAGTGCTCACACACCGACCCTATGCGAGTCCGGGCCCGCCCCGCGGCCCCGCCTTTTCCGCCACGCGCGCGCCCACGGACGCGGGTTGACGCCGCCGCCCCGCGCGACCGGGCGGCGGATCCCCGCCGGAGCCTCAGCGCCTGCGGCGGAGGACGCGGTTGAGGATCACCGCCGTGGCGACCACGGCGGCGGCCACCGGGGCCGCCCAGCGCAGGGTCTCACCGGCCGAGGCGGGCTGGGGCGCCGGTACGGGGGCGTAGCGGCCCCGGGGCGGCGCGTGGTCCACCTCCTCGGCGCTGCGGCCGATCATGGTGCGGCGGGCGTGGGCCGCTTCGGCGGGCGGTGTGTCGCCGTCCGGTTCCGCGAGGTCGTCAGCGAGCGGGTCGAGGGAGGAGGGCGGGACGTCGGTCTCGAAGACGGACGCCGCCTCGGGGGCGGTGCCGCCGCCCGCCTCGGCGGCGGCGCTCGCGGCCTCGGCCGTCCCGGGCCGGGGCTCCTCGCCCTCGCCGCCGGCCCGCCCGGCTCCCGGCTTGTCGCCGGTCCCGGGCTTCGCTGCCGGCGCGCCGGCAGCGTCGGGGCCCGGCTCGGGCGAGGGGATGCCGGGGATGACGGGGTCGTTGTCGTCGGCCCGGCCGAGGCCGCCGGCCTCCCCGCCGCCGGCCGCTCCCGCCTCGTCCTCCGCGCCGCCGGAGCCACCCGGACCGTCCAAGCCGTCCGGGCCGTCGCCGCCGGCTTCCGGGCCGTCCGGGGCCGTACCGTTGCCGCCGCTGCCGTGCGCGTCCTTCCGGCCCTGTTCCCCGGACCGCCTGCCGCCCGGGGCCTGCCCACCGCCGTCACCACCGGGCTCGCCGCGCCCGGTCCCGCCGTCGCCGTTCTCGCCGGAAACCGCGGGGGCCGAGGGGGGCGCCGGGCGGACCGGGGTCTCCTCCAGGTCGGAGGCGAGCGCCGCGGCGAACCGGTCGAGCAGGCGCCGTCCGGCGGACGCCGCCGCCTTGCCGTCCACCTCGGCGAGCCGCCCCCGGCTCCGTACGCTCCCGTCGCAGACCAGGGACGTACCGCCGTCGGCGGCGTTGAGCCGCAGGACGAGCGTGACTCCGGCGGAGCCGTCGCCGCGCGCCTCCGATCCCTCCGCCTCGACGGCCAGCTCCCCGCCGTCCCGCTCGGTGACACGGAGCGTGCCGTGGTACGTGATGGTCGAGCCGCCGGCGCGGAGCCGCAGCCGGCCCGCCAGCGTGCCGGGACCCGAGCCGGCGTCCCACTGGAAACCGGGGACGCAGCGGGCGACGCGCTCCGGGTCCGCGAGCGCCTGCCGCACGGTCCCGGGTGGAAACGGAACGAACACCTCATGCTCCATGGGAGCCGAGCCTACCCAGCGGACGCGCTCCGGCACCCCTGTCCGCGCGAGTTCCGCGGGGCGCCCGGGTCCGCCGGGCGCGGCGCGCCCGTGCCCGGACCGCCCGCCGGGCCCGCCGGCGGGCCCCGCCCCACACCGCGCGGGGTGAATCGTTCCGGCGGAACGGCGGGGAACGAAGGGGAACGGTGGGGGAACGGAGGGCCTCAGTGCCGGGGGTGGGTCAGCGTGGACGCCCGGGCCCCGGGGACCCGCAGCTCCTCGGCCGTGCGCTCCGCGGAGCGCAGCGTGCCGGGGGTCAGCGTGAGCGGTACGGGCGCGTCGGGCGCCAGGCGCGGGCGCTCAGGCTCACGGGCGGCGAGGACGAAACCCCAGGTGCGGGGCGGGTGTTCGGCCGTCGCCGAGCGGTCCGGGCCGGCGGCGTAGGCCGACCGCCGGCCGCCGACCGCGTAGGGCGACGTGCGCAGCCCGGCCGCCCGCAGGCTCGCGTCGACCGTCCAGTAGCTCCGGGGGTGGGTGTCCGGGGCGCCCGCGTGCACGGCCAGCCGTCCGCCCGGCGCCAGGGCGCGCTCCGCGAGCCCGTAGAACTCCTGGGAGTACAGCTTGGCGCTGGCCGTGATGCCGGGGTCGGGCAGATCCGAGACGATCACGTCGAACGGGCCCGCGGCCGCCGCGTCCGTCCGCAGCCGGCCGAAGACGTCCCCGGTGACCGTCGTCACCCGCGGGTCGGCGAGGGAGCGCCCGTTGAGCCGGGAGAGCCCGGGATCGCTGCGCCCCAGCCGCAGCAGCCCGGGGTCGGGCGCGAGCACGGTGACCGAACGGACGTCCGGGTACCGCAGCACCTCGCGCAGGGCGAGGCCGTCCCCGCCGCCCAGCACGAGCACACGGGCGCGGGGGCCGGCCATGGCCGGGTGGACCAGGGCCTCGTGGTAGCGGCAGGCGTCGCGTCCGCTGAATCTCAGCCGGCCGTCGAGGAAGAGGGAGAGCGGTGCACCACCGCCGGCCCCGCCGGGACCCCCCGTGAGGACCACCTCCTGGTAGTCCGTTCGTATGGCGACCCGTACGTCCTCCCCGTAGACGGCCTGCCGCGCGGCCCGTTCGAAGGAGGGCACCAGGAACGTTCCGGCGGCCAGGACCGCGAGCACCGCGCCGTTCGCCGTGATCAGGATCCACCGGCCCCGGGCGGTCAGATCGCGGCCGAACAGCCACAGCACCAGCGCCCCGCCGGCCAGGGCGTTCACCGCCCCGGTCAGCAGGGCACCGCTCAACTGGCCCAGCAGCGGCAGCAGCAGGAAGGGGAAGGCGAGCCCGCCGGCCAGCGCGCCGATGTAGTCGGCGGCGAAGAGGTCCGCGACGGCCCCGCCCGCGTCCTGCCGCCGGACGCGCTGGATGAGGGTCATCAGCAGGGGCACCTCGGCGCCGATCAGCACCCCGATGACGAGCGAGAAGCCGACCAGCACGGCATGGGAGCCGCCGAACCAGACGAAGGAGGCGTACAGCGCGATGGCCGAGCAGCCGCCGACCAGCGCGAGCACCGCCTCCACCAGCCCGAAGGCCACCGCGGCCCGGCACCGCAGCCGCTTGGCGAGCAGCGAGCCGGCGCCCATGGCGGAGACCATCACGGACAGCACGACGGACGCCTGGGTGACGGAGTCACCGAAGAGATACGAGGCCAGCGCCACCAGTTCGAGTTCGTACACCAGTCCGCAGGCGGCGCAGACGAAGACCGCGGCCAGCACCAGAAGCCGTCCCAGCCCGGCCGGTACGGGCAGGCGCACCGGGGTCTCCGGCTCGTCCGGCGCGACCGCGCGGGACAGGAGCCGTGGCTCAGGCGAATCGATCATGCGGGGAACGCTACGGGAGCCGCGTGAACGGCCCTGTCACCCACAAGGGTTGTCTCGAAGGGCGCCCGGGGGCGCACTACAGGGGGGCCATCGTCCGGGCGCCGACCTGGGTGCGCGTGGTGACGAGCGCCCCCTCCTGCGGATACGCGTGCCAGGTGCGCCACCGCACCCGGCCCTCGCACCGCTGGACCAGCATCGCCGTGAAGGCGTGCGGATCGCCGGGGAAGGTCCCGGCCAGGCCGTTGGGGTGGTCGGCCACCAGGGCCAGCAGCTCCTGCGCCCGGCCGGCGAACGACCCGCGCGACAGCGTCTCGACGCGCGCCGCGAACTCGTACTCCCAGCCGCCGATGCTCTCGGCGGCTCCGAGGGGCAGCGGGGTGCTGCTGCCGGGTATGCAGGCCACCGTCTCGGAGCACTGGCTCTCCCCTTCCCTGAGGATCACTTGGTGGGAGGCCCCGAGCAGGCGCAACTGCACCTCCGCCGGGCCCAGCCGCAGATCGAGGACGGCCAGCGCGGGCAGTGCCTCCTTGCCTAGACACCAGGCGAGATCGGCTGCGCGGGTGTCGGAATAAGCGGTTTCGAGAGTGGTGAGCATGGGTCGGCTCCGCAAGCACGCAGTGGATGGTGGGCCGGCCCGCCTCGGAGGAGGACCCAAGAAAGATCACTCGCCGGCTCGTGCCCACGTGGGGTGTTCCGGTGAATACGGAATCATGAAGTGCACGGTGCCCACAGCGTTTTTACCCATCTTCGACGGGTTTCCATGCCCCAGGGGGTTGTGCTGTTCACCAGTTCAAAAACTATGCGATAAAACGATGTTGAATGCGGTCCACGGCATATGCGAGGCGGTATGGGCCGGACGCATGACCCGGCCGTGGCCGCGAAAGTGACGCCGACCGCCCCGTGCCGGTCGGCGCCACTCTCTCCCCCCGCACCCGGCGCGCGGCCGGGTTCCCCCGCGGTGCTCTCCCCCGGTCAGCTGCCTCCGCCGCAGCCGCCTCCCCCGCCGCAGGACGAGGAACCACCCCCGCAGGACGAACCACCGTCACCGGACGAACCGCTGTCGGCCGCCCACCAGGAGTTGCCGGAGCCGCCGGAGTCTCCCCCGCCGCTCCGCCCCCGCGTCCGCTTGCGCTTCCGGTTGCGCCCGGCCTGGCCCCGCGCCCCCGCGACCGCCGCCAGCACCACGGCGACCAGCACCCCGAACACCACGATTCCCATCACGCGACTCCCCCTTCTCCTCCCCCGAAGCGAGCCCCCGCTCCGCGCTGTGCGGGGGAGATGCCCGTCGCGTCAGGAGGTGAAAGCAGAGTTGAGCAAATCCAGAGGTTCGGCGCCGGAGGACGCGCCCCGGCGCGGGCGCACGGGGTGAACGCCCCGCGGGACGAAGCCCCGTGGCAGCCCCCGGCGGCGCCGGCCCGGCTGGCCGCACAGGTCCCACGCGCACGCGCCCGTGGGACCATGGGCCGCATGGGAAGACCACCGCTCAACCGCCGCCTGGCCGAGTTCGGGACGACGATCTTCGCCGAGATGTCGGCGCTGGCGCTCAGCACCGGCTCCATCAACCTCGGCCAGGGCTTCCCCGACACCGACGGCCCCGAGGAGATCCGCGAGGCCGCCGTCCGCGCCCTGCGGGAGGGGAAGGGCAACCAGTACCCGCCGGGCCCCGGCATCCCCGAGCTGCGGACCGCCGTGGCCGATCACCAGCGCGAGCGCTACGGGCTGTCCTGGGACCCGGACCGCGAGGTGCTCGTCACCGCCGGAGCCACCGAGGCCATCGCCGCCGCCCTCCTCGCGCTCCTCGAACCGGGGGACGAGGTGATCGCGCTGGAGCCGTACTACGACTCCTACGCCGCCTGCATCGCGATGGCCGGCGGCACCCGCGTCCCCGTCACCCTCCGCCCGGACGGCGGCGCGTACCGGCTCGACCTCGACGAGCTGCGCGGCGCCGTCACCGGCCGCACCCGGCTGCTGCTGCTCAACACCCCGCACAACCCGACCGGCACCGTCCTCGGCCGCGAGGAGCTGACCGCGATCGCCGAACTGGCCTGCGAGCGCGATCTGCTGGTCGTCACCGACGAGGTCTACGAACACCTGGTCTTCGACGGGGAGCATCTGCCGCTCGCCGCGTTCCCCGGGATGCGCGAGCGCACGGTCACCATCGGCTCGGCGGGGAAGACCTTCTCGTTCACCGGCTGGAAGGTCGGCTGGGTGACGGGCCCGCCGGAGCTGGTCACCGCCGTCCGCTCCGCCAAGCAGTACCTGACCTACGTCTCGGCGGGGCCCTTCCAGTACGCCGTGGCCGAGGCGCTGCGGCTGCCGCGGAGCTACTTCGACGGGCTGCGCGACGATCTGCGGACCAAGCGCGACCTGCTCGGCGACG
Source organism: Streptomyces xinghaiensis S187 (assembly GCF_000220705.2). Lineage (GTDB taxonomy): Bacteria > Actinomycetota > Actinomycetes > Streptomycetales > Streptomycetaceae > Streptomyces > Streptomyces xinghaiensis. The sequence continues at coordinate 3,750,175 of NZ_CP023202.1, read as the reverse complement.
GCCTGGCGAAGGCGGGCTTCACCGTCTACCGGCCCGCGGGCACGTACTTCATCACCACCGACATCCGGCCGCTCGGCTTCGACGACGGCTTCGCCTTCTGCCGGGCGCTGCCGGAGCGCTGCGGAGTCGTGGCGATCCCCAACGCCGTCTTCTACGACCACCGCGAGGAGGGCGCGCCCTTCGTCCGCTTCGCGTTCTGCAAGCGGACCGAGGTCCTGGCGGAGGCGGTCGAACGGCTCAAGACGCCAACCGGCTGACAGCCGGCCGGCGGACGGAACGGTCACACGGCTCCCCCGAGCCGCCACGCACCCGCACCGCGGTGCCGCCGCACCCGGAAGTCCTTCGTCAGCGGATGTCCAGCTGCCTCACTCCGGGCGCGGGAGCTCGTCGAGGTCGAGGGTGAAGGTGCGGCCATCGGCCAGGGGGATGGGAAGCTTGCCCGTGCCGTACTTGTGGGTGTGTGCCGCGATGTACCCCTCAGCGGTCGGCTGGGTGTGGAGAACGACTTCCTGGGCGTAGGGGTCCACGACCAGGTAGATCGGAATACCGTAGCGGCCGTACTTCCCGGTGCAGTCGTCGTAGTCCTTGCGTGCGGAAGAGGTCGAGACGACCTCGGAGATCAGCAGGACGTCTTCGAAGCTGTAGCGCTTGCCGTCCCGGCGGGCGTCCTCGCGAAGGATCGCCAGATCGGGGGCGGAGTTCTCGTCCGCGGGGAAGTCGATGTAGACGTCGGAGGTGACCTTCGCGTGACGGCCGAGAGCGAGAGCGGAGTCGATCTGCATCGATCTGATGGTGCTGGAGTGCTCTTCGCTCTGCGGAGTCATGATCACCTTTCCGTCGGCCCCGAACAGGACCGTGTACCCCTTGGGGAACTCGGTGTGCACGATCGCGTCGACGCTCATGGACGGCTCCTTCCCGTATGACCTCAGGATACGGCGGACAGCACCGTGTGACCGAGCCCAGCGGTGGGTTGTGAGGCCGGTCCCGGCCGTTTCCGGGACCGGCGCAGCTCCGAGGCCCCGGACGATGCCGGCCTCACGGAGACGGCGGGGAACGCACGCGAGCCCGGCCGGGAGGGCCGGGCTCGCGCGGTGCTGCGGTGCCGTGGAACGGCGGGGCGTGGTCAGGCCTCGCCGTCGTCCTTCTTGTCCTCCGGTTCGGCGGACTCGACCTCGGCCTCCAGGCCGAGCTGTTCGACGAGCCACTTGTCGAACTCGATCGAGGCGCGCACCCAGCTGACCGTGCTGGAGACGAAGTGCTCCAGGCTGACGCCGACGCCGATCAGCATCTGCGCCTCACCGATCAGACGGACGGTGCCGTCGTCATTGGTGTGGGTGTAGACCTTCGGCCACAGGGTGCGGCGGTTCCAGTCGTCGACCGCCTCCAGCAGCTGGGGCTTGGTGTCGATCGCGTGCGCCCGGTCGTAGAACGTCCGCACCGAGAAGACCTGCTGCTCCTCCTCGCCGCGGAACATGAAGTACGTGCGGAACTGCTCCCACGGCGCGGCGAGGTCACCCTCGTCGTCGACGACGTACTTCAGCTCCATCTGTTCCAGAAGCTGCTTGACCAGGTCCTGATCGGGGACGACGGGACCGGGCGGCGGCCCCGACGGCTGCTGTTCGGGCTGCTGGCCCCCGAAATTCGGAATCGAGGACGGGTCGATGCTCACCGTGGATTTCCCTTCAGACGATTCCTGCCATCCTCCCCCACTGCGGGCGGGGGCTGGCAAGCCCGGGCCGCCGATCCGGCACCCGGCGTGTCAGGCCGCACGGCCCGCCTTGCCCCCGAGCCCGCTCCGGCGCGTGCGCGGGCTCGTCGCTCCGGCGCCCGCGCCCGCCTCAGCCCGCCTCCAGCAGGGCCCGGGAGGACCGGCTGAGGCGGGCGGAGGCAGGCTGAGGTGGGCACGGAGGACGGCGGGGCAGGACCGCCCGGGCAGGCCGGGGCCCCGCCTCAGCCGTCCGTTCCGGTCCGGGCTGCCGCGCCGACGGTCAGGCCGCGGCCGTCCTCCGACACGTCGACCCGTACGGTGTCGCCGTCCCGGACGGCGCCGGACAGGATCTCCCGGGCGAGCTGGTCGCCGATCGCCGTCTGGACCAGCCGGCGCAGCGGCCGCGCGCCGTACGACAGATCCGGCCCGGCCTCCGCGGCCCCGGCCCCCTCCGCACCGGCGGTCTCAGCCTTCGGCTCGTGTCCCAGCCGGGACAGCCACTCCAGGGCGTCCTCGCTGACGTCCAGGGTGAGCCGGCGGTCGGTCAGCCGCTGCTGGAGGTGTTCGATCTGGAGCTGGGCGATCCGCTTGAGCTGTCCGGTGCCCAGGGCGTGGAAGACCACCAGGTCGTCCAGGCGGTTGAGGAACTCGGGCCGGAAGGAGGACCGTACGGTCTCCAGCACCCGCGCCTTCTTGTCCTCCTCGCTGATCGCCGGGTCGACCAGATAGTGCGAGCCGAGGTTGGAGGTGAGGACGAGGATGGTGTTGCGGAAGTCCACCGTCCGCCCCTGGCCGTCGGTGAGCCGCCCGTCGTCCAGCACCTGGAGCAGGATGTCGAAGACCTCGTGGTGGGCCTTCTCCACCTCGTCCAGCAGGATCACGCTGTACGGACGGCGGCGCACCGCCTCCGTGAGCTGGCCGCCCTCCTCGTAGCCGACGTAGCCGGGGGGCGCCCCGACGAGCCGGGCCACCGAGTGCTTCTCGCTGTACTCGCTCATGTCGATGCGGACCATGGCGCGCTCGTCGTCGAAGAGAAAGTCCGCGAGCGTCTTGGCCAGTTCGGTCTTGCCGACACCGGTCGGGCCGAGGAAGAGGAACGAGCCGGTGGGCCGGTCCGGGTCGGAGATCCCGGCCCGCGTGCGGCGCACGGCGTCCGAGACCGCGCGGACCGCCTCCCGCTGCCCGATGAGGCGCTTGCCGAGCTCGTCCTCCATCCGCAGCAGCTTCTGCGTCTCACCCTCCAGCAGCCGGCCGGCGGGGATGCCGGTCCAGGCGGCGACGACGCCGGCGATGTCGTCCGGGCCGACCTCCTCGCCCACCATGCCGCCGCCCTGGAGGTTCTTCTGCGCGGCGGCTGCCTCCTCCAGCTCCTTGCGGGTCTGCGGGATGACCTCGGAGCGCAGCCGCCCGGGGGTGACCCAGTCACCGGTCTCGGGCGCCTTGCGCTCGGCCAGCTCCAGCTCCGTCTCCAGCTCGTCGAGGCGCTTCTTCAGCTCGCCGACCCGGGTGTGGATGGCCTTCTCGTTGTCCCAGCGGGCCCGCAGGGCGCGCAGCTTCTCCTCCTTCTCGGCGCGCTCCCTGCGCAGCTTCTCCAGCCGCTCGCGGGCGTCGGGGGAGAGGTCCTTCTCGCGGTCCTGCTTCTTGAGGAACTTCCGCTTCTCGTCGCCCACTTCGATGGCGAGCAGCGACTCCTCCTCCATCATCTGCCGGTCGACGGCGCGCTGGAGCTCGTCGATCTCGACGGGCGAGGAGTCGATCTCCATCTGGAGACGGGACGCGGCCTCGTCGACGAGGTCGATGGCCTTGTCGGGGAGGAAGCGGGAGGTGATGTAGCGGTCGGAGAGGGTGGCGGCGGCGACCAGCGCGGAGTCCGCGATCTGCACGCCGTGGTGCGCCTCGTAGCGGCCCTTGAGGCCGCGGAGGATCGCGATGGAGTCCTGCACGCTGGGCTCGGCGACCAGCACCTGCTGGAAGCGGCGCTCCAGGGCCGGGTCCTTCTCGATCCGCTCGCGGTACTCGTCGAGGGTGGTGGCGCCGACCATGCGCAGCTCGCCGCGGGCCAGCATGGGCTTGAGCATGTTGCCCGCGTCCATCGCCGAGTCGCCGCCGGCGCCCGCGCCGACGACGGTGTGCAGCTCGTCGATGAAGGTGATGATCCGGCCCTCGCTCTCCTTGATCTCGGAGAGCACGGTCTTCAGCCGCTCCTCGAACTCGCCGCGGTACTTGGCGCCGGCGAGCATCGCGCCGATGTCGAGCGCGACCAGGCGCTTGTCCTTGAGCGACTCGGGGACGTCGCCCTTGACGATGCGCTGGGCGAGCCCTTCGACGACGGCCGTCTTGCCGACGCCGGGCTCACCGATCAGGACCGGGTTGTTCTTGGTACGGCGGGAGAGCACCTGCACGACCCGGCGGATCTCGGCGTCACGGCCGATGACCGGGTCGAGCTTGCCCTCGCGGGCGATGGCGGTGAAGTCGGTACCGAACTTCTCCAGGGCCTTGTAGGTGCCCTCCGGGTCGGGCGTGGTCACGCGTCGTCCTCCGCGGTTGTTCTGGAAGGCGTCGAGCAGCTTCTCGGCGCTCGCGCCCTGCTGGTGGAGCAGCTCACCGGTGCGGCCGCCCTGGGCGGCGAGGCCGATCAGCAGATGCTCGGTGGAGATATAGGCGTCGCCGAGCTCCTTCGCGCGCTGCGAGGCGTCGGCGGCGACCGCGAGCAGTTCGCGGTCCGGCTGCGGTGGGGCGACGGTGGAGCCCTGCACGGCGGGCAGCGCGCCGAGCAGCCGCTCGGCCCCGGAGCGCAGGGCGGCCTGGTCGGCCTCGACGGCGGCCAGGAGGTCCTGGATGTTCTCGTTCTCCTGGCCTTCGAGCAGCGCGAGCAGCAGATGGACGGGGGTGATGTCCGGGTTGCCCGCGGACACGGCACGCCGGCCGGCCGCGCTGATCGCTTCCTGGCTCCTGTTGGTCAGCTCGGCATCCACGTGACCTCTGCTCCTCTCCTGCGGGTCCTGCTCTGGTTCACCTGAATTAAGTTGAGTCTACCCCACTCAAGGGTGGTGCGGGTGCGGCTTCCGGCCCGGATTGGCGGGGCGGCGGAGCACCTCGGCCCTCGTCAGCGGCTACCCGCTCCACCCCACGATCGGGCGAACTCATCCGCTCTTCCGAACAACGGACCGCCACTGCCTCCTACGGTCGTCGCAACAAGACCGGTGCCGCGAGCCGTGGCGCTGGTCATCGAGGAAAGGGAGGGGCAGCATGACGGTCATGGCATACGAGCCGACGCCCACGCAGGAAGAACTCCTCCTGGAGAGCTTTCTGGCCCTGGAGACCCCCGAGGGGGTCCGGGCCGAGCTCATCGACGGGGAGGTTGTTGTGACACCACCGCCGGACGGCGAACACGAGGACTACATCAGCACCATCACCAGGCAGGTGATGAGGCATGCGGCGAAGGACATGGACGTGTCGGGCAACAAGGGCCTGGTTCTGCCGCGCGGCGGACTGTGCCCCAAGAATTACGCGATCCCCGACGCGACCTTCGCCCCGCGAGACCTCCGGATCTTCCGCGGCGCCGAACCCTGGATGCCCGCCGACGGCGTCGCCATGGTCGCCGAGGCGACCTCCGCCAAGCCGGACGGCGACCGTTTCGCCAAGCGGCACTGCTACGCCCGCGCCGGCATCCCCCTCTACCTCCTGATCGACCGGGAGAAGGGCACGGTCACGCTCTTCGAGGAACCGGAGGAAACCGACTACGCCGAGTCGCACTCCGCGTCGTTCGGCAAGCCCATGCCACTGCCCGAGCCGTTCGGCTTCACCCTGGACACCTCCGAGTTCGCCTGAGGCGAGCTCTCGTCTTCCGGGGCCGAAGCGCCCGCCGGACACCCCGCTCCGCAAGGCGCGTCGCCCGGGCTCCTGCCGGTCCGCCGATGTGGCGGCGCCCAACCCACCTTCGCCGCAATCGAATTGAGGTGCGCCCAGAGGTCCGGGGCACTACCGTCGCTCGTCGCGCCCGCCCCGCCCCAGTTTCCGCACCACTCCCGCCCCACCACGACCGCTCACCCCTCGACGAGCACCCGGAGACCCACGTCCCATGGCCAAGGCAGCATCCGCCGACGGGAGTCCGGGGCGCGGCGGCGGGGCGAGCCGTGGCGGGCCCGTGCTGATCGGGGCGCTCGTCCTCGACGCGGTCGGCAACGGGCTGTTCCTGCCGCTCTCCCTGGTCTACTTCCTCCGGCTCACCGACATCCCGGTCGGCCCGCTGGGGATGCTGATCAGCGCGGCCAACATCCTCACCCTGCCGATCCCCGTGTGGACGGGGCTGCTCGCCGACCGGTTCGGCGCGCTCCCCGTCGTCGTCGCCTCGCAGGTGCTGCACGGCCTCGGCTATCTCGCGTACGGCCGGGCCGACGGGCCGGTGAGCGTCTTCCTCGCGGTCACGCTGGTCGCGAGCGGTGTCCGCTTCTTCTGGTCGGCCGTCTTCACCGCGATCGCCGACTACGCGGACGGCAGCCGGTCCGCGCTGACGAAGGAGACCTGGTTCGGCTGGGCGACCATGGCCCGCACGGCGGGGTTCGGTGCGGGCGGGCTCCTCACCGGGCTCGTCATCGCCGACGGCAGGGCGGACGCCTACCGCGCCGTCGCGTACGGGGCCGCGGGGTGCTTCGCCGTGGCCGCCCTGGTGATCGCCGTCTTCGTCCGCGCGCCCCGGCCCCGGCACCGCGGCCGGGGGGACGGCGGCGGAGAGGGCGGAACGGGAGAGGCGGAGGTGCGCGCCGGTGGACGCGAGGACGGTACGGGAGCCCCGCGCGCCGGCTACCGCACCATGCTCCGGGACGGCCCCTTCCTCGCCCTGACCGGCGTCAACACGATCTTCGCCATGACCACCATGATGCTCGCCCTCGCCCTCCCGACCTTCGTGGAGACCGGGCTGCGCGGCCCCGCCGGGCTCACCTCGGCGGTCCTGGTCGGCAATACGGTGCTGGTGGCGCTGCTCGCCGCCTCCGTGGCGCGGCGGCTCGCCCCGTACCGGCGGACCCGGGTGCTGGCGGCCGCGGCCGTGCTGTGGGCGGTCTGGTCCTTCGCGTACTCCGGGCTCGTCCCGGACCGGCCGTCGTGGGTGTTCCCGCTGCTGGCCGCCGCCACGCTGCTCTTCACCCTGGCCGAACTGATGCACGCCCCGATCTCGATAGGTCTGGCGACGGCGGTCTCCCCGCTCGCCGCCCGGGGCCGCTATCTGGCCGCGTACCAGTACAGCTTCACGTTCGCCGGGATCATCGCGCCCGCCTTCTTCACCACCCTGTTCGAGCTGCACCGCTCCCTGCCGTGGGCGGCCCTCGGCGCGGTCAACTGCCTGGCCGCGGGCGCCGTCCTGCTCCTCGAACGGCACCTTCCGCCCCACGCCCTGCGCTCCCGTCCGCCCTCGGACGCGCGGGAGATATCCCGGGAACCGTAGGGAACCGGCCGTTCCCGGCCCGATGGGCGCAACCCCGGCCAACCGCCCTCCGCGCCCCGGATACGCTCTCCGGCATGGCCACCGACCTCAGCGCGCTGACCCCCGAGTACCTCGCCTTCTGGGGCGAGCGCCACCTCTGCACCATCACCACGCTCCGGCCCGACGGCACCCCCCACGTCGTACCGGTCGGCGTCACGTTCGACGCGGAGCAGGGGATCGCCCGGGTGATCACCCGCAAGACCAGCCGCAAGGTCCGCAACATCCTGGCCGCCGGACCGGACGGCGCGCGGGTCGCGGTCTGCCAGGTCTCGCGCGGCCGGTGGGCGACGCTGGAGGGCCGCGCGGTGGTCCGTACGGAGCCGGAGGCGGTGGCCGACGCGGTGAACCGTTACGCCGTGCGGTACGAGCGCACGCCCACCCCGAACCCCGAGCGGGTGCTGGTGGAGATCACGGTGGACCGGGCGATGGGCCACTGCTGAGCCCGGGCCGCTCCGCGGGGCGCCGGTCGTCCGATGCCTGAATCCGGGGCTTGACCGACTTGACCTCAACCAAAGTTGAGGTATCAGGATCTGCGGTATGAAGACCACCGCCTCTCTTCCGCACCCGGCGCCCGACGCCCTCGGCCACCCCCCGCTGCACCATCTGCACGGTCTGATGGGCCTGATGACCGGTGACGAGAAGCACGGGCCCGCCGCGACCTCCACCCTCGACGTGCTGTGGGTGCTCTACGACCGGGTCCTGAGAGTCACTCCGGACCGCATGGACGACCCCGGACGGGACCGGTTCCTGCTGTCCAAGGGACATGGCCCCATGGCCTACTACGCGGTGCTGGCCGCCAAGGGCTTCCTGCCGGCCGACTGGCTCCCCGGCTTCGGCTCCTACGACTCCCCACTCGGCCACCACCCCGACCGCACCCTGGTCCCCGGCGCCGAGATCGGCAGCGGATCCCTCGGGCACGGGCTGCCGATCGCCGTCGGCACCGCCCTCGGCCTGCGGGCCCAGGGGCTGGACGATCCGGCCGTCTGGGTGCTGACCGGCGACGCCGAACTGGACGAGGGCAGCAACCACGAGGCCATCGCCTTCGCCGGCCCCGCCGGGCTGGAGCGGCTGCACACCGTCGTCGTCGACAACTCCTCCGCCTCGCATGCCCGTCCGGGCGGCATCGTCGCCCGCTTCGAGGCGGCGGGCTGGTCCGCCGTCACCGTCGACGGCCGCGACCACGAAGCCCTGTACGCGGCGTTCACGGCCCCGCACCCGGGGCGCCCGCACGTCGTCGTGGCGCGCGTCCAGCCGAAGCAGGCCTGAAAACCCTCCCCGCAGCCCCGTATTCCCGGAAGGACCTCTTCGATGGACACCATGCGCGACCGCTTCGCCCCGGTCGTCTCCCACCTGCTCGACGAGGACCCGCGCGTCGCGGTCGTCCTCGCCGAGATCGGCGCCGACGGCTTCACAGCAGCCCGGCGGCGGCACCCCGACCGCGTGATCAACGTCGGCATCCGCGAGCAACTGCTCATCGGGACAGGCGCCGGTCTGGCCCTGACGGGCATGCGGCCGGTCCTGCACACCTTCGCCAGCTTCCTCGTCGAAAGGCCCTTCGAGCAGGTGAAGCTCGATCTCGGCCACCAGGGCCTCGGCGCGGTCCTGGTCAGCGCCGCCGCCTCCTTCGACTGGCCCGCCGGCGGCTACACCCACATGGCGCCGGGCGACATCTCCCTGCTCGACACCCTCGACGGCTGGACCGTCCACGTGCCCGGCCACCCCGACGAGGCCGAGACCCTGCTGCGGCACGCCGTCGCGGCCGGTGACGACAAGGTCTACGTCCGGCTGTCCGTCCAGTCCAACGCCGACGCCCTGCCCGTCGACGGGGCACGCTTCCGCACCGTCCGCGAGGGCCGCTCCGGCGTCGTGGTCGCCGTCGGACCGATGCTCGACGCCGTACTCACCGCCACCGAAGGGCTGGACCTCACCGTCCTGTACGCCACCACCGTGCGCCCCTTCGACGGACCCGCCCTGCGCCGGGCGACCGGGGCGGCCGGCTCCGATGTCGTCCTCGTCGAGCCGTACCTCGCCGGGACCTCCACAGCCGCCGCGAGTGAAGCCCTCGCCGACGCCCCGCACCGCGTACTCGGCCTCGGCGTGGCCCGCCGCGAACTGCGCCGCTACGGCACCGTCCCCGAACACCTGGCCGCCCACGGCCTCGACCCGAACTCCCTGCGGGAGCGCATCACCGCCTTCCTGCGGGCAGCTTCCGGCGCGCCGGGCCGCCCGCGGACGTGAGCGCGTCTCGACCGAACACGGCAGATGCCGCTCACGCCAACTGCGGATGCGTTGTGCGTGGCGGCATGGCCGTGCGCCCGAGGAGGGCTCAGCGAATGTGTGCTGTGCTCAGTGCTGGCTCACCACGTCGAGATTGATGAACCTCGGCTCGGTGGTGCACAGTTCGCGCAGCCGGTCCGCGAAGGTCTGTGTCTCGGGCAGTGAATTGTTCTTCATCGCCGCCTCGTAGGACGGGAACTCGACAACGTCCACGTAGTGGTTCGGGTTGTCCCGGTCGTGGGCGTGGAACTCGCGCGACAGGGTGCGCTTCCCCTGGGTCGCCTGCTCCCACTCGTCGAACAGCGGCTCCAGCTCCTGCTCGCGGGTCGTCTCGTACTCGATGATCTGCATAAAGGCCATGAGTTCTCAGCTCCTTGGATTTCGTGCGAACGGTTCTCCGGCAGGCTCAGCCTCAACCGGACCTGCCCTCAGCCGGACTTGGCGTACTCCGCGGCCATTCCGCCGGCGAAGTCGTACAGGACCACGGGCTCGTCCCCGACGACCCAGGCGTCGTGGCCGGGCGGGCAGACCACGACATCCCCGGGGCCTGCCTCGCCCTCGGCGCCGTCGTCCATCCGCATCCGCAGGCGCCCCTGCACCATGTAGGCGTTGTGGTGCACCTGGCAGCTCTCGGTGCCCACCACCGGGCCGACCGACTCCGACCAGCGCCAGCCGGGTTCGAAGGTCGCCACGGCGAAGTCGAGCCCGGTCAGATGCAGGGCTTCGATGTGGCCGCGGGGGAAGTCCCGGCGTTCGTCGGGCTTGTCGACGGTCTTGATCTCCAGTTGCACGGCGGTCATCTCCATCCGGGTTGGGTCGATCCGTGCACGGACCCGGTCGGTTGCCGCCGCCACCGGGGCATCGGCTCCGCTGCCGCGGCACGCCGACTGAGCCCCATACACATCCAGTATCGACCCATTTGGCCTATTACGCGACTTGGGCCTGGACGTGACCAAACGACCGGGGCCCGCCGCTCCGATCGAGCGACGGACCCCGGTCACGCGCGTACGCGTCTCCGCGACAAGGGGATGTCCGGTTCATGCCGGGCTGGTCACCTCAGCCGAAGCGATCGAACTCGCCTTCCTTGATTCCACGCATCAGAGACCGGAGCGATCCGGGTGTGGTCATAACGACCACACCCGGGTCATCGCTCTCGCGCACCTTTATCGCCTCTCTACCCTCGGCCAGTTCGAGACAGTGATTACCGTCTCCGCCTCCGGAGTAGGTGGACTTCTGCCATCTGGTCGGCACGTGCACAGCCATGTCGCTCACATCCCGCACCTCGGAGTTTCCGGAGCCGGGCCGACCCGGCGGTCAGTCCAGCGGCTCCCCTGTGATCTCCTCGGTGATCGCGAACCCCTTGGCCGGCCCGTCGGGGATCTCCACCGCCGTGCCGTACGGCACGCGGATCTCGGCCGCGTAGACGGCCTCTTTCGGGGAGGGAGACGTCAGCACCGTCACCGTGCCGTGTCCGTCGAAGTCATCGATCAGCACATACACCGGAATCCCGGCCCGGGCATACGCCCTCCGCCTCCGCACCCGGTCCCGCTCGGTGGCGTCCCGCCCGGGCGAGACGACCTCGGCGACGAGGGCGACAGACTCGGCCGAGACGCCCAGCCCGTCCTCGTCCAGCGCCTCCTCAAGATCCTCGGGCGCGACAAATACATCCGGGATCAGCACTTTTCGGCCATGGAGAATGTTCATGTCCTGGTAAGCGGCACAGTCACCGCCTTCGAGGAACTTCTCCACACGGCGCCGGAGCCGGTTGGAGACGATGCCATGACGGCTGCGGCCAGTGGGAGACACCTCGATGAACCCCTCGACGATCTCGGCGTGGAAGCCCTCGGGGAGTTCCAGGGTCTTCCACGCCTGCCACAGAGCCCCGTCGAGATCGACTTCGGCCTCACTCGTCGTCATGGGAGCCTCGGTCCTCTCGCACAGCAGAGTGGTCATGGCGCAGCGCCTCCTCCTCAAGTGTGGGCTGAGCGGCCTTGCGGCACAAGCAACACCGTCACGCTACGTAGACGATCCGACGCACGGCTCCCGAACGGGTCATCGCCACTCGTCCGGGTGAACCCTCAGCCGAGGCGCTCGAACTCACCCTCCTTGATCCCGCGTATCAGCGCCCGAAGCGATCCCGGTGTGGTCGTCACCACCACACCGGGATCACTGCTCTCCCGGATCCGTATGCGGCCGGCACCGATGACCGTCTCCAGACACTCATTACCCGTAGTGCCGCCGGAGAAGGAACTCTTCTGCCACCCGGTCATGCCCACACCTCACTCAGATCTCGGACGGTTCGACTGATCGCGCTCCCCGGCAAGCGCAAGGCAGCCGGGCCCGGGAGATGCCGCCCCGCATGACCGGCGGGATGCGACCCCCGATACATCGACCGCCGGACCGGCTTCTCAACCCAGGCGACCGAACTCAGCCTCCTTGATCCCGCGTATCAGCGCTCCAAAAGCACGAGGCGTCGTCGTGACGACCACACCCGGCGCATCGCCCTCTCGCAGTTTGACCTCCGGGGAATCAGAAGCGACCTCAACACAGTTGTTGTCCGGTCCGTTGCCGGAGAAGGAGCTTTTCTGCCATTCGGTCATGGGCACCTCACAAGTCTCGGGCGATTCGGCTGATCATTTTCCGGGAGTCGGCAGGGCTGAGCGCAAGGTCGGCCGCCTTCTCGAACAACCCGCGGTAAGCGTCGAGTTGGGCCTCCGCGTGCAGGAACACGCTGCCATGAGCGGCGTCGAGATGCACCGTGTCGAGGTCTGCCACCGGGCCCTCGGCGTAGAGCATGGAGTAGCCCGAGCCGGCGAAACCATCAACGTCGAAGGGGATTACGCGCACCATCGCAGTCGGACCTTCGGCGACGTCCAGGAGGAACGCGAGCTGTTCACGAGCCACCTTGCGATCGCCGACCCTGATGCGCAGTGCGGCCTCGTGGATGACAGCCGAGAAGTGATTCGCCGGCTTACCGACAAGAGCCTGTCCGCGCTGCAGGCGGAAGCCGACGACGGCTTCCAGGTAGTCGGCCGTCGGCTGAGGGCTGGCGTAGGTGTGGATCGCCCTGATGTAGTCCTCCGTCTGCAGGATCCCGGGCACATGGACGATCTCAAGGCTGCACAGGCGCCTGGCCCGGTGCTCCAGCTCCGCGAGATCCAGGGACCTGCTCGACAGGACACCCCGGTACGCCTCCCACCATCCACGCCCTCGTTCCGTGGCCATCGAGACCAAAGCGTCGACCAACTCGGCGTCTGCGCAGCGGTAGTGCGAGGCGAGCCGCCTCAGCCGCTCCTCACTGACACCGATGCGGCCTGCCTCGATGTGACTGATCTGGATGGGACCGGTCCCCAGCAGCTCACCGGCCTCTCGTGCGGTCATCCCGGCGCGCTCGCGCATCTTGCGCAGCTCCGCGCCCAAACGCTCTTGCCGGGCAGTGGGATGGCTCCTCGGCGGCATGGGTCCTTCCTCGGTACGTACGGGGCCTTGAGGGCGCGCCGTACCCGTTCCACCCCGTTCGGGGGAAAATCCGGATAAGGCTTGCAACGTATCAAGGCTGATACTTACTTTCAGTACTGCGCCGCTCACGCAGCGGGACTCCGGCCAGCCGGAAGCGCACCACCGTGCCCTGCCCCGGGCTGGCCGAGGGCGGCGGGCGGTGGCAGGCCACCGCGGAGGCCCCACGTCAGTACGCACGCCGCGCAGCGTTCGCGGTCGACACGGCTCACCACTCAACCGCATGCACCCACGCCCGGAGGCCACCATGCCCACACCCGCCCCTTTCGAGTACCGGATGCAACTCCCGCACGACCCGCGCGCCGTGGGCGTCGCCAGACGCTCCCTCCGCGCCGCCCTCACCGCGCACGAGGTGCCCGAGCTGACCGAACGGGCCGAACTCCTGGCGAGCGAGCTGCTGACCAACGCCATCGTGCACTCCGACGGCGAGGCACAGCTCCGGCTGCGCTGGGCGCGGGAATCCCTCTGGCTGTCCGTCTGGGACACCAACCCCAAGCCGCCGGAGCTGCGCGTCTCGGACGACGACAGCGAGGGCGGCCGGGGGCTCCATCTGCTGCGGACACTGGCCGACCGCTGGTCCCACTATCCGGTGCGGCCGGACGTCTGCGGGGGCCCCGAGTCCAAGGTCGTCTGGTGCAGGATCAGCCGGTCCGCGCCCGGTTGAACCGCGGCTCGCGACCGGTGTCAGTCCCCCGTACCGGCCTGTCCGCAGGAGACACGGGGGTCTGCCAACTCCCCTCCCCGGCAGGGGTTCCGCGCGCACCGATGAGTTTTCGGCCGCCCGCCGGTCAACCCCTGCACAGACCACGGAGAGAGCGGAACGGGAGAACGTCATGAGTGACACGCAGGCACAGCAGGACGGCACGGTTCGGGGGAGCACGGCGGGCGGGGCGCGGAAGGGGCGCGCCATGGCGATCACGGTGCTGGTGCTCCGGATCGTCTTCGGCCTGTTCTTCGTCTTCGCCAGCGCGCTGCCGAAGCTCATCGCGCACCCCTCGGCCACCGAGGGCTTCGACAAGATCGGCCTCGGCGACTGGTTCATGTACCTGACCGGGATCCTCGAACTGGCCGGCGGGATCGCCCTGTTGATCCCGCTGCTCTCCGGACTGGCCGCGTTCTCGCTGGTCGCGCTGCTGATCTGCGCATTCGGTATCACCGTGACCGTCTTCGACGGGGAGAACGCCGCCTCGCCGCTGCTCTTCGCCATACCGATCGCCGTCATCGCCTGGCATCAGCGGCACACCGTGCCCGAGCTGTTCACGCGGCTGCGGAGCGCCCTCGGCCGCTGAGAACCGGGCCGGGGCGGGCGGGGCCGGACCGGCAGCGGCGAGTCCGGATCGGATCAGAGCCGTTTCGCGGGGCGGGCCGGCGGGGTGTGGTCGCCGTCCCGCGGTGCCGGGGTCCGGGCGTCCGTGCCGCGCTTCGCGGCGGCCTTGCCCAGATGGTGGAGGGCCCCCAGCAGCAGGCCGATGTCATCCAGGTAGATGGGGTCGGGCAGCAGGTCCACGGGAAAGACGGTGTAGACGATGGCGCCCCAGAACAGGAGCTTGTCGCCGGCCGGGGTGTCCTCGCTGCGCAGCATCCGGTATGTGCGCACCAGCTTCACCGCGAGGACGACGGCGACGGCCAGCATCGCCACGGCAAGCACCACCAGCACCCAGAACACCGGTCCGCCGAGTTGGTCGATCACAGGCTTCCACCCTCGTAACGGCCCGGAGCATGCACCGGGGTTGGGACTCGTACCGTCTTGTCCGGATCCTAACCGGGGAGTCCGGTCGTGGCGGTGGTTGTGCTACTTCTTCCCGGGCCGGTGGCCACCACGCGCCTACGCCGTCCGGCGGATGCGGCACGGTACGCCTGGGGCCCGCGAACGCCTCGGGCCCGGGAGCGGGATGCTCTCCGGGTCCGGGACGGTGCGCGTGAAGGCACGGGCACGCGGGAAGGACAGGGTCGGCGGCGCGGGCGGGGCCGGGCGCGGCGGGACCTGTCGCAGGGTAATAACCCGGTCAGCCGGTGGGCGGAACGGTTCATGTCGTCACCCCGCCGGGGCCCTACTCGCCCCGCCGCTTCGGGCGCCAGACGACCAGTGCGCTGCTCTGCTGGACGTCCGAGTACGGCACCAGGTCCCGGCGGTACGAGGCATGCACCGCGGCCTCGCGCTGACGCATGGCCATCGCCGCGCCCTCGACCGCCTGCTGGAGCTCGGCCACCCGCGACTGGAGCGCCGCGACCTGGTTCTCCAGTTCGATAATGCGCTTGATCCCGGCGAGGTTGATGCCCTCGTCCTGGCTCAACTGCTGCACCTGGCGCAGCAGTTCGATGTCCCGGGCGGAGTAGCGCCGCCCGCGGCCCGCCGTGCGGTCCGGGGACACCAGGCCCAGCCGGTCGTACTGCCGGAGGGTCTGCGGGTGCAGACCGGAGAGCTGGGCGGCGACCGAGATGACGTACACCGGTGACTCGTCCGTCAGCTGGTACGGGTTCCGGCTGCCGCGGCCGGTGCCCTCGCCGGCGACGCCACCGGAGCCTCCGGTGCCGCCTCCGCCCGCGTTCCCGGCTCCGCGCCCGCCTCCTCGGATGTCCATCTCATGCTCCCTTCGCGGCCTGGAACAGCTCCGCCCGCGGGTCCTCACCCGCGGTGGCCTCGCGATACGCCTCCAGCGCGTCCCGCGCCTTGTCGCTCAGATCCCGGGGAACGGACACCTCGATGGTGACCAGCAGGTCGCCGCGGGTGCCGTCCTTGCGCGTGGCGCCCCTGCCCCGGGCGCGCATGGTCCGCCCGTTGGGTGTGCCGGCCGGCAGCTTGAGCGTGACCGGCGGCCCGCCGAGGGTGGGAACCTTGATCTCGCCGCCGAGCGCCGCCTCCGTGAAGGACACGGGCACGGTCACCGTGAGGTTGTCGCCCTTGCGTCCGAAGACGGGGTGCTTGTCGACGTTCACCACCACGTACAGATCGCCGTTGGGTCCGCCGCGCTCGCCCGGCGCGCCCTTGCCGCGCAGCCGGATCCGCTGGCCGTCGCTGACGCCCGCGGGGATGCGCACCTGCATGGTCCGCGAACTGGTCGCCCGTCCGCTGCCCTTGCACACGTCGCAGGGGGTCTCGGCGATCAGGCCGCGGCCCTTGCAGTCGGCGCAGGGGTCGGTGAGCGAGAAGCCGCCACCGCCGCCGCGGGTGACCTGCCCGGTGCCGACGCAGGTGGGGCAGACCCGCGGCGTACCGTTTTTGTCGCCGGTGCCGGAGCACGCCTTGCAGGCGGCGGAACTGGACATCCGCAGCGGGACGGTGGCCCCGTCGACGGCCTCGGTGAAGCTGAGCGTCACCTCGGACTCGATGTCCTGGCCGCGCCGCGGCTGGGTGCGGGCGCCGGGGCCGGCGCCGCCCCGGTTGAAGATCCCGCCGAAGACGTCCCCGAGCCCGCCGCCGAAGCCGCCGGCCCCCGGCGCGCCGGCGCCTCCGCCCTGGGCGCCCCCGAAGAGGTCGCCCAGGTCGAAGTTGAAGCCGGCGGGGCCGCCGCGGCCCCCGGCCCCCGGGCGGAAGCCTCCGTTGCCGAAGAGCGCGCGGGCCTCGTCGTACTCCTTGCGGCGCTTGGGGTCGGCCAGGACGTCGTTGGCCTCGGAGATCTCCTTGAAGCGCTCCTCGGCCTTGACGTCCCCTTTGTTGGCGTCCGGGTGGTACTCGCGGGCGAGCTTCCGGTACGCCTTCTTGATCTCCGCCTCGGTCGCGTCCTTCGGGACGCCGAGAACCTTGTAGTAGTCCTTCTCGATGAAGTCCTTCGTGCTCATTCCCGGCGTCCCTCCTTCCGGTCCGTCATGACGTCAGCCCTCGTCCGGGCCACCGTTCTCCTCGTCGGCCGCCGGTGCCGCCTCCTGGCCGCCCTCGCCCTGGGCCTGGTTGGGCTGGGCGCCCGGCTGGGGTTCGGCGACCGCGACCCGCGCGGGGCGGATCGTTCGTTCGCCGACCCGATACCCAGGCTGGAGGATCGACACGCATGTGGTCTCGGTGACGTCCGGGGCGTAGGAGTGCATCAGCGCTTCGTGGATCGTCGGGTCGAAGGGCTCGCCCTCCTTGCCGAACTGCTGCAGTCCCAGCTTGGCCGCCACCGTCTCCACGGACTCACCGACGGCCTTGAAGCCGCCGACGAGTTCGCCGTGCTCCCGCGCCCGGCCGATGTCGTCGAGCACCGGGAGCAGCTCGGAGAGGAGGCTCGCCGTGGCGAGTTCCTTGACCGTGATCCGGTCGCGCTCCACCCGGCGGCGGTAGTTCTGGTATTCCGCCTGGAGCCGCTGGAGGTCTGCGGTGCGCTCGCCGAGCGCGGTGCGGACCTGGTCCAGCTGGGCCGTCAGAGCCGTGATGCGGTTGGCCTGGTCGTCCGTCCCGGCGTCCCCGGCCTGGCCCGCCGGGCCCGCCTGGTCGGCGGGTCCGGCGGCCTGCGCCGCGTCAGGGGTCTGTGCGGCTTCGGCGTCGGCGGGGACGTCGGGCTCCTGGTCGAAGCCCGGGGTCTCCTCCGTCACGCGGCACCGTCCTGTCGCTTGTCGTTCTTGTCGTCGTCCACGATCTCGGCGTCGACGACGTCGTCGTCCTTGGCCTCGCCGCCGGCGGCACCGGCGTCGGCACCGGCCGCCCCGCCCTCGGCCTGGGCGTTGGCGTACATGGCCTGGCCCAGCTTCTGGCTGACCGCGGCGACCTTCTCGGTGGCCTCGCGGATGGCGGCGGTGTCCTCGCCCTTCAGCTTCTCCTTGAGGTCCGCCAGGGCGGCCTCGACCTCGGTCTTCACATCGCCCGGGACCTTGTCCTCGTTGTCCTTGAGGAACTTCTCGGTCTGGTACGAGAGCTGCTCGGCCTGGTTGCGGGTCTCGGCGGCCTCGCGGCGCTTGTGGTCCTCGTCCGCGTACTGCTCGGCCTCGCGCATCATGCGGTCGATGTCTTCCTTCGGCAGCGCGGAGCCGCCGGTGACCGTCATGCGCTGTTCCTTGCCGGTGCCCAGGTCCTTCGCGGACACGTGCATGATGCCGTTGGCGTCGATGTCGAACGTGACCTCGACCTGCGGGACGCCGCGCGGGGCCGGCGGCAGGCCGGTCAGCTCGAACATCCCCAGCTTCTTGTTGTACGCGGCGATCTCGCGCTCGCCCTGGTAGACCTGGATCTGCACGGACGGCTGGTTGTCCTCGGCCGTGGTGAAGATCTCGGAGCGCTTGGTCGGGATGGTCGTGTTGCGCTCGATGAGCTTCGTCATGATGCCGCCCTTGGTCTCGATGCCGAGGGACAGCGGGGTGACGTCGAGCAGGAGGACGTCCTTGACCTCGCCCTTGAGCACACCGGCCTGGAGGGACGCGCCGATGGCGACGACCTCGTCCGGGTTGACGGTCTTGTTGGCGTCCTTGCCGCCGGTCAGCTCCTTGACGAGCTCGGCGACGGCGGGCATACGGGTGGAACCGCCGACCAGGACCACGTGGTCGATCTCGGACAGCGCGATGCCGGCGTCCTTGATGACGTTGTGGAACGGGTGCTTGCAGCGCTCCAGGAGGTCGGCCGTCAGCTGCTGGAACTGGGCGCGGGTGAGCTTCTCGTCCAGGTGCAGCGGGCCCTCGGCGGAGGCCGTGATGTAGGGGAGGTTGATCGTGGTCTCGGTGGACGAGGAGAGCTCGATCTTCGCCTTCTCGGCGGCCTCGCGCAGGCGCTGGAGCGCCATCTTGTCCTTGGAGAGGTCGACACCGTGGCCGTTCTGGAACTGCTTGACCAGGTACTCGACGACGCGCTGGTCCCAGTCGTCACCACCGAGGTGGTTGTCGCCGTTGGTGGCCTTGACCTCCACCACGCCATCGCCGATCTCCAGCAGCGAGACGTCGAACGTACCGCCGCCGAGGTCGAAGACGAGGATCGTCTGGTCGTCCTTCTCCAGCCCGTAGGCGAGAGCGGCGGCCGTCGGCTCGTTGACGATGCGCAGGACGTTGAGGCCCGCGATCTCGCCGGCCTCCTTGGTGGCCTGGCGCTCGGAGTCGTTGAAGTACGCCGGGACGGTGATGACCGCGTCGGCGACCTTCTCACCCAGGTAGGCCTCGGCGTCCCGCTTCAGCTTCTGCAGGATGAAGGCGCTCATCTGCTGCGGGTTGAAGTCCTTGCCGTCCAGGGTGGTCTTCCAGTCGGTGCCCATGTGGCGCTTGACCGACCGGATGGTCCTGTCGACGTTGGTGACCGCCTGGCGCTTCGCGACCTCGCCGACCAGCACCTCGCCGTTCTTGGCGAAGGCCACGACGGACGGCGTGGTCCTGGCGCCCTCGGCGTTGGTGATGACGGTGGGCTCACCGCCTTCGAGAACACTGACGACGGAGTTCGTCGTGCCCAGGTCGATGCCGACCGCACGTGCCATGGTTGATTCCTCCAGCTGACTTGAGTGGAACTGACTCAAGGGTGCCGGACCCGTGCGGTTCTGTCAAAGGAGCTGAGCCGCCCCGGCTCAAGTCTTGTGCGGGGCCGTCTGTCACGCGCCGCACGAGCCTGCCACGCGGCCGCCGTAC
Organism: Streptomyces xinghaiensis S187; assembly: GCF_000220705.2. Lineage (GTDB taxonomy): Bacteria > Actinomycetota > Actinomycetes > Streptomycetales > Streptomycetaceae > Streptomyces > Streptomyces xinghaiensis. The sequence goes on along the minus strand of NZ_CP023202.1, from coordinate 3,730,679 downwards.
GGATCTCCGTTCGGACCTCCGTACGGACCTCCGTACGGACCTCCGCACGACCTCCGCCGGACCTGCCCCGGGGCCCTCTCACCCCGGCCGCCCCCGGCATTCCCAGCCCCTCCGACGCCGCGCGCCATGACACCGGCGCCGACCGGAGGCCATACTTCCGCGTACCTCCGGAGCCCGCCGGGATGCGCGGGAGGGCGCGCCGGAGGGCGCCCGAAGGCCCGGTGAGCGACACAGATCACCGGCCAGCCGCCTTCAAGCGGTCCTCGATCCTGGGTAATCTCAGGAATACTGATTAAGTTACCGCTTAGTAATTACCGCTCTCGCAGGTCCGAGGAGCCCCTATGCAACTCGCCGCGATCATCGTGTCGCTGGTCCTCACGGCGGTCGGCGTTGCGCTCATCGCCCGTGCCGTCGTGCAGCTCTACCGCTTCGTCAAGATCGGCCAGCAGGTTCCCGCGGGCTCCCGCACCGACCAGCCGAAGCAGCGCACCCTCACCCTGGTCAAGGAGTTCCTCGGCCACACCCGGATGAACCGCTGGGGCATCGTGGGCGTGGCGCACTGGTTCGTGGCCATCGGCTTCCTCACGCTGCCCCCCACCCTGGCGCAGGCCTACGGCCAGCTCTTCGCCGCCGACTCCGTGCTGCCGGTCATCGGCGGCTGGCTGCCGTTCGAGATGTACGTCGAGTTCATCGGCCTCGCCACCGTCCTCGGCATCGCCACGCTGATGGTCATCCGGCTGCTGAACCTGCCGACCCGGGCCGGCCGCAAGTCCCGCTTCACCGGCTCCAAGGCCTGGCAGGCGTACTTCGTCGAGTACGTCATCCTCACCATCGGCCTGGCGATCCTGGTGCTGCGCGGCCTGGAGGGCGCCCTGCACCACGTCGACGGCTACGAGGCCGCGTACTTCGCCTCGTACCCGCTGGTGCTCGCCTTCGACGGGTTGTCCGCGGCCTCGCTGCAGACCCTGGTCTACCTCTTCGCGATGATCAAGATCAGCGTCTCGATGATCTGGATGATCACCGTCGCGCTGAACACCAACATGGGCGTCGCCTGGCACCGCTTCCTCGCCTTCCCCAACATCTGGTTCAAGCGGGAGTCCAGCGGCGACGTGGCCCTCGGCGCCCTGCCCGTGATGGTGTCCGGCGGCAAGCCGATCGACTTCGAGGACCCGGGCGAGGACGACCAGTTCGGCGTCTCCCAGGTCGAGCACTTCTCCTGGAAGGGCATCCTCGACTTCGCCACCTGCACCGAGTGCGGCCGCTGCCAGTCGCAGTGCCCCGCCTGGAACACCGGCAAGCCGCTCTCCCCGAAGCTGCTGGTCATGTCGCTCCGCGACCACGCCCACGCCAAGGCCCCGTACCTGCTCGCGGGCGGCGGCAAGGACGAGGAGGGCAACGAGAAGGCCACCGAGGAGCAGCTCAAGGACGTCCCGGCGGCCGCACTCGCCGAGGCCGAGCGGCCGCTGATCGGCACCCTGGAGGAGAACGGCGTCATCGACCCGGACGTCCTCTGGTCCTGCACCACCTGCGGTGCCTGCGTCGAGCAGTGCCCGGTGGACATCGAGCACATCGACCACATCGTCGACATGCGCCGCTACCAGGTCATGATCGAGTCGTCCTTCCCGAGCGAGGCCGGGACGATGCTCAAGAACCTGGAGAAGAAGGGCAACCCCTGGGGCCTGGCCAAGAAGCAGCGGCTGGAGTGGACCAAGGAGGTCGAGGCCGAGACCGGCTTCGCCGTCCCGGTCGTCGGCCGCGACATCGAGGACCTGAGCGAGGTCGAGTACCTCTACTGGGTCGGCTGCGCCGGCGCCCTGGAGGACCGGGCCAAGAAGACCACCAAGGCCTTCGCGGAGCTGCTGCACACGGCGGGCGTCTCGTTCGCGATCATGGGCGGCGACGAGAAGTGCACCGGTGACTCGGCCCGCCGCCTCGGCAACGAGTTCCTGTTCCAGCAGCTCGGCCAGGAGAACGTGGCCATGCTGAACATGGCCTTCGGGGAAGACGACGAGGACGAGTCGACCAAGCTCGACAAGTCCAAGAAGAAGATCGTCGCCACCTGCCCGCACTGCTTCAACACCATCGCCAACGAGTACCCGCAGCTCGGCGGCGAGTACGAGGTCATCCACCACACCCAGCTGCTGCAGCACCTGGTGGACGAGGGCAAGCTCGTGCCGGTGCACCCGGTCGAGGGCCTGATCACGTACCACGACCCCTGCTACCTGGGCCGGCACAACAAGGTCTACACACCGCCGCGCGAGATCATCGCCAACGTGCCCGGCCTGCGGAACGAGGAGATGCACCGGCACAAGGAGCGCGGCTTCTGCTGCGGCGCCGGCGGTGCCCGGATGTGGATGGAGGAGCGGATCGGCAAGCGCGTCAACAACGAGCGCGTCGACGAGGCCCTCTCCCTCAACCCGGACATCGTCTCCACCGCCTGCCCCTTCTGCCTCGTCATGCTGACCGACTCGGTCAACGGCAAGAAGGCTGCGGCAGACAGCGGCTCCGCCGCGGGCGTCAAGGCGAAGGAGGAGCTGAAGGTCGTGGACGTGGCCCAGCTGCTCCTGGAGTCGGTGAAGGCCCCCGCCGGGCCGGACGGCGCCGCCGAGACGACGGACGCGCCGGAGCCCGCGCCGGTCGACTGACCACCACCCGCCGCGCGGCCCGCGCGGCGGAGGGCCCGCGGGGCGTTCACGGGACGGCCGGTGGCGCAGCACCTCGTGTGCCGCGCCACCGGCCGTCGGCGTTCCCGCGCGCGGGTCTCCTGCCCGGCGTGCGCGGCCCCCTGCGCGGCAAGGGCGGCCTCCTGCACGGCGAGGGCGGGGCGGGGCGCGGCCCGCCCCGCCCGTCCCGTACGACACCTGACGTACAACCCTCGCGCCCCCGCCACCGTCCAACCGGCACCGGGGGACGCCGGGCCCTCCCCGGCCACCCACCCCCCGCGCCCGCCCGGCCCTGCTCGACGCTCGACCAAGGAGCCGTTCAGTGCACAAGAACCGTCCGGCCGCCGTCACGGCGGCCTCGTTACTCCTGCTGGCCGCCGCGGGGCTCGCCGCGGCCCCCGTGGCGCACGCGGGCGTCCACGACAGCATCCGTGCCGCCGACCGCAACTGCGACTTCAACGGCGACGGCCGCGACGACGTCCTCATCGGCGCCCCCGGCGGCACGGTGAACGGCGACGCCGGCGCCGGGTACATCACCGTCCAGTACGGCACCTCCGGCGGTCTCACGACCTCCAACGCCGTGGTCCTCCACCAGGACAGCGCCGGAGTGCCCGGCGGGGCCGAGCCCGGCGACGCCTTCGGCCAGGCCGTGGCCACCGGGGACCTGGACGGCGACGGCTACGACGACGCGGCCGTCGGCATCCCGGACGAGGCCATCGGCACCACGGCCCGGGCCGGCGGCGCCGTCGTCCTCTGGGGCTCCCCGCAGGGCCTCACCGGCACCGGCTCCGTCTGGCTGGAGTCCACCTCCCCCACCAAGGACCAGGCCTTCGGCACCGGACTGGCCGCGGCGCGCTTCTTCGACGAGGGCAACGCGGGCGACCTGCTCGCCGTGGTCGACCGCGACGGGCTGCAGCTGTACGCCTTCGAGGCCGCCCGCGACTTCTCCATCCGCAGCGAGGGCCGGGACGGCGCCGAAGCCGGGGCCCGCACACCCGTTCTGCGGAACGACGCCGTGCGGGGCCCCGGCCGCTCCGGCGGCTCCGGCTCCGCGCGCCTCACCGCGGCGCCCGCGCAGAACATCCGCCCCCATGCCGTCACCACCGGCGACTACGACGGCAACGGCTGGGCGGACCTCGTCGTCACGGGCCTCAGCACCGGCGCGGAGCCCGGCCACGGCTGGTCGATGTACTTCGCGGGCGGCCAGGACGCCCTGGCGTACCAGCGCGAGCTGCGCGGCGGCCCCGCCGCGGCCTCCGGGGACATCGACGGCGACGGCCTCGACGACCTCGTCACCGGCGAGCCCAGCAGCCCCGACGACGGCGGCGCCACGCTCACCGGCGGCCTCGTCGGCGTCTACTACGGCAGCGCGTCCGGCCCGGCCGGACAGGGCGGCGCCGCCGACCCGGAGACGCCGCCGCAGTGGTGGACCCAGGACTCCCCGGGCATACCGGGCGTCGCCGAACAGGGCGACGGCTGGGGCTCCGACCTCTCCGTCGCGGACACCGACGGCGACGGCTACGCGGACGTGGCCGTCGGCGCCCCGGGAGAGGACATCGGTTCGATCGCGGACGCGGGCGCGGTGTGGGTGCTGCGCGGCGCGGCGGGCGGGCTGACCGCCACCGGCGTCCGGGACGTCAACCAGGACACCGGGAACGTGCCCGGCGTCCCGGAGACCGCCGACCGCTTCGGCGGCCAGGTCCGCCTCGCCGACCCGGACGGTGACGGCCGGCACCTGCTGCTCGCGGCGGCGCCGGGGGAGAACACCGACGACGGCGTGGTGTGGGTGCTCCCGGCGGGCAGCGGCGGCGTGACGGCCGCCGGTTCCTGGACGTACGGCGCGGGCTCCGTCTCGGCACCGTCCGCCAACGCGCGCTACGGGGCCGCGATCGACGAGTAGCGAGGGCACGACGGCGCCCCGCCACGGCCCGGCCGCGCCCGGGACCCCGGGACACCCGGGCCGTACGTCCGGACCGGAGGCCCGGGCCGTACGGCCGGACCGGAGGCCCGGCCGTGGCGCGGCGCCATCCCGCTCTCCGGCACCTGCGCGGGAGCGCACGGGGGCCCGCTGCGGGGCGGTGCGGGATGGTGCATCCCCCCGTGGAAGCACCTTCCCGCCGCCGACTCGCAGGGAGTCTGCCAGCCGCCACTGACACTCCCGCCCCTCGCGCCCGCCGCCCCACTCCGGTCCCGGGACCACGGCCCCGGCGCCTCTCGTGACCCACCCTCGTGCGCCCGCTCCCTGAGGCACCGGCAGATGCCAACTCCCGCGCCGCCGCGGGCGGATGCGCGCCACCGCCGCGCGGCGGCAACCCGCCCGTGTCGCCATCACCCCTCCCCGCCTGGGGTTTTCCCCACCGGGTCCCCCTAAGGGATGTCACAGGTAGGCAGCAAAGAGGGGCCATTGGGGCCGTGGGCGCACCTCGTCCCCGCCGACCAGGTACGTTCGAACGGTGGCTGGATTCAGGATGGGACGCGGCCGGGACTCCCGCTCCGCGCAGCAGCAGGCCCCGCAGTACCGACCAGGGCAGCGGCAGCAGCCGTACGGACCGCCGTACGGCGGGCAGCCCGCGCCCCCGACCGCACCGCCCGCCCCGCACCAGCAGTGGACGGGGCACGGCGGCGGCCAGGGCGGTCCGGGCGAGGGCCCGGAGTACTTCGGCGGCCACGATCCGCACCAGGGTCACGGCGGCCCGGCGCACGGCGCCCCCGGGCGGGCGGCGCACGGCCACGACCCGTACGCCAACAACCCGGGCCACACGCAGGCGTTCTCCCTCGGCGACGCACCGGACGCGTACGGTCCGGGCCACGGCGGCGGCTACGACCCGTACGGCGGGGAGCCCGCCCCGCCCGCCGGCCCGCGGCTGCACTGGAAGCAGCTGCTGAGCGGCATCGTGTTCCGCCCGGGCGCCACCTTCTGGCAGATGCGGGACTACCCGGTGTGGGGCCCCGCCCTCACCGTCACCTTCCTCTACGGCATGCTCGCGGTCTTCGGCTTCGCGGACGCCCGCGAGGACGTGCTGAACGCGACCCTCTCCAACAGCATTCCGTGGGTCATCAGCAGTGGCATCGCGATCGTCCTCAGCGCGCTGATCCTGGGCGCCGTCACCCACACCCTCGCGCGGCAGCTCGGCGGCAACGGCACCTGGCAGCCGACCGTGGGCCTCTCCATGCTGATCATGGCGATCACGGACGCGCCCCGGCTCCTGCTCGGGATGTTCATGAGCGGTGACAACACCGTGGTGCAGGTGGTGGGCTGGCTGACCTGGCTGGCGGCCGCCGCGCTGTTCACCTCGATGGTGAGCAAGTCGCACGACCTGCCGTGGCCGAAGGCCCTGGGTGCCTCGGCGATCCAGCTCGCGGCGCTGCTGGCGCTGCTGAAGCTCGGCACGTTCTAGGACGCGCGTACGCCGGCACACCGCCGCCGGAGACGACGTAGACCACGTACCGAAGGGCCCCGCTCCGTCACGGAACGGGGCCCTCCTGCATCCTCCGGCCGGCTCACCGTGCCGGTGGTGCACCGGCCGTCATCCGGCCGGCCCGGGCTGCGGCGGTACCAGCGCGGCGTCCGACCGGGACGGGCTCCGCCCGCCCCCGGAGGCCACCCGCCGGACCGCGCGCCGCCCCCTCTCGGCCAGGGCCCGGTAGAAGCGGTCCGGCAGGAACACGGCATCCGCGACGATCATCGCGCCGGAGAACAGCGGCAGCCCCATGAGGACGGCGATGCCCAGGTGCATGCCGAGCAGCATGACCAGGACGGGGTACTTGAACCTCCCGAACAGAACGAACGGCAGGGCCAGCTGCAGGAGCACCGTCAGATAGCCGGCGGCGGCGACGAACAGCCAGCGCTCGTCCACCATCTGCGAGAGCGCGGGCCAGGGCCGGAACAGGTCGAGGTTCACGACGTAGTGCAGCGCGGTCCCGTCCGCCCAGAAGCTGCCCTGCACCTTGTACAGACCGGCGGAACCGTAGAGCAGGCACACCTGGGCGGCGATGACGAAGAGACCGCAGTTGTGCGCCACGGTGACCAGGAGCCGGCGAGCGGCGCCGAGCTGCGGCAGAAGACGGGACGCGTCCGCCTCCGCCCCGGCCGGCGGGGACCCGGCCCCGCTCGCGGAAGCCCGGAGCCGGCGCCTGCGCGCGTCGAGGGACCAGCGCCGGCCGCAGGCGGTGAAGCAGAGGTAGACGGCCATGAGGAGCATCAGATTGTCTCCCCCGTCCGTCATCAGGATGGCCCGCGCGTGGAAGGAGGCCACCACGACGGCGAACACCACGGACATCGCCCGGGTCCGCCAGCCCAGCATGAAGAGAGCGGAGGTGAGGAGAGCCAGCCCGTAGCAGAACTCGAAGTACACGCGGCTGTCGGACAGCAGGAGGATGCTCGACCAGCCCGTCTGCTCGAACAGCTGAGCCGCGAGGGCGGGGGTCCAGGGGGAGCCCGGGCCCCAGATCTCGTGCCGGTGCGGGAACTCCCGCAGCAGGAAGGCGAGATAGAGGAGGCCGTACCCGATCCGCAGCACCGATGCCGCGTAGAGGGAGACCGGCCGCTCGGTCAGGGTGGTGCGGAGCGCGGCGAGGCGGCCGGACCGCCGCCGTGCGCCCGCCCCGGTGGTCCCCGGGTCCGTACGGGGCGACGGGGACGCGGGAAGAGAAGCCTGCTCAGCCGGCATGGTTCGCCACCTTCCACCACGGGAGATGCCTGGTGTTCGCGGGCGCGGGGGGCGGGGCGGGCGCAGCCGCCGCGGGACCGCCCTCCGGGCGGGGCGGGGCGATCGGCTGCGTGACCACCCTCAGCTGGATCGACGTGAAGTCGCCGGGCCCGGGCCGATGGGCGCGGACGCGCTCCGCCGCGATGTTCCGCAGGTAGTCCCGGATCATCAGGGCCCGGTCCGAGCGTGCTTCGTCCTCGCCGCCGTATGTCTCGAGATAGGCCGTCCAGGCGCGGCGGAGAGTGTTCTGCGCCGTGTGGCTCGGGAACGGGTTGTGCTCGACGGCGGAGGTGTCGAGGGCCGTCAGGTCGAACCAGCCGCTGACGTGAGCGTCGCCGTCGGCGGAAGTCCGCAGGGTCCGCACCGAGATCCGGTGGTTGACGGACTCGGGGTTCGGCGCGAAGAGCCGCCAGTTCTGTTCGAAGAGCGGGTAGATCCAAGCGTTGATCTGCTTGCCGTAATGCTGCGAGATCCTGTTCGAGGGCGCGATATGCAGAAACACCAGAAGTACATGGAGAAGGGACACCACCAGGCACAAGATCACCGCGCCGCCGGCGGCCGTCCTCACCGGCCGCGAGAGTCCCGCGAATCCTCGGCCGGATCCCTGCGGGGAAGGCCTCACGGGCTCCGTGGTCCGGTCTTCGCCGGCCGGGCCGCCATCCGGCGCGCCGTCCGGTTCTCCGACGTGAAGTGATGGGGTGGCACTCGTCACGGCCGCACTCGGTCCTTCCGTTCTGACTGCTCTCGTTCCGCTGCTCGACAACCCCGCTGCGCGCGTCGCCCGACGGCTCCGCGCCGAGGCCGTTCCCTTTCCGGTTTCCGGGCTTCCGGGGCTTCCGGGTTTCCGGGTGGTGCTCTCGAACGGTGCGCGGCGGTACCCCGGGGGATCCGCCGCGCACCGTCCGTCCCACCGCGCTGCGCGCGTGTCCGCGAGCCACTGAGGGAGGGCAACTGCCCGGTGGGGAACCGGCAGAGGGGGTGGTACGGGAGGCCGGCTACGCCTTCCCGCTCTCCCGGCCCGAGCCGAGATCAGGCACGCCCCTCGTGACCATCACACGTGGTTGCCGGTGTGGCCCTGATGGGCCTCATGACCTCGCCGGTCCTTGTGCTTCTCGTGCTCATGGTGGCCGCAGTGCTGACCGTGGTGCTTGCTGTGGTGCTTGCCGTGCTCACCCTTCTGGGCGTGATGCTCGCCATGGTGCTCACCGTGCTTGGCGTGGTGCTCACCCTGGTGCTTGCCGTGCTTGCCGGGGTGTTCGCACTGCTGGCCGTGGTGCTCGCCATGGTGCTTGCCACCATGATCACCGTGGTGCTTGCCGTGCTTGCCGTGCTTGCCGTGGTCTTTGCCGCCGTCTCCACCACCGATGGTCTGGCCACCGTCGTCGCCGCCCGTCGTCCCGGCGATGGTGCCGCCCGGGAACCCTGGGAACCCGCCCGCGGTGCTGCCCACGGTGGCACCCGTTGTGGTGCCTGTGGTGGCACCCGTTGTGGCACCCGTGGTGCCGCCGGGGAAGAGGCCGCCGATGAGGCCGCCGACCAGGCCTGTGGTCGTTCCGCCCGTAGTGGTACCGGTGGTGGTCCCGCCCGTGGTCGCCCCGGTGGTCCCACCAGTGGTTCCCCCAGTGGTCCCGCCGGTGGTTCCGCCGGTGGTGGTGCCCGCACACGACGGCCGCGTGATCCTGTTGTTGTCCATCGTCACGGAGCCGCTCCGCGCCAGCGCGCGGCCGTCGATGGTCGCCCCCGAAGTGACGGTGATCGACGCCTGGGCCAGGATCGTGCCGACGAAGGTCGAGTCGGTGCCGATCGTGGCGGAACTCCCGACCTGCCAGAAGACGTTGCACGGCGAGGCACCGTTGACCAGGAGCACGCGGCTGGCGGACGCCGTCGTCAGCGTCGATCCGACCTGGAACACCCACACCGCGTTGGGGTCGCCCTGGGCGTCCAGCGTGAGTGTGCCGGTGAGTCCGATGGAGGAAGAGGCGTTGTAGACACCCGGAGTCAGCGTCAGGCCGCCCAGGTCACCGGAGATGCTGGCATCCGGAGCCTGGCTGGCGGCGTTGATGTATGCGGTGGTCAAGTCGGTCTTTGCCTGCAGTGCCACGGCATCGGCGGAATGCACACTGCCGATCACCAGGCCGGGAGGAAATCCGGTGATCGCCGTTCCCGGGCTCACTCCGAGGTCGCCGGTCACCACGGTCGGACCGGTGTTGGTGACCGACTGACCCGCCAGCACCGCGAAGGAGTCGGCGGTGCCGAGCGGGACGGCCGTTGCGATGGCGTGCGCTCGCGTCGGCATCATGGCCACCGCGAAGGTGGCGACTGCCACGGCCAGGGCGGCCGCGATCCAGGTGGAAAGCGTGCGCCAACGAGGCACACAAGAGATGTTCAGTGTCATGGCGAGCCCTACTCCTGCGCGGAATTGTGAGGAATTTTTCACGGCTCTTGGCCGGCACGCCGAACCGTTTTGCCTTTCCCCATAACGACGGCATCAGGGTTCAACGCTCTGTTCTTCGACCCCCGAATCAAACGCCAGATCAGCCGCTGGAGAACGTCACAACACAGCGCATTTGAGTGAATTACGACAATATCGGCCATGGGTGATCGAAATACATCACATAACCACACGAGCACATATGCCGACTGAAGATTTCCATCACACCACAAGAATGCCCACGAAAGGGCCTCATGGCCGCGACGAAAAGTAAGGGAAGCTCGCGGAACAGCCGTTTTGCGCACCGCCCGTCGAGGGGCGTGCCGTCACCGCATCAAGGCGACGGGGGCCTCAGACCTGGGTCCGGTGGAAATTGAGATACGAGCGCGAAGGAGTCGGCCCGCGCTGCCCCTGGTAGCGGGAGCCGTATGCGGCGGAGCCGTAGGGGTGCTCCGCCGGTGAGGCGAGCTTGAACATGCAGAGCTGCCCGATCTTCATCCCGGGCCAGAGCTTGATGGGCAGCGTGGCCATGTTGGAGAGTTCGAGCGTCACATGGCCGGAGAAGCCGGGGTCGATGAAGCCGGCGGTGGAGTGGGTCAGCAGCCCGAGCCGGCCGAGGCTGGACTTGCCCTCCAGCCGGGAGGCGAGATCGTCCGGCAGCGTGATGACCTCGTAGGTCGAGGCGAGCACGAACTCGCCGGGGTGCAGGATGAACGCCTCGTCCCCCTCGGGCTCGACCAGCCGCGTCAGATCGGACTGTTCGACGGCGGGGTCGATGTGGGGGTACCGGTGGTTCTCGAACACCCGGAAGTAGCGGTCCAGCCGCACGTCGATGCTCGACGGCTGGATCATGGCGGGATCGTAGGGATCGATCCGCACCCGTCCGGCGTCGATCTCGGTCCGGATGTCCTTGTCGGAGAGAAGCACGGACCGAAGGTTACGCGGCCGACGCGGGCCCGGCCCAATCGCCCCGGGCCCACACGTCGCTCTCTCCCCCCATCCGCGGGCCGCAACCCGCTCAACGACCGCTCACCGGCGGCCGGGAGGCCCCGGCCACCGGGCCGCCGGGTGCCGGGCCCGGGCGCAGAGCCCGGACCGGACACCGGAGCCTAAGCATCTGACTGCTCCCCGAGCCGGAGACCGCTCCCGCTAACGCTTCCCCTGCCCGACCGGCACCGAGTGACGCAGCCGGGCGCAGCGCGGGCACCGCAGCAGCCGGCCGGGCCCGAGCCTGCCACTGCCGAGGTTCTGCATCGGGAACGAAGCGGTGCTGAAAACGTGCCCTTCGGCACAGCGGACGACGGTGTGCTGCATCGAGTCCTTTTCCCCAATCCCCATGAAGCGTGGACGGACGAAGGCCACATTAGGGGATGGACCCGACGCCACCCGAGGCGGCTCTCCGCCCCACCGTATGCCCCAACTCCCGCACCCCATAACCGCTCCCCGTCCCCTCCCGCGCTTCCCGCCCCACCGAATCCCCACCGGTTCCGCACACCGGCCCCGCCCCCTCCCGAACAACGCAAAAGACCCCACGGCTCCTACGCCGGGGGTCACGATGGGGTACAGTATGCGACGGTGAGGCGCCTCCAACGGCCCCTCCTCGCGGGTGTAGTTTAATGGTAGAACATGAGCTTCCCAAGCTCAGAGCGCGGGTTCGATTCCCGTCACCCGCTCCACGCGAAAGCCCCAGGCCAGAGGCCCGGGGCTTTTTTGGGCTTTTGGACCGCTCCAAGCACCTTGCACTAGATCCGCATCGGAAGGCCACTCTCCCCTGGCGCGAAGGCAATCCCCGAGCCACGGGATGGGCGGTTGCCGTCGGAAGGACCCCAGAGGCATGGTTATGGCTGAGGTACCATAACCACATGAGCCTGAAGAAGACGACCGTCATGGTCGATGAGGAGGATCTCGCGCTGATCAAGGAAGCGGCAGCGCGCGAGGGACGGCCGGAGTCGGAGTACTTCCGGGAGGCTTTCCACCTCGCGGCCCTGCGCACCCGACGCTGGGACGAGGATTGGGACATCCCCAGCCTGGACTTTGGGGGCCCGGTTAGTGCCGAGGAGATCGACCGAGCGGTATCGGATGGCGTGGCGGACACCGAGTGATCGTCATCGGTGACACCTCCGGCTTGGTGGCTGCCCTCAACGCGTCGGACCCCGAACACGAAGCCTCTCGGACCGCCCTGCGCCAGGCTGCACTGACCGTTGTATCGCCACTGGTGATCTTGGAGATCGAGCACATCACCACGCGCAACGTCAACCGCAGAGCCGCCTACGCAGTGAATGACTGGCTGCTGGCCCAAGAGCGAACCGGACGCCTGGCCATCCCCGAGTTGTCCGCCGGCACAATGCGCAAGGCCCGCGTTGTCCAGAACCGCTACGCGGCCCTGCGGCTCGATCTGACCGACGCCGTGAACGTCGTCCTGGCCGAGGCGTACGACACCGAGACCATCCTGACCCTCGACCGCCGGGACTTCAGAGCCGTCACCCCCCTCACCGGCAATCACGCCTTTCGACTTCTGCCCGACGACCTGTAAAAAGCAGTTGTCGCCGTCCTGAAGGGCCGGAAGCCGCAGTCACCGGCGGGCGGCGGGCAGTCCATGCGACAGCGGTTCGTGTTCCGCAGGCCGGGGGATGCCGGTGAGTTTTGACACCCTCTCGGGGTGCTGGGGTCCTTCCTCGGTGCCGTGATGGTGGCCGTCCTTCGGCCCGAGTCAAGGTCGTTCGTGCTCGGCTGCGCCTGCGGGCGCTCCATCTTCGAGGGCGACCGGAGTACGGCAGAAGGGTGCCGTTGAGGCACGATCCCGCAAGTCACTTGGCCGTGACGCCATATCGGCCTGTTGCGGCAAACCGCATGTTTGCCGCGACAGCGGCCGTGACAACCTGCGCGGACGCGGCTCCAGCTCAAGATCAGGTACCCGCATTACTGCGGTTGCCTGTTTCGGCCGTACTCCGGCTGTCCCCCAAACAGCAGTGGGGCTGAAGATAAGCCCAGATGCCCTGGAACTTTCCAGGTTCCCGTGTCAGCACCGTCATGCCAACGTGAGGTCGCCGGACTTCCTGGAGCGGTACCGGCGGAGCCAGACCAGAAGCCGCTCCGTGGCATAACAGGGGGAAAGCATGCGACTGAACACTCTGAAACGGACTGCCGTCGCCATCATCGCCGCGGCGGGTATCGCCGCCGGGAGCCTCGCGGGCGCGACTGTCAGCTCCGCCGCGACCGCCACGGCTGTCAAGCAGACGGCGGTGACTGGCGAGGTCGGCACGCTCGCGGTGTACAACTTCGGCCTCAGCACCACCCAGGCCAAGGCGGTCCAGCGCTGCCTGGCGGTGGACTGGGGCTACAACGACGCGATCGACGGGCTGCTCGGCACTAATAGCTGGAAGGCGTTGCAGCGGCCCCTCGCCGAGTACTGGGACTACAACGACGCGATCGACGGCATCCCCGGGCCCAACACGATCAAGGCTTTGCAGCGCATGCTGAAGAGCGTCTACGGCTACACCGGCCCGATCGACGGAATCGCCGGGGACGGCACCCGGGCAGCGTTCAAGAGGTTCGGCGACAAGGCCGTCAGCATCTGCTGATCCAAAACCGCGCATGAACCGCGTCTCCGGCTGAGAAAGGCAGGCAGTCGCACTCCGGCTGCCTGCCACCTCGACCGGACCTGCGGCCCGGTGGCCACGGTGACGACGCTCAGGCCGTACCCGGTGGTCTCGACGAAGGCGATGCTCTTGCCGTCGGGCGAGAAGGTACCCGCGCCGCCGCTCGGCGTGAGCACCTCCTGCCCGGTGCCGTCAGTGTTGACCCACTCCATGCCGCGCGGGCTGTTGTAGACGATCCGCCGCCCTCCGGGGACCAGCCGGGATGCCCGACGCAGAGGGCCTCGCCGGTCTCGGGCCGGATGCCCTGGACCAGGACACGCTGGTCACCGCCGTCGGTGTCGGCGATCACCGGATTCCGGGCGTATATGCGGCCCTCCTCCTGGGGGACGCGGGTGTCGTCGCGCTGGATGTACGCCAGGGCAGAGCCCTTCGGAGGAAGGACGCCGTCCTCGGCGTTCTGCACGAAGGGGCCGGCGGTGTCCCCGCTCACGGGGTGAGCGCGGCCAAGGCGGGAGAGCCGGAGGAGCAGTCGGTGGCGGTGATCCAGCCGGCCGCCGTCTTCTGCTCGGCCGCGGCGGTCCCTGCCATCGGCAGGCCGACGGCAACAACGAACGCCACGGTCAGCACGGTGCGTCTGAGAAGCACATGAATCCTTCCTGGGAGGCGGGAGCCGGCTTTCCCCGGCTCTTGCCGCAGGAACGCAAGTGGATCATGAAGCGTCAGACGCGCGGCCGGATCCCCGCCCCGTCCCGTCCCGTCCCGCCGGAGCGGGGGCACACACCGTGTCCTCTCTCAGCACGTCGTCCGCGCCAAAGGCGTGCCGGTACAAGCGGAGAGCCACGGTCAACCACAGCCGGTCGGCTGCCCCCCTCGTCGCTGATCCCCGCCGCACGAGTGCGCTGTCACCCGGGTTGCCCAAAGGCTCGGTCCGTCTCGGGCTCGTCAGCCGGGGCCGTCGTCGCCGGCGCAGGGCGGGTGGAATGCTGTCGGGTCGGCCTCGGGCATGGAGTCGGGGGTCATCCGGCCGGTGCGCTCGGCCACCTTCTCGTACGGCTTGTTCCCCTCATCGAACTCCGGGTCGAGGCCCTTCTCGCCGCCGAGGCGGGCCGTGGTCGCGTAGACGCCGTCGCCCTCGTGGCCGTAGGACGCGAGGTCCGGGTAGCGGTCGTGGTTGTAGTCGGCGACGGTGACGGCACGCGGCTCGTACAGGTCCACCGGGTGAGCGCTCTGTCCGCGTCCGCGCGGCGAGAACGGTCCGCGCCGCAGTTCGGAGACGTCGGGATCCAACGGGTCGTCACCGCCCTTCGCACCGGTGGCGGCGATGAAGAGGTCGTTCCAGCCGTCCCGGTCGAAGTCGGCCACGACGGCCAGCACGTCGACCGCGTCCTCACCGTCGTCTCCGACCAGGTCCCGGGGCTCCACCTCCGTGTCCTGCCCGTTCTCGGCTCCGAAGGTGATGGTCAGGCCGGCGCCTGTGGGAGAAGGAGGAGAGACACGGTCGGCCGTGCCGTCGGCGTTCAGGTCGGCCACGAGGTCCCCGGAAGAGGTCACACAACTGCTGATCGCCGGCCCATCGGTCGGGCGCGGAGGCGGATCGCCCAGACCGTCGCCGCCACACCCGGCCACCAGGACAGTCGACGCGGCGAGCGCCAGTGCGCACCGCACCCGCCCGGGTCTCCCTCCCCCACCGCGCACGGCGTGGCCCCTTTCCCCGGAGTCCGATGGCCACGGCAGATCCTACGGGTGTCGGGAGAGTGGCGCTGTTCACACAAGTCCCTCTTGGGAAAGCGGAGTTGTGCTGTTCGCGTGTGGCTCCGCCGACGTGTACCGATCAGGGCGCATCGTGGAAATTTCCGGCCGCCGCCGTACGTTCCCAGGGCGAATCGGAGGTGAACGACCCGGTGCGCCAATCCCCCGCTTCCACGCGCGGGCCGGGCGCATACGGGCGCGAGGTGGGGGATGTCTGCAGAGCAGCCGGCCGGCGGGCCGGGAGGGGAAGGCGCCGACGAGGGGTGCTCAGCGGCTGCTGAGCCGCTGGTCGCCGGTACCGGTTCGGGGACGGGGACGGGGACGGGCGTGAGCATCGCGCGGTCCGCTCCCGAGAGCAACGTCGTCACGCGCTTGGACCTGTTGCAGCACGCGGCGGGGAACGCCGCCGTCGTACGTCTCCTGAGACCGCGGCAGCCCCCGGAAGACGAGGCGAGACGGCACCGGAGCCGCTGAAGCGGTGGCCACACCCGGCGGGAGGTTGCGGGCAGCCAAGTCTGCCCTCACAGGCCTTCCTTCGTGAGGTGGAGAGGCGTACGACTGGCACGGTCCGGACACAGTCGTCGAGGAGAACGCTCATGCACTCCCACGAGAGACAAGGCCGTCGAGCCAGTGGCGGGACGGCGACACCGTCCCGGACCGACCGGCCGCCCGCCACGGTGTCGGGTGCGTGGATCGGTCATCTGCAGCGCGTGGCGTCGGGCGGCGGCGCCGGGGCATCCGCGGGGCAGCGTGCCGGGGCCGAGGCCGCCGGCCGGGTCCCGGATCCGGCACCGGCCACGGTGCAGCGTGCGGGGCAGTCCGCCCCGGAGCAATCCGCCGGGCCGGGCGAGCAGTCCGCGCCCGCGGAGCAGGCGGGCCGGGGCAACGACCGGGGCGCGGCGGTGATCGCCCGGCTGAGTCAGTCGATCGAGCAGCACACGGTGCAGCAGAAGATGAAGGTCAACATCTTCGCTCCCGGCACATGGTGGCCCGAGCACTGGATGGTCGAGGGGCCGGCCCGGCTGAGGAAGACCCTGGACCGGCGGGTGTTGCGTGG
This sequence comes from Streptomyces xinghaiensis S187, assembly GCF_000220705.2. GTDB lineage: Bacteria > Actinomycetota > Actinomycetes > Streptomycetales > Streptomycetaceae > Streptomyces > Streptomyces xinghaiensis. The sequence continues at coordinate 3,714,471 of NZ_CP023202.1, read as the reverse complement.
TGAGCCTTTCAACGACCAGGACCTCGCGGACATCCAGCACCTCTCCACCGTCAACCCCGAGTGGCTGCGCAAGGTGGGCATCGGCACCTATGAGGAGGCCCAGAAGTACACGGGCGGCCCGTTCAAGGACTGGCTGAGACTCGCCGCGGGCAAACGCGTGCTGACCGCGACCATCGCCCTCCGTATGAACCACCCGGCGGTGCGCGCCGCCGGCCAGGCTCCCCCGGCCTCTCCGGACTACACGCTGGGCCGGTTCATGACCACCCGGGCCCCCGGTGTCCCGCCGGAGGACAAGCGGACACTGGAGGACGAGCGGGACGAGCAGATACGGCGGACGGCCATCGACACCCTGCATCCGGCCGGCATCCCGGCGGGGCGCATGCACCCCCGGGCACACGAACTCACCGAGGCGCACCAGGACAAGGACAAGAGCGCCCGCGAGCTGCTCACCAACGTCCTCCTCGTGCTGCGGCACGGGCTGCAGCTCTACGACGCGGGACGCAAGGCCCACGTGGCCGACCACGGGAAGGACGTCATCCGCGCGCTGGCGCACGGCGGCCGGGTCACCATCCGCATCCCGGCCCTGGGCGAGGGCGAGTCGCCCACCGCGTTCACGGACTTCCTGGGCGTCACCCGGCCGAAACAAGGGAAGCCCGGGGAAAGCGAGCCCGGAGAGCATGTGAAGCCCCGGGGGTTCGCGACCCACCGCGTGTCCATCGAGCCGAACACCGCGGGCAGGCGGGGGAAGTTCGAGGAGAAGGGCGAAATCCCCGCCAGCCTGACGAACGCGCTCGCCCTGCCGGTCTCCGGCCTGGGACCGGACCGTCCGGCACTGCTGGGGCACGACCTCTCCGGCGGCGGCCTCGGTTCCATGGACTGGAACGGCGACGTGATCCTGCCGGACGGGTCGCACGGTCACATGCTGCTGGTCTTCCACAAGCCGACCGGGGACAAGGACGGTGCGCTGATGGTCGGCATCGAGACCATCGGCCCGGGTGCCCCCAGCCCGGTCGGCTACCAGCACGACTTCCGCTCCAGCGAGGCCACGGCCAACCCCGAGAGCGTCCTCCACGGCCACAAGGGCGACAAGATCGGCGAAGGAAGCCTGAAACAGAACCAGCGCCTGGTGGACCTGCAGGACATGGGCGCGGGGCACGACAGCGGGAGCTGGCTCACGTTCCTGAACGAGATCAAGGAGGAGTGGGTCGACCGCCTGAAGCAGGCCGAGGAGCAGGGTTCGCCGCAGGTCGAGGCGTTGTACCGGGAACTCGTCGGCCCGCGCCCGCAGTAGTGGCGCCGCCGGTCGTGTGGACGGCCGCTCCGGGCCCGCCCTAGGCCGGACCGGGTCGCCGAGATCCCGGGCACGGTCCCGGGGCGGCGGGACCGCGTGGTCAGGGTGCCGGGTCCGGGCGGCCGCCGCGGCGCAGGGCGCGGGTGCACCAGCCGATGATCGCGGCGTTGACCAGGGCCCCGAAGAGGATCGCCACGACGAGCATCACGGCGCTCTCCGGCAGGACCAGCAACACGAGGCTGCCCGGGGCGGCGGCGAAGATCGGGAGGACACCCGCCATGGACTCACCGGAGTCGTCGGTCGCGGACACCACGATCGCCCACACGAGCAGGCCCATACAGAGCGCGAGGTAGGCGAGGCCGGCGACGCCGAAGGCGCCGCGCAGGCGGTGGAGGGCGGATCTGCCGGAAGCGGTACCGGTCACGGGGTGGGCTCCTTGGTTGCGGTGCTGTGCTGTGCTGTGCGGTCGTGGTGTGGTCGTGCGGTGTGGTGCGTCGCGGTGCGGTCCGGTGTGTCGCGGTCCGGTGCGTCGCGGTGCTCAGAGGTGGGTGCCCGGTGGGTTCGGGCGGGCGAGGCCGAGGTCGTAGGCGAGGATCGTCGCCTGGACCCGGTCGCGCAGCCCGAGTTTGCGGAGCACCGCGTTCACATGGGACTTGACGGTGCCCACGGTGATGCCGAGGTGCTCGGCGATCTCCGCGTTGGTGAGGCCGGACGCGACCAGGGTGAGGACGTTCCGCTGGCTGCCGGTCAGGCTGTCCAGCTCGGGGGAGCTCCCGACCGGAAGCACGGTGCGCGGTCCGGACGTGTAGTGGCTGATCAGGCGGCGGGTCGCGGACGGGGCGAGCACGCTCTCGCCGGACGCCACCACCCGGATCCCGTCGAGCAGTTCGGAGGGGTGGACGTCCTTGAGGAGGAAGCCCGAGGCGCCGGCGCGCAGGGCGTCGAAGACGTACGCGTCGAGGTCGAAGGTGGTCAGGACGAGGACGCGGGGCGCGTCCGGGCGGCCGGTGATGATGCGGGTGGCGGCGATGCCGTCCAGTTCGGGCATGCGGACGTCCATGACGACGACGTCGGGTGCCAGTTCTTCGGCGAGCCGTACCGCGTGGGCGCCGTCGGCGGCCTCGCCGACGACCGTCATGTCCTCCTGGGCGTCGATCACGGCGGCGAACCCCGCCCGGACGATGCCCTGGTCGTCGACGACCAGCACCTTGAGGCTCATCGTTCCCTCTTCTCGTCGCCCGGCGCGGCCACGAGGGGCAGCCGGAGGCGGACGGTGCCCCGCGGGCCGGTGGTCAGGGTGCCGCCGAGTGCCGTGACCCGTGTGGTCAGCCGCTCCCGTACGCCGGGGTCGGCGGCGCGGGGCACTCCGGTGGCCGTGAGCGTCAACCTATCCTCGTCCGCGTCGAGTTCGAGCACCGCCGGTTCCTCGCCGACGGCCGCGAGCACCGTCTCGGCGGCGTGGTAGGCGGCCAGGTCGACGGCGGTGGGCAGGCGTTCCGGTACGCGGCCGGTCAGCCGTATCTCGACGTCGCGGCCGGTGGCGCGGAGCTGGTGGGCGAGCAGGTCGAGCGCCTGGAGAGTGGGCTGCGGCCGCAGGTCGGGCCCCGTCTCGCCCTCCCGTACCGCGTCGAGCAGGGCGCGCATCGCGGCCAGGGCCTCGCGGGCGCGTTCGGCGGTCACGTAGAGCCGGCCCGCCTCCGCCTCCGCGACCATGCCGGCGGTGCGGGAGAGGACGGTGGTCTCCAGCCCGGCGGCGATCCTGCGGCGTTCGGCCCACGCGTCCCGTACGGCATCCCCGGTCCAGGCAGCGAGGCGTTCCTCCCGCGTGCCCCGGGCGGCCCGGTCGCGCCGCCCGCGCAGGGCACCGGCCCGGCGGGCCGCGCCGACCGCCAGGGACGCCGCGGCCGTCGCCCCCGCGACGACCGCCCAGACAGGGACCGTCGTGCCCCGGTCCAGGACGGCCGCTGTCGCGGCCGCGGCGTGCGCCGCCACGGCCGCGGCCGGGAGAACCGGAAGAGCCGGGAGGGCCGGGAGGGCCGGGAGGGCCGGGAACGCCGGGAGGGACAGGCGCGGCCGGTTCCCCGCGGGGGACGGGCCGGCCGCCGTAGCGGCGGCGTCCGCCGCGAGCGCCGCGCAGGTGGCCAGCAGGCTCAGCGCCGGGGGCAGCACCACCGGACCGGTGTAGCCGCCCGTGGCCATCGCCACCGGCCAGAGCAGGGCCAGACCGAACAGGATCGCGAGGGCCGCGCGAGGCGCACGGCGCAGCCACAGCAGCGCGACCGCCTGCGCCGCGACCAGCAGTGCGAAGAGCACGCCCGCGGACACCCGCCCGCCGCTCGGCATCTCCTCCGCCCGGATGACCAGCAGCGGGAGCAGCGGCTGCACGACCAGGCCGACGGCGGCCGTCAGCTGCGCCAGGCGATAGCTCCGCGGTACGGACCGCTCCACCGGGGCCGCGGTCCGGCCGGGCAGGACCGCGTGCACGTCCCAGCCGCCCGACGCCGTCGGGCCGGTGGTGAGGGTGCCGCCCGCCTCGCGGGCCCGCGACCTCAGGAAGGCCTGGCCGCGGCCGCCGCCGAGCCCCGCGCCGTGCGCCACCGCGCCGGGCGGCGGTGCCGCGCTCGTGACCCGGACGTCCGTGCGGGCGTCGCCGTACCGGACGCGCACCCGCGTGTCCGCGCCGGGGGCGTGCCGTGCCACGTTGGTCAGCGCCTCGCGCACGATGCCGTACGCCGCGTCCGCGAGGGTGCCGTCCGGCAGGGGGTCGATCTCGCAGTCCACCCGCTGGTCCAGGCGCCGGAACCCGGCGACCAGGTCCAGCAGTCTCTCCTCCGGTGACGGCGCGTCCTCGCGGGAGGGCGCCGGCGCCCGTACCGCGCCGAGCGCGCGGGTGACCTCGCGGCCGGTCTCGACCGCGAACTCCAGTGCTTCGGCGGCCAGTTCGGGGCGGCGGTCGCGCAGCCCGAGGGCCGCCCCCGCCGTGACCACCACGGCCGTCAGATGGTGGGCGCTGACGTCGTGCAGCTCCCGCTCCATACGGCGCCGCTCGACCGCGGGGAGCCGGTGGCGCTCGGACTCGGCCCGGCGCAGCAGCCGCTCGGCCGCCTCCCGCCCGCGGCGGGCCCGCCGTACGAGGAGGCCGGCGCCGCACGCCGCGGCGTACAGCACGGAGGTCAGGACGAGGTCGAGTCCGTCGCGGTCGCTGAGCCCGTGCAGGCTGAGGTTGTACAGAAGCTGCCAGGCGGCGAGCGCCACCACGCACAACACGGCGGTGAAGGCGTCGCGTTCGGTCGCGAGGGTGAACAGGGCGAGCGCGACGCCCGCGGTGCCGAGGACCGCCGTCGCCCCGGTGGGCAGCGGCCCCGCACCGAGCGCGCAGGCCGCGGCGACCACGACGAGGGTGGTCACCGGGCGGGCACGGCGGAGCGCGAGCGCGGCCGTCACCACGCCGGCGACCAGGGCCGCCACGAGAAGGGCGGACGCGGGCGGGACGGCCCCGCGCACCAGCGCCGCCCCGGGCCACACCACGGCCTGGGCGCAGATCAGCAGGACCGGGAGCAGCCGGTCGTCGGTTCGCTTCATGTCGGAGCAAGGCTATGGCCGCAGGTGAGCGGCCCGGCTCCGGCTGGAGGGGGATTCCGGTCTCTTACCTGAGGTGCAGAGTCCCCGCCCGCGGTTCGACGCGCCAACCGTCCCGCGGCACGAGGACGGCCCCCGTCCGGGGGCGGCAGGGGCTCGTTCACCTGCACCGCCGACGTGAGTGACGACTCGGGTGTCCGGGACCTCAAGGTCCTCGTCCGGCCCGCAAGTTCGAAGCTCGACCCGACCGAGGCGGAGCTTCGCTCCGTGGAGAGCGCCGAGTGCCGGAGCACCTCCGGCGAGACCGCTCGCTGCACCGACACGCTGAAGATCACGGAGCGGGACGCGTCCGGCATGGACGATGGCACCTGGTACCTCTCGGCACGGGCGGAGGCCGAGGACGGGGACACGGTGTACGTGCCCCGCGCCGCCACCTTCGACGTCACCCGCTGACCTGCCGGTCATGGACTCCCGGGGCCGACCGGCCGGCGAGCCGGTCGGTGGCGCGGACCGCGGACACCGCGCCTGCCCGGGCCGGCCCTCCGCGCGTTCGGGGCGGCGGAAGGCCGGCGGAGAGATCACCGGAGGAGTGGATACACCTCTTCCGGGTGCGGTCCTTGAGCCGGCCGGGTCCGGAGGGCCCGGCCGGCCGGGGGGGTCTCCTCACACGCCGCAGGAGCCGCTGTCGAGCTGGAAGTAGCGGCCGTTGGCCCAGCGGCACAGCCGCATGCCGACGACGACGCCGACGAGCGTGACCAGGGCGGGCAGATAGCCGCTGGAGACCTGGATGATCGGAATGGCCGGGCAGCCGCCCGAGATCGCCCAGCCCGTGCCGAAGAGCATCGCGCCCGGGATCACTCCGGCGTGGATGCGGCCGGGGGTGCGGCGGACCCGCAGCAGGGCGAACACGCACACGATGATGCCGACGGCGCCGGCGAAGGCGAGGAACATCCGCAGGTCCTGGAAGGTGAACATGCGGTTCAGCTCGGCGTAGTCGCCGAAGCCGATGTTGGTGACGGTGTAGCCGAGACCCAGTCCGGCGATGATGTTGGCCAGCAGCACGCCGCCCCGGGTACGCATCAGATCACCTTCCACAGGAGGAACGACACCGCGACGGCGGTGCCGAAGAACACGGCGGTCGCGACGAGGCTGACCGGACGCAGCCGGCCGCAGCCGCTGAGTCCGTGGCCGGAGCTGCACCCGCCCGCCAGCCGGGTGCCGAAGCCGACCAGAATGCCTCCGGCGAACAGCACGGCGGTCATGATGAGCGGGTCGGCCGTGACCAGGCTCTCGAAACCGGCACCCATGTCGAAGCGGAGTTCGAACCGCCCGGAGGTGTACGCAGCGATCCATCCGCCGAGGAGGATCGAGACCAGCAGGGCGGCCTGGGTGACCACCGGGGCCGGGCGCGGGGCCGCGACCGGAGTGCTGCCGGCCGTCGCCGGTCCGGGCTCCGCGGCCGGGGCGTCGTCCCGGGTGTACTGCACCGGCGGGTACTGCTCCTGGGGGTACTGCTCCTGGGGGTACTGATCCCCGGCGAACTGCGCCTGGGAGTACTGCGCCTGGGGGTACTGCGCGTGGGAGTACTGCTCCGGGGAGTGCTGTCCCGGGAAGTGCTGCGGCGCGGCCGGCGCACCGGCGCCCGGCCCGAAGTGCTCCGCGGTGGCCGCGGCGAGCGCGTCGGCGAAAGCCTGTTCGTCGGTGAATTCTTCGTCCAGCCGCTCGAGTTCGCGTTCACTGCGCCAGTGCAGGACGCGGTCCCACGCCGACGACACCCCGAGGGACCGGTCGGTGGTGAGGGTGTGGACGATGGTGACCAGGGCGAGCCCGACGGCGCCCGCCCACCAGGGCCAGTAAGGACTCATGCGGGACCTCTCATCCATTCCATCAGCCGCGCCCACCGGCCCCGCTTCGTGCCGTGTGCCTGCCGGGTGGGCCGGGCGCGGTGGTCGGGGGTCGCGGGAGCTCGTCTGACGGGCGCCTGGCCGGGCCGGGCCGGTTCCCACAGGGGTGCCGGTTCGAACCGGGCCGTGGGCTCCGGTGCCGCGGGTCCCCGGCCGTACGGCGCGTAGGGGTCGTGGGGCCGCGGCTGTTCCTGTACCGGTGGCCGGAACCAGGGGTCCGTTTCCGGTGCCCACGGATCACCCTGTAAGGGCTGGGGCGGCTGTGCCTGCCGGGGCGGAGGCGGAGGCGCGTGCCGGGCCTGCCGGGGTGCCTGCTCCGGTATCGCCTCGCCGCACGAAGCGGTGTCGGCCGCGCGCCGCAGGTGGTGCGCGTGGCGTCCGTTGGGCAGCAGACTGATGGGCACGCGCTCGCCGGTGAGCGACGTCTGGTAGCGCGCGCAGGTGCGCCACTGATGGTCACTGTCGCAGTAGTGGTCGCGCCAGCTCTGCATGCCCGCCTTCAGCAGCGGGAAGAGAGGGCACCCCACGGCGTGTGTGCAGCCCACGTCGCTCCCTTCGGGATCGGGCGTACCGCCCCCTCGGGGGATGGTTGCCGTCCTCGGTTCTGGATTCCTGCCGCGCCCGTTCGGCGATTTCGAGCCATCCGGGAATTCGGGCACAGCGGCGTGTGTGACTTTCCGTCACCACGTTCATGCGCGACCCAATCATTCTTTCCGTATCGCAAGCAAGTGGTGATGGTACGGCACCGTCCGGATTCCTGCCCGAGCAGGGAAAACAAACCCCTAGGGGTATTCTCGACGTAAACGCCTGGGGGTATCCTTCAGAAACGCCCGGGGGTATGGGATCGGACAGTGGGACGGTGAACGCCATAGAGCAGCACCATGCATGACGAACACCCCGCCGGCTCACACGCCGATACGCGGCCCCGGCGGAAAAGCAATTATTCGCGTTTTCAATGAGAACACCTCATGGGGAGTTATGTGCCAACGCGCCATCTGTCCGACCTGCCGGAAGGTGACCTATACGGGCTGTGGCAGGCATGTCGAGCACGTACTCGCCGGCGTGCCGGCGCCGCGGCGCTGCACCTGCGCGCCGGCGCGGGGCGAAGGTGCGCGCGAGCGGGCGCCGGAGGCGGCCGCCCTCCCGGACCCGGGTGCGCCCCGGCGCACGGGAGCACCGGCGCACCGGTCGCCGGGCGGCCTGCGGGACCGGCTCGTCCGCTGGCTGAAGGGCCCCGCATGACGTGACGGCCGGGTGGGAGTCCCCCGCCCCGTCCGGCCTCCCGGCCCCGCGCTTCCCCCCACACGCCGGACGGGCGGGCGCACACCCGCTCCCGGCGGCAGCAGCACAAAGCTCCTGGCGGACACGGGTGTTCTCGGTGCGAGAACACGTCTGCCAGGAGCTTCGCCGTGGCGTACGGCCTGCGCCCGGCGCCACCCCGCCCGCCCGAGGGCGGCGGGGTGGCGCGGGTGATCAGGGCACGGGTCAGAGGGAGACGCTGACGCCGGCGTGGCCGTACTGGCCGACGGCGCCCAAGGCCTGGCCCTTGACCGCGTCGACCTGGGCGAGGACGTCCGAGCCGCTGATCGACGCGGGGCCGGCGACGACGCTGACGTCCGGGCTCAGACCGCCGGAGACGTTGTCGAGTTCGGCGTCGGAGAGGTCGGCGGTCTCAATCCGGTGAGCGGAGTTCATGACGATATTTCCCTTCGTATGGGTTTTCCACAGTGGGGGGCGGCCCCGCTCGGCACAGATGGCGGGCCTCGGCCGCGGACGCACGGCATCCATTTCCGGAGAAACTCGTGCGACTCCGGCGGCTGCCAAGGATCAAAGCACGGGGCTCCGCCGGGTATCCAATCGACTGAGACTCCCGTCACAGCGGTTCGGCGCCGGTGTTATCCATTCGTGCAGATGCGCACACACATTCGGGGTCGCTTCTTCACATTCCTTGTTGCCCCGGCAACACCGCCGGGATTGACGCCGCGAAATGGAGCGGGACATTCCGCAGAAACAGCGCGCCCGGCGGGGAGTCCTCGCGCGCGGGCCGCGCGTTCCGTGCCGCAGCTGCGCATTCGGTGTGCAGATTCGCTGAAACCGGCCGGCCCGTTCCGTCCGGCCGGCCCGTTCCGTCCGGCCGGCCTCCCCCGTCCCGCTCGCGGAGTCCGGCGCGCTACATTGGACAGATGACCAAGGCACACGACCAAGGCGGCCAAGGCGGCCAAGAGGCGAGCCCCGCACGGCCGACCGCCGCCGCACGGGGCCGGGAGGTGCGGCGGAAGCTGCTGGCCACGGCCGCCGTGCTGATCAGTGAGGTCGGCTGGAACGCGGTCACCACCCGGATGCTGGCCGAGCGGGCCGGTGTCCGGTCCGGGCTGGTGCACTACCACTTCGAGTCCCTGGCCGCTCTGCTCCGGCAGGCCGCGCTGGAGGCGATACGCCCCGCCCTCGACGAGGCCGTGTCCGTGTTCGCTGCCGCGGCCACCCCGGCCGACGGCGCCGAGGCCCTGCTGGTGTCCCTGGACCGGTTCACCGGACGGGATCCGGAGTCCCTCCTCTTCACCGAGACCTATCTGGCGGCCACCCGCGACGAGGCGCTGCGCACGCGGCTGCGCGAGCTGACCGGCGGCTTCCGCGCCGGCCTCACCGCCGGCCCCGGAATGGCCGGGCACCGGGACCCCGAGGCCGCGGCCACCGCTCTGATGGCCGTCCTCGACGGCTACCTCCTCCACAAGGCCGTGGACCCCGGCCTCTCCGCCGCGCGGATCACCCCGCTCGTCCGCGGCCTCATGGCCGACCCCCCGACGCCACCGGAACCACCGAAGCCACCGAAGCCACCGAAGCCACCGAAGCCACCGAAGCCACCGAAGGGAGAACGCCCGTGAAGGCGCTCATCTGCGGAGCCGGCATCGCCGGACTGGCGCTCGCCGCGCGGCTCCTCGACCACGGCTGGGACGTCCACCTCGTGGACAAGGCCCCCGGCCCGCGCGGACAGGGCTACATGATCGACTTCTTCGGTCCGGGGTTCGAGGCCCTGACCGCGATGGGCCTTGAGCCCCGGCTCCGTCAACTCGGTCATCCGGCCACGGAGTTCTGCTACGTCGACGGAGAGGGCCGCCGGGTCGCCGGCGTGGACTACGACCGGTTCCGGAAGGCGACGGGCGGCGGGCTCGTCAGCATCATGCGCCCCGACCTGGAACTGCTGCTGCGGGAGGCCGTCGCGGACCGCGCGGTGCTCCAGTACGGCACCACCGTCGAACAGGTGGCGGAGGACAGCGGGTCCGTGACGCTCTCGGACGGCACCCGGACCACCGCGGACCTCGTCGTGGGCGCCGACGGCATCCACTCCCGGATCCGCTCCCTGGTCTTCGGGCCCGAGCACGACCACTTCCGCTATCTGGGGATGCACACCGGCGCCTTCGTCTTCGAGGACGAGGAGGTGTTCCGGCGGATGCGCGACCGGTTCGCGCTCACCGACACCCTGCACCGGCAGATGGGGTTCTACGGGCTGTCCGACGGCCGCGTCGCCGTCTTCACCGTGCACCGCACCCGCGACCCGGCGCTCCCCGCCGACCCCCGCGAGGCGCTCCGGCGGGAGTTCGGCGGCATGGGCCGGCTCGTCCGCCGGGCCCTGGACCGGTGCCCTCCGGGCGACGAGGTGTACTACGACCAGGTCGCCCAGATCGACGCGCCCCGGTGGCGGAGCGGCAGGGTGGTGCTGCTGGGGGACGCGGCCCACGCGGTGTCGCTGATCGCCGGGCAGGGGGCCTCGCTGGGTGTCGCCGGGGCCCATGTGCTGGCCGAGCGGCTGCGCGCGGCCGGGGCCGCACCGTCCGCCGGGGCCGCCGGGGCCGCGGGGGCCGCCGAATCCGTCGCCGCGGCGCTCGCCGGGTACGAGGAGCGCTGGCGCCCCGTGGCGGGCGAGGTGCAGGCGCGGGCCCGGCAGCGGGTCGGCGAGTGGTTCCTGCCCACCTCGCCCTCCCGGCTGCTGCTGCGGCGCTGGGGGTTCCGCGCGATGCGGGTGCCGGGCCTGGACCGCCTGCTGACCGGCGCGCTCTTCCCCACGTCCCGCTCCACGGTGGCGCGGCTGAGCGAGTGACCTCCCGTGCGCCGCCGTCTCCGGGGGAGCGGCGGCGCACGGGGCCGGGGCGGCGCCGGTCAGGCCGTGGTGCCGGTGACCGAGCTTCCGGTCCTGGTGACGTGGTAGGTGACCGTCGCTCCGCTCCAGTAGTGGAACGTGAGGGTCACCCGGGCTCCCTCCCGGACCTCGGCGAAGAACTCGGACGTCAGGACGGTTTCGCCGGCGCTGTAGTCCGGCGCGAACGAGCGGTCGAACTCCTTGTACGACGTCCAGTCGTGCGGTCCGGCGTTGCTGCCGTCGGCGTACCGGGCCTCCATGGTGGCGAGTTGGTCACCGCGGAAGTCGGTCGGAACGGCGAAGGAGTCCGTCGTCCCGGTGGCGTCCCGCAGGACGGGCGTGTCATGCGTGATGAGGCTGATCCGCCACGGGACCCCGGCCGAGAACCGTGCGGACAGCTCCGCGTTGGTGCCGTACTCCCGCGAGCCGCTGAGCCGGGTGAGGGCCGGTGCGGTGAGCGTCAACTGGTCGCCCTGGACGGTGTAGTCCGTGCCGCGCACCAGTTCGGTGCTGCCGTGGCGCAGCCCGGTGAACGCGGTGCCGTTGAGGTTCAGCGTGAGCGTCTTGGCGGTGACGGGCTCCGAGCGGGCGCTGAACACCTGGTCGGACGAGGCCGTGCCCGACCGGGTCGTCCAGCTCGACCTGATCTGCGCGAACAGCTCCGGGTCGTTCCACCGGAAGCCGGTGCGCTGGAAGTGCTGGCCGTTGTCCCACAGCATGGTGGTGATCTGCCGGGTGCGGGCGTGGTGGCCGAGGTACTCGAAGAACTTCAGCTTCTCGCCCTGCTGGATGGTGCCGGTGTGCCGGTCGAAACCGAGCAGCCCGTACTCGCCGAGGATCACCGGGATGCCGCGGGCCACGAAGGTGTCGTGCACCCGGTCGAAGGCGTCGGTCAGGTCCTTCCGCGCGGTGGCGTCGAAGCGGGTGCCGCCCGCGACGTTGACGCTGAACGGCCAGTACCCGTAGTAGTGCACCGTCGCGGCGAGGTGGGGGTCCTCCAGAGCCTCGAAGGTGGCGGTCAGCTCGTCCAGCCGGGCCTGGTCGGCCGAGGTGTGCAGGGTCGGCAGGACGAGCAGCCTGGTCTCGTTGGCACCACCGGAGCCGCGCACGATGCGGTGGAAGGAGGTGTTGAGCTCGTCCAGCAGCTCCGCGTTCTCGGCGTCGCCCGAACTGCCGCTGAACTGGGGTTCGTTGATGCTCTCGAACACCAGCTTGGACGAGTGGTCCCGGAAGGTGCCGGACAGCTGCGTCCAGATGGCGTTGTAGCGGGCGAGCACGCCGGCGCGGTCGGCCGGCATGTCCGCGATCCACTGCCAGGAGTCGTGGTGAATGTTGATCACGACGTGGAAGCCGTCGGCGAGCGCCCAGCCGGCCACCTCCTCGACGCGGTTCAGATAGTCCGCGTCCAGGGTGTACCCGGGGGCCGGTCCCTGGTGGCCGCTCCAGGTCACCGGGATGCGGATGCTCTTGAACCCCTGCGCCCGGACGTTGTCGAGCAGGTCCTCCGTGATGCGCGGGTTGCCCCAGGAGGTCTCGTCGCTGCCGGTGGCGTCGAGCGAGTTGCCCAGGTTCCACCCGGGCTGCATAGCGGCGACCTGCGCCATCGCGTCCCCGGAGGCCCGGACTTCCGGTGCGGTGGCGGGCTGTGCCGTGGCGGGCCGTGCGGGGACGGCCGCCGACGCGCTGCCGCCCGCGGCCAGCATGCTCAGCCCCGCGAGCAGCGCGACCGCCCATCGCGCCCGTCCGCGGGCCCACCCGCGGACCGTTCCTGTGGTGCCGTGTAAGACGTCCATCATGCTCCTTGTCGGCGCGTGCGCCGGAGTGGGGGAAGGAACCGAACGTGTCCGGGGCCGGCCGGGGCGGGGCGGCCGACTCCGCTTCGCCGCGATGCTGGCAGTGACACTCCAGGGGCGCAAGAGCCCCGGCCCGCGCCCCCCGGCCCCGTTCCCCGGCCCGCACCCCGCTCCGCCGGCCACCGGTGGAGGGCGGCGGGACGGCGTCCGGGGTGCCCGCCCCCGTCCGGGGTGGACCTGCGTACACCCCGGAACCGGGGTGCCCGGCGGTTGGTGGCGCCGGGGGCGCGCGCAGGAGGGTTGTGGCATGACTTCACGACGCATCCGCACCGCGGGACTCGTCCCGGCCGCCGTTCTCCTCTCGCTCGGAGCGCTCGTCTCCGCGGCCCCCGCGCAGGGGGCACCGGCCGCGCCGCAGACCGTCTCCGCGCAGCAGTCCGCCTCCGCGCGGGAGGGCACGTTCGCTCCGTCCTCCGCCTCCCGCCACGGGGAGGAGCGGCGCGTGCTGCGCGCCCTCGAACGCGCCGCCCGCCCGCTGCGCTCCACCGAGCCGTACGGAAGCTCGCGGGATCTCCGTCCGCTGAGCCGCATGGTGGGAGACGCCCGGGTGGTGGGGCTGGGCGAGGCCACTCACGGCTCCCACGAGTTCTTCTCCATGAAGCACCGGGTCTTCCGCCACCTGGTGGAGGAGAAGGGGTTCCGCACCTTCTCCCTGGAGGCCCCCTGGGGCACCGGAATGCGGCTCAACGACTACGTCCTGCACGGCAAGGGCGACCCGCGGCAGATCATGGACGAGGAGTTCCAGGGCGTCTACAGGATCATGAGCAAGGCCGAGTACCTGGAGCTCTTCTCATGGATGCGCGCCCACAACCGCAGCCATCCGCACGACCCGGTGCGGTTCATGGGCAACGACATGGGCCACGTCGGTCCGGAACTGTACGACCGCGTCACCGACTACGTGGCCGAGGCCCATCCGCGGCTGCTGCCGCGCGTCACCGAGCTGTACCAGGGCCTGCGGCCCACGACCTCGGCGGGCACCTGGATGACCGACTACCCGTCCCTTCCCCTCGCCGAGCGCCAGGAGCGCGCCGAACGCACCGGGCGCGTCCTGGAGCTGCTGGAGAAGCTGCCCGCCGGCTCCGGCGCCGACCGCCGGGACCACCTGTGGGCCGTCCAGCACGCCCGTGCCGTCGACCAGATGACCCGGGGCTACGCCTTCGACGTCGAGGACAGCGAGCAGATCACCGCCATGATGAAGTACCGCGACCAGGTCATGGCCGACAACGTGGCCTGGTGGCAGCGGCACACCGGCGACAAGATCCTGCTGTCCGCGCACAACACCCACGTCGCCTACGACAGCTTCGACATCTTCTACCCCAAGACCCAGGGCGCCTTCCTGAAGGACCGGTTCGGCCGGGGCTATGTGAGCATCGGCTTCACCTTCGACCGCGGGTCCTTCCAGGGCTTCGGCTCCGAAGGGGGGCCGACCACGCCGGAGCAGACCTTCACCGTGGGCGCCGCCCGGCCCGGCGGCAACGAGCACCTCCTGGACCGTGTCCGCCACCGCGACTACATCGTGGACCTGCGCACCGCCCCCGCTCCCGCCCGCGCCTGGCTGGCCCAGGCGCGCCCCACCCGCAACATCGGCGCCGCCTGGCCGGTGCCCGAGCAGGACATCGCGCTGGGCGAGGCCCACGACGTCCTCATCCATCTGCACCGGGTCACGGCCTTGCAGCCGCTGCCGGCTTCCTGACGACGCCCGGACGCGGAAAGTCCCCGCCGGTCATCCGGCGGGGACTTTCCGCGTCCGGGCGGCCGGGGCCGCCGGCGGCGCCGTCAGCGGCGGCGGGTGATCTTCCAGGTGCCGTCCGCGAGCGGCTTGTCGGGGTGCTGGACGCTGAAGAAGAGCGTCTTCGGGTCCTTGCCGAAGTAGATGCCGCTGACCTCCGCGCCCGGGTCCTTCAGCGAGGCGAAGAGCTCGGTGGTGTCGGCGGTGCCGTCCCGGTCGCGGTCCCGGCCGGCGACCCAGATGTCGCTGGCGTAGTTGTCCTCGACGATCCACAGCCGGCCGTCGGGGCCCTCGGCCAGATTGTCCGGGCTCTTGAAGCCGGTGACGCCGGCGGCACGGTCCTCGACCGGTGCGTTCACACCGGCCTGGACGAACGCGGAGAGGACGTTCTTGCGCAGGTTGACCGCGACGACACGGTTCTCGCTGGTGTTGGCGACGTAGAGGGTGTCGCCGATGATCTCCACATCCTCGGGGCGGCCGAACTCGGTGGCGTTCACCGCGTCGGAGGCCGCGTCGGCGTCGGAGACCACCTGCTCCTTGTCGAGCGGGACCCAGGTGAAGGCACCGGTCTTCTCGCCGTAGGTCTCCGGGTTCCACTTCTGGGCGGCGTCGGAAAGACCGTTGATCTTGAGCGCGTGGAGCCGGCCCTCGGAGAGGTCGCCGCGGCGGGTCGGCACGAACTTGTAGACGGAGCCGCCGTGTAGCTCGTCGATGACGAACACGGTGCCGTCGGGGAGCACGTCGATGCCCTCGTGGCGCAGAATGCCCAGCTGGCGGCGCTCCTCGATCCGGGTCACCTCCGTACGGTCCCTCCGGTCCAGGAACAGCTCGAAGACCCGGCCACCGCTGGTCTCCTCGGTGACAAGCAGGCTGCCCCAGGGGGTCCAGCGCACGCCGTCGAGGCGGCGCCAGTCCGCGCGCTGCGCGATGACCTTCGCCTCACCGGTCTTCAGGTCGACGACGGAGACGGCTCCGTTGGACGAGACCTCGTGGGTGCGGTAGAGGTAGCGGCCCGCCCGGTGACCGGTTTCGTTGACCGTGTTCATGTCGGTGAGGTCGTCGGTGCCGCCCCCGTAGATGTCGAGGACGGTCTCGTCGGCGACGAGCTTCTGGCGGAAGCCCTCGGGGGCGACCAGCGGCTCGGACCAGTCGGCCGACATCCGGTCGTAGGCGGAGCCCTCGATCGGCTGGAACGCCATCGGCCCGCCGTGGGGGCGGCCGTGGCCGTGGCCGTGGGCGGAGGCGGGAGCGGCCGAGAGCAGACCGAGGGGCAGGCCCATGCCGACGGCGAGGGCTGCGGTGATGAGGCGGGTGCGGCGGGTGCGGCGCATGGTGTGCGTCCTTCTGTGGGTGACCCTGATGTGCGGGGTGGCTGCGCCGGACGCTAAGAGGACTTCATTAACGTGCGACCCTCTACCGGTTACCGGTAGGGGTATCGCCCGGTGAACGTTGCCGTGTCCGGAAACGATCGGCCGGAACCGCAGGTCCCGCTGCTCCCGCTCGGGGCGGGCACGGAGACGTGCTCCGGCCGTGCGCGGTTCCGCGGGTGCTCAGTCCACCGGGGCGAGGGCCACCCAGACCGGGCCGCGGGCGAAGGGGAGGCGGCGGCCCTCGGTGTCGGTGAAGGTGGTGCCGGCGTTCGCCGAGGGGCGGCTCCACTCGGCCTCGTACTCCCGGCCGTCGCGCAGGACCAGGGCGCGGCCGGAGCCCACGGTCTCCGTGTAGGGGGTGATGCTGCCCGAGCGGTCGCCGTAGTCGGAGGGGCGGACCGTCACGTACTGGACGACGACGGTGGCCGCGCCCAGCCGGTCGCTGCCGTTCGTGCGGGCCGGTGACCCGTCCATGGAGACCAGCCAGCGCTTCTCCTGGGCGGACCAGTCGAAGGTGAAGCTCGCGGCCGGGAAGCGGACGGTGTGCTCCCCGGTCTCGCGGCCGCCGCTCGGTGCCGGGCCGAAGCGGAAGCCGATGTCGCGCGGCGCCGAGGCCCCGGAGGCGGCGCGCACGGCGCGGTCGGGGCGGAGGTAGAGGTTGTGGGGCGCGGAGCGGCTCGGGTCGCGGACGTACCCGTCGGTGAGTTCGCCCGGCGGGAGGGGGATCAGCGGGGCGGCCTCCACCAGGGGGCGCAGCTTGCTCTGCACACCGGAGTACGCAAGTGCGGGGGTGCCGAACTGGCGCAGCAGTTCGAGGTCCGACTCGCGGGCGCTGCGCACCGGACCGAGGGATTCGGGCAGCTCGGAGGCGAGGATCGCCAGTATCCGGGTGAGCCCGGCCTCGACTTGCTCGATGTAGACGATGTCGGCCTTGTCCAGGCCCGTGTGGGGCCTGGCCGCCCGCACGTTGTCGATCTTGACGGCGAGGACCTTCTCACCCGCGCCCCGTTCGCCGGTGAAGGGCGAACGTCCGTCGCCGTCCCCGTCACCGTCCTCCGTCTGGCAGGCCGCTGCCAGCAGCGACAGCGCCGCTGTCAGCAGTACGGTCCGTCGCGTCGCCGTCCTGGCCATGGCTGCCCGCCTCCTCGTCCGTGTACTCGAAGTGTGCCTCCCCGGCCGGTGAACGGCATCGGCCCATCGGGGCAAAGAAAGGCCCGACCACTTTGGGGCGGGGGCGCCCGGGTCCGCCGTGCGTGCGGTCCTCGGCCGGGGCGGTGCGAAGCAGGACCCGGCTCGGGCGGTCCGGTCGGACCGTACGAGAATCCACTCCTCCGGTCCGTACATACTTCGGCCGGTCTCATGAGTCATGAGTCGTGGAGAGAGTGGAACAGCGCCCGCCCGGCTGTCCGCTGCTGACAGATTCCCGCCGTTTCAGGCCGATTCGGAGCGTGTGAAGTGAGAACCCTCGACAAGGGCCCGCGTGCGCGCGGAGCCGGTGCGCCCCCGCTCGCGCGCGGACGCCGGGCCGCCGCCGTCGTCGTGACCGCCGGTGCCGTGCTGGCCGTACCGGCCGTGGCCACGCCCGCGCAGGCCGCCCCGTCCGGGCCGCCCGCGCCCTCCGTCAGCGCCAAGGGCGCGTTCCTGCTGAACCAGGCGGACGGCTCCAGGATCTACGGCAAGTACGCCGACACCAAGCGGCAGATGGCCAGCACCACGAAGATCATGACGGTCCGCGTGGTGCTCAGCCAGACCGGTCTCGACCTGGACCGGAAGGTCACCGTCCAGCAGGCGTACCGCGACTACGTCGCCCGTGAGGGCGCCAGCACGGCCGACCTCAGAACGGGCGACAAGGTCACCGTCCGGCAGCTGCTCTACGCGACGATGCTGCCCTCCGGCTGCGACGCCGCGTACGCCCTCGCGGACACCTTCGGCAGCGGCACCACGCGCTCCGCGCGGGTGAAGTCGTTCATCGGGAAGATGAACAAGAAGGCCGACACCCTCGGTATGACCAACACCGAGTTCGACTCGTTCGACGGCATCTCGACGACCGGCAGCAACTACACCACCCCGCGTGACCTGGCGAAGCTGGCCCGCAGCGCGATGAAGTACTCGACGTTCCGCACCGTCGTGAAGACGCGGAAGACCGTGCGCTACGCCAAGACGAGCACCGGCGGCACCCGCACCTACACCTGGTACAACACCAACCGGCTGCTCGGCTCCTACTCCGGCGCCGTCGGCATCAAGACCGGCACCGGGACCGCCGCGGGCCCGTGCCTCGTGTTCGCCGCGACCCGCGGCGGCAAGACCCTGGTCGGGGTCGTCCTGAACGGCAGCAGCCGCTACACCGATGCCGCGAAGCTCCTGGACCACGGCTTCGGCAGCGACACCGCCTCCAGGATGACACTGCGCCGGCTGCCCTCGGGCGCGGAGCAGGACTGACCGGCCGGCAGGGCTGAACGGAAACGGGGCCGGGGACCGGGCCCCGCCGGACCTCTCGGGTCAGCGGGCAGCGGTTGGCGGGTCGCCGGTTGCCGATGCCGGTTGCCGATGGGTGAGGTGCGGCTCGACGGTCTCAGCGCGTGCTGTCGCCGCCCGTGCCGCCCGTGCCGCCCGGGCGGGCCGGGACGGGCTCGGCGTCCGCCGCTTCCGGCCGGGCCGGTTCTCCCACGGCGGAATGCGGCACGGCTTCTTCCGGCGGGACGGCTCTCAGCGGGACGGAATGCGCCGCCGGCACCGGCTCGTCGGGGTGCTCGGCCGGGCGGACCGGCACGGGCTCGGCCGGGCCCGTGCGGCGCAGCCGGCTCCGGAGGCGGGAGCCGGGCGTTCCGCCGCCGGTCACGCCGGACGCACCGGTCGCGCCGGGCCCGCCGGTCAGTCCGAGTTCCGCCGCGATGCGCTCCCAGAGGGCTTCCGGCGGTGCCGTCACCCTGTCGTCCGGGGAGACGTTCCGGGCGGCCGCGATGATCCGGCGCAGCGCGGCCAGGGTGTCCCGGCACCGCGGGCAGGCCGCGAGATGGCGCTCGGCGGCCCGCGGTTCCGCCCCGCCACCGGCCGAACCGGCGTCCGCCCCGTCTTCCTCCCCGGCGGACGGCCGGTCGCCGAGGGCCAGTTCGGCCAGCAGGGCCGGGTCAGCGTGCTCCGTCACCGTCCGTCTCCATTCGCGTTCTCAGCCGGCCCAGACTCCGGCGGACATGGGTCTTCACGGTGCCCAGCGGCAGATCCAGCCGTTCCGCGATCTGCGCCTGCGTGAAGTCGTGGTAGAAGGCCAGCCGCAGGATCTGCTGCTGCGGCTGCGGCAGGGCGCAGAGCTCGTCCATCACCAGCACGCTGTCGACGACCCCGTCCACCGGGTCGCCCCCCGGCCGGTCGACGACCGCGCCCGCGGCCCGCCGGGCCTTGTCCTGGCGGCTGCTGCGGGCCCGCAGGGCGTCGGCGATCCTGCGGCGGGCGATGCCGAGCAGCCAGCCGGGCAGGGAACCCCGGTCGGGCGAGTAGCCGGCGCGGCCCCGCCAGGCGCTGACGAACACCTCCTGGGTGACGTCCTCCGCCTCGCTCGCGTCGCCGAGCGCGCGGCCGGCGAACGTGTGCACCAGTCCGGCCCAGCGGCGGTACGCCTCCGCGAGGCAGCCCTCGTCACCGCGGGCGAAGCCTTCGGCCAGTTCGGCGTCCGTGCGGGTTCCGGTCACCCACGCGACGATAGGGAGCCGGTCGCCCCGATCCTCCGCACCACGGCTAGCCGCTCACCCGGGTGGCGGTCACGATCAGGTTGTTCCGGTAGCCGCCCTGCTCGCGGTCGTACGGCAGCGTGCAGGTGATCAGCGTCAGCACCGGGGGGCCGTTGCGGCGGAACAGCTCGCCCGGCAGCCGGTCGCGGTCCCGGACCTCCCGGGACACCACCCTGTAGCGGACCGCCGGCGCGCCCTTGCGGCGGACGACGACGGCGTCCCCCGCGCGGACGTCGTGGAGCGCGGCCAGCGCGCCCAGCCTGCCCGTGCGCGAGTCGACGTGGCCGACCAGGACGGCGGAGCCGGCGGGGGCGCCGGGGGCCGGGCCGTACCGGTACCAGCCGGTGCCGGCGGCGTCACCGGGCACCGCGACCGTGCCGTCCCGGGCCAGGCCGACCGGTTGGACCTGCGCGTCGACCCGCAGCCGGGGGATGCGGAGCCGGACCGGCGGCGTGACCGCGGAGGCCCGCCGGTCCGGCTCCGCGCGGGCGATGCCGTCCGGTGCGTCCCGTGAACGGCCGGGGGGTGCGCCCCCGTCGTCCTCCCGGCCGCCGTCCCCGCCGCCCGTCCCTCCCGCGGACCGCCGGTCGCCGAAGCCGGGCGGCGGCGCGCCCTCCCCGGTTTCCGGCTCCGGCACGGCCAGCAGGGTCGCCACCACCATGATGGCGGCCATCGCCGCGACGGCACCGGCCGACAGCCAGGGGCGGAATCCGCGGGAGGCCAGGACCTTCCGCACCGCCGCCCACACTCGCGTTCCCGCTCCGGTCCTCACGTTCATCCCAGCTCTCGCCCCTGTCTCGTCCGGGCTCTCGTCCGGTGGTCCTTCCTCGCACGGGTTTCCGTTGGGGCCCCCGGCCCCGGGCCGCGCGGGCGGCCGCCCGGCGCGCGGGCGCACGCCGGGCGGCCTTGCCGCACCTGCCCGTCCGGTCCGTCCGGTCCGTCCGGTCGCCCCGGTCACCGGTCACCAGCCGTCCGGGCCGCGGAGGCCCGCCACCCGCCGGCCGGAGCCGGCGGCGGGCACCGCGACGCCTAGGGGTGCCGGGGAGACCGGGGAGTACGGGGCGCGGGCCCCGCCCGGTGCTCAGCCCCGGGAGCGGCTGCCGCGCCAGGCCGTACGGGTGAGCAGCACACCGGCCGCGGCGAGCGCACCCGCACCCGACCAGGCCGCCCAGGCGGAGGCGCCGTCCGAGCTGTCCGCGCCGGCCTGCATCAGCGAGTCGCTCTGGCCGCCCTTGACGCCGTCCGGGGCGCTGTGGAGGCCGCTGAAGGTCTGGGTCTTGAGTGCGAGGTTCTCCTCCTCCGCGCTGCCCCAGGCGTAGACGACGTTGCTCGTGCCCTCCTTCAGGGCGAGCTGCGCCGGGCCGATGACGACATCGTCCGTCCCGGCCAGGGTGACGTCGGCGTTCACCGTGCCCGCGGGCACCGTGGTGGTGGCCTCCTTGGGGTTCTCCAGCCCCTTGACGATCGGTGTTCCGTCGGCCCGCACATCGACGGCCGGCGCGGCCGCGACATGGCGCACGGTGAGCCGGGCCTTGCCGGCGGGCACCTTCGACACGTCGTTGACGTAGGCGTTGAGGGTCGGCTTGCCGTCCGCGGTCAGATGGGCGGCGACCGTGGCGTTCGCCCCGGCCGGGACCTCCACCGTCTTCTGGATGGCGGGCGTCCCCTCGGGGTCGGCGCCGGCCTCGAAGACCTCGATGTCGTAGCTGCCCGGGTCGAGCGCCTGCGGCGCTGTCAGCGTGCCGGGTTTGAAGTTCGGCAGGAGTTCCTTGCCGTTGGCGTACACATCGACGGTGAGGCCCGGAACGCCGTGGAAGACGGATACCTGTGCCTTGCCCTCCCCGGTCTGCGACGGCCCGGCCTGGGCGGGGGCGGCGGAGAGTCCGAGGGCGCATATGCCCACCGTGGCCGCGATGGCCGCGGCGCTGCGGCAATTCCTCATCGAAATACCCCTTCACGACGACGCTCCGTCCGATTGCGGAGCATTCATCACATATTTCGGGTTGAGGACCGTGTTCGGATGCAGGGAGAGCAGATCTTCTCGCGGTGACGCTTCTCCTGGGCCCGTCCGCCCCCCGGCGCCCGTTCCCTGTTCCTCGTTCCCGTTCCCTGTTCCCCGTTTCCCGCCGTCGCGCCGTCCGTCTTCCGCTCCCGCCCCGCGCCTCACTCGTTCGCCCTGCCCGGCGCGACGGGCCCGGCCGGTTCGGTGAGGCTCGGGCTGTCACCGTCCTCGCACGGTCCGTGCACGGGCCCCGCACCGGCTCGTGCACGAGCCCGCGCGTGGCACGGGCCGGACCGCACCGCACCGCACCGCCAGAGAGTGAGTTCCGCCGTGCCCCTGCTCCCGCCCGCCTCCCGCATCCACCGCACCGCCCGCTCGCGGCTCCGTCGTGCCTCCGGCGCCGTCGCCCTGGTCGCCGCCGCTCTCCTCGGCACCGTGGTCCCGTCACACGCCGGAACCCCCGGCGGCGGGGACGGCGGCGCGGGCGGGACCGATTCCCGGCCGGGGCACCGGGACCGGCCCACCGTCGTACTGGTGCACGGGGCCTTCTCGGACGGCTCCGCGTGGCGCGGCGTGATCAAACGGCTGCGGCACCAGGGGTATCCGGTGATCGCCCCGGCCAACCCGCTGCGGGACCTCGCCGGGGACTCCGCGTACATCGCGTCCGTCCTCCGGACCATCGAGGGTCCCGTGGTGCTCGTCGGGCACTCCTACGCGGGCGCGGTGATCAGCAACGCCGCGGCGGGCGACCCGGACGTCAAGGCGCTGGTCTACATCGCGGCCTTCGCCCTCGACGTGGGCGAGAGCACGGAGACGATCAGCGAGGCGTTCCCCGGCGGCGAGGTCTCGGAAGCGGTCGTGCCGGTTCCCTACACGCGGCCGGACGGCGGGACGGGCACCGAGTTCTACGTCCGGCGGGACCGGTACCGCCAGGTCCTGATGGCGGACGTCCCCAGGCGCGAGGCGGCGCTGATGGCGGTTTACCAGCGTCCGATCGGGCTGGCCGCGGTGACCGGCGTGTCCCGGGCGGCGGCCTGGCGGACCATCCCCTCGTGGTTCCTGGTCGCTCGCGAGGACCGCGCCCTGTCGCCCGCCGCCGAGCGCTTCATGGCCCGCCGCGCCGGCGCCCGCACCGTCGAGGTCGACGCCCCGCACTTCGCCCACGTCTCCCATCCGGGCCCGGTGGCCCGGCTGATCACCGACGCGGCGGAGCACACGGCGCACGCCGCACGCCTGCCCGACGGGCATGACCGGGACGCGCAGGACGACCGGGACCGCCCGGGCGCGCCCGTGGCCGGCCGGCGGGCGGCGCAGGCCCCGGTGGCCTAGGGTCCCGAGAAGGCCCGGGAAGCGGGAGGCGGGAAGCGGAGGTGTCCGCCGGCTCAGCGGTCGCGCAGCCGGGCCACGGCCTCGCGGAGCGCGGGCAGCCGCTGGTACAGCGCCTCGCCGGGGCAGTCGGTCTCGTAGCCGTCGCGGTGCCCGGAGATGACGTTGAGTTCGGCCTTGTCGCCCTTGTCGTAGCGGCTCTCGTCGTTGCTGGAGGTCAGCCTCACCGTGCCGCGGGGGTCGGCCCCGGGCCGCAGCTTCCACGCGGCGACCTTCGCCATGCCCGCGAGCAGCTCCCCCGGTACCGGCGTCCCTTCCGTGAAGGTGCCCAGCGCCGCTATGCCCACGGTGTGGGCGTTGAAGCCCTTGGCGTGCGCTCCGCGTACGGGGCGGCTGGCGCTGCCGGCCCGGCCCTCGTAGATGGTGCCGCACCGGTCCACGACGAAGTTGTAGCCGATGTCGTCCCAGCCCTCGTGGGTGACGTGCTCGGTCTGGAGCGAGCGCAGCAGTTCCGGGACGTCGGCGCAGTCGTAACCGTTGGGGTGCCCGGTGTGGTGGACGAAGACGGCGCTGACGGCGCCGCTGTACGGCGCGCGCTCGCGGACCAGGTCCTCGTCCGCGTCCCACTTCTGCCTGCTGACGATCGCGGGACGGGGTGCCGCCGGGCGTATCGCGGCGGGTTCGTGTCGGCCGGGAGGGTCGGACCGTACGGCCGCGTCCCGCACCGCCAGCAGAGCCAGCGGGAGGACGACGGCCCCGGCGCCCAGGGCCAGTCGGCGTGACCACATGGGACCAGCCTGCGGGCACCGGCCGTCCGGACCCCGGATAACTGCCGCCGTTCGGGTGAAGCCACCCACTCTGAGCTGCGATTTCACCCGAGCGCGCCAGGCGGGCGCCGGACTACGGCGGCGCGGACGGGGCGGGGAGACGCCGGGGAGGAGGGCGGGGGACGGGAAGGGGCCCGGTCGTCGCCGACCGGGCCCCGGGTGTCACGTGGTGCGCCGTTGTGCCGCTGCGGCGCTCAACCGCCGTGTCAGCCGGCGAAGTTGACGCCGAGGACCGGCGAGCCGGAGGCGGAGACCCCCACGGTGGAGGTGTAGATCGAGACGCCGCTGCCGCCGATCACGGATCCGTTGGACTTCAGCGCGTACACCGCGCCGTTGCCGCCGTTCTCGCCCATGGCGCCGACCGTCAGGTCCGCCTTGCCGTCGCCGTTGAGGTCGGCGAGGTGCACGTCGGAGCCGAAGTTGTCGCCCTCCTCGTTGGAGTTGGGGACGCCCGCCGTGTTCTGGTGGAACATCTGCGCGCCGGCGCCGGTGATCCCGGAACCGTCGGCGGCGCCGTAGAGCACGGTGGCGGCGCCGGTTGCGGCGAAGCCGTCGAGCGACTCACCGGGCGAGCCGACGACCAGGTCGAGGTGGCCGTCGCCGTTGACGTCGCCCAGGTCGAGCTCGGCGCCGAAGGCGTCGTAGCTCTCCGAGCCGCCGGGGACGCCGGGGCTGTCCTGGGTGATGGCGGTGCGGCCGCTGTCCGGGCCGTTGGCCGAGCCGTAGACGATGTTGACCTTGCCGCCCTTCGACGCGCCGGGCACGCCGGAGTCGGCGTCCCAGAACATGCCGATGACGATGTCGCCGTAGCCGTCGCTGTTGGTGTCGCCGATGTCGGTGATGACGCCCGCGGCCAGCTTCGAGCTGCCGGTGATGGTGAGGCCCGAGGGGGTGCCCGGCAGGTAGTAGTTGGCGTTCCAGTGGTTCTCGCCGTCGGACGCCTCGTTCTCGAAGCCGTCGGCCACCAGGTCGGCGATGTCGTCACCGTTGACGTCACCGGAGTGCAGGTTCAGCGGCCCGGTGTCGGAGCCGCTGAGCATCGCGGGACGGACGGAGTAGACGCCGCCGGTGGTGCCGGAGGTCTTGCCGAAGCCGCCGCGGTAGACGCGGATGGTGGCGGAGCTGGAGCCGATGGCCAGGTCGGCCTTGTCGTCGCCGTTGAAGTCGGCGCCCTCCAGGGTGTAGCCGAACCGGTCGTGCGAGGTGGAGGCCGGGTCCTTGACGGTGGTGCCGCCGGACAGGCCGCTCGCGGAGCCCCAGACGATCTGGACGGTGCCGCCGTTGACGTCGTCGCCGACCTTCTCGTAGGGCGCGCTGACGGCCAGGTCGGTGTAGCCGTCGTTGTTGAAGTCGGCGGCCGTGGTGTCGGCGCCCCAGCGGTCGCCCTTCTCCGAGACTCCGGGGACGCCCGCGCTGTCCTGGCTGAGCACGGTGCGCTTGGCACCCGAGATGCCGTTGGCGGTGCCGTAGAGGACGACGACCTGACCGGCGTGGGCCCGGCCGTTCACATAGGCGCCCGGGGCGGAGACCGCGACATCCAGGTAACCGTCGCCGTTGAAGTCGGCCGTCGGGCGGGCGCCCTCGGCGGCGGCCGTGCCCGCCGTGGCCGCGAGCAGGCCACCGGTCAGCGCCGCGGCGGCAGCGGTGGCCAGGACCGTACGGAAGTGCTTGTGCATGCGGGGTTCTCCTGTGCATGCGGGATGCGCGACGCATCCGCAGTCGAGTGGGTGCCGGACCGCGCTTCCCAGCCCGGACGTTCCCCGGGCGGGCGGCAGTTGACGCAGAGAAGACCCCGGGTGAACTCGAAGGGTTGTACGAGAAAACGAGACGCCCGAGTAAGTCCCTTTCCACCCCGGCGGTACCGCGCCCTGCATCGATGTGTATCCGGACGTATCGCGCCAACAAAGACAGACGCGGCACGCTTGTCCCATGGACCCCGACACGGAGATCGACCACGGCGCACCACTGACGCCGTACCGGCAGCTTGCCGAGATTCTGCGCGCCCGCATTGCGCGGGGCGACTGGAAGCCAGGCCGTGCCATTCCTTCGGAAACACAGTTGGTGCAGGAGTACGGCCTTGCTCGATCCACGGTCCGGCGTGCGCTGGAAGTGCTCAGCACCGATGGCGTGATCTTCGTGGTCCCGCAGCGTGGCCGGTACGTGAGCGGGCCTCGTTAGAACCACAGGCCGGAGGGTGCCCGAAAAGCCCTCGGCCCGGCGGGCCCACCCGGGGCCAGGTACTCCGCGAGGCGCCGCGCCTCATCGGGCAACCCAATATTCGGCCGCCGGGAGGCCCGGCCGGGGCGTTGGGGTGGCATCCCGGCCGGGCCGTCTTCGGGGGTGCGTCGTCAGCGGCCGCTCCGGCCTCCCCTCAACGCCTCACCTACCTGTTCGCTCAGGGGCCCGGTCAGCGGCCCGTCGAGCGGTAGCGGATTGCAGGGCAGCCGTTCACCGCGCGACCGCGCCACGCCCAGCACATCGGTCAGGCACTCCACGAGACGGCGCGCCACGTAGGTCAGTTCACCGGTGCTGAACTCGTCGCCGGAATCGAGCATGTCGCGCGCGAGACCCACCACCGCCTCGGCCGCCGCCATCTGCTGCGCCTCGATGTAATCGGCCAGCCGCGACAGCGGGCCGTCGGGGTTTCCGTCGGGGAGCATGGCCGGCTTTCCCTCCGGCCCGTTCCAGGGCAGCCTGCGCAGCGCTTCGCTCACGCGGTCAGCTCCCTGTAGTCGATCCCAATGGTCGACGTCACGAGGGCAGTACGCCTGTCCCGCTGCGGCCGCCTTTCTTGGGCGCGGCGATACGCCAGCACGCAGGGGCACGCCCATGGGATTCCCTCGCTGTGCGGGGGCTCGGCCCCGGGCGTGGGCTGCGGGGCCGGCCGTGCCGGCGTGAGGCGGGTGAGCGGCGCCCGTCGCTTACCACTCGGGGGGAAAAGAAGCCCCAGGAGCCAGGGGATTAGGGTTCGCACTGTCGGTCACTCCTAGCGTGATCGGCCACGCCCCGGGGCAGTTCGCCGCTGCCGCCGGGGTCCCTCCAAAGAGAGGCACACCGAAGTATACCGAGGTGCACTCAGGATGCGGAGGCCACTTCGGTGTACTGAGGTTTGCTCCATGGAGATTGACCGCACGCGCGCAGCCTGGCCACAGATCGCCGCTGAGATCATCCGGCGCATCCGGTCCGGGGAGTATCCGCCGGGCACGAAAATTCCGAGCGTGGTGCAGATCGCCAATGAGTTCGACGTGGTGAACTCGACCGCTCAGCGAGCCATGGAGGCGGTCCGGCGGGAAGGGCTCACGCGCAGCGAAAAGGGCATGGGTACGTACGTGGTGGACGACCTGCCACGCTGAGCCCGGACATCAGAAACACAGGCAGGTGCGCTGAGCATATGGAACTCGACCGCACACGCCCGCTGTGGCGACAGATCGCAGCGGAGATCATCCGGCGGATCGAGGGCGGGACCTATCCGCCGGGAAGCCGCGTGCCGTCCACGCTGGAGATCGCCGAAGAGTTCGGAGTCGTCAACGCCACGGCGGCCAAGGCGATGCGGTACGTCCGCGAGGAGGGCTACACACGCGGGGAGGTCGGGCTGGGGACCTTTGTGGTGGACGAGCTCCCACACTGAACCCGTACACCCCGGTGGGTCCCGGCGGTGGCCAGGGCTGCCGCCTGCCGGACCGAATCGGCGGAGGCGGCCAGCAGCGGCAGCCGGACGGCCGGGCTGGGGATGCGGCCCTGGGCGTGCAGCACCCCCTTGATCACGGTCGGGTTCGGCTCGGCGAAGAGAGCGGCGGACAGCCGGGCCAGCTCGGCTCCCAGCCTGCGGGCCGGTCCGGCGGCGTCGCGCCGCCACAGCGAGATCAGCTCGGCGTAGTCGGCGGTGCGGACGTTGGCCGACGCCAGGATGCCGCCGTGGGCGCCCGCCGCGAGCAGGGGCGAGATGACGACGTCGTCGCCGCCGAGCACCGCGAAGCCCGGGGCCGGGGAGCCGAGCAGTGCCATCGCGGCCGCGTCGATCGCACCGGTCGCGTACTTGACCCCGACGACCTCCGGCAGGTGCCCGAGCGCGTTCAGCGTGCCGGTGCCGAGGGACTGACCGGTGCGGTACGGGATGTCGTAGACGACCAGCGGCAGACCCCCGTGCTCGGCGAGTGCCGTGAAGTGCGCCAGCGCTCCCGCCTCGCCGGGCCGGGTGTAGGGCGGCGTGGGAACCAGCGCCGCGTCGACGTCACCGCTCCGGGCGAGCTCCCGCAGTGTCGTGATGGCGGCGGCGGTGTCGTTCGTGCCGACGCCGACGATCAGCGGAGCTCCGTGTGCCCGGCAGGCGGCCGAGCAGATACGGACCACGGCCCGCTTCTCCTCGGTGGTCAGCGTGGCCGCCTCCGCGGTGGTCCCCAGGGCGACGAGCCCCCGGGCGCCGCCGGCCGACAGCGCCTCGTCGGCGAGACGGGCGAGCGCGTCCGGGGCGAGGCGCAGGTCGTCGGTGAACGGAGTCACCAAGGGGACGAACAGACCGGTGAGTTGTGCTTCGGGCTTCATACGTCCAGCCTGACCGGGGAAACCCGGTAGATCCAGTTCAGGTTTCTTCGCTCATGCGTAAGCTCACCTTATGCTCGATCTCCGGCGTCTCCACCTGCTGCGCGAACTGGACCGGCGTGGCACCATCGCGGCCGTCGCCGAGGCGCTGACCTTCACCGCCTCGGCCGTCTCCCAGCAGCTGAGCGTG
This sequence comes from Streptomyces xinghaiensis S187, assembly GCF_000220705.2. Lineage (GTDB taxonomy): Bacteria > Actinomycetota > Actinomycetes > Streptomycetales > Streptomycetaceae > Streptomyces > Streptomyces xinghaiensis. The sequence goes on along the minus strand of NZ_CP023202.1, from coordinate 3,686,001 downwards.
CTGGAGCGCGAGGCGGGCGTGCCCCTGCTGGAACGAAGTGGCAGACGGGTGGTGCTCACCCCGGCGGGCCGCGCCCTCGTCACCCACGCCGATGCCGTCCTCGAACGCCTCGAACTGGCGGTCTCCGAGCTGGCCGGGGCACGCGAGGGCATCCGCGGGCCGCTGCGGATCGGGACGTTCCCCTCCGGCGGCCCCGCGATCGTGCCCGCCGCGCTGGCCGAACTGGCCCGGCGGCATCCCGCGCTGGAACCGATGGTGCGGGAGATCGACTCGGCGCGGGTCTCCGACGGCCTGCGCGCCGGCGAACTCGACGTGGCCCTCGTCCACGACTACGACTTCGTGCCCGCGTCACCGGACACCACGGTCGGCCAGGTGCCTCTGCTGGAGGAGCCGATGTACCTGGCCACGGGAGGCGCCACCGGCGGCGCTCCCGCCACCGGTCCTGCCGCCCGTGGCGACACGCTGGCGGAGCTGCTCGGGCCGTGGGCCGCGTCACCGTGGATCACGGCCCGGGACGGCACGACCGGTCACGCGATGGCCGTACGCGCCTGTCAGGCGGCCGGATTCCAGCCGCGCATCCGCCATCAGGTCAACGACTTCCGTACGGTCCTGGCGCTGGCCGCCATCGGGCAAGGCGCCGGATTCGTACCGGAGATGGCCACCGCACACGCCCCCGGGGACGTGGTCCTGACCCGGCTGCCCCTCTTCCGCCGTTCGAAGGTGGCCTTCCGTGCGGGCGGCGGCACCCACCCGGCGATCGCGGCATTCGTGGCGGCGGCGCGGACAGCGGTGAGCGACATGGGCGGTGCCTCCTCACGGGCCGCTTCGGTGCGTTGAGTCGCGGATCCCGTACTCGCGGAGATCCCGGTCGGCAGGGTGCCCGGAGTGCGGGCCGGGCTTACCGGGACGCGCAGGCCCGGAAACGCGGGGCCCGGCCGGTACGTGGGGGTCGCGTGCCGGCCGGGCCGTCCTCGGGGGTGGGTGTCATGGGCGGCTGCCCTCAGGTGTAGATGATCTGGGCGTTGGCGGCGAGGTTGTAGAAGTCGCCGACGGTGATGACGCCCTGGACCTCGTCGATGAGGTCGTCCTTCTCCAGTTCGAAGAGGTCAACGGACGCCTTGCAGGCGTAGAGGCCCGCGCCCGTGTCGCTGATCATCTCGATGAACTCGGGGATGGGCGGGATGTCGAGCTTGGCCATCCGGCGCTCCATGAGCCGGGTGATCATGTCCGGGGCGCCGGGGAGGGCGCCGACCACGGTCGGGAGGTGCAGTCCGGGGTTGCCGACGGTGGCGAACTTGATGTGCTCGTAGCGCTTCTTCGTGATCGCGTCGAGGCCGAAGAAGGTGAAGAAGAGATCGGCCTCGATGCCTTCGGCGCGGGCGCCGTTGGCCATGATGAGGGCCGGGTAGATCCCCTCCAGGGATCCCTTGGAGACGATGATCGAGACCTTCTCCAGCGTGGCGGTGGTCATCGCGGGTTCTCCTGTATCGGTGAGTCGGTGTACGGCCCGTGGGCCGGTGGAACGGTGGGCCGTGGCCGCGCCGGCGGGCCGTGGTGTGCGGGGCGGACGGGCCGGCGCGGCGGCTGCGGGGCGTCAGATGCAGCCCTTGGGCTTGGGGATGCCGGCGATCTTCGCGGCGGTCTTGGCCGGGCCCTTGGGGAAGAGCTGGTAGAGCTCCTTGACGCTCACGCCCGACGCCTTGCCGAGCACCCGGACCGTGGGGCCGGTGCCCTTCTCGGCGTACTCGGCCCGCATGAAGGTGAGGACCTTCCAGTGCCGGTCGGTCAGTTCGTCGATCGCGTGCTCCTTGGCGATCTCCGGGGCCATCGCCTCCGTCCACTGGTCCGGGTCGGCGAAGAAGCCCTCGTCGTCGAGTACGACCGGGGTACCGGCGTAGGTGGTGGTGGTCATGGCTGTTCTCCGTTCGGTGCGGTCAGGCGGCGGGGTGGGCGGCGTCCGCGGGCCGGGACTTGCCGTGTTCCGGCATGGCCGAGCCGATACCGGGGAGGTCGCGGCCGGGCAGCAGGCTGTGCCAGTAGAGCCATTCGAAGGCGAGCTTGCCGAGGTGGTTGGCGCGCGACTCCTTGAGGAGCGGCAGGCCCACGGCCGCGGGGTAGTGGCCCGGCAGCGGTTCGGTCTCGTAGTTGAAGTCGATCAGCAGCGCCTTGTGGAAGCCGGTCTCGATGAAGCAGTTGGTGTGGCCGTCGTACGAGCCGTCCAGCGGTTCGCCCGCCAGGTGGCGGCCGATGTTGTGGACGAGCACCTCGCCCTCGAAGTGGGCGACCGAGCCGGCCTTGGAGGCGGGGAGCCCGGCGGCGTCGCCGAGGGCGAAGACGTTCGGGCGGGCCTTGGACTGCAGGGTGCGCTGGTCGACGCGGACGAAGTTCAGCTCGTCGCCGAGCCCTTCGGAGCGGCCCACATACGGGGCGCCGCCGTGCAGCGGGACGACCACGGCGAGGTCGAACGGCACCTCGGTGCCGTCGTAGGAGACCAGCCGGCCGCCTCCGCCGGGGCCGGACTCCACCTCGTCCATCTCGACCGAGCCGAGGGTGAACTCGGTGACGAGTTCGACGCCCTTCTCCTTCAGCAGCCCCCCGAGCGCCTGGGCCGCCACCGGTTTGGTGAACGCGCTGTCGAGCGGGGTGACGTAGGTGAGCTGCACCTTGTCCCGGATGCCGCGGCGCTGGAAGTACCAGTCGGCGAGGAAGGAGAACTCCAGGGGTGCGACAGGGCACTTGAGGGGCAGGTCGGCGACGTTGACCACGAGCCGGCCGCCTTCGAACTCCTCCAGCGCCCGGTGGAGGGCGGTGGCGCCGGGCAGGTCGTAGAAGGTGTGCACCTGCTTGCCCCAGGCAGGGCCGACAAGGCCCTCGGTCTCCTCGGGCAGCAGGACGGCGCCGGTGGCGACGACCAGGACGTCGTAGCCCAGGGAGTCGCCGTCGGTGAAGCGGACCCGGTCCGCATCCAGGTCCACCTGGTCGATCTCGGCCCGGCGGTACTCGATCCCGTCCAGCAGCTGCCGTCCGCGGGGGCGGACGAGGGCGTGGGGTTCGGCGAGGCCGAAGGGGACGAACAGCAGTCCGGGCTGGTAGACGTGTTCGTCGTTCTGGTCGACGACCACGATCTCGTACTCGCTCCTGTCGTACAGCCGCCGCAGCCGGTTGGCCGTGAGTGTTCCGGCGGTGCCGCTTCCGAGGATCACGATGCGCCTGTTCATGCCTCCACTGTCGTGCGGGGGCCGGGGCGGGGTGAGGGGCCTTTGGTCCCCGGGCGGGTACCCATAGGGGTATATCCGGAGGCGGTCGGTCCCGGGTCGGCGCACCGGCCGGCGCACAGGCCGGCACAGGCCGGCACAGGCCGGCACGGACCTCGCACGACGGCGGGACGCGCCGGGGCCCGGCCGCGGGGGAACGGCCGGGCCCCGGGGTCGTGCCGCGGCGGGCCGGCGGGAGCGGAGGCGGAAGCGGGCGCGAAGCGCGTGGGCCCCGCGGCGGCCGGCCGCCCGGCTCAGCCCTTCGCGCCGGGCTTGGTCGCGAGGTACCAGTCGGCGAGCTTCACACTGTCGTCGGTGAGCCGGGCGTCGAGCTCGTCCTGCGTCCTCGGGGCGCCGACCACCACGTCGTCACCCGGCTGCCAGTTGGCCGGGCAGGACACCTGGTCGCGGTCGGAGGTCTGCAGGGCGTCGACGAGGCGCAGGATCTCGGGGATCATCCGCCCGGCGTTCATGGGGTAGTACAGCACCGCGCGGACGGTCTGCTCCGGGTCGATGACGAAGACCGCGCGCACGGCGGAGGTGCCCGAGGTGTTCGGGTGGAGCATGCCGAAGGCGTGGGAGACCTTCATGTCCAGGTCGGCGATGATCGGAAAGGGGATGCGCACCCCCTGCTTCTCCTCGATGGCCCGGACCCAGGCCAGGTGGCTGAAGACCGAGTCGACCGAGTTGCCCAGCAGGGCCGCGTTGCGGGCCGCGAACTCGTCGGCGAGTTCGGTGAACGCGATGAACTCGGTGGTGCAGACCGGGGTGAAGTCCGCGGGGTGGCTGAAGAGGATCAGCCACTTCCCCGTGTAGTCGGTGAGTTTGACGGTGCCGTGCGTGCTGTCGGCCTCGAAGTACGGGGCCGGGTCGCCGATGAGGGGGAGCCGCCCCTCGGTCGCGGCGGGCGCCTGCTGCTCGGAGACGGTCATGGTCGGGAACTCCTCGGTGGTACGGGACGGCGAACGGGAATCCGGACGGGAACGGGAGCGTTACCCCAAGTACTCCCACACCCTTCCGATACGGGGGAGGGTATTACTGTCCCAGCCGTGGGGGCAGGGCCGAACGGCCCTTTCCCCGGTACGCAAGGCCCCTGCCTGTTCCATTCCGGCCGGGGTGCACTGGAGAGCACGGTCCCCGCACCGGCCGGGCCGGTCCCACCCGTCCGTCCGGTTCCGCCCGTCCGGCCCAACCGGCCGGGCCGGGGGTGATTCCGGCCACGGCAACCGGTAACCCGTCCGGTGAACCGGTACCAACCGGCACCGGCCGACCGCACGGTCCCCCGGACGCGCCCGGGGATCCGGCGCATCCGCGAGAAGGCCAGGCGTTCAGCAGCACGGCGGAAGGAGACGTGGCCGTGACCCCCAGGACATCCGGCACCACCGCCCCACGGCGGTCCGCCGCTCCACGACAGTCCACACCCCCACGGCGCTCCGCACCGGAACCGCGGTCCGCACCGGCGCCGCGGAGCGCCCGGTCCGGAGCCGTTACCGCCCGCGACGGCGGTACCACCGGCGCACACCGGGGCAACGGAGCCACCGGCACCGCCGGAAACAACCGCGCCACCGAGCAGCCGACGGCGGCGGCCCGCCCCAGCTCCGTCGCCTTCTACGCGGCCCAGCACGGCCCGGCACGCCACGCCGGCCACGGGCTCAGACCGTGACCGCCGCGCCGCCCGCCCGGCGGTCCGGGCCCTCCGGGGACCCGGCACCCACCACGCCCCTGCTGGAACGCGTCCGCCGGGGCATCATCGGCGACGACGAGGTGCTGGACGGCCCCTACGGCCCCCGCCGCCTGGTCTACGCCGACTACACCGCCTCCGGGCGGTCCCTCGGCTTCATCGAGGACTTCATCCGGGACCACGTCCTCCCCCGCTACGCCAACACGCACACCGAGAGCTCCAGCACCGGCCTGCAGACCACCCGCCTCCGCGAGGACGCCCGCCGCGTCATCCGCGACGCCGTGGGCGGCACCGAGGACGATCTGGTGATCTTCACCGGCTCCGGTGCCACCGCCGCCGTCAACAAGCTGGTCGGCATCCTCGGCCTGCGGGAGCAGCCGAGCGCCGCGGTGCTGCCCGCCGAGCGTCCGGTGGTCTTCGTCGGCCCCTACGAGCACCACTCCAACGAGCTGCCCTGGCGCGAGTCGGTGGCCGACGTCGTGGTCATCGGCGAGGACGCCGACGGGCACATCGACCCCGCCCGGCTGGAGGAGGAACTGGTCCGGCACGCCGGGCGGCCGCTGCTGATCGGCAGCTTCTCGGCCGCCTCCAACGTCACGGGCATCCTCACCGACACCGACCGCATCGCCCGCCTGCTGCACGCCCACGGCGCGCTGTCCTTCTGGGACTACGCGGCGGCGGGCCCGTACGTGCCGCTGCGCGTCACGGAGAGCGCGCCGGGCGCGGGCGACCACAAGGACGCGGTCTTCCTCTCGCCGCACAAGTTCGTCGGCGGCCCGCAGACCCCCGGCGTCCTCGTCGTACGGCGGGAACTGGTGCGCAATCCGGTGCCCACCGCGCCCGGCGGCGGCACCGTGGCGTTCGTCGGCCCGCTCGGCCACCGCTATCTGGACGATCCGGTGGTCCGCGAGGAGGGCGGCACCCCGGCGATCGTCGAGTCGATCCGCGCCGGGCTCGTCTTCGCGCTCAAGCAGGCGGTCGGCACCGATCTGATCCAGGCCCGCGAGGAGAGCCACTGGCGGTATGCGCTGGAGCGCTGGGAGCGCGACCCCGCCATCGAGATCCTCGGCAACCACCGGGTGCGGCGGCTGTCGATCGTCTCCTTCCGGATCCGGCACGGCGAGCGCTATCTGCACCACAACTACGTGGTGGCGCTGCTCAACGACCTGTTCGGCATCCAGGCCCGGGGCGGCTGTTCCTGCGCCGGCCCGTACGGGCACCGGCTGCTCGCCATCGACACCGCCGCCTCCGACGCCTTCCTGGACGAGATCACCCGGGGGTGCGACGGCGTCAAACCGGGCTGGGTCCGGATCAACTTCAACTACTTCATCTCCGAGACGGTGCGCGACTACCTCGTCCGTGCCGTGGAACTGATCGCCCGCCACGGCCACCGGCTGCTGCCGGACTACCGCTTCGACCCGCACACCGGCGGCTGGCACCACCGCCGCGCCGCCACCGAGCCGCCGCTGCGGCTGTCCTCCTTCGGCTACGACGCCGGGGGCCGGCCGGTCGTCCGCGACGAGCGGCGCCGGGCGGGCGAGGAGTCGCTCGCCGGCCGGCTCGACGAGGCCCGGAGTCTCTTCGCCTCCCGCCCGGACGGCGTGGACGACGGCCCGACCGGACTGCCCGAGGACTTCGAACGGATGCGCTGGTTCCATCTGCCGCCGGCGTGCCTGGACCGGGGCGCGGGCCCGGAATGAATCCGCCCCGCCCCCTGTTGGCAGGGATACCCGCCGCAATACCCCAGTGGGTATAGAGAGAAGGAGAGCCGGGCCCATGCCGACCATTGAGCTGACCAAGGACAACTTCGAGGAGACCGTCACGAGCGCGGGCATCGTGCTGGTGGACTTCTGGGCCGCCTGGTGCGGACCGTGCCGGATGTTCGCCCCCGTCTTCGAGAAGGCGGCGGAGAGCCACCCCGACATCGTCTTCGGCAAGGTGGACACCGAGGCGCAGCCGGAACTCGCCGCGGAGTTCCAGATCTCCTCGATCCCGACGCTGATGGCCATCCGCGACCGCACCGTCCTCTACGCCCAGCCCGGCGCCCTCCCCGCCCCCGCGCTGGAGGAGCTGATCGGCAAGATCCGCGCCGTGGACATGGAGGACGTACGGCGGCAGCTCGCGGCCCGCGCCGGCCAGAGCTGAGCACCGGCCGCGGCTGAGCACCGGCCGCCCCTCCGGGTCCGTCCCGCCCGGGATGGACCCGGATCACAGGTCACGCCCCCGCACCGCCGCACCGCCGCACCGCCGCACCGCCGCACCGCCGCACCGCCGCACCGCCGCACCGCCGCCGGAACCATCCCCCGATTCCGGCGCGCGGTGCGGTGCCATGCGCGGTTCCCGAGACAACGCGGTTCCCGGGACAACAGTGACGGAACAATCAATCGCGCACAGACCCGGTCAACAGGGCGGCAGAGAGCATCGGTTGGCTGCCTCTTCCCGTCACAACCCGGTATCGCACCGCCGCAGAAACATTCCATCCGCTTAACTGACCCCGGTTTCACGTCAACGGGGGAAGGCAGCGCGTCCGATGGGCAGACACAGCAGACAGACCTCCGCGGGGCACGTGCGGAGCACGGCCCTGCGGACCGCGGCGGCACTCGGCGTGGCCGGGACGATCGCCGTGGCGTTCCACGCGTCCTCCGGTGACGGCGGAACGGCCCGGACCCGCACCGACGTCACCGCCCAGGACCGGGGGCCCGACCTCCCGGCGAGCCCCGCGGGATCACCCGCCGAGCCGGGGTCGCCGCGCTCCGGCGGGCTCTCCCCTTCGTCCTCCGCCGCGCCCCGGCCGGTGGCGGACGATCCGGGCACCGGCTCCCTGCGCGGCGGTGCCGCCGCGGCCGCCACCCCGGACAGCCGTCCGGGCGGGGCCCGCGAGCACGCCGCCGCCCCCGGGCGCAAGGCGGAGGGGACCAGCCGGAAGCCCGGCGGCCCGGCACCCGGCGGTTCCGCGTCCGGTGCCGGTTCGGCGCCCGCCTCCGCCGGGACGAACCCCGGGACGGACACCGGGCCGGAGCCCCGCGCGGCCGGGCCGGCCGGGGGCACGGGCGGGGAGAGCCGCGACGGCACCGCCCTGTCCGGCACCGTGGAGGGTGTCACCGGAGTCCTCGGCGGTCTCACCGGGAACCTCACCGGCGGCCTCGGCTGGGGCGGGAACGTCCTGCCCACGGGCTGAGCGGCCGCGCCCCGGCCACGCCCCGCGGAGCCGTGCCGTGTCCCGGTCGACCGGCCCCGCGCCGGACTCGCGGCCCCGCTCCGTACCCGCACCGGCCGGCGCCCCGGCGGCGCCGTCCACAGGGTGGGCACGCTTCCATGCGCCCGTCACCTGCGCGTTAGCCTGCTGTGCATGCGCAAGGACAGCGGGAGCGACGACGGCGGGAGCCCGGACACGGACGGTGGAACGGCCGCCGGACGGACCCCACCGGGCCGGCTCCTGCGCCGGGCGCGCCGGGGGACGTTCGCGTACTTCGCGCTCAACGGCTTCGTCATGGGCGTGTGGGTGGTGCACATCCCCTCCGTCGAGGCCAGGGCGGGCATCTCCCACGCCGTGCTCGGCTGGCTGCTGCTGTGCATGGGCGGCGGCGCCTTCGCGGGGCTGCAGCTCGCCGGTCCGCTGAGCGACCGGTTCGGCAGCCACCGCACGCTGCCGGTGGCCGCGGTGCTGTGCAGCGGCTCCCTGGTGCTGCCCGGTCTGGCGGAGAACGTCTGGGCGCTGGGCGCCGCCGTGGTCGTCTTCGGCTTCGGCAACGGCTGTATGGACGTCAGCATGAACACCCACGCGGTGCAGGTCGAACGCGGATACGGGCGCCCCGTCATGTCGGCCTTCCACGCGGTGTTCTCGATCGGTGGTGTCTTCGCGGCGCTGGCCGGCGCCCGCACCATCAGCTGGGGCTGGAGCGTGCCGCTCACCCTCGGCTGCATCGGCGCCCTCTGCGCGGTGGCCTCGGTGCTCGCCGCGCCCACCCTGCTGCGGCTGGGCACGCTCTCCGCGGTGGACGCGCGCGACACCGGCACCGTCCCGGAGGAGGCCGGGAAGGCCTCCGGGGCGGCGGCCGGGGCGGCGGCTCGCGTCGAGGCGCCCGGGGCGGACGGCCCGGCGGATCCGCGGACGCCCCTGCCTCACCAGACCCCGGCCCGGCGGCCCGCGCCCCTGCCGGAGGCACCCCCCGCGCCGCCGGGGAAGCGGCGGCCGCCCCGCCGCGTGTGGGCACTGGCCCTGCTGGCCCTGATCCTGATGCTCAGCGAGGGCGTGGCCTACGACTGGAGCGTGCTGCACGTCAAGACCGTGCTGGACGCCCCCGCCGCCACGGCCGCCCTGGCGTACGGCGCCTTCGCCACGGCGATGACCCTCGGACGGCTGTTGGCGGACCGCGTGGCGGCCCGGTACGGCCCCGTCTTCGTGGTCCGTTACGGCGCGGGCCTGGCGGCGGCCGGGCTGACGGCCGTGGCGCTGTCGTCCTGGGTGCCGCTCGCCCTGGCGGGCTGGACGGTCTTCGGACTCGGGCTGTCCGGCTGCGTCCCGCAGTTCTTCAGCGCGGCGGGCCACGTGGACGAGGACGCCTCCGGGGCCAACGTCTCCCGGGTGGCGGGCCTCGGCTATCTCGGCATGCTGGCCGGACCCGCGATCATCGGTCCGATGACCGCGTTCATGCCGCTCAACCTGACGTTCTTCCTGCCGGTGGCGTTCTGTGTGACGGCCGTCTTCACCGCGGGCATCCTGCGCCCGCCCGCCCCGGCCCGGGCCGCCGTCTCCCCCGCACCGGCCCGCACGCGCGCCTGACGGGGCCGTCCGGGACCGGAAACGGGACCTGCGGACGATGCCGCGGAGGTCCGGGCCGGGGAAACTGCTGCCATGGTCGAGGCGATGGTCGAGGTGGACGGGCTGCGCAAGGTGTACGGGGGCAGACCCGTCGTGGACGGGGTCTCCTTCGCCGTCGAGGAGGGCGAGATCTTCGGCATCCTCGGCCCCAACGGCGCGGGCAAGACCACGACCGTCGAGTGCGTGGAGGGTCTGCGGACGCCAGACGGTGGCACCGTACGGGTCGCGGGGCTCGACCCCGTGGCCGACCACGACGAGATCACCCGCATCCTCGGGGCCCAGCTCCAGGAGAGCGAGCTCCAGGCGAAGCTCACCGTCCGGGAGGCCCTGGAGCTCTACGGCTCCTTCTACCGGGCACCGGCGGACTGGCGGCTGCTCGGCGAACGGCTCGGCCTCACCGGCCATCTGGGCGCCCGGTTCGAGAAGCTCTCCGGGGGCCAGAAGCAGCGGCTGTTCATCGCCCTCGCACTGATCGGCAATCCCCGCATCGTCGTCCTGGACGAGCTGACCGCCGGACTCGACCCGCGCGGACGGCGCGACACCTGGTCCCTGATCGAGGACGTCCGCGACTCGGGCGTCACGGTCCTGCTCGTCACCCACTTCATGGAGGAGGCTCAGCGGTTGTGCGACCGGGTGGCGGTGATCGACCGGGGCCGCCTCGTCGCGCTGGACACCCCGGCGGAGCTGATCCGGCACGCCGCCAACGCGACGCTCATCTCCTTCACCCCCACGCGGCCGCTGGGCCACGAGGTGCTGAAGGCCCTGCCGGGGGCCGCCTCCGTCGCGGAGAAGGGCGGCCGGATCACGGTCGGCGGGACGGACGAGACCGTGAACGCGCTGATCGCGCTGCTCGTCCGGGAGGACGTCACGGCGGAGCGGCTGCGCATCGTGGACGCCACGCTGGACGACGCCTTCCTCGACCTCACCGGACGACGGGAGGCGGCCGGTGCGAGCGGCACACCCGGCTCGCCCGGCTCACCCGGCACACCCGACCCGGCCGGGCCGCCCGGTCCGGCCGCCGCCTCCGAGGGAGCGCAGTGAGATGCCCGTACCCGCAGCGTTGTCCCGCGCTCTCTCCCGCACGCCGTCCGGCACCGTGTCCCTCGCCGTCCTGAGAGCCGAGGTGCGGCTCTTCCGCCGGGAGCCCGGGGCGATCTTCTGGATCATCGCCTTCCCGACCCTGCTGCTCGTCATCCTCGGTCTCATCCCGGATTTCCGCAGGCCGGGTGAGGATCTGGGCGGGCTGCGCGTCATCGACCTGTACGTTCCGACGGTCGTCCTGCTGTCGACCATCACGGCGGGGCTGCAGAGCATGCCGGCCGTGCTCACCGGCTACCGCGAACGCGGCATCCTGCGCCGGCTCTCCACCACGCCGGCCCGTCCCGTGAGCCTGCTGACGGCCCAGATCGCCGTGCACTTCGGCGCGATCCTCGTCGCGGCCGCCGTCGCGCTCGTGGTCGGCCGGACCGCGTACGGCGTCGCGTTCCCGCAGCAGCCGTTCGGATACGCCCTGGCGTTCGGCACCGCGACGCTCAGCGCGCTCGCCCTGGGCACGGTCATCTCGGCGGTCTCGCCCAGCACGAAGATCTCGAACGTCCTGGGCTCGCTGGTCTTCTTCCCCGCGATGTTCACGGCCGGCGTCTGGGTGCCGGTGCAGGTGATGTCCGGGACGCTGCGGACCGTCGTGGAGTACACCCCGCTGGGCTCGTCGGCGCAGGCCCTCCACCAGGCCTCGGCCGGCGGCTGGCCGGACTGGGCACACCTCGGTGTCAGCGGCCTCTGGGCGCTCCTCCTGGTCGTCGCCGCGGCCCGCTGGTTCCGCTGGGAGTGAGGGGCGGTCAGGACGCCTCGCGGTAGACGTGCGGGGCGACGCCCGTGACCTTGCGGAAGACACGGCTGAAGTAGGCGCGGTCGTGGAAGCCGACGGCGCGGGCGATCGTCTGCACGCTGTCGTCGCTCTGCCGCAGCCGCTCCTTGGCGCGCTGGATGCGCAGCCGGGTGAGGTAGTCCCAGAGGGTCAGGCCGATCTCGCGGTGGAAGAGGCGGCCGAGGTGGTTCTCGCTGACCCCGGCCGCGCGGGCCATCTGGCGGCGGGACAGCGGATGCCGGTAGTGCTGCTCGATGTACGCGAGGGCGTGCCGCACGGGTGCGTGGGCGCGGTGCGCGCCCGGGTCGCCGCGGCGCGTCATCCGGGTCAGCAGGCCGGCGGTCTCCTCCTCCGTCAGGATGTCCCGGCCCAGCAGCATCAGCCCGGGGTGCGGCTCCGCGCGGCGCACGTCGTCGTGCGTGAACCCCCGGCCGCTGAGCATCAGGACGGGGATCACGGGCTGTTCCGGTCCGCGCTCCTGACTCGCGATCTCGTACATCCGCTCGACGATGTCGAAGCCGTCCATGTCGGCGGGTTCGCGCGGGACGACGAGCAGGCAGGGCACGTCCTCGGCGAGCAGGGCGAGCGCCGCCGTGCCGTCGGCCGCCGTGCGGACGGGGTGGCCGGGCAGCGCTCCGCCGAGCAGCCGCCGGAACCGCTCGCGGGAGGCGGCGTCGCCGTCCACGACGACCACCGGGTCGGCCAGGCCGGGCGGGCGCAGCGCGTGCAGGGCCTGCGCCAGGTCGCGGCCGGAGACCGGTCCGTAGAGCAGGAACGGCGTGTGGCGGAGCGCCGGGTGGTCGTGCAGCCGCTGGACGGGGGACCACTCCTGCGGGCGGGTCCGGTCGGTGTCCCAGGCGACGGCAGCGGGCCCCGGGGCGGGGCCGGGGGCGGGAGCGGCACCGGAGCCGGGACCGTCACCGTCGCCGGGGGCGCGGCCGGCGACGAGGGAGGCGATGTCGTCGTCCGGGTGCAGACGCCGCGGGTGCAGCCCGCACCGGCGTGCGATCGCGGCGATCTCGCGCGGCGGGGTGCCGGCGGCCGCGACGAGGAGGGTGCGGCCGTCCGGTCCGCCGCCGGGCACGGGCGCGGGGACGGCGCCGGGGGCGTCCGCCGGGGTGGGGAGCGGCAGTTCGAGCCGGAAGCCGTAGCGGCCGCCGTCGGTACGGGCGGTGACCGAGCCCCCGTGCAGAACGGCGAGGCGGCGGGCGATGGCCAGCCCGAGCCGCATCCCGGGCGCTCCGGAGGCGAAGGGCTGGAACATGTCTTCGGCCTCGGCGGCCGGCGGGGCCGGGTCGGGGCGGGTGATGAGGACGCGGAGCAGCGGCGGCCGGACCTCGGCCTCCAGCGTCAGCCGGACGGTTCCGCTCCCCGGTCCGGGTCCGCTTCCCGGGCCGCCCCCGGAGCGCGGCCCCGGCCCGGCGGCCGGTCCTTCCGCGGGCCCGTCCGCGGCCGCGTTCAGCAGGTTGAGCAGAATCTGCCGGAGGCGCGGGCCGTCCGCGCTGACCGCCGGGAGCCGTCCGGGCAGCCGGAGCCGCCAGCCGTCGCCGCCCGGGCGGGCGCGGGCCGCGGTGTCGAACGCCTCGGCGAGCAGGGGGCGCGGGTCGAGCAGGTGCCGGGAGAGGTCGAGGGCGTCGATCTCGGAGCGGGAGAGGTCCAGCAGGTCGTCGATGAGCCGGAGCAGCCGCCCGGCGTGCTCGTGCGCGGTCCGCAGGGCGTCGGTCACCCCGGCGGGGTCCGGGCCGGGCCGCGGGTCCGGGGACGGTGCGGGGGCGGGGCGGGTGTGGTGGAGGATCGCCTCGACCGGGGTGCGGAGTTCGTCGGTGGCGTTGTCGAGCAGCCGGGTCTTGAGCCGGTTGGCCTGTTCGGCCGCGTCCCGGGCACGGCGTACCTCGTCGAACAGCCGGATGCCCTTGAGCGCCGCGCTGATCTGGTCCCCCAGCGCCCGGTACAGCGCGCCGTCCCGGTGCGCGGAGTGGCGGCGGCCGCCCGCGTCGAAGAGGGCGAAGCCGAGCTGCTCGTCGCCGATGTGGAGCGGTTCGGCGACGAGCGTGTAGCGCCGGCCGTCCGGCGGCAGCAGGGCGTCGGGGAGGAGGAGTTCGGCCCGGTACGGGGCCTGCGCCGGAACGGCCGCGCCCGGGCCGGAGCCGGGGCCCGGGCCGGATATGGCGCCCGCGCCGGAGGCCGCGCCGGCCCGGGCGGCGCGTGACGCCTCCAGTTCCTCGCGGGTGAGGACGGCCCGCGCCGCGCGGGAGACGTCCGGGGGGCCGGCCGGCCGGGTGGGAGCGGAGGGCGCCCCGGGGGCGGCCCGCCCCGCGCGGAACGGGGCGGCCCCGTCCTCGTACAGCACGAGACGGCAGCCGTTGACGCCGATGTACGGCAGGTGGCGGGAGAGCGCCCCGGTGAGCGCGTCGATGTCGACGGCGGTGGTGAGCGCCGTGCCGAGTTCGCGGAGCCGGCGCGACTCCTGCTCCTCCGCCCAGCGCTCGCCCTCCAGCAGCCGGCGGGACTTGTCGGCGACCATCAACCGCGCCTGTCCGAAGAGGCGTTCGGCCCGGGCCGCGCCCATGGCGCCCGTGGCCGTCGCCGTGGCCGCCCCCGCGCCCGGTCCGGTGCCGGCCACCAGGGCACGGGCGCGCAGCAGCGCGCCGTCCCAGGCGGCGGCGTCCTCGGGGGTGCGGACCTCGCTCCCGATCAGCCGTTCGAGCAGCGGAAGGAACCCTCCGCCGAGCGCGGAGTCCGCACGGAGCGCGGCGGCCAGCTCCGGGCCCGCCCCGGGGAGTCCGGCGAACACCCGCGCCAGCGCCGTCCCCGGGTCCGGCGGTGTGTCCGTCTCCTGGGTCACCAGCGGGGAGGGGCAGCCGCAGGACCGGCGCGTCACCAGCCTCCCCGGCACCACGCTCCGCGCCGGCGGGCGCGTACCGCGCAACCGGGCCAGCAGGGTGTCCACGGCCAGCTCCCCCAGCTCGGCGAAGGGCAGGGCCACCGAGGTGAGCGGCGGATCGGAGAGCCGGGCCTCCGGGGAGTCGTTGAAGCTGATGACCGCCACGTCCTCCGGGACCCGGACGCCCCGGCCGGTGAGGAAGCGCAGGGCGTCGGCCGCCAGGACGTCACTGCAGGCGACGACGGCGTCGAAGTCGCGGCCCGGGCGGAGCCCCCGGATGTCGAGAAGCACCCGCATCGCCGAGGCGCCCGCCCCGCTGCCGAAGTCGACGGCTGCGGAGACCAGCGACCGGTCGAGGCGGAGGCGGTGCCGGGCCAGGGCGTGGGCGTAGGCGCGGTAGCGGTCGAGGGAGACGGGGTTGGCCAGCGGGCCGCGGATGCAGGCGAGCCGGCGGCGGCCGTGGTGCCCGACGAGATGGCCGACCGCGTCCCGCATCCCCGCGTGGTTGTCGAGGAGCAGGGTCTCGTGGCCGTCGAGGCCGCGGTTGAGGCTGACCACCGGGAGCCCGTCGAGCCGCCGGGCCAGCCGCTCGGCCCGGTCGCTCGCGGCGGGGAGGCCGAGGGTGGAGGTCCAGCAGATGACGCCGTCGAGCCGGTCCGGGCCGATCAGCTCGTAGAGCGCGTTGCGCGGGGCCCCGCCGGGACGGAGCGGGCCGCCGGGTAAGCAGACGAGGTTGACGTCGTTGCGCTCGGCGGCGGCCAGCACGCCGGACCACAGGGTGGCGCCGACGCCGAGGTGGATGTTGGCCGTGACGAGGCCGATGGTGAGGCGCCCGTCCCCGGAACGCCCGCCGGCGGGACGGCTGCCGGGAAGGTTGCCGGGACGGTCCGGGCGGCAGCCGGGGCGGCTCTCCCGGCGGCCGTCCGGGCCGTCCGGTGGCCGCGCCCGTGGGGACCCCTGTTCCGCCATGGTGCCTCGCTGGTCGTCGGAAACGACCCCGGGCCGCCGCGCGAGCGGCATACCGGCCGGGGGTCGTGGACGATAGCGGCGGGCCCGCGCCCGGACAAGGCCGGAGCGGTCTCCGGTCCCGCCCGGGCGCCGGCCCGGAGGCCCCGGGCACCGCGGGGTCGCGGTGCCCGGGGCCCGGTGGTGCCGCGGGCGGGGAACGGCGCGGTCGTCCCCTCCGCACCCCGCCCGGTGGGAGCTGAACGGCCGGACCGTACCGGCCCGGTGGGCCGGCCGGGTCAGATCTTCCCGACCCCCGCGCCCGCGGTCACGCTCGACTTGACGCTGTCCGCGTTCTCGGCCGAGTAGCCGTACGGGATCGGCGCCACGCTGCCGCCGCTCTGGCCCGCACCGGAGTTGACGAACCTGTTGTTCACGGCGCGGAGCGTGCCCGGGCCGGAGGACGCCTCACCCAGGTGGAAGGGGTCCTCGGTGTTCTCGAAGTAGTTGCCCTCGACGAGCACCCCGGCGCCCTCGGTGGACGCGACGCCGTAGCTGCCGACGTTGTCGAAGTAGTTGTTCAGCACGTGCACCGGGTTGCCGAAGCGGACCCGCGGGTTGCGCTGGTTGGTGCCGTCGAACCAGTTGTGGTCGTAGGTGACCCGGAGCTTGCCGGAGTCCTCGCCGCCGTTGCTGTCGGAGTGCCCGAGCAGCATGTTCTTGTCCTGGTCGTGGCAGCGGTTCCAGGAGACGGTGATCTGGTCCGAGGCCCGCTTGATGTCGACGCCGCCGTCCTTGGCGCCGGAGATGTCGTTGTGGTCGATCCACACCTTCGTCGAGTACTGGACGTTGATGGCGTCGTCGTTCGATCCCGTGAAGGTGAGGTTCTGGATGATCACGTTCGAGACGTTGCTGATGTTGAGCCCGCTGCCGGTGATCCGGCCGGACGTGCCCACACCGACGACCGTCTTGTTCGAGGCCACCTTGGTCATGGAGCTCAGCGAGATGGTGCCGTTGACGCGTACGGTCAGCGGGCTGCCGCTCTGCACGGCGTCGATGAAGGCGCTCGCGCTGGAGACGGTGACGGTGGAGCCGCCCGCTCCGCCCGTGGTGCCCGCGCCGAAGCCGACGGGAGAGGCCGCGGCCGCGGGGGCCGCTTCCTTCTCGGCCTGCCGCTCGGCGGCCCCGCCGCTGCCGGCGGTCAGCCCGCCGAGGGCGACGACGGTCGCCGTCACGGCGGCGGCGCCGGCCAGTTTGTATCGCGCGCTCGTCCTGCGCATCGAAATCTCCGTCCGATGTGGGGGATGTGAGGGGGGTGTCGAACTGTTCCTGGGTGCACACCGGTGCCGCGCGGCCGGCATCTCCGACGATGCTAGGGCGGCTCCCGTGGACGATCAGGCGCCCCATGTGGACTATTGCGCGCGGCCGTTGCCCGCCCCGGCCGCCGGCGCCGGGCGGGCGCGGCGGGCCCGTGCGGTGCGGCACACCGGCCGGCCCGGGCCGGTGTGCCGTCCGCGAGCCGTGACGGTCAGCCGCCGTACGGGTGGCCGGCGCGGGCCTCGCGCAGGGCCCGGCCCCACCAGACGAGCTGGTCGAGCAGGGTCTTCGCGGCGGCGCCGGCGCTCTCGTCGTCCCCGCGCAGGCCGTCCTCGCCGAAGCGGTCCCAGGCGTTGTGGAAGCTGACGGTGTCCCGCACGGTCACGGTGTGCAGCTCGGCGAAGACCTGCCGCAGATGCTCCACCGCCCGCAGGCCGCCGGACATGCCGCCGTACGAGACGAAGCCGGCCGGCTTCGCCTGCCACTCCTCACGGTGCCAGTCGATGAGGTTCTTCAGGGCCGCCGGGTAGCTGTGGTTGTACTCGGGCGTCACCACCACGAAGGCGTCGGCGGCCGCCAGCCGGGGGCGCAGCGCCTCCAGGGAGCGCGCCGTCCCGTCGCCGGGCCGTTCCGTGGGCCCGGTGACCTCCAGCGGCAGCCCGGCCGGGTCGATCACCTCGACCTCCAGGTCGGGGCGCTGCCGCGCGGCACCGGCGAACCAGTGCGCCACGGCCGCCCCGAACCGCCCTTCGCGGACACTGCCGATGATGACCGCGAGCCGGAGCGGGGCAGACGAGGGAACAGCGGACGGCGCGACGGACGGGGAGGGCACGGTGGTGAGAGACATCGGAGACTCCTCGGACGGACTGATGGTCGGACGAAGACATGCGGGCCGGCGGCGGAGACCGTCCTCCGGCCCGCGACAACAGCCTTCAACCTCAACAATGGTTGAGGTCAAGCGGCGCCGGCCGCGGCGTCCCGGCCCCGGCCGCCGGGAGCGGCCGCCGGGAGCGGCCGCCGGGAGCGGCCGCCGGGGCCCGGAACACCCGTGCGCTGCGCGAACCGGGAAGACCCGCGCACCCCGGGGCCCCCACGGAACCCGCACATGCCGTTCAGCACCATCGGTCCCGTTTGCAGGGCAACCTTGCGCCGTGCTGCCCTTGGCGGCTGAACTCACGGAGAGGAGCGGGCGGATGACGGACCTGGAAGCGGTGCCGAAGGAGGCCGGGCCCCGGCGGAAGGCCGAGATCTTCGGCGCCACCCTCGATCTGCTGGCCGAGCGCGGATACGACGAACTCACCATCGAACAGGCGGCCGAGCACGCCGGGGTCAACAAGACCACCATCTACCGCTGGTGGGGCTCCAAGCCGGAGTTACTCCGCGACGCCCTGCTGGACTCCGGCGTCCTCCGCGTCACGGTTCCCGACACCGGAAGCCTCCACGGCGATCTGGCCGCGCTCGCCGACGCCGTGCGCGGTCTGCTCCGCGAGGAACGCACCCGCGCGCTCGTCGAGGCGGCGCTCGTGGGGGCCGTGCGCCACCCCGCGCTGCGCGAGCTGGTGGTCTCCCTGCTGGACGACGGCTTCACACGGCGGCAGCCGATCCTGGAACGGGCCGCGGCCCGGGGCGAGCTGCCTCCCGGCTTCGATCCGGGGCCCCTGGCCGACGCCCTGGCCGGAGCGCTGTGGGTGCAGCTCCTGCTGCGGCGGCGGCCGCCGGGCGAAGAGTTCGTCCGGGCCCTCCTCGCCCTGCTGCTGGACGGCTGCCGGGCCCGCCGCTGACCGGCCTCCGGCCCCGCCCCCGGAACTCCCACGACCGTCCGGCACACGTGCGGGTCCCGCCGCGTCCGAGCGACCGCCCCGCCCAACGCACCAACCGCGCGGGGGGAGTTTGGCGCGCACCGCCGGGGCAAGGCGCTGAAGGTGAGCGATACGAGCGAGATCCGGATCGGCAGGCGGACCCTCACCCTTCACCGTCCGGACAAGGTCCTCTTCCCCGACGACGGCATCACCAAGGCGGACCTCGTCGAGCACTACCGTTCGGTCTCCCGGCGGATGCTGCCCCAGCTGCGGGAGCGTCCGCTGATGATGGTCCGCCACCCCGACGGCATCGACGGCGAGCCGCTGGTCCAGAAGAACATCCCGGGCCACTTCCCGGACTGGGTGCACCGGGCCGAGGTCCGCAGGGAGAGCGGCGGCACCGTCACCCATGTGGTCTGCGACGACGCCGCCACCCTGGTCTACCTCGCCGACCAGGCCTGCGTCACCCCGCACCGCTGGCTCTCCCGCGCCGACCGGCCGGACCACCCGGACCGGCTCGTCCTCGACCTCGACCCGTCCGACGGCTCCGGGTTCGAGGACGTGCGCTGGGCCGCCCACCGGGTGTGCGAACTGCTCGACGGACTCGGGCTCCCCACCCTGCTGATGACGACCGGGTCGAGCGGCCTGCACGTCGTCGTACCCCTGGACCGGCAGGCGGACTTCGGCACGGTACGGGCCTTCGCGGGCCGCGTGGCCGGACTGCTGGCGGAGCGGCACCCCGGCCGGCTCACCACCGAGCAGCGCAAGGCCGAACGCAAGGACCGGGTCTACCTGGACATCCAGCGCAACGCCTACGCGCAGACGGCGGTCGCCCCGTACGCGGTGCGCGCGCTCCCCGGGGCGCCGGTCGCCACGCCGATAGCCCGCCGGGAGCTGGACGACCCGGAGCTCCACGCCCGCCGCTGGACGCTGGCCACCATCGGCGAGCGGCTGGCCGGCGACGACCCCTGGGCCGGGATGCCGCGCCGGGGGCGCACCCTGCGGACCGCGGAGCGGCGGCTCGCGGAGATGTGACCGGCGCCGCCGCACACGCGCCGGCGCCGCGCCGGTGTGCGGCGGGGGAGAGCAACGCCGAGCGGCACCGGCGGAACCGTTTCCGGTCCCGCCGGTGCCGCTCGGCCGTCCTTCTCACTCCGTGCCAACGGCCGTTCGGCTCCGCCTCACCGTTCGGCCCGTCCCCGCCGGTCGTCCCGGCCGCCTCCGCCAGGTATCGGCCGGACTGCCCCGCGGGGGTTCGCGTCCGGGCTCAGACGCCGATCGCGCCGCCGTCCGCGCGCCAGACGCAGACCACCGACGGGCGGACCAGCTTCCCGGGCCCGTCCGGCCACGCCGAGGCGGGGTTCTCGACCGTCGCGCCGTCCACCTCGCCCGGGTGCTGCACACAGACCAGCACCCGCTTCTCCTGCACGACCGGCCCGCAGGTCTCCGCCCCGGCCGGCACCGTCAGGAACTGCCGCACCTGGCCCTCGTTCCGGCCGCGGTCGGCCACGCCGAAGAGACCGTCGTGGCTGCCGAGCGCGTTGCCGTCCGTGGAGAGCCACAGATTGCCGTACGGGTCGAAGGTGATGTTGTCCGGGCAGGAGATCGGGCTGACCTCGTCCTTGGGGAAGCCCGCGTAGTAGGTGGCCGGGTCCTCGGGGTCGCCGCAGACCAGGAAGAGCCGCCAGGCGAAACGCTCCGCCGTCGGGTCGTTCCGGCGCTCGGTGAGTTCCAGCACCTGGCCGTGCTTGTTCTCGTTGCGCGGGTTGGCCTCGTCGGCGGGCGCCTTGCCCGCCAGGCCGCGCTCCTTGTTGTTCGTCAGCGCGACGTAGACGCGGCCGGTGCGCGGGCTGGCCTCGACGTCCTCGGGGCGGTCCATCTTGGTGGCGCCCATCTTGTCGGCCGCGAGGCGCGTGAAGACGTACACCTCCTCGGCGGTCATGCCCGGCACATACGAGGTGTCGCCCTCGGCCAGCTTGATCCACTCACCGGAGCCGTCGAACTCGCCGTCCCGGAGCGGCTTGCCGCTGCCGTCGATCTCGCTCGGGGGGCTGTCGCCGGTGAGCTTGGCGACGTAGAGCGCGCCCTCGTCGAGCAGGGTGAGGTTGTGCTCGCGGGCGGCCCGGCCGTGGCCGCGCATCATCCGCTTGTTCGAGACGAACTTGTAGAAGTAGTCGAACCGCTCGTCGTCGCCCATGTAGACGACGGGGCGGCCGTCCCGGGTCAGCCGGGGCTGGGCGGCCTCGTGCTTGAAGCGGCCGAGGGCGGTCCGCTTGCGGGGCGCGGAGTCCGGGTCGTACGGATCGAGCTCGACGACCCAGCCGAAACGGTTGGCCTCGTTGGGCTCCCGGCCCAGGTCGAAGCGCCGGTCGAACCGCTCCCACTTGCGCTCGCTGACCGCGTCGGTGATGCCGTAGCGCTTCAGGCGCGCGGTGGTCTCCGGGTCGGTGACGGCATCGGCGTTGCCGAAGTACTGGTTGAAGTTCTCCTCGCCGGACAGGACGGTGCCCCACGGGGTGGTGCCGCCCGCGCAGTTGTTGAGCGTGCCGAGGACCGTGGTGCCCTTCGGGTCGGCGGAGGTGCGCAGCAGGCGGCTGCCCGCGGCCGGGCCGGTGATCCGGAACGGCGTGGTGGCGGTGATCCGGCGGTTGAGGCGGTGGCGGGTGACGGGGCTGAGCGCGCCGCTGCGGCGCTCCTCCTCCACCACGACGACCGACAGGCCGTGCGCGGCCCAGGCGATCTCGACCTGCTCGCGCGTCGGGTTCTCCGGGTCGTAGCCGGCGAACATCAGTTCTTCGTTGGTGTACTCGTGGTTGGCCACCATGACCTGGCGGCACCGCTCGCCGGGCAGGTCCAGCAGCGTCAGATAGTCGTTGTTGTAGCCGAACTGACCGGCCTGGGCCCGGGCGGTCTGCCGGTCCGGGTCGAAGGCCGGCGCCCCGCGCAGGATCGGTTCTCCCCAGCGGATGACGACCTGCTGCCGGTACCCCGGGGGGACGGTGACGGCGTCGGCGGTGTTCGGCGGGACCGGCGTGAACCGGAGCCCCCGCGCGGCGCGCCGGCTGTGGTGGTGATGGCCGGATCCCCGCCCCGCGGCGGCGGAGGAGGCGTCCAGGGGGGCGGCCTCGGCGCCGGGCGCCCGCCCCAGGAGCGATGCTCCGGCCGCCGAGGCGACGGTCACCACGGCGCCCGCCCGCAGCATGGAGCGGCGCGACAGGGCACCGGCGATGATGTCGCCCGCGTAGGCGTTGTCACTGGTGTTGGGCACCTCGTGGAAGCAGGCGTTCCCGCACCGGTAGCGGCAGGTCATGGCAGACCTCCCGCCCGGATGCGAACTGATCAGAGGCAGCAGTCTCCGCACGTGATTCTCCTCCGTAGGGTTCCTCCGGCACCGGCTCCCGACCGGTTACGACCGGATACGACCGGGCGTACAGCCAGTCTCCGCGCGTTGACGCTAAGGGCGTAGACCCGCGCGCCGGAAACCCCCGGATGAACCCGGGGTGAAGCCGTGGAGACGGGGGCGGAGCACGGGCCGCGGCCCCCGGCAAGCCCCGCACCGGCCGGAGCGGGGCGGAATCCGGACAACGATCCGTACAGGACCGGCTATCCGTGGGGACAAGATCTCGCCACACGCGGCGACTTCTGGGACGCTGTCGCAGAGCCGTACGCCCGGCCGGGCCGGCTCGGCCGAGACGACGCGTGGTGCCGCGCGGTGGAGGCGCGAGGAGCACCCGTGATCGACGAACCCCCGACCCCGCTCGAACGAGCCGTTCCGTACGGCCCGTTGACGACGGGGCCGCGGACGGCGGGCACCCCGTTCCGCCCACCGCGGAGGGCGCCCGCGCCCGGCCGGACCCCTGCTGGCTAGCCTTACATGTCCGTCCTGGTCAGGGACGAATCCCGCACCTCGGACATTCATCGCACCCGATACTTGTAAAGGGCTTCTCCCATGGGCATTCGGAGTCTGCTGCGGAATGTGTTCAGCCGGTCCCGGGCGGGGCGGGAGGAACAGGCACCCCCGGCGGCCGGTACGGCCGGCGCGACGGACGCCACCGGCACGGCCGCTCCGGCCGGCGGCGCCGGCGAGAGCGGCGGCCCGGCCGTACCGGAACAGTCCCGGGGAGCCGCCGAACCGGCGGGCGCCGAGGGCTCCGTCCCGGACCGGTCCCGCCGTGCCGCCGGGTCCGACGGCACCGGCCCGGCCGGCGAGCCGGAGCCGGAGAAGGACAAGGAGAAGGAGACCGGCGGGATCAGCGCCGAGCTGATGTCGGCCTTCGACCAGCCCCGGACCCCCGAACAGCGGACGGCGGCTTCGGAGGACGCGAAGGACGCGGCGTCCGGCAAGGCCACCGGCGGCAAGGCCGCTGAGCCCGCCGGCACCACCCCCGCCGATGCCACCGCCGACAGCGCCGACAGCGCCGCGACGAGCGGGGCCGGCCCCGCGGCCGAGGCCAACCGGGCCGCCGAGGACGCCATCGCGGAGGCCGGGTCCCTCTCCGCCGGCGCCGTTCCGGAGCCCGTCACCGGACCCGCCGGCCAGGGCACCGGCGGTGCCGGGGACAAGACCGGGGGCACCGGCCGGGATCTCGCGGCGGAGGGTTCCGCCGAGGCGCGGGCGGAGGTCGACGCCGTGACGGCCACGGTCGCCGAGCTCTCGGGCGACGCACCGTCCGAGCCGGTGAAGGACGCCCGGGCCGAGGCCGACGAGGCCACCGAGGGCAAGCCGGCCCCCGGCACCGAGGCCGGGGCCGGGGACGCCGCCGACGAGGCCAAGGCGGAGGCCGCCTCGCTCGCCGGCGACAACGACCCCACCGCCCCGGACCCGGGCGCCGGGCCGGAGAAGACCCCGGCCGCCGCGGCGAAGAAGGCGACCGCCGCCAAGAAGACGGCCGCCCCGAAGACGGCCCCGAAGAAGGAGGCCGCACCCGCGACGGCGCCCGAGCCGGAGCGGCCCGCGACGGAGGACACCGGCACGGCCGGGAAGGATGCCGGCCCCGCGGCCGGGGCCGTCCCGCCGGAGAAGCTCCGGAAGACCGCCCCCGGCCTGGTCAGCCTCTACAAGGCCGCGTCGGCGGCCCTCGACAAGGAGGGCCTGGCCGGACAGCGCGCCGCCGTCTACCTCGTCCTGGACCGCTCCGGCTCCATGCGCGGCTACTACAAGGACGGCACCGTCCAGCACCTCGCCGAGCAGGCCCTCGGCCTCTCCGCCAACCTGGACGACGACGGCACCGTCCCCGTGGTGTTCTTCTCCACCGACATCGACGGCACCGCCGACATCGCCCTCGACGACTACAAGGGCCGTATCGAGGCGCTCCACGCGGACCTCGGCCACATGGGCCGGACGAACTACCACCGCGCCATCGAGACCGTCGTCGAGCACTACAAGAAGTCCGGCTCCACCGCCCCGGCCTTCGTCATCTTCCAGACCGACGGCGCCCCCACGAGCAAGGCGGCCGCCGAAAAGGCGCTGTGCGAGGCGGCCGAGCTCCCGCTCTTCTGGCAGTTCATCGGCTTCGGCGAGACGGACGCCAAGGGCTTCGACTTCCTCCGGAAGCTCGACAACCTGGCCGTGCCGGAGCGGCGGAAGGCCGACAACGCCGGCTTCTTCCACGCCGGTCCGGAGCCGAAGAAGCTCACCAACCGCAAGCTGTACGAGCAGCTGCTCGCCGAGTTCCCGAAGTGGCTGGAGGAGGCCCGGGAGAAGGGCATCCTCGGCTGACGGCCCCGCACCCCGCACCCGGCGCCTGTACCCGGAGAACAGAGGGACGGGCGGCCGGTACGACACCGGGCGCGGCCCGGCCGGCTCACCCGCCGGCCGGGCCGCGCCCGTTCCGTCCCCTGCCGTTCCGGTGGCAGGGCGCCGCGCCCGGGGTTTCCCGTGGCTCCTCCGGAGCCTTGAGATCCCCGGGCGCGGCTGTCCTCAGGGCGGCCGGGCCGCCGTTCAGCCGGTGACCTCGATCCGCTCCGCGCCCGGCTTGCCGTTCCCGCCGGCCGCCCCGGCGGACCCGCCTTCCGCCGCGGCCGTCCCGGTCCCGGCATCCGTCCCCGGGCCTCCGGCCGCGCCACCCGCCAGCCGGGAGAGCATCGACGCGAGGTCGATCCCGGTCGTGGAGCCGAGCAGTTCCATGCCCTGCGCGACGTTGTCCGCCACCGCGCGCGGCAGCTTCCCGGCACCGTCCGTGGAGATCACCGTCAGCTTGTCGATCGCCGCCATCGGCTCCGCCGCCTTCGCGACGACCTGCGGCAGCACCTCGACGAGCATCTGCAGCACGGCCGCGTCGCCGTACCGCTCGAAGGCGTCGGCCTTCTTGTGCATCGCCTCGGCCTCGGCGGTGCCGTGCGCGGCGACCGCCGCGGCCTCCGCCTCGCCCTCCAGCCGTACCGCGTCGGCCAGCGCCGCACGCCGCTGCTTCTCGCCCTCACCGGTGAGCCGCGACTCCTCGGCCTGCGCCTCGGCCTGCTTCACCCGCGCCACCCGGTGCGCCTCCGCCTCCTGCTCGGCCTGGTACCGGGCGGCGTCGGCCGGCTTGCGGATCTCCGTGTCGAGCTGCCGGTCCTTCAGCGCGGCCTGCCGTGTGGCGACCTTCTCCTGCTCCGACAGCACATCCTGCTGCCGCGCGGCCTCGGCCAGCGGCCCCGCCGCCGCGGCGCGGGCGGCCGCCGCGTCCGTCTCCGCCTTGATCTCCGCCTGCCGGAGCGCCAGCACCCGCTGCGCGACCGCGATCTCCTCCTCGGCCCGCAGCCGCGCCTGCTCGGCTATGCGGCGGGCGTCGGCCTCGGCCGTGTCGGCCTCCTGCCGGGCGCGGGCGGCCTCGGGCCGGCCGAGGTCCTGCAGATAGCTGCCCTCGGCGGAGATGTCCTGGATCTGGAAGGTGTCGAGGACGAGCCCCTGGCCGGAGAGGCTGGCCTCGGCCTCCTCCGCGACCTGCCCGGCGAACGCCGCCCGGTCCCGGATGACGTCCTCCACGGACATCCGGCCGACGATCGAGCGCAGGGCGCCGGACAGCACCTCCTGGGTGAAGCCGACCACCCCGTCCTGCTGCTGGAGGAACCGCTGGGCGGCGGCACGGATCGCGTCCTCGTCGCCGCCGACCTTGACGATGGCGACCCCGTCCAGGTCGACCTTGACGCCGCGCAGCGTCACCGCGCCGCGCACGGCGACCGGGATGTGCCGGCTGGACAGGTCCATCACATGGCGATGCTGGACGAACGGCACCACGAAGACGCCGCCGCCGACGACGACCTTCTGGCCGCTGGTGTCGTAACTGACGCGGCTGGTCACCGCGTCGACGGACTTCTTGCCCCGGCGTCCGGTGATGATGAACGCCTCGTTCGGCCCGGCCACCTTGTAGCGCGAGATGACGATGACGGCCAGAAGAACAAGGAGTACGGCGACTCCGACCACGGCGACGAGCACTGGGCTCATGGGGTCCTGCCTCTCTGCGGACTACCGGATGATGCATAACAACTGGGGCGGCCCGAGGGCCGGTTCGCCCGTCCCCCCGTGGACGTACGAACCGGCGGCGCCCGGACGGCGGGACGACCCGCGGCGGGGCCGGGGACGGCCGACGGGCGAGCGGACGGGCGGACAAGGCGGACGGCCCGGCGGACGGCCGGCGGGTGGACGGACCGACCGGCGGGCCGACGGACGGAACCGGGCAGGCCCGCTAGCGCTCCACGGCGCGCACCTCGACCGCCGTACTGGACAGCGCGGCCGTCACCCAGATCTCCTCACCGAGCGGCTGCGCCACCTCGCTGCGCGCCGCGTACTTGAGGGGCTGGCCCCCGACCCGGAGCAGCACCTCGCCGTAACCGCCCGGCGGGATGGGCGTCACCACCGAGCCCGGGGTGCCCACCAGGTCGGCGGAGCGGAGCGTCGGCGCGGTCTGGTCCCGCATCAGCACCCGGCTCAGCCGGACCACCAGCCAGGCCGTGCCCAGCCCGGCGGCCGTCCCGGCCGCGGTCGCGCCGACGGGACCCGCCCCCGTGGTGCCGAGGACGATGGCGCCGCCGAAGCCGAGCATCGAGACGAACCCGGCCAGGGCCGGCAGCGAGACCATCCCCCCGAAGGCCCCGTCCAGCACACCGTCCAGCACGCCGTCGAAGACGAACGCGAGGACCAGCAGCACCAGCCCCGCCGCACCGAGTCCCAGAAACCACGCCATCCGGCCCCCCTCTCCCCGCGTGGAGCGGGACCCCGTACGCGCCCCGCACTTCCCGCGTTCCGGGCAGTCTCGCAGCCGGAAGGGCCCCGGCGCACTGCCGGGTTCCGGCAATCTTCACGCCGCCCTGATGCCGGGGGACCGCCCCGGCAGCGGGACGGAGTCGCCCGGTCACCGCCCGGCGTCCGCCCACCGGATAGCCGGACGGGTGGCGCCACCCGCTCCGATACGATATTGACCGCCCGCAGAACCCTTCATCACTCCGCGCATCCACCTGCTACCCGGGAGCAGCCGCAATGGCTCGACACCTCATCACCAGCGCCCTTCCGTACATCAACGGGATCAAGCACCTGGGCAACATGGTGGGGTCCATGCTCCCGGCCGATGTGTACGCCCGCTATCTGCGGCAGCGCGGTCACGAGGTGCTGTACATCTGCGCGACCGACGAGCACGGCACCCCGGCGGAACTGGCCGCCAAGGAGGCCGGGCTGCCGGTGGACGAGTTCTGCGCCGGGCAGCACGACGCGCAGAAGGCCGTCTACGACGGCTTCGGCCTGGAGTTCGACTACTTCGGCCGCAGCTCCTCCGAGCAGAACATCGAGATCACCCAGCACTTCGCGCGCCGCCTCAAGGAGAACGGCTTCATCGAGGAGCGCGCGATCCGCCAGGTGTTCTCCCTCGCCGACGACCGCTTCCTGCCGGACCGCTACATCGTCGGCACCTGCCCGCACTGCGGCTACGACAAGGCCCGCGGCGACCAGTGCGAGAACTGCACGCGCGTGCTCGACCCCACCGATCTGATCGAGCCCCGCTCCGCGATCAGCGGCAGCGCCGATCTGGAGATCCGCGAGACCAAGCACCTCTTCCTGCTCCAGTCGAAGCTGGCCGGCGAGGTCGAGGCGTGGATCGACGCCTGCGGCGACGCATGGCCGACGCTCGCCTCCTCCATCGCCCGCAAGTGGCTGACCGAGGGCCTCCACGACCGCTCGATCACCCGCGACCTGGACTGGGGCGTCCCGGTCCCGGCCGACACCTGGCCCGAGCTGGCCGCCGAGGGCAAGGTCTTCTACGTCTGGTTCGACGCCCCGATCGAGTACATCGGCGCCACCAAGGAGTGGGCGGACCGCGCGGGCGAGGGCGAGGTCCGGGACTGGAAGTCCTGGTGGTACGAGCCCGCGGGCGCGGACGACGTCCGCTACACCGAGTTCATGGCCAAGGACAACGTCCCGTTCCACACGGTGATGTTCCCGGCCACCCAGCTCGGCACCCGCGAGCCCTGGAAGAAGGTCGACTACGTCAAGGCCTTCAACTGGCTCACCTACTACGGCGGGAAGTTCTCCACCTCCCAGCGGCGCGGTGTCTTCACCGACGCGGCCCTGGAGCTGCTGCCGGCCGACTACTGGCGCTACTTCCTGATGGCGAACGCCCCCGAGTCGGACGACACCTCCTTCTCCTGGGAGCTGTTCTCCTCGGTCGTCAACAAGGACCTCGCCGACACCCTCGGCAACTTCGTCAACCGGGTGCTTTCCTTCTCCCGCAAGCGCTTCGGCGACACCGTCCCGGCGGGCGCGGAGGCCGGCGAGGCCGAGCGGAAGCTGGGCGGGGAGATCGCGGGCCTGCTCGCCGAGTACGAGCGGCACATGGAGGAGCTGCAGTTCCGCAAGGCGGCGCAGGCGCTGCGCGCCCTGTGGAGCGCGGGCAACTCCTACCTGGAGGAGAAGGCCCCCTGGCTGGAGATCAAGACCGACCAGGACGCGGCGGCGCTCACCCTCCGTACGGCCATGAACCTCATCCACCTCTACGCGGTGGTCTCCGAGCCGTTCATCCCGGCCTCGGCCCGGGCCATGCGCGCCGCGTTCGACCTGAAGGACGACACCGCCGCCTGGGTCACCGCCGAGGAGGCCGCGGCCCTGGCCGCCGTCCCGGCCGGCACGGCCTTCACCGTCCCGCCGGTCCTCTTCGCCAAGATCACCGAGGACGACCTGGCCGCCTACCGCGAGCGCTTCGGCGGCGAGGAGTAACCGCCGCCTTCCCCGGCACCAGAGGAAGCCCCGGGCCCGGTGAGCCCGGGGCTTCGGCACACCGGCAGAACCAATCCCCGATGGACCACACAAACCGGACACCATGCATGTACAATCGCATGCATGGTAGCTCTCCAGATCCGTGATGTGCCCGAAGACGTCCGCGACCGTCTGGCGGCGATAGCGGAGCAACGCGGGCAGTCCTTGCAGGCCTATCTCTTCGACCTGGTCAACGACGAGGTCCGCCGCAGGGACAACCTGGCCGTCCTGGAGCGGTTCGCCGACAAGCGGTACGGCACCCACCTCTCCAAGGAGGACACCCTCGGAGCCCTGGACGAGGCCCGCGCGGAGCGGCTGGCGCACCTCGGCCTTCCGGAGGCCGCGCAGTGATCGTTGTCGATGCCTCCGTTTACGCCTTCTCACTCCTGGACGAGGGGCCCACGGGTGACCGGTGCCGAGAGGCCCTGGCCGCGGACGACCGCTGGATCTCCCCGGAGCACTGGACGGTCGAGGTGATGTCCGTGATCCGGGGCAATCTGCTGGGCGGCAAGATCACCCGGGAGCACGCCGTCGACGCGGTGTCCGCCCTCTCCCAGCTGAGCCCCGTGGTCCCGCTGACCCGGGTGCTGCTCCAGCGCGTCTGGGAATTCCACGGCAACCTCACGATGTACGACGCCACCTACGTGGCCGCGGCCGAGGCCTACGACTGCGCACTGCTCACGGCGGACGGCCGCCTGGCCCGCGCCCCGGGCCTTCGCTGCCCGGTCAGGGTCATCGACTGACAGCCCAAGACTTTCGGCCCGGCACCCTCGCTCGAGGGTGCCGGGCCGAAGTCGCTTCCAGGGCTTCCGCCCGCCGCTTACCGCTCCTGCTTCACCTGCGGCTTCCGCAGGCTGAGGTGGAGCTCCCGGAGGCGGGCCTCCTCGACCTCGGTCGGGGCGCCCATCAGCAGGTCCTGGGCGTTGCCGTTGAGCGGGAAGGCGATGGTCTCGCGGATGTTGGGCTCGTCGGCCAGCAGCATCACCATGCGGTCCACGCCCGGGGCGATGCCGCCGTGCGGCGGGGCGCCGAACTTGAAGGCGCGCAGCATGCCGCCGAACTCGCGCTCGACCTCGTCCCGGGAGTAACCGGCGATCCCGAAGGCCTCGTACATGACGTCGGGCTCGTGGTTCCGGATGGCGCCGGAGGACAGCTCCACGCCGTTGCAGACGATGTCGTACTGCCAGGCGAGGATGTCCAGCGGGTCCTTCTCCCGGAGCGCCTCCAGGCCGCCCTGCGGCATGGAGAAGGGGTTGTGGGAGAACTCGATCTCGCCGGTGTCCTCGTTCTTCTCGAACATCGGGAAGTCGACGATCCAGCAGAAGCGGAAGACGTTCTCCTCGAAGTGCCCGGCCCGGCGGGCGGCCTCGACGCGGACGGCGCCCATGATCTTCGAGACCTCGTCGAACTCGCCGGCGCCGAAGAACACCGCGGTGCCGGGCTTGCCGCCGACCTCGGCGATCAGCCGCTCGGTGTCGTCCTCGGTGAGGAACTTCGCGATCGGGCCGGTGAGCTTCGCGTCCTCGCCGATCCGGACCCAGGCCAGGCCCTTGGCGCCCTGCTCGACGGCGAACTCGCCCATCTGGTCGAAGAACTTCCGCGGCTGCTCCGCGGTGTCCGGTACGGCCAGCGCGCGGACGTGCTTGCCGGCGAAGGCCTTGAAGCCCGAGTCCGCGAAGATGTGCGAGACGTCGGTGAGCTCCAGCCCGGCGCGCAGGTCCGGCTTGTCGCTGCCGTACTTGAGCAGCGCCTCGCGGAAGGGGATGCGCGGGAACGGCGAGGTGACCTCGCGGCCCTGCCCGAACTCGGTGAACAGGTCCGTCATCACCTTCTCGATGACCCCGAAGACGTCCTCCTGCTCGACGAAGCTCATCTCGATGTCGAGCTGGTAGAACTCGCCCGGCGAACGGTCGGCGCGGGCGTCCTCGTCGCGGAAGCAGGGGGCGATCTGGAAGTAGCGGTCGAAGCCCGCGATCATCAGCAGCTGCTTGAACTGCTGCGGGGCCTGCGGCAGCGCGTAGAACTTGCCGGCGTGCAGCCGGGAGGGGACGAGGAAGTCGCGGGCGCCCTCGGGCGAGGTGGCCGAGAGGATCGGCGTCGCCATGTCCATGAAGCCGAGGGCGGTCATCTCCCGGCGGAGGTAGGCGATCACCTGGGAGCGCAGGACGATGTTGCGGTGCATGCGCTCGCGGCGCAGGTCGAGGAAGCGGTACTCCAGCCGGCGCTCCTCGTTCACCCCGTCCTCAGCGTTGATCGTGAACGGCAGCGGCTCGGCCTCGCCCAGCACCTCGACCCCGTCGACCTCGATCTCGATCTCGCCGGTCGGCAGGTCGGGGTTGACGTTCTCGGCGCCGCGGGCGCTGACCCGGCCGTCGATCCGTACGACGGTCTCCTTGGTCAGCGAGCCCAGCGCCTCGTTGGCCGGCGTGCCCGGCCGGGCCACGAGCTGGACCAGGCCGTAGTGGTCGCGGAGATCGACGAAGAGGATGCCGCCCAGATCGCGACGATTGTGCAGCCAGCCGCTCAGTCGCACCTCGGTGTCGACGTCAGCGGCGCGGAGTTCGCCGCAGGTGTGGGACCGGTACCGATGCATCGCTCATCCAAGTCGTCGGATCGTCGTCGGATCGTGGTGGGGGCGCCGGGCGCCCGTGGGACCGGGCCCGTCGAGGGCCCCGTCAAGGGTACCGGTAGCCACCTGCCCCACAGCCGGTCGTCAGAATGCCCCAAAGCTGCCTAAAGTGATGTAATGCGCTCCGAGGATGTCCTGTCCGCCACCGCGACCGGCCTCTGGCGCTGGGACACCGCCTCCAAAGCCCTGCGGGTGGACGCCGAGGCGGCCCGGCTGCTGGGGTTCGACGCGGTCGACACCACGCTCTCCCCGGGGGCCACCCGGGCCCGCTTCCACCCGGTGGACTGGGTGGAGATGAACGAGGTCGTGAGCCTGGCCCTCGCCGAGCGCACCCTGGCCGAGGTGCTGATGCGGGTGATCGGCGACGACGGCAGGGTGCTCCGCAGGATCCGTGTCCGCGCCCGGCCGCACCGGCACGCCGGCCGGGTCACGCTGATCGGCACCGTCCAGGAGCTCCCCGAGGAGCCGCGGCACGCCGACGACGTCGCGGCCCCGCCCCGGGTCACCGGCGACTGGCGGCGGGCCCGTGAGGCCTTCCTGCTGGACGCCGGGCGGGCCCTGGCCGAGGCCAAGTCCACCTCCGAGGTGCTGCGGGTGGCCGGGAACCTCTCCATGCCGGGGTTCTCCCCGAACGGCCTGGTCGTCTTCACCGTCGAGGGGGACTGGCTGAAGATCGTGGGTTTCCAGGGCGACCGCCCCGACGACGAGGAGCCGCCCTTCGAGGAGATGCCGCTGGACACGCCCTACCCGGCCGCCGAGGTGGTGCGCACCGGCCGGGCCGTCTACCTCTCCTCGCCCGGGGAGTTCCGCGAGCGGTACCCCCTCACCTGGCCACTGGTGTCCCGTTTCGGCCTGCAGTCCTGGGCCTACGTCCCGCTGATCACGGCGGGCCGCACCACCGGCGCCTGGCTGGCCACCTTCGACCACCGCGTCGCCTTCACCCCCGACGAGCGGTCGATCCTGGCCACCGTGGCCCGGATGCTGGCGCAGGCGCTCTCCCGGGCCGGCACCCAGGAGTCCCAGCGGGAGCTGGCCGTGGGGCTCCAGCGGGCCATGCTGCCCCCGGTGCCGCCGGAGACCCCGGGGATGACGGTCGCCGCCCGCTACGTGCCGACCGGCGGAGGGCTCCAGATCGGCGGTGACTGGTACGACATGATTCCGCTGCCCTCCGGCCGCGTGGCCTTCGTCGTCGGCGACGTCCAGGGCCACGACGTGCGCGCCGCGAGCCTGATGACCCAGCTGCGGATCGCCCTGCGCGCCTACGCCTCCGAGGGGCACCACCCCGACGCCGTGCTCTCCCGCGGCTCGCGCTTCCTGGCCGGGCTCGCCGACCGGCGGCCGGACGGCGAGGGCGGCGAGGACGACCCGCGCTTCGCCACCGTCCTCTACATCGAGGCGGACCCGGCGTCCGGGACCCTGGACATCGCCCGCGCCGGCCACCAGGAGCCCGTCACCCGGATGCACGACGGCACCATGATGACCCGGACCACGGCCGGCGGGCTGCCGCTCGGCGTCTCCCCGGACGCCGACTACCCGATCACCCGGATCGTCCTGGAACCGGGAGAGCTGATGATGCTCTTCACCGACGGCCTGCTGGAGACCGGCGGGCACAATCTGGAGACCGGCTCGCAGCGGCTGCGCGAGGCGATCGAGGAGCACGTCTCGGAGGACATGGAGACCATGGCCGACAGCGTGATCCAGGCCGTGCACGGCCCCTCCTCGCACTACCGGCCCGGCCCGCTCTCCGACCGGCGCGAGGACGACATCGTCCTCCTGCTGCTCTGCCGGAACGGACCCGGCTGCGGCGCCCCCGCCCTGTACCCGCCGCGCCAGATGCGCCGCGCGGTCATGACCATCGCCCAGGCCGAGCCGGAGCGCATCTCCCTGGCCCGCCGCCAGCTGCGCGAGCTGATGCACGACTGGTCGGACCCGGAGCAGGTGGACTCGGCCGAGCTCATGCTGTCCGAGATGGTCACCAACGTGCTGGTGCACACGGACGGTGACGCCGTCGCGGTCGCGGAGATCACCGCGCCGGACGGGGACGGCAGTGTGGGCCGGCGGCTCCGCGTCGACGTGGCCGACAGCAGTGACGAGCTGCCGCACCGCCGCCGCCCGGGCGAGCTGGCCTCCTCGGGGCGCGGCCTGGTGCTGCTGGAGCTGCTCGCCCACGCCTGGGGGGTCGATCCCCGGGGCGAGGGCAAGACGACCTGGTTCGAGCTGTACGAGAACCCCGGCCCGCCCGGCCCGGACGAGCCGGAGCCGCGCGGGCCGCTGTTCCCGGAGGCCGTCCCGGACTTCGCCGCCTGACCGGCCCGGCCGGCGGTACCGGGCCGGCCCGTTCACGACCGGCCCGGCCGGCGGCGGGGAAGGGGCGGCGCCCCGGCCTACAGCCCGCCCTCGGACATCCCGTGCACGGCCGGGACCGTGCCCAGCCGCCCCTTCTGGAAGTCCTCGAACGCCTGCTGGAGTTCCTCGCGGGTGTTCATGACGAACGGGCCGTAGTGGGCCATCGGCTCACGGATCGGCTGCCCGCCGAGCAGCACGACCTCCAGGTCCGGCGTGCGGGAGTCCTGCTTCTCGTCCGCGCGGACGGTGAGCGAGGAACCGGCGCCGAAGACGGCGGTCTGGCCCAGGCGGACGGGACGGCGCTCGGCACCGGCCGACCCGCGGCCCGCGAGGACGTAGGCGAGGCCGTTGAAGTCCTCGCGCCAGGGCAGGGTGATCTCGGCGCCGGGCGCCAGCGTCGCGTGGACCATCGTGATCGGCGTGTGCGTGACCCCGGGACCGCGGTGTCCGTCCAGCTCACCGGCGATGACCCGCAGCAGCGCGCCGCCGTCCGGCGAGGTGAGCAGCTGAACGCTGCCGCCCCGGATGTCCTGGTAGCGCGGCGCCATCATCTTGTCCTTCGCCGGGAGGTTCACCCACAGCTGGAGCCCGTGGAAGAGCCCGCCGGACAGGACGAGCTGCTCCGGCGGCGCCTCGATGTGCAGCAGGCCGGCGCCTGCCGTCATCCACTGGGTGTCACCGTTGGTGATGGTGCCGCCACCGCCGTTGGAGTCCTGGTGGTCGAATATCCCGTCGATGATGTAGGTGACGGTCTCGAAGCCGCGGTGCGGGTGCCACGGGGTCCCCTTGGGCTCCCCGGGCTGGTACTCCACCTCACCCATCTGGTCCATCATGATGAACGGGTCCAGGTGCCGGTAGTTGATCCCCGCGAAGGCACGGCGGACGGGGAAGCCCTCGCCCTCGAAGCCGCTCGGCGCGGTGGTCACGGCCAGCACGGGGCGGGCCGCGGCATCCGCCGGCGCGGCCACGCGCGGCAGGGTCAGGGTGTTCTCGACGGTGATGGCGGGCATGGGGTCCTCCTCGGGGCTTTAGTTGAACAGTAAACAACAACCCGAGGCGCCGCTATTCCCGAGACCGGACATCGTCCCCTCGTCCGGCACCCCTCGTGCGGGGAGCATGCCCCATGCACGGTGCGGCGCGCGAGACCGCCTCCGGCCCGCGGCGGACGGCCGCGGCGCGGCGTGCGACGGAAGCGGACGGCGGACGGAGTACGGAGCCGGCCGCGCCCTCTCACGAGGTCGCGGCCACGGCCCCGCGGTCACCGCGCGGGCGGTCCCTCTTCCGGTCCGCCGTCCCGGCCCGTCAGAACGGCGTCAGCGTGAGGGTGAAGCCGGTCGGGCGGGTGTCCTGGATGTAGGAGGCGAAGTCCGCGACGTCGTCGAAGGCGAAGCCGTACGCCTTGCCGTCCTCGGTCGCCGCGTGGACCGCCTTCGCGTAGTGGTTGGTCAGCTCGCCCCGGTAGAAGGCGGCCGGGTCGGTGGCCGGCTGGGCGGGGTCGGTGAGCAGGGTCGAGCGGTTGAAGCCCGCGCCGAGGACGGCGGCGACGGGACCGGTGGTGCCGTCGTTGGGCGCGGCGAGGTTGCCGTCGCAGAAGAAGACGTCGCGGGTCGAGGGCTTGGCGAAGGACACGGAGGCCGGGCCGTCGAAGGTGAACCGCTCACCGCGCACCCGGCCGGTGAACGTGCCGGCGTTGGTGGTGACCTTGAGATCCTTGCCGGTGTAGGTGCTCCACACCTCGTCGATGTACGGGGCGAGGTAGTCCTTCGGGAAGAGGCCCGCGTCCAGGCCGTGGCCGGGAGCGATGATGCGGGTGTCGTCCACGACCAGCCGTGCGAATTCCTCAATCCGCTGGACGGCGGTGAAGGCGGCGGAGCGCCCGCCGTCGCGCAGGGTGCCCGTCGTCTGGTCCTTCTCACCGGTGAGCCGGATGCTCAGCGGCACACTGAACATGTCGACCATCGTGGTGTTGCAGAACATGCCGGCCGCGTTGTAGGTGAACTCGGCGCAGTCGTGGAGGACGCCGTAGTTGGGGTCCGACTCGACCCACCCGGCCGGGTACTGCAGGGCCGCGTTGCCGTTGCCGTCGGCCACGGCCTTGAACTTGAGCTTCTCGCCGAGGGAGACGTAGATGCGGCCCGACATGTGGGGGAGGGACAGCTTCGTCTCGCCGCTGCCCGCCAGGGGGATGGCGTAGTCGGTGAAGCCGTCGGCTCCGTTGTCCGACAGGGCGATGGGCACGACGGTGCCCTCCGGGGTGAGCCGTACCTGCCTGCCGTCGAGATTGCCGACGACGTAGAGGTGCACGGAGGCGTTGCCGAACGAACCGCTGTTGTTGGCGATGGTCACCGGGAGCGAGCCGGCGGCCGAGGTGCCGGCCTCGCCGCCGATGGCGTACGGGGTGAGGGTCGCGATCGCCGGGACGGCGACGGCCGCGCCGCCCAGGGCGAACAGCATCTTGCGACGGGTGAGGTTGCGCTGGTGACGAGGTGCCATGGGTACTCCTTGGGACCCGGCCGGGGGGCCGGGTCACTCGTGGGGATCAGGAGGAAGCCGGAGAAAGCGGGAGGCGGCACGGCGCGGCGCCGCGGGTGCTCAGGCGATGGTCCACTTCTGGTTGGCGGCGCCGGTGCACGTCCAGATCTGGAGGCGGGTGCCGTCGGCCGAGGAGTTGTCCTTGGCGTCGAGGCACTTGCCGGATCCGGTGTTGACCAGGTCGCGGGCTGCGGTGTGGGTCCACTGCTGCGCCGCCGTGCCGTTGCAGGTGTAGAGCTGCACGGCCGCGCCGTCGTCGTGCGAACCGCCCTTGACGTCCAGGCACTTGCCGAGGGCCCGCACGGTGCCGTCGCTGCCGGCCGTCCACTTCTGGGCCTCGTGGCCCGTGCAGTTGTGCAGCTGGATCGGGGTGCCGTCGGCGCTGCTCGCACCCGCGACATCGGCGCACATGCCGCCGATGCCCTTGATGGCGCCGGTGCGGGGCGTGCCGCCGCCGCTGTCGCCGGAGTCGGAGGTGGTGACGTGGACGTAGTCGATGGTCATCGTCTGCGGGAAGGAGGTGCCGGCGTCGGGGCTGCCGGGCCAGTTGCCGCCGACCGCGAGGTTCAGGATGAGGAAGAACGGGTGGTCGTAGACCCACTTGTTGCCGCCCACGTCTCCCGGTCCGCGGGTCTGGTAGGCCCGGCCGTCCACGGACCAGGTGATCCCGGAGGGGCTCCAGTCGACGGCGAAGACGTGGAAGTCGTCGGCGAAGGCCGCGCCGTTCGGCAGCGTGTACGAGGCGCCGATGCCGCCCGAGCCCGAGTAGCCGGGGCCGTGGAGGGTGCCGTGGACGGTGCCGGGCTCGTTGCCGACGTTCTCCATGATGTCGATCTCGCCGCTGTCGGGCCAGCCGACGGAGCCGAGGTCGTCGCCCAGCATCCAGAAGGCCGGCCAGATGCCCTGGCCCCGCGGGATCTTGATGCGGGCCTCGAAGTGGCCGTACTTCTGGGTGAAGGTCTTCGCCGTGTTCAGCCGCGCCGACGTGTACTGGCAGGTGCCGTACCAGCACTGCAGGCCCGGGTCGCTGTTCTTGCGGGCGGTGATGACCAGGTTGCCCTTGCCGTCGAGCGCGGCGTTGTCGGTGCTGTTCGTGTAGTACTGGAGTTCGTTGTTGCCGTTGCCGCTGCCGCCCGTCTCCAGGGTCCACTTCGAGGAGTCGGGCGCGCTGCCCGCGGCGCCGTCGAAGTCGTCGGACCACGTCTGTGCCGCGGCGGCGTTCGCCCGGTTCGTGGCCGGGCCGGACGTGTTGAAGAGGATGGCGGAGGCGAGGGCGGTGGTGATCAGAAGCACCAGCCCCCCGAAGGACCATCGGCGTGCGCGATGAGCTGCCATGGCTGGACACACCTCGTCTGTGGGGAAGGTTCGGCGTCGGGCGCCGGACGGTGCGCATCGAGCGCACGGACAGACGGACTCTTTTCTGAGAGCGCTCTCTTCGTGCGCCGCGCGCCGCCGGTGGGCCCCGACGATACGCACGACCAAGGGCCCCGCCAATCGGAAGGCGAAGCCCCAGAAGCCTCTGACCTGCGGATACGCGAGAAGGTGCGGGGAGCTGAGGAACGCTTGAGCCGCGCTTAAGCCAGGCTTAATGCGCCGGCCGCGGACCGTGACGCTTATGTCCGGGATGCGAACCGGACCCGTCCGGGGCCGGCTGCGGGCCCGGCGGGGCGGCACCGGTCCACCGCGGAGGAGACAGGGGCGGCCCTCAGCCGTACATCCGCCGCATCGCGAAGTCGACCATCTGCTCGACGGCCTTCGCGTCGAAGACCATGCGGTGCTCGCCCTCCATGTCCAGCACGAAGCCGTAGCCCGTGGGCAGCAGGTCGAGCACCTCGGCGCCGGTCAGCGTGAAGTACTTGGACTCCTTGCCGGCGTAGCCGCGCAGCTCCTTCAGCGAGGTGAAGAGCGGGATCACCGGCTGCTGGGTGCTGTGCAGCGCCAGAAAACCGGGCCCCTCGCCGCGCGGGCAGTAGATCTTCGAGGTCGAGAAGATGTGCTGGAAGTCCTCGGCCGACATCGAGCCCGTGGTGAAGGCGCGCACCGCGTCGGCCAGCGACGGCGGGGACGGCTCGGGGTAGAGCGGCTGGCCCGGCTGGGCGCCGTAGCCGCCGCGCCCCTGCTGCGGGGGTGGCGGAGGGGCCGCGTAGCTCTGCCCGGCGCCCGGGTTCTGGTCATAGCCGTACATGCCCCAAAGGGTAACGAGTCACAGTTGACCGGTGAGGGCTTGCGTCTTATTACTGACGGGTAGCATCATGGCGGAACCACGTTTGGTACGCAGTAGAGGTATGCCGCCTCCCCGAAGCTACGGAGCCGTCGCCATGGGGCACTACAAGTCGAATCTCCGCGACATCGAGTTCAACCTCTTCGAGGTGCTCGGCCGCGACAAGCTGTACGGCACCGGCCCGTTCGCGGAGATGGACGTCGACACCGCCAAGAGCGTCCTGTCCGAGATCGCCCGCCTCGCCGAGAACGAGCTCGCCGAGTCCTACGCCGACGCGGACCGCAACCCGCCGGTGTTCGACCCGGAGACCAACACCGCACCGCTCCCCGAGTCCTTCAAGAAGAGCTACCAGGCCTTCATGGACGCCGAGTGGTGGCGGCTGGGCATCCCGGAGGCGCTGGGCGGCACCATCACGCCGCGCTCCCTGCTCTGGGGCTTCGCCGAGACCATCCTGGGCTCCAACCCGGCGGTCTGGATGTACTCCTCCGGCCCGGCCTTCGCCGGCGTCCTCTACGACGAGGGCACCGAGGAGCAGAAGAAGATCGCGCAGATCGCGGTGGAGAAGCAGTGGGGCTCCACCATGGTGCTGACCGAGCCGGACGCCGGCTCCGACGTGGGCGCCGGCCGCACCAAGGCCGTCCAGCAGGAGGACGGCAGCTGGCACATCGAGGGCGTCAAGCGCTTCATCACCTCGGGCGAGCACGACATGTCCGAGAACATCATCCACTACGTGCTGGCCCGCCCCGAGGGCGCCGGCCCCGGCACCAAGGGCCTGTCCCTCTTCATGGTGCCGAAGTACGAGTTCGACTTCGAGACCGGCGAGCTGGGCGAGCGCAACGGCGTCTACGCCACCAACGTCGAGCACAAGATGGGCCTCAAGGTCTCCAACACCTGCGAGATGACCTTCGGCGACCGCCACCCCGCCAAGGGCTGGCTGGTCGGCGACAAGCACGACGGCATCCGCCAGATGTTCATGATCATCGAGTTCGCGCGGATGATGGTCGGCACGAAGGCCATCGCCACCCTCTCCACCGGCTACCTCAACGCCCTGGAGTACGCCAAGGAGCGCGTGCAGGGCCCGGACCTGGCCGCCTTCACGGACAAGACCGCCCCGCGCGTCACCATCACGCACCACCCCGACGTCCGCCGCTCGCTGATGACGCAGAAGGCGTACGCCGAGGGCATGCGCTCCCTCGTCCTCTACACCGCCTCCATCCAGGACGAGATCCTGGTCAAGGAGGCCGCGGGCGAGGACGCCTCCGCCATCCACCGCCTCAACGACCTGCTGCTGCCGATCGTCAAGGGCTACGGCTCGGAGAAGTCCTACGAGCTGCTCGCCCAGTCCCTGCAGACCTTCGGCGGCTCCGGCTACCTCCAG
Source organism: Streptomyces xinghaiensis S187 (assembly GCF_000220705.2). GTDB lineage: Bacteria > Actinomycetota > Actinomycetes > Streptomycetales > Streptomycetaceae > Streptomyces > Streptomyces xinghaiensis. The sequence goes on along the minus strand of NZ_CP023202.1, from coordinate 3,646,104 downwards.
GAGTACCCCCTGGAGCAGTACATCCGGGACGCCAAGATCGACACCCTCTACGAGGGCACCACCGCCATCCAGGGCCAGGACTTCTTCTTCCGGAAGATCGTCCGGGACCAGGGCCAGGCGCTGACCGCCCTCTCCGAGGAGATCAAGAAGTTCCTGGGCGACGCCGAGGGCGGCGAGGAGCTGGCCGACGCCCGCGCCGAGCTGTCCAAGGCCGCGGTGGACCTGGAGGCCATCGTCGGCCACATGCTGACCGACCTGGCCGCCACCGAGCAGGACGTGAAGTCGATCTACAAGGTCGGCCTCAACACCACCCGCCTGCTGATGGCCTCCGGCGACGTCGTCGTCGGCTACCTGCTCCTCAAGGGCGCCGCGGTCGCCGCCTCGAAGCTCGCCTCGGCCTCCGCCAAGGACAAGTCCTTCTACGAAGGCAAGATCGCCGCGGCCAAGTTCTTCGCGCACACCGTGCTGCCGGGCGTCTCCGTCCAGCGCACCCTGGCGGAGAAGACCGACAACTCCCTGATGGAGCTGGACGAGGCCGCCTTCTGAGGCTCCCTCCCCGGCTCCCCCGCATCCAGGTCCCCGTCCGCGGATGAGGCCCTGAAAACCTCGGCCGCCCAGGCCGTCCGCGCCACACGCGGCCGAGGTCCCGACCCCCGCCCGGCAGGTCCCACCGGGCGGGGGTCATCTTCTGCGCGCAGCGAGCCCGTGCGGGCCCCTCCGGGCACCTCCATATGCTGAGACCCATGAGCCGATCTCCCCGCTTCACCCGCACCCACACCGACGACCTGATGTCCTACCTCGCGGCGAGCCCGTCGCCCTACCACGCGGTGGCCAACGCCGCGGGGCGGCTGGAGACGGCCGGGTTCCGGCGGGTCGAGGAGACCGAGGCGTGGGACGGCTCGGCGGGCGGCCGGTACGTCCTGCGCGGCGGGGCCCTCATCGCCTGGTACGTCCCGGACGGCGCCGGCCCCGAGACGCCGTACCGGATCATCGGCGCCCACACCGACTCCCCCAATCTGCGCGTGAAGCCCGTGCCGGACACCGGCGCGCACGGCTGGCGGCAGATCGCCGTCGAGATCTACGGCGGCACCCTCCTCAACACCTGGCTCGACCGCGACCTCGGCCTCAGCGGCCGGCTCACCCTGCGCGACGGCTCCAGCCGGCTCGTCTGCGCCGACCGTCCGCTGCTGCGGGTGCCGCAGCTCGCCGTCCACCTCGACCGCGCCGTCAACGCCGAGGGCGTCAAGCTGGACAAGCAGCGCCACATGACCCCGATCTGGGGGATCGGCGACGTCCACGAGGGCGACCTCGTCTCCTTCGTCGCGGACGAGGCCGGGGTCGCCGCCGGGGACATCGCCGGCTGGGACCTCATGGTCCACAGCGTCGAACCGCCCGCCTACCTCGGCCGCGACCGCGAACTGCTCGCCGGGCCGCGCATGGACAACCTGCTGTCCGTGCACGCCGGCACGGCCGCCCTGGCCGCCGTCGCCCGGGACGGCGGGGAGCGACTCTCCGCCATCCCCGTCCTCGCCGCCTTCGACCACGAGGAGAACGGCAGCCAGTCCGACACCGGCGCCGACGGGCCGCTCCTCGGCAGCGTCATGGAACGCTCCGTCTTCGCCCGCGGCGGCGGCTACGAGCACCGCGCCCGCTCCTTCGCCGGCTCGTTCTGCCTCTCCTCCGACACCGGCCACGCCGTCCACCCCAACTACGCGGAGCGGCACGAGCCCGGCCACCACCCGATGCCCAACGGCGGCCCGATCCTCAAGGTCAACGTCAACCAGCGCTACGCCACCGACGGCGCCGGCCGGGCCGTCTTCGTCCGCGCCTGCGAGCGGGCGGGCGTGCCGTGGCAGGCGTTCGTCTCGAACAACTCCATGCCCTGCGGCACCACGATCGGCCCCATCACCGCCGCCCGCCACGGCATCGCGACGGTCGACATCGGTGCCGCCATCCTCTCCATGCACTCGGCCCGCGAACTGTGCGGCGCCGAGGACCCGCACCTGCTCGCGGACGCGATCCGGGCCTTCCTGGAGGACTGAGCGGGGCGGCGTTCCGGCCCCGGTGCGAACGCCCTGACGCGCGAGGTACTTGACACACCGCCGGTTCCCCTCCCACCACGCGGCGCATGGAGCCACCGGCCCCGGGTATCCGGAGGCTACGCACGAAGCCCAGAGAGCCAACGCTTGAGGAGGCGGATCCCATGGGTATCGGCGGATGCATCGGTCTGATGGCGGTGGGTGCCATCCTCACCTTCGCCGTGGACTGGAACATTGCCGGAGTCAACCTCGATCTGGCCGGCCTCATCATGATGGCGGTCGGCCTCATCGGGCTCGCGGCCTACGTGAGCATCCTGAAGCGGCGCAGGGTCCAGCCGCCGGCCCCGGGCGCCCCGGTGGTCGAGGTCGAGGACCACAACCGCTACTACAGGTGACGCGCAACGGCGCGGAGCACAACGGAGAGGACCGGGCCCTCTGATGCTGTTGAGTTGAGACACCCGACAGCATCAGCAAGGGCGGGCCTGCCTCACCGGAGTCACAGGGGCCGACCGACGGCCCGCACGGGCCGCGCACGGACAGGCACCGAGGCACAGAACAGGCCAGTGCGCCTTCCCCGTGCTCGGCTGGGGTACCGGCGCGAGTACCTTGAGCCCCGGGGGCACAGCCAGGCCACTCACACAGCCCAAGAGTCCGCCGGGTCGTCCAGCCACGCCCGTTGTCCCTCCGGCGTGACGGTGAGGCCGAACCGGGTGTGGTCCGGTTCGCCACGGTCGGCCCACCACCGGTAGGCCGCCTCGACCTCATCCCACAACCGGCGTGGTCCCGACTGCCAGACCTTCGCCTCCGACTCTCCGTCACGGAACATCACGCACGCCCAGGACCGGTCACTCAGTCCGTAGAACCACACCGGCCGCGCGCCCTCGCGCTTCTCCGCGACGGCCTGGGCGCAATCCCGTACTCGAAGTCCCAGGGCGAACGGAACGGCGGTGTACTTCCCGGTGATGAACTCACCCTCGGTGACCGTGGTCGTGGATGTGTCGGCGCTCTCCGCCGCCCCCGCCGGGGCGTACTCGCTGTGTCCGGCCAGAGACAGCCGCTGTGCTCGCAGCTTCATGAACTCCACCGGGCGCGTGAAGGGCCCGGATGCCGTCCCGTTTCTCACCACCAATCGGGCCACGGCATCCGCGTTGGAGAAGTGCGTGCCCCACGGTGCGACGATGAGGCCGCCCGGACGGGTTTGCCCGATCCACGCCCCTGGGATCTCCCGGAGCCCGACGGTAGCCAGAACGCGGTCATACGGCGCGAGGCCCGCGTAGCCCTTGAACCCGTCGCCCAGGATGATCTCCGGGTACAGCCCCAGCGCGCAGAGCCGTTCCCGGGCCCGTCCCGACACGGAACGGTCCACCTCCACCGTGACGACGTTCCGGCCGCCGAGGCGGTAGGCCAGGGCCCCGGCCGTCTCCCCCGTGCCGGTGCCGACGTCGAGTATCCGCATGCCCTCCTCCACGGCCAGCGCCTGGAGCATCGCGTACACGACCGAGGGCATGGAGGAGGAACTGGTGGACACCTTCCCCGGTGCGGTGCCGGTGTGCTTGCCGTCATCCCACTGCGTCACGATGGGGACGTTGCTGTCCGCCGCGATATACCAGGCGTCGGGGTCGGCGGCCCGGTCGACGACGGCGCTCGCGCCCTTGGCCATGTCGAACGGCCACATCAAGTCGGGCAGGAACGCGGCCCGGTCCACTGCCGCGAATACCGGAGCCCAGTCCGGCGTCATCGAATGGGTCTCCAGGAGGACGCGCCCCAGCTCTTTCCGGCCGGGGCGGCCCTCTTGCTCGAAGTTGACCGTCACTTGCGGTGTGTCCCGTCGCCGGGCGGGGTGTCGCCGTCGGGGGACGGCGGGTCCTGGGGCGGCGTCCACGGGGTGCCGGGGTGTCCGTCGCCTCCGCCGTCTCCTCCTGCACGGTGTCCGCCCGGACCGGCAGCGGCGAGGATCTGCACGTTCCTCACGTGGAATTCCTCTCGCTCCGAGTGGTGCCGGTGATGCTCGGGCCACCGTCAGGGGACGGCGGGTCCGGAGGAACGGGCCACGGCTCGCCGGGAGTCGTACTGAGCGTAAGCAACATGATGTCCTCTTCTTCATTCGGTTGGATGGCGCCCTGCTCCTGTCAACCCGTCCGGCCGGGCTCCGGAGCGACTGCCCCTCCCACCGTGTCCGTGACGGTGCACGCACTACGTAACCGGACGGACACGCACAGCGGTACCGTGAACGCAACACCAGAACTTGAAAGCATTGAAAGTCCGCAGGGGAGCCGGGAGTTGGACCATGGCCAAGCGGGAGCCAAACACCTGTCTGAGTCGCCTGCTCGATGAAACCGGCTGGAGCCAGAGCCAGTTCGCCACGGCCGTGAACCGGACCGGTACCGAACAGGGCACGCGTCTTAGGTACGACGCCTCCGCCGTGAGTCACTGGCTCACGGGGACGATTCCCAGGAGGGAGGTCCGCCTCCTCATCCTGGAAGCGCTGGCCCGCAAGCTGGCACGGCCCATCACGCACACCGACGCCGGATTCCCCATGCCCACCGATCAGCCCCGGAGCACTACCGTTGAAGGACTGCTGGAGCTGGGGAGGCAAGACATGGACCCATCCCGCCGTGGCGTCCTGGGCGCCGCTCTCTTCTCCGCCGCGCTCACCGTTCCGGACTGGCCGAACGTGGTGGGCCGTATGGAGGCAGTCCGGACCGGCCGCACCCGCCGCATCGGCTACCCGGAAGTGGATGCGGTGATGGCCATGACAGACAAAGTGTCAGAGCTGGACGACGTGTTCGGCGGACGCCACGCCAGGCCCATGGCCGCCGCTTTCCTGGTCAACACGGTCGCCCCCCACCTCCGCGCCGATGCTTCGGACGACGTGCGCGAAGCCATGCTCTCCGCCGCTTCTGACCTCCTGTACCTGACCGGGTTCATGGCCGTGGACGAAGGGCTGCACGGCCTGGCCCAGCGGTATTACTGCAAGGCACTGGAACTGGCCGGAGCCGCCGACGACCACCTGACCTACTGCACCACATTGCGCGGAATGAGCCTCCAGGCCGTGGACCTGGGCCACCATGCCCACGCCCTCCGCCTGGCCGACGCTGCCTCCGCAGCCTCCCGGAACGCCGGGCCCCGTATGCGCGCTTTCCTGGCAGGGCAACAGGCTCACGCCTACGCGGCGAGCGGCGACCGTGCCGGCGCCCTCCGATACATACAGGAGGCGGAAGTGGCCATGGACAAGGCGGAGTCCCGGGCAAAGACGTTCGGGAGCTATGACGCCTCATCCCTGGCGTACCACATAGCCCAGGTCCAGTACGGTCTGGGGGACCTGTCCGGGTCGGTGAAGAGCATGGAGGAGTCATCCCGCCTCCGCCACGATGTGTACCGCCGGACCCGCGTTCGCTATGACGCGATGCTGGCGGAACGCCAGCTCGAACTCGGCCACCTGGAAGCGGCGTGTGTCACCTGGCACCGCGTGCTGGATGATTACCCACTGGTCCAATCCGGCCGGGCGGACCAACGGGTGGCCGCCATGAAGGCTCTCATCCGTCCCCACGTACGGAACCGGACGGCCCGGGCCTTGTACGAGCGGGCCCAGGCCGTGAACGTCCCGGCCACCGCCTGATCACCTCGCATCTCCCGTCTCTCAGCGGAGAGTGACGCGGAGAGACGGGAGAGCGCACCGGAGCGAAGCAGCCGCGGGACGACGGCATCCGCGGTCCCTGCACCATCCGGGGGCCGCGGACGCGTCCGTACGCCGCGGCGGCTCACCGGGCCCCGGCCGCGCCACGGCCGTCAGGGAGTGTCGAGTCCCGCCAGCACCAGCGGCAGCCGGTCCGCGCCTCCCGCGGCCACCGTCACCGGCACCCCCCAGTCCTGCTGGTGCACATGGCAGGCCGGATACTCCTGCGCCGGGTCGTCGTCGCAGGACGCCGCCATCGCGGAGACGTGCAGCACACCCTCCGTGACCCCCTCGGCCAGCACCAGGTCCCGCCCGAGGCCCGTGTCCGTACCGGAGCCCTCCGCCAGCAGCTCCGGTGGCGTGGCGCTGACGACCAGCCGGGTCGCGGGGCCGTAGCGCTCGTCCAGCTTCTGCCCGGCCGGCGGCCGGAACACCACGTCGAGACGCAGCCGCCCCGGCGCCACCTCGGTGGCCGCCCGCTGCGTCCGGTGCGCCACCGGCTCGACCCGCACCGCCTCCTCGGGCAACCGCAGCCGGGTCAGCCGGTGCCGGGCGGACTCGACCACCACGATCGCGTCGCCGTCGAGCACGGCGTCCGAGGGCTCGCGCAGATCGGTGGCCAGGGTGGTCACCTCACCGGTGGCCGGGTCGTAGCGGCGCAGCGCGTGGTTGTAGGTGTCGCTGACGGCGACCGAGCCGTCGGGGAGGGCGGTGACGCCCAGCGGGTGCTGGAGCAGGGCCTGACCGGCGGGCCCGTCGCGGTGCCCGAAGTCGAAGAGGCCGGTGCCGACGGCGGTGCAGACGATGAACTCCGCGCCTGCGGCGCCCGGTTCGGCCAGCTCTTCCGGATCGGCCGGATCGGCCGGATCGGCCGGATCGGCCCGCTCGATCCAGCGGAGGGCGCTGGTCTCGGAGTCGGCGATCCACAGCCGGTCCCCGGCGGCCGCGAGCCCGGAGGGCTGCGCGAACCACGCCTCGGCGGCCGGGCCGTCCACCAGGCCCTCATTGGTCGTACCGGCGACGGCCTCGACCGTGCCGCTGCCGTCCGCTCCCTCGCCCCCGTCCCCTGGCGGGGTCCAGGTCCAGAGCTGGTGGACGCCGGCCATGGCGATCCACAGCCGGTCCGCGAACCAGGCCACGTCCCAGGGCGAGGAGAGGTCCGTCTCCCGGGCCGGCCCGGAGGTCGCGGAGCCCTGCCACCACTGGCGGCCGGTGCCCGCGATCGTCGTCACCCGGCCCGTCTCCACGTCCACCGACCGCAGCGCGTGGTTGACCGTGTCGGCCACCACGACCCTGCCGCCGGGCAGCAGCGCCAGGCCCTGCGGCTCACTGAACCGCGCCTCGGCCGGACCGCCGTCGGCCAGCCCCCGCTCACCGCTGCCGATCCGGCGGACGACGGTCTCCCCGTCGGCGGCCAGCTCCACCAGCGCGTGCCGGGTGGAGTCCGAGACGAGGAAGGTGCCGCCGGGCAGCCGCACGGCCTTGCCGGGGAACCGCAGATCGGTCGGCACCGGCTCGGGCGCGACATACGGGCCCTCGCCACGCCGCAGGGTGCCCTTGGCGGCGTGCTCCTCCTCCAGCTCCGCCACGAGCCGCTCGATGGCATGGGCGTGGCCCTCACCGGCGTGCTGCGCGACGACATAGCCCTCGGGGTCGATGACGACGAGCGTGGGCCAGGCGCGCACGGCGTACTGCTTCCAGGTGGCCAGCTCGGGGTCGTCGAGGACGGGGTGGTGCACCTCGTAGCGCTCGACGGCGTCCACGACGGCCTGGTGCTCGGCCTCATGGACGAACTTCGGCGAGTGGACGCCGATCACCACGACCGTGTCGCGGTGCTTCTCCTCCAACTCCCGCAACTCGTCGAGCACATGCAGGCAATTCACGCAGCAGAACGTCCAAAAATCCAAGATCACGATCCGCCCCCGCAGGTCGGCGAGGGTGTACGAGGTGCCGCCGGTGTTGAGCCAGCCGCCCTTGCCGGTCAGTTCGGGAGCGCGGACGCGTGCGTGCTTTGCCATCCGTCCATCGTGCCTGACGACGGGCAAGGCCCGGACGCCGGGCACGGGCGTGGCCGGGGTCGCCCAGGGGCCCCGGGGTGCGGTCAGCGCGTCACGGCAGCACCGCTTCGTCCGGGTCCGGCGACCCAAGCCGGCCACCGCGTGACTCGGCGACCAGCAGGGCATCAGCCAGGCACTCGGCGAGCTGTTTCGCCGCGTACCGCAGTTCGGACACCGTCGCCTTCGGGTCGTCCAGAACGCACTATTGGCTCATGGTCCGCACCATCAACCCCGACGACCCGCGCCACCCGTACCAGCAGATCGCCGACCACCTCGCGGAAGAGATCACGTCGGGCGAACTGTCCGGCCGGGTCCCGTCCGAGCTGGAGTTGCGCCGCGAATACTCATCCGGGGCCTCGACGGTCCAGCGGGCCTTGGCCGTGCTCCGTGAGCGCGGCCTGATCTACACGGTTCCCGGCCGCGGGTCGTTCGTGAAGCAGCCCGACGACGACGCGGAGGGGTGACCGTCCGCCTCCGACCAGAGCGGGAGTTGGGCGCGGTCCTCCGAAGATGTGCTGGACTGGGTCGAGGCACCCGGCATCCGGATGCTGTTCGTCTTCGACCCCGACGGCGGGGCGTCTTCCTCATGGGCAGGGCAGATGAAACTCGGCACGATGGCCGACCTGACGGCCGACATCACCCCGGAGAAGCGCGAGCGCATCGATGCCATCAAGGCGGAGATGGCCGACGCCGAGCGGGGACACGATGCCGAGGCACCCGCCGGTGGACACCTGGCGCCAAGCGCGCCGTGAACGCGGAGGCCGGCCTTTGGGGGCCGACCTCCGCTCATGCTCGGTTCAGCGACCGTCCGCCGGGATCCGGCCGTCGTTCTTGCCGCCCTCACACCTGCGGGACGGATCCTGCGCGGTCGGCCCCGCGTCGTCGACGGGCGAGTCGTCCTCCTCGTCGGCGTCCGTCAGACGGGCGCCGCGCGACGTGGCGACCCTCAGCGCGTCGAACAGGCATTCACTGAGCCGGGCCGCGGTGAACCGCAGCTCGGAAGCGGACGCCTTCGGATCGCTCAAGATTCCCTTGGCGGCGGCCAGCACGCTCTCGCCGATGCCGAGCTGGGCTTCCTCCATCTCGTCGGCGAGCCGGGACAGCATGCTGTTCGGGTCACTGGTGCGAAGGTAGGCCGGCTTGCCGGACTCGGACCACGGCAGGAGGCGGGGGCGGGTCTTCACGCGACCACCCCCGGCAGGTCGAGGCCCTGCGGCAACAGCACCAGCCGGATGCGGCGGCGGTGTCGTCGTTCGCGCTCGATCCTCCGCTCGTGGGCGATGAGATACGGCCGGACGAGCCCGAGGGGCGCGCCGTCCGGCACGGGCGAGCCCAAGCTGCGGGGAATCGGGGGTGCGGCGGTCAATGGAGCTGCCCCCGTTGACCGGTGGCGCCCTCCGGGAGGAAGCAGCAAGCGCAGCAGCGGACGAAGCAGCTTCTCGGTAGTTTTGAGCATGTCGTCAACCTCCAAGCCAGGTTGGTGGCCATGCCCCCGGGCCGTCGCCACGGTCGCGGGGGTCCTGTCCCTTCGCGAAGACCCTCGCGCCCGAACCCGCACAAAGCCATGCCATGGCCCTATGGGTGCGCCCTATATTGGGCGTATGGGGGAAAAGCGTGCGGACGTGTGGTCCCACCCGCAGTTGGTATCGACGGTCGCCGCCGGGGACTGGGGCGCCGTCTTTCGTACGTACCGGCAGCTCACCGGGATGAGCCAGACGAAGCTCGGGGAGCGCGTCGGCCTCGTTCAGCCCGAGGTGTCCAACATCGAGCGCGGCCGGAGGCACGTCACCTCGGTCGAGGTGCGGCAACGGATCGTGGAGGGACTCCGCGTCCCGGCTCACCTCTCGGCAACCGACCGTCCGGGCGTTGAGTCACCAGTGCCCGCCCTCGCCGGGCCCGGGCCCGGGCCGGACGAGGACCTGCTGGCTCGCGTGACGAGCGTGGTCGACGGCGAGCACCCCGTGGATACCGCCACGCTCGACTGGCTCGACCGGCTTCTGGCGGAGCATCGCCGGGCCGAGGACGAGATCGGTTCACGACCGTTGGCGGGCTTGATGCGCCAGCAACTCCGGACGGTGGTGGACCTGTACGGCAGTGCCCGGGGTCCGTTGGCGGGCCGAGTGGTCCGTCTGGCGTCCGAGCATGCGCAGTTCCTGGCCTGGATGGCACAGGACCAGGGGAAGACGGCAGCCGCCCTCGCCTGGTACGACCGCAGCCACGAGTGGGCGCTGGAGGCCGGTGACGCCAATATGGCGGCCACGACGCTCAGCATGAAGGCGCACATGGCGTGGTCGGGCGGCCGTGGGGACCGGTGTGTGCGTCTGGCGGAGGCGGCTCGTTGGTCGGCCCCGGGAACATCCCTCGGCGTCCAGGGCATGGCCGCTCAGATGGCTGCCCGGGGTCACGCGCTGGGCGGCGACGCCGATGACGCCGAGCGTCTCCTGGACGAAGCACAGGACCTCATCGGCCGCGCGGCGCAGCACCCGGAGGACGAGCCGCCGTGGATGTATTTCTACGGCGAGACGTGGTTCACGCTGCAACGAGGGATGGCCGCACTGCATCTGCGCGACGGGAAGGCGGCGGTGCGCCACCTCACCGCCGGGCTGGCCGCGCTGCCGGACGACTACCGGCGCGACAAGACGTGGTACCGGGCCTGCCTGGCGCACGCGCTGGCCGAAGCGGGTGAGGCGTCGCAAGCCGCCTCGGTGGCGTTGGCCATCGTGCCCGAGGCGGCCGACATCGGCCGCCCCCACGCCTGGAACGAGTTGCACACCGTGGCTGCGGTCCTGATGCGGCGAGGTGCGAGGGAGGCACGGCAACTCGTGGCCACCCTGCGAACGTACGACTGACGGGGGCGTGGGGTGCCGCCGCGTCTTGGGCCCTCGCGCCCCGGCGCGTACCCCGCTCAGGCGTCCGGCGCGGCGGGGCGGGGCGTCGGCAGGCCGAGGACGCGGTCGCGGAGGACGGGGAAGTCGGCGCGGGTCTTCGCGACGCGGGAGAGGTCGAGGTCGGCGGTGAGGATCTGCTCGTCCTCGCCGGCCTCGGCGATCACCTCGCCCCAGGGGTCGATGATCCGGCTGTGCCCGGCCTGTTCGACGCCGCCGTGCGTTCCGGCGGAGCAGCAGGCGAGGACGTACGCCTGGTTCTCGACGGCGCGGGCGCGGGCCAGCAGGGTCCAGTGCTCGCGGCGGCGGGCGGGCCAGCCGGCGGGGATGACGAGGAGTTCGGCGCCGGCGTCGGTGAGTTGCCGGAACTGTTCGGGGAAGCGCAGGTCGTAGCAGGTGGCCAGGCCGGCCACGGTCTCCGGGAGGCGGATGGTGGCGATCTCCTCGCCGCCGCCCATCATCGCGGCCTCGCCCTTGTCGAAGCCGAAGCGGTGGATCTTGCGGTAGGAGGCGCGGAGGCGGCCGTCGGGGCCGAGGACCACGGAGGTGTTGTACAGCGTGCCGTCGGGGGCGCGTTCGACGACGGACCCGGCGTGCAGCCAGACCGACGCTTCGGCCGCGGCGGCGGCCATGGCGGTGACGGTGGGGCCGTCGAGGGTCTCGGCGTATTCCTCGAAGAGGTCGTAGGCGAAGGCGCCCGTCGGCCAGAGCTCGGGGAGGACGACGAGGTCCGAACCGGCCTGTTCCCGGACGAGCGCGGCCACCCGTTGCCGGCGCGCTGCGACCGTTTCGCCGGAATTGACGGCAATCTGCAGCAGGGAGGCGCGCACGGTACCACCACTCTCGGCCTTGGGCCCGCCGTGACGGGCCTACGATCGTCACACGAAAGCACTGCCGGTGTGCCCACGCGCAGCGTAACTTAACTGCGTGAGCCGGTGGCTCAAGCACCCAGCCCGCGTACGAACCGCCGAGGGGTCACGTGACCGTCCACCCAAGCCTGCAGCCCTACATCGACGCCTGGACCCACTCCATCGAGGCGATCTCCGAGCTGGTGACACCGCTCGTCGAGGGTGAGTGGAACCGCGCGACCGCCTGTCCCGGCTGGTCGGTTAGGGACGTCGTCTCCCATGTGATCGGAATCGAGTGCGAGATGCTGGGCGATCCCCGGCCGATCCACTCGCTGCCGCGCGATCTCTACCACGTGACGGACGAGCTGACCCGCTACATGGAGGTCCAGGTCGACGTGCGGCGCTGCCACACGGGGCCGGAGATGACCTCCGAGCTGGAGTACACGATCATCCGCCGCTCGCGGCAGCTGCGCAACGAGGGACGCGACCCGGGTACGAAGGTCCGGGGGCCGCTGGGCGGCGCGGAGATCACGCTGGAACACTGCCTGCGGCTGCGGGCGTTCGACGTCTGGGTGCACGAGCAGGACCTGCGCCGGGCGCTGCGGCAGCCCGGCAATCTGGACTCGCCGGGCGCGCTGGTCGCCCGCGACCTGCTCCTGGAGGGACTGCCGAAGGTCGTCGCCAAGGACGCGGGCGCACCGCCGAACACGGCGGTGGTGATCGACGTGCACGGGCCGGTGGAGTTCATGCGCACCGTGCGAGTGGACGGCGAGGGCCGGGCCTCGGTCAGCGGCAGCCCCTCGCTGGGCCCCGCGGTGACGCTCACCCTGGACTGGGAGACGTACGCGCTGCTGGCCTGCGGCCGGGTGAAGCCGGCGGCGGTGGCGGACCGGATCAAGACGGAGGGCGACCAGAGGCTCGCCGAGGCGATCCTGCGGAACTTCTCGACGACGCCGTAGGGGCCGCGCTGCCCTCGGGCTTCGCCGACCGCCGCGGGCCCCGCCCCGTCCCGTGCCGTCCGGACCGCGGCCCCACCCGCGGTCCGTTCCGGGCCGGCCGCCGGGCTGTCCGCCCCCGCCGGTCCGGGCGTTCCGGACGGCCCGTCAGCCCTGCCGGACGGCCGGCACGTGCACCGTCTCGACCCGGCTGGCGACGGTCCGTTCCCGCTCGCGGCGGTCCGCCCGGCTCCGCAGGCGCAGGATCTGTGCGACGCCCAGCGCCTGGAGGACGAACACGGAGGCGAAGGCGGCGCGGTAGTCGTCCCCGGTCGCGTCCAGCAGCACGCCGATGGCCAGCAGCGTCGTCATCGACGCGGTGAAGCCGCCCATGTTGACGATGCCGGAGGCGGTGCCGATGCGCTCCGGCGGATTGGCCGGGCGGGCGAAGTCGAAGCCGATCATCGAGGCGGGGCCGCAGAGCCCCAGCACCAGGCTGAGCGCGACGAGCAGCCAGACGGGTGCCGTGCCCGGCCAGGCCAGCGCGGTGCCCCAGAAGACGGCGGTCAGGCCGATCGTGCCCAGCGCGAGGGGCATCCGCGCCCGGTGGTGCCGGGCGATGAGCTGCCCGTAGACGAGGCCGACGGCCATGTTGGAGAGCACCACCAGGGTCAGCAGCTCACCGGCCTCCGTCCGGGAGCGGCCCTGGGCCTCGACCAGGAACGGCATCCCCCAGAGCAGCAGGTAGACCATGCCCGGGAACTGGGTGGTGAAGTGCACCCACATGCCCAGCCGGGTGCCGGGCTCGCGCCAGGAGTCGGCGATCTGCCGGCCGACGCCGAAGCGGGGCGGCGCGGCCCTCCCCTTGTGCGCGCCGTCCCGCGGGGCGGGGGCGGCGCCCTCCGGATGGTCCTTGAGGAAGACGAGCACCAGGGCGAGCACGGCCACGCCGCCGGCCGCGCTGCCCGCGAAGGCCGGGGTCCAGCCGAAGGTGTTCAGCAGCCTGGCCAGCACCAGCGTGGAGAGCAGGTTGCCGGCCATCCCGATCAGCGCCGCCACCTGCGCGATCAGCGGGCCGCGGCGGGCGGGGAACCAGCGGGATCCCAGCCGCAGCACGCTGATGAAGGTCATGGCGTCACCGCAGCCGAGCAGTGCCCGCGAGGCCAGGGCCATGGCGTACGAGTCGGAGAGGCCGAAGCCGAACTGGCCGGTGGTGAACAGCGCGATGCCCATGATCAGGACACGCTTGGTGCCCAGCCGGTCGACCAGCAGGCCCACCGGTATCTGCATCCCCGCGTAGACGAGGAGCTGGAGGATGGTGAAGGTCGACAGCGCGGAGGCGCCCACCTGGAAGCGGTCCGCGGCGTCGAGCCCGGCCACGCCGAGGCTGGTGCGGTAGGAGACGGCCAGGAAGTAGACCAGGACCCCGATGCCCCAGACGAACGCCGCCCGCCCGCCCCCGCGGGGGTCGGACACGGCGGAGCCGGGGAAGGCGGGCGCGGGCCCGCCGGGACGCGCGGCGGAGCTCACCGGGGATCGCCTCCGGCCAGCTCCCGCACCCGGCCGATGTGCCGGCCGACGGCCCCGGCGGCCGCGTCGGCGTCCCCCGCGCGCAGGGCGCGCAGGATCTCGGTGTGCTCGGCGATGTTCTTGGCGATGCGGTCGGGGTGGGCGTGCATCACGGCGACGCCCATGCGCAGCTGCCGGTCCCGGAGCTGGTCGTAGAGGCGTTCCAGGATGAGGTTGCCGGCGCTGCGCACGATCTCGGCGTGGAAGCAGCGGTCGCTGGCGGAGAAGGCCGGGAGGTCGCCGGCGGCCGCGTGGCGCCGCTGTTCGCCGAGGAGTTCCTCCAGCCGCTCCACCAGGCGCGGGCTCGCGGGGACGGCCTTGCGGGCGGCGTGCTCCTCGATCAGCAGCCGGGTCTCGACCACGTCGCGGATCTCCTGCGCGGAGACCGGGAGCACCAGGGCGCCCTTCTTCGGGTAGAGCTTGAGCAGCCCTTCGGCCTCCAGCCGCAGCAGGGCCTCCCGCACCGGGGTCCGGGAGACGCCGGTCACCTCGGCGAGGTGGCCCTCGGTGAGCAGGGTGCCGCCCTCGTAACGGCGGTCCAGGACGGCCTGCTTGACGTGGGCGTAGACCCGGTCGGCGGCGGGCGGCCGCTTGCCGGGGCTGGTCTCGGAGGCGGTCTCGGGCGTGAGGGCGGACAGCATGGACACAGCTTAGATACATGAGATGAACGGGTTTTGATCGGTCCGGGATGCGGACGGGACCGGCCGCTGAACACTGGTGGGCGTCCGGAGGTCCGCGGTGGGCCGGGGGGCGGGGGCCGCGCGCCGGCACCCCGGCCGCTGCGCCGTGCCGGGGTGCCCGGGAGAGTCCCGGCCGCTGCCGGAAAGCCGGGAAGCCCGGACGCGAACGGCGTCCGGGCTTCCGGGTGTCGAGCGGTGCGAGCGGTGCGAGCGGTCCGGTACGGGCCGGGCCCGCGCATCGTACGGGCCCCGCGCGGTCCGTATCCGTCAGGCCCAGGTGATGAGCCGCTTGGGGTGTTCCAGGATCGCCGCGGTGTCCGCGAGGACCTTGGAGCCCAGCTCCCCGTCGACCAGCCGGTGGTCGAAGGAGAGGCCGAGCGTCGTCACCTGGCGCGGCTTGACCTTGCCCTTGTGCACCCACGGCCGCTCCTTGACCGCGCCGAAGGCCAGGATCGCGGACTCGCCGGGGTTGAGGATCGGCGTACCGGTGTCGACGCCGAAGACGCCGACGTTGGTGATGGTGACCGTGCCGCCCTGCATGGCCGCCGGGGAGGTCTTCCCCTCCCGGGCGGTGGCCACCAGCTCGCCCAGCTCCCGGGCCAGTTGCGGCAGGGTCTTGGCGTGCGCGTCCTTGATGTTCGGCACCATCAGACCGCGCGGGGTGGCCGCGGCGATGCCGAGGTTGACGTACTCCTTGTGCACGATCTCCTGGTTGGCCTCGTCCCAGGCCGCGTTGACCTCCGGGTTGCGCTTGATCGCGACCAGCAGGGCCTTGGCGACCAGCAGCAGCGGGTTGACCCGCAGGCCGGCCATCTCCGGGTCCTGCTTGAGCTCCTGGACGAGCTTCATCGTCCGGGTCACGTCGACGGTGATGAACTCCGTGACGTGCGGTGCGGTGAAGGCGCTGCCGGTCACCGCCTGGGCGGTGGCCTTCCGTACGCCCTTGATCGGCACCCGGGTCTCGCGGCCGTCGGCGGAGACGGGGGCTGCGGCCGGTGCGGCGGCGGGGGCCGGAGCGGCCGGGGCCGTCTCCGGTGCCGCAGCTTGGGCGCTCGCCGCGGCGGCCGCGGCGTGCACGTCCTCGCGGGTCACGATGGAGTCCGGGCCGGTCGGGGTGATCGACGCCAGATCGACGCCGAGGTCCTTGGCGAGCTTGCGGACGGGCGGCTTGGCCAGCGGCCGGGGAGCCTCCGGGACACCGGCCGGGACGGCCTGCGCCGGAGCGGCCGGGGCCGGGGCCGGGGCGGCCTGCGCCGGAGCGGCCTGCGCCGGAGCGGACACCCGGGGCTCGGCGCCGGGCTGCGGCTTGCGCGCGCGGCGCTTGGTGGACGCGGCCGAGACGCCGTAGCCCACCAGCACCGGCTGCCGCTCCTGCGGCTGCTCCGCCCCCTCGGGGGCCGCCGCCTCCGCGGCGGGGGCGGGGGCGGGCACCGCGTCCGCGGCCGGCGCGGCGCCGCCGTCACCGTCGCCGTCGGCGCCCGGCTGGGTGTCGACGGTGATGAAGACGGAGCCGACGTCGACCGTCGCCCCTTCCTCGAAGTGCAGTTCGCGCACCACGCCGTCGAAGGGGATGGGCAGTTCCACGGCCGCCTTGGCGGTCTCCACCTCGCAGACGGTCTGCCCGTCGGACACGGTGTCGCCGGGCCCCACGTACCACTTGAGGATCTCGGCCTCGGTGAGCCCCTCGCCCACGTCGGGCATCCGGAACTCGCGGAAGCGCTGGGAAGTCGCTGTCATCGTCACTGTCCCCGTCCCTTCAGTACGCCAGAGCGCGGTCGACGGAGTCGAGCACCCGGTCCAGGCCGGGCAGATACTCCTCCTCCAGCCTGGCCGGCGGGTACGGCGCGTGGTATCCGCCCACACGCAGCACCGGGGCCTCCAGGTGGTAGAAGCACCGCTCGGTGAGCCGGGCGGCGATCTCCGATCCCGTCCCCAGGAATACCGGAGCCTCGTGCACGACGACCAGCCGCCGGGTCTTCTCGACCGAGCGCTGGATCGCGTCGAAGTCGATCGGGGACATCGAGCGGAGGTCCAGGACCTCCAGCGACTTGCCCTCCTCGGCCGCCGCGGCCGCCGCCTCCAGGCAGACCTTCACCATCGGGCCGTAGGCGACGAGGGTGAGGTCGGTGCCCTCGCGGGCGGTGACGGCCTCGTGCAGCGGGCCGGGGGCGGCGGCGGTGTCGACCTCGCCCTTGTCCCAGTAGCGCCGCTTGGGCTCGAAGAAGATGACCGGGTCGTCGCTCCGGATGGCCTGCTGCATCATCCAGTAGGCGTCCGCGGAGTTGGACGGGGAGACGCACTTGAGCCCCGCGACGTGCGCGAACAGCGCCTCGGGCGACTCGCTGTGGTGCTCGACCGCGCCGATGCCGCCGCCGTAGGGGATGCGGATGACGACGGGCAGCTTGATCTTGCCGAGGGCCCGGGCGTGCATCTTGGCGAGCTGGGTGACGATCTGGTCGTACGCGGGGAAGACGAAACCGTCGAACTGGATCTCCACCACCGGGCGGTAGCCGCGCAGCGCCATGCCGATGGCGGTGCCGACGATGCCGGACTCGGCGAGCGGGGTGTCGATGACCCGGTCCTCGCCGAAGTCCTTCTGCAGGCCGTCGGTGACCCGGAAGACGCCGCCGAGCTTGCCGACGTCCTCACCCATGATCAGGACCTTGGGGTCGTCCTCCATGGCCTTGCGGAGGGACTCGTTGATCGCCTTGGCGATCGGGAGCTTCACGGTCTTCTCGGCAGCCATGTCAGTTGCCCTCCTCGGCGAAGGACGCCTGGTAGGCGGCGAACTGCGCACGCTCCTCGTCGACCAGGGCGTGGCCGTCCGCGTAGATGTTCTCGAAGATCGCCATGGTGTCGGGGTCCGGCATCAGCCGGATCGCGTCGCGCACGTGGCGGCCCAGCTCCTCGCTCTCCTGGTCCAGCCCGGCGAGGAACGCCGCGTCGGCGATGCCCTCGGCCTCCAGGTAGGCGCGCAGCCGCTGGATCGGATCCTTGGCCTCCCAGGCCTCCCGCTCCTCGTCCCGCCGGTACTTGGTCGGGTCGTCGGAGGTGGTGTGGGCGCCCATCCGGTAGGTGAACGCCTCGACGAGGGTCGGGCCCTCGCCGCGGCGGGCGCGCTCCAGCGCGGAGCGGGTGACGGCGAGGCAGGCCAGGACGTCGTTGCCGTCGACCCGGACGCCGGGGAAGCCGTAGCCCTGGGCGCGCTGGTAGAGCGGGACGCGGGTCTGCTTCTCGGTGGGCTCGGAGATGGCCCACTGGTTGTTCTGGCAGAAGAACACCACCGGGGCGTTGTAGACCGCGGAGAAGGTGAACGCCTCGGCCACGTCGCCCTGGCTGCTCGCGCCGTCGCCGAAGTAGGCGATCACGGCGGAGTCGGCGCCGTCCTTGGCCACGCCCATGGCGTAGCCGGTGGCGTGCAGCGCCTGCGAGCCGATGACGATCGTGTAGAGGTGGAAGTTGTTGCTCGTCGGATCCCAGCCGCCGTTGTTCACACCGCGGAACATGCCCAGCAGATTGGTCGGGTCCACGCCGCGGCACCAGGCCACACCGTGCTCGCGGTAGGTGGGGAAGACGTAGTCGTCGTCCCGCAGCGCGCGGCCGGAGCCGATCTGCGCGGCCTCCTGGCCCAGCAGCGAGGCCCACAGGCCCAGCTCGCCCTGGCGCTGGAGCGCGGTGGCCTCGGCGTCGAAGCGCCGGGTCAGCACCATGTCCCGGTACAGCCCGCGCAGCTCCTCGGGGCCGAGGTCGATGGAGTACTCGGGGTGCTCGACGCGCTTGCCCTCGGGGGTCAGCAGCTGTACGAGCTCCGGCTGCCCGGCTGCGGCGGCCGGTGCCGGTGGCTTCTTGGCGCCGGCGCGTTTCGCTGTGGTGCGGCGTGGCTTGCGCCCCGCGGTGCTCTCCACGGTCACGGTGTGCTCCTCCGTCTGTCCGGCCCCCGGGGTCGCCGGTGGCCCAGTAGGTCCCCTTGCCGACGGCAGGGGGGGCTCACCCGATTCGAAACGGCGCACGGGGTGGGTGCGGCCGGCGGACCGGGCGTGACAGGCGCCCGGCTCTGGCCGCAGGACGCACGTTACCCAGTGGTCCGCATTCCTGCGAAACCCCCTCTGACCTGGGATTTTGCTTGGATTTCCAAGTAAATCGGGAAAGCCGGGGAAGACCACTGGTCACAGCCCTGCGGAGCCGGGACAACGGCACGTTAACCCGGGGGGCAAGAGCACGGGAAGAGTTCGCGGGGATAAGCCGGAGCGGGAGCCCGTCTTGTTGAGGCCCCGGTTCCGGATCGAGCACTCAGCGTGATCTAACATTTGACGAGTGCCGCGCTCATCCGTTGCCCCCGCTCCACCGGACCCCGTCCCCGGCCCGGACACCCCGCCCACGGCCCTCGCACCGGACCGGCCGGACCCCGGTCCCGGCGGCTCCGGCCCTTCCCGGACCGACGGGCCGGACAACACCGGCAACCCCGGCGGGCCCTGCACGGACACCCCCGGTACGGACGCCCCCGGCACGGACGCGCTGACCGTCCTGGCGCGCCGCTACGCCCTCGGCGAGCCGCTCTCCTGCGAACGGGTGACGCACGGCCTGCTCAACCGCGGCTACGCCCTGACCACCACCCGCGGCCGCTTCTTCCTCAAACACCATCTCGACGGCGACAGCCCCGCCATCGCCCGCCAGCACCGCGCGACCGCCCGGCTCGCCGCCCTCGGCCTCCCCGTCGTCCCGCCGCTGGCCGACACCGCCGGCTCCACCGTCGCCGTCACCGGCGGCCGCTGCTTCGCCCTGCACCCCTGGATCGACGGCCGGCACCGCTACGGATCCCAGCTCACCCGCGCCGAGTGCGGCCGGCTCGGCGAACTCCTCGGCCGGGTGCACACCGCGCTGGAGCGGATCATGCCGCCCGCGCCGGCGTCCGCTCCGGGGCCGGGCGGCACCGGGCCGGGCGACCGCCTCCGCTTACCCGGCCCCCGCCGCCCCGCCTCGCCCACCAGCCCGCCCGCCCTGGCCAGCGCCGAACCCGCCGACACCTACGCGCTGATCGACGAGCTCCTGGCACGCGCCCGCCGCCGGCCGCAGCGCGACGCCTTCGACGAACTCGCCGAGCACCGGCTCACCGAACGGCGCGCCCTGCTCCGCCGCCACGCCCACCGCCGCCCGCGCCCCGGCGCCGAACCCGCCGCGGGCTGGGTGCACGGCGACTTCCACCCCCTGAACCTCCTCTACCGGGGTACCGAACCGGCGGCGATCGTCGACTGGGACCGGCTGAGCGTCCAGCCGCGCGCCGAGGAGGCCGTCCGGGCCGCGGCCATCTTCTTCGTCCGCCCCCGCGGACCCCTCGCGCTGCCCGGGGTCCGCTCCTACGCGCGCGGCTACCGGCGGGCCTCCGGGGCGGACCCGGCCGAACTGGCCGCGGCCGTTCACCGGGTGTGGTGGGAACGGCTGAACGACTTCTGGATGCTGCGCTGGCGCTACGAACTGCGCGACCCGCGCGCCGACGCCCAGTTCCCGGCGGCGGCGGCCCTGGCCGTGTGGTGGACCGAGCACTACGACGCGGTGCGGGACGCGTTCACGGCCTGAGGGCCCGGGGCGGGACGGCAGCGGGCGCCCCGGGGCCGGGCGCGACGGCCCGCGACGGCGAAGGCCCCCGTCCGCACCCGGCGTATGGTCCGGTGCGGACGGGGGTCGTAGACATGCACTGCGGTGGGGCGGACAAGGGAGGGAGGGGCCCGGGCCGGTCAGTCTCCGGCGCCCCCTCCGTCGACCGCTCCCGCGTCGCCACCGCCGGCGCCGCCCGGATCGCCGCCGGCACCGCCCGGATCACCGCCCGGATCACCGCCCGGTTCACCGGTTTCGCCCGGGTCGCTGCCCGGACCGCTCGGGGTGCTCTGGGACGGGGTCGACGGCGGCGGCTGGCTCGGAGTGGTGGGGGTCGTCTCGCCGCCGGTCGGGTCCTGGGACGGGGTGTACTCGCCGCTCGGCTGTTCGGGCGTGTAGTCCTCGTTCTGCCCGCCGGTCCCGGGGTCCGTCTCCGTGTCCTGGGTGGCCTCGTCCTCCGGCGACGGGGAGGTCTCCTTGTCCTGGGTCTGGGAGACCGTCGGCGAGGGCTTCTGGTCCGGCTCCCGGCCCTCGTCGCGCCTGTCGAGCGCGAAGATGATCCCGACGGTGACGGCGATCAGCGCCAGCGCCGCCACCAGCAGCAGCGGGCCGCGGCCCCGGCCGGAGCCGCCCCGGCCGCCGTCGTGCCGGGTGCCGTCGAAGCCGCCGTCGTCGCCCCGCGGGGGGCCCAGCAGCGGGGCCGGGATCTGCGAGGTGTCGCCGCCGCCCGCCGGCATCATGGCGGTCGTACCGGCCGCGGGGGCCGCGCCCGCCATGGCGACCGTGCCGGTGTCCCAGGCGCCGGTGTGGCCGCCGTGCTCGGTCAGCATCTGCAGGGCGTACTGCGCCAGCCCGCGCATCTCCTCGGCGGTCTGGAACCGGTCGTCCGGGTCCTTGGCCAGCGACCGCATCACCAGCCCGTCCAGCTCCGGCGGCACCGCGCCCGACACCCGGGAGGGCGGCACCGGCATGTCCTGGACGTGCTGGTAGACCACCGACAGCGGGCTCTCGCCGGTGAACGGCGGGCGGTGCGCGAGCAGTTCGTAGAGCAGGCAGCCGGTGGCGTACAGGTCGGAGCGGGTGTCCACGGTCTTGCCGAGGGCCTGTTCCGGCGAGAGGTACTGCGGGGTGCCCATGACCATGCCGGTCTGGGTCATCGTGGACTGCGCGCCGTGCAGCGCGCGGGCGATGCCGAAGTCCATGACCTTGACCGCGCCCGTGTTGGTGATGATCACGTTCGCGGGCTTGATGTCGCGGTGCACGATGCCGTGGTGGTGGCTGTACGCCAGCGCCTCCAGCACCCCGGAGACGATGATCAGCGCCTGGTCCGGCGGCGGCGCGTCGGACTCGATCAGCAGATCCCGGATCGTCCGGCCCTCGACGAGCTCCATGACGATGTAGGGGACGGTGCTGCCGCCGATCACGTCCTCGCCGGAGTCGTAGACCGCGACCACCGCGTGGTGGTTCAGCCCCGCCACCGACTGGGCCTCGCGCGTGAAGCGGGCTTTGGAGACCGGGTCCTCGGCGAGATCGGAGCGCAGAAGCTTCACCGCGACCGTGCGGCCGAGCCGGACGTCCTCGGCGGCGAAGACCTCCGCCATGCCGCCGCGGCCGAGCCGGTGGGTCAGGCGGTAGCGCCCGTCCCCCACCAGTCCGCCGTCGCCCCACAGCTCGGGGGAGTCACCGGAGCCGCCGTTGCCGTTGCCGCCGTTCGCCGGTTCGGATTCGGACGGGCCCCCGGAGCGCGTCTGTGCCATCAGTCCTCGCCGTAGTCAGTCTGTCCGCTGTACGCGGTCCGGGATCCCCTCACCGAATCCCCCGCCGCCGGCTCGGGGACCCAGGGGTCTTCCGGTAGGCACGCTACAGCCTCCGCGCGGCGCGCCGTTCCCCGGTGGACAGACCATCCAAACCGCCGGGGGCGCACGGAGGCAAATCCGCCCCCCGTCCATGGTGATGCTGTAACGCTTCTCGAACTCTTCTCGCCCATCCGGTCACGGAACGGGCACCCGGCTTGGACGTGGCCGACCCCTGCGGCAGACTTGGCCGGAATCAAGGTTGTTCGAGCAGCCGGCCAGGACGATCGGCCCGGCCGTCCGCACAGGGGGAGTCAGTCACATGAGCGACGACGGCGGGCAGGGCCGCTACCGGGGGCGGTCGGTCGCGGGCGGGCGGTACCAGCTGCGTGACCTGCTCGGCGCGGGCGGCATGGCCTCCGTGCACCTGGCGTACGACACCGTGCTGGACCGGCAGGTGGCCATCAAGGTCCTCCACACCGAGCTGGGCCGCGAGGAGGCGTTCCGCGAGCGCTTCCGGCGCGAGGCGCAGTCGGTCGCCAAACTCTCCCACACCAACATCGTCTCCGTCTTCGACACCGGCGAGGACGCCCTCTCCGACGCCGAGGGCGGCGGCAAGATGCCGTACATCGTCATGGAGTACGTGGAGGGCCGCCCGCTGCGCTCCGTGCTCGACGAGGACATCGCCCGGTACGGCGCGATGCCCGCCGAGAAGGCCCTGAAGATCGCGGGCGATGTGCTGGCGGCCCTCGAGGTCAGCCATGAGATGGGCCTGGTCCACCGGGACATCAAGCCGGGCAACGTCATGATGAACAGGCGCGACGTGGTCAAGGTCATGGACTTCGGCATCGCGCGGGCCATGCAGTCCGGCGTGACGTCGATGACGCAGACCGGCATGGTCGTCGGCACCCCCCAGTACCTCTCGCCGGAGCAGGCGCTGGGGCGCGGTGTCGACGCCCGCTCCGACCTCTACTCCGTCGGCATCCTCCTCTTCGAACTGCTCACCGGGCAGTTGCCGTTCGACGCGGACTCCCCGCTGGCCATCGCCTACGCGCATGTGCAGGAGGAGCCGCCCGTCCCGTCGGCCGTCAACCGCTCCCTGCCGCCGGCGGTGGACGCGCTCATCGCCCGGGCGCTGAAGAAGAACCCGAACGAGCGCTTCCCGACGGCGGAGGCGATGCGCCAGGAGTGCGAGCGGGTGGCGTCCGCGGCGCGGACCGGCGCCGCCCCGGCGATCGTCGACGGGGCGGGGGCGCGGGCCAGCGGCGCGGGGGTGGGTTCGGCGGTCTTCCCGCCGCTGGACCAGCAGAACCCCGCCCTGCCCGGGCAGGGCGTGCAGGGCGTGCAGGGCGTGCAGACGCCGTACCAGCAGCCGCCCGTCCCGGGCCTCGCGGGCCCGGGCGGCTTCGGCCCGTCCACTCCGCCGCCGCCCAGCTATCCGATGGGGCAGCAGGGCTATCCGGCGCCCTCCCCCTACGGCCCCTCCGGCCCGGCCCCGTACAACCTCTCGCCGCCGGCCGGCGGCAGCGGCACGGGCGGCGGCAGGAACAGCAGCATGCCGGTGGTCGTGGGCGCCGTCGTGGTGGTCCTGCTGGCCCTCGGTGGTCTGATCACGGCTCTCGTCCTCAACAACGGCGACGACGACGGGAAGCAGGCCGGCCCCGGAACCGGCGAGTCCGCGGACCCGTCCCCCACGGGCGGCGAGACGGGTGACGGCGAGGGCGGCGACGCCGCGCCGGCCAAGGAGATCGCGGAGGACAAGAGCCGGACGATCGACCCGGAGAAGTGCACGGACGCGTACGAGCACTACGACGACAAGGATGCGGTGTCCATGCCGGATCTGCGCTTCCGCCACATCGCGTCGGTGAAGGACTGCATGAACCAGGCGGGCTGGAAGTACAACGACCTGGAGTACGAGGACTCCTCCATCTGGGGGAAGAACGCCGTCCTGGAGCAGATCCCCCGCAAGGGCGAGCCGTTCGACCCGGACAAGGACACGATCACGCTGACCGTCGCCACGGGCAAGCCCGAGTAGGCGGGGAACACGGGGCCGGGGACCGGCACGTACGGCGCGCGTCACACGCCGTGTGTGCCGGTCCCCGGCCGTTGCCTGCGCGACCCGGGACGCGACGGGAATCCCGCGAGAGGCCCCGCGGACCGTCCTCGAACCGTCCACGGGGCGTTCCGGCCGGTCAGAGATACGGGCCGGAGCGGGCGCCGCCGCCGGGACGGCCGCCCTCCTCCTCGATCTCCTGGTCCGGCAGCTGGACGCCCGGGGGCAGCGCGCGGCGCATCTGCTCCAGCTGGGCGCGGGCGGCCATCTGCTGGGCGAAGAGCGCGGTCTGGATGCCGTGGAAGAGGCCCTCCAGCCAGCCGACCAGCTGGGCCTGCGCGATGCGCAGCTCGGCCTCGGTGGGCACCGCGTCGTCGGTGAACGGCAGCGAGAGCCGCTCCAGTTCCTCCACCAGCTCCGGGGCCAGTCCGTCCTCCAGCTCCTTGACGGAGCTCGCGTGGATCTCCTTGAGCCGCACCCGGCTCGCCTCGTCGAGAGGAGCCGCCCGGACCTCTTCCAGCAGTTGCTTGATCATGCTGCCGATGCGCATGACCTTGGCGGGCTGTTCGACCATTTCCGTCAGCGGGGTCTCGCGGGACTCGCCCTGCTCCTCCTCGCCGGCGCCGGCGGCCTTTCCGAGAGCCATTCCGTCCGGCCCCACGACCAGGACATGGGAGCTCTCCTGCGACCGTTCATTACTCGGCTTCTCCATGCGGCCATTCTCGCGCACACGGCGCGGGCCGGACGGACAGGGGCCCGGGGAGACGATCCTCACAGCGGCGCGGAGGGGTACCGGATCGGGCGGGGGCGCGGAGAGGCGGCGCGGGCGCCGGGCGGACCGCGCGGGCGCCGCGCGGGGACGGACGGGGAGCGGGCTCAGCCGCGGCGCAGTCGGAGGCCGATGAAGCCGAGCCCCAGACCGACCAGCACCAGGCCGGTGCCCAGCGGCAGCACCCGCATCGCCGGGCGGCCGGTCGGCGCGGCGGCGGGAGCGCCCGTACCGGAGTCCCGACCGGAGCCCGGGCCGGCGTCCGTGGCGCCGCCGGTGCCGCCCGTTTCCGTGGAGCCGTCCGGCCCCTTCTCCGGCGGGCCCGGCCGGTCGGGGCTCCACTCGTACGGGCGCGGGCCGTACGGATACACCTCGTCCTCGTACCGGTACCCGTACGGGAGGTCCGGGCGCCGCCCCTCCGCCGCCGCGCCGTGGTCCTCCGCGGGCGGGAACCAGGGGGCCGCGCCACCGGGCGGTGGGTGCCCGGGACGGCCGGGGCGGGGCGGGGGCGTGTTCCGGCCGGGCCGGGTGCGCCCCTCGGCCGCCCGCCGTCCCGCGGCGGTCTCGCCGTCGCGCCGGGCGGTGGGGGAGGACGCGGCCCGCGGCTCCGCGTCGCCGGAGAGGCGGTCGTGCAGGAGGACGAGAGGCGCGGGGACGAGCACCGCGGCTGCCAGCAGTCCCGACGCGAGCCGTGCACGGAACACCGGAGTCACGGTCGGACACCTTCCCGGGCCGAAACGGTAGGACGGTGTCCAGCGTCACACGGGGGGACCCGCCCGGCATCCCGGCCGTCCCGGGCCTTCCCGGCAGCGCACCCGGCCCGGCACCGGCACCGCACCGGGCGTCTCCCCGCCGCCCCGGCGGGAAGGCCCGCTACGGCACCAGCAGGATCTTGCCGACGTGGCCGCCGGCCTCCATCGCCCGGTGCGCCTCGGCGGCGTCCCGCATCGGCACCGTGCGGTCCACGACCGGCCGCACCCGGCCCGCCGCGACCAGCGGCCACACATGCTCGCGCACCGCCGCGACGATCGACGCCTTCTCCGCCTCCGGACGGGCGCGCAGCGAGGTGGCGGTGACCGCGCCCCGCTTCGACAGCAGGGCGTTGAGGTTGAGTTCGCCCTTGACGCCGCCCTGCAGGCCGATGATGGCGAGCCGGCCGTTGACCGCCAGCGCCTTCACGTTCCAGTCCAGGTACTTGGCGCCGATGATGTCCAGGATGACGTCGGCCCCGGCGCCGTCGGTTGCCTTGCGCAGCTCCTGGACGAAGTCCTGCTCGTGGTAGTTGATCAGGATGTCCGCGCCCAGCTCCCGGCAGCGCTCCAGCTTCTCCGCGCTGCCCGCGGTGACCGCGACCCGGGCACCGGCCGCCTTGGCCAGCTGGATCGCCATGGTCCCGATGCCGCTCGCCCCGCCGTGCACCAGCAGGGTGTCGCCGGGCCGGAGATGGGCGATCATGAAGACGTTGGACCAGACCGTGCAGGCGACCTCCGGCAGGCCCGCGGCCGTCACCGCGTCGACCCCCTCGGGCAGCGGCAGCAGCTGCCCGGCAGGCACGGCCACCTTCTCCGCGTAACCGCCGCCCGAGAGCAGCGCGCACACCTCGTCACCGACGGCCCAGCCCGCGACCCCCGGCCCCAGCGCCGCGATCCGCCCGGAGCACTCCAGACCGGGGTACGGCGAGGCGCCCCGCGGCGGGTCGTAGTAGCCCTGGCGTTGCAGGAGGTCGGCGCGGTTGACGGCACTGGCCGCCACCTCGACCAGCACTTCCCCCTCAGCGGGTACGGGATCCGGGACCTCGGCCCACACCAGGGCCTCGGGTCCGCCGGGTTCGGGGATGGTGATCGCGTGAATGGACATGCCCGCGAGGCTACTCCCGCGGCCGGCGCTCCTCCGGTTCCGCCGGGTGCGGCCGGGGACGGGCCCGGACGATGGTGATGAGGCGGTCGGTGGAGCGCAGCGGGCTCGCGGTCGGGTCGTCGTAGGGCAGCAGCCGGTGCCCGCGGAGCACGGAGACCACCAGGTCGTCCGTCTCCCGCACGGAACGGCCCACTTCGGACTTGACCACCGGGCGTTCGACGAGGTCCAGTCCGCTGCCCTGCTGGATGAGGTCCTCCATGACCGTGCCCGCGCTCGGGCTGAGGGAGGAGAGGCCGAGCAGCCGGCCGGCCGCGCTGGCGCTGGTGATCACGGCGTCGGCGCCGGACTGGCGGAGCAGCAGAGCGTTCTCCTCCTCCCGGACGGCCGCGACGATCTTCGCCGCCCGGTTCATCTGACGGGCCGTCAGGGTCACGAGGACGGCGGTGTCGTCGCGCTGGGTGGCGATGATGATCTGACGGGCCTTCTGCGCCTCGGCGCGCAGCAGGACGTCGCTGCGGGTGGCGTCCCCGATCACGCCCACGAAGCCCTCGGCGTTGGCCGAGTCGATCACCTTGCTGCTCGGATCGACGATGACGACCTGGTCCTTCGGCAGGCCCTTGGCGTGCAGGGTCTGCACGGCCGAACGGCCCTTGGTGCCGTAGCCGATGATGACGGTGTGGTCGCGCAAGTGGGTCCTCCAACGGGCCAGCCGCCACTCCTCACGGGTGCGCTCCGTGAGGACCTCCAGGGTCGTGCCGACGAGAATGATCAGGAACATCACCCGCAGCGGCGTCACCGCCAGGATGTTGACGAGCCGGGCGCTGTCGCTGGCCGGGATGATGTCGCCGTAGCCGGTGGTGGAGAGGGTGACGGTGGCGTAGTAGGCGGCGTCGAGGAAGTCGACGCTCTCGTCGGTGTTGTCGGTGTAGCCGTCGCGGTCGAGGTAGACGATCATCACGGTGGTCAGCAGGACCAGCAGCGCCAGCAGCAGCCGCCGCGCCACCTGGCGCAGGGGGTGCGCGGCGATGCGGCGCGGCAGCTGGATGCGGAAGCCGGTGGCGTCCGGGGCGTCCCGCGCGGCGACGTCGTAACTCGGCAGCTTCACTCGGTCTCCCCCTCGAACCAGGGGAGTTCGAGAATCTCCGCCATGGATCCGTCCTCGGCGCCGCCCGGCGGCACGACGGCGAGCCCGTCGGCGGCGGCGATCCCGCGGAGCATAGCCGGTCCGTTGAAGCGCAGCGGCACCGCCCGGTGGCCGGTCCCCGCGGCGGTCTTTCCGCTGCTCCGGGCGGCGGTCCCCCGGCTGCCGGGGGCGCGTCCGCCGGGGTGCCCGGAGCGGCCGGACGGGGGCGCCGCCGGGGTGCCGGTGCGGCGCACCACGGGCACCAGGCGGGTGTCCCGGGGGTGGCCCGGCGCGCCCTCCGCCAGCGGGACGTACGCGGCGGCGCGCGGGGCGCGGCCGCAGAGCGCGCGGAGCAGCGGCTCGACGAGCGTCAGCAGCCCCGAGACGGCGGCGAGGGGGTTGCCGGGCAGGCCGACGAGATGCCGGCCGGGCGCGAGCCGGGCCAGCAGCATGGGATGGCCGGGCCGCACGGCGACGCCGTCCACCAGCACCTCGGCCCCGGCCCGGCGGAGCACCGGGTGCACGTGGTCGACGGGGCCGGCGGCGGTACCGCCGGTGGTGACGATCACGTCGGCGGCCGACGCGGTGACGGCGGTGTGCAGTACCTCGGCGTCGTCTCCGAGCCGGTACGTCCCGGTGACCTCCGCGCCGAGCGTCTCCAGCCATGGGCCGAGCATCGGGCCGAGCGCGTCGCGGATGCGCCCGTCGCGGGGGAGCCCGGAGTGCAGCAGCTCGTCGCCGAGGACCAGCACCTCCACGCGCGGGCGGCGGACCGTCCGCAGCTCGTCGTAGCCCGCGGCGGCCGCGAGGCCGAGGACCGCGGGGGTGACCGCCGTCCCGGCCGCCAGCAGCCGGTCGCCGCTGCGGCACTCCTGGCCGCGCGGGCGGATGTCCTGGCCGGGCACGACGGTATGGCCGCCGGTGGTGTGGAGCGAGGCGTCGCCGGGGGCGGGGGCTCCGGTGGTGCCGTGCTCCTGGCCGTGGGGGCCGTCGGTCGGGGGGTTCGTCCCGCCGCGGCTGCCCGCGCCGCCGCTGCCCGCGCCGCCGCTGCCCGTGCCGGTGCTGCCCGTGCCGGTGCTGCCCGTGCCGGTGTTCCCGGCGCCGTTCCCGCCGGTGTGCCCGCCGTCCTCGGGGCCACGGGCCGGGCGCCGGCGAATCTCGCCGTACTCGCTGCGGAGGACTCCGGTGGTGCCCGGCGGCACCCGCGCCCCCGTCGCGATCCGGACCGCGTGGCCGTCCTCCAGCGGTACGAGCCCGTCGTCCCCGGCGAGGACGCCGTGTCCGCCGGTGGCGATCCGCCAGGGGCCCGGGCCGGACACGGCCCAGCCGTCCATGGCGGAGGAGTCGAAGGACGGCAGATCGGTCAGCGCGGTGAGCGGCTCGGCCAGCACCGTGCCCAGCGCGTCCGGGAGTTGACGGACCTCCGGGGCCAGCGGACCGCGCACCGCGCGGGCCGCGGTGGCGCGGGCCTCGGACCAGGGCATGGCCCCGTGCCGGTGCCCGGCGCCTGCCCCCGGGGCGCCGGACGGGCCCGGCCCTCCGGTGTGTACGGCGTGGCCCACCGGGGGCTCCCTGTCGCCGGTTGCGGTGTGGCAGCCGTGATCGCGGTCGCGGTCGCGGTTGTGGTCGCGGTCGTGGTTATGGCTGTGGCCATGCCCGTGACCGTGGCCGTCCACCGGCTCTCCGCCGGGCGCCGCCCCCTCCGGGGAGGACGCCGCCCCCTCCGGCGAACCGTCGCCGTTGATCCGTTCCCACGGGTCCCAGGCGCCGTCGGCCCCGGCGAGCGGTCCGGCGGACGGTCCGGCCGATCCGCCGGGTGCCGCGGCGGCCGGTTCGGGGCGTGCCCCGGCGGGAGGTGCCGCCGGCTCCGCGGCGGATCCCGCGGAGGGTGCCACGGCCGTACGCGGCGAGGGCGGGCCGTCGTTGGCGATCGCGAGGGCCTCGTCGACGTCCCGGTCGGCGCCGGCTGCACCGCGGTCCGCTCCCCGGTGCGTCATTCCGTGTTCTTCCCCGGGTCCTCGCCCGCCTCCTCGGCCCAGCGCGCGGCGAGTGCCTCGGCCCGGCGGACGTTGGCCAGCACCTGTTCGGGACCGCCCCCGGAACGACCGGCCGCGTAACCCACCAGGAAGGTGGTGAGCGGCGCGGCGGGCCGGGCCACCCCGTGGGCGGCGTCACGGGCGAGATCGAGGAGCGCGGCGGTGTCCACGTCCAGCTCGATGCCGAGTTCCTTCTTGACTTCGGAAATCCATTCGTCCAACACCCGCCCATGGTCCCTGATGCGGGCCCGTGCCGCGGCAAGGTGGTCCCAGGTGTCGCAGTCGAACGCCGCGGCGGGGTCGGGGGCCGGCAGACGGCGGAGCGACAGGTCCGCGGTGAGCAGGCGCAGCGGGAGGTGCGCGAGGCCACCGTGTTCGGCCGCGATCAGGGCGAGTTCGCGGCGCAGCGGCTCGGTGCGGTAGACGGCGACGAGGGGCTGGTCCCGGCCGTCGGCGTCGGTCAGCAGCACGCCGTCGGGGCGGGCCGGGCCGGCCGGGAGGTACGGGCTCTCCGGGCGGCGGGCCCGGGCGTACGGCTGCGGGGCGGCGGCCTCCCTGTCCGGGCCCGTCTCCGCGGCCGCGGCGATCCCGGCCCCCGCGCCCGTGCCCGTGCCGGCGTCCGCGCCCGCTTCCGTGTACGGCGCGTCGAGGGCGGTGAGCAGGGCTCGTACGGTGTCCGCCGTCAGGAACGGAAGATCGGCGGAGAGCGCCAGCACGACCGGGGCGGTGACGTGGCGGACGCCCGCGTCGAGCGCCGCCAGGGGCCCGCCGCCCGGCGGCTGTTCGAACGTCCAGCGCACGGGCCGTACGGTCGGCCGGCGCGAGCCGACGACGACCGTCCCGGCCGCGTCCGGGCAGGCGTCCAGCACCCGGTCCAGCAGGGGGCGGCCGCCCACCCGCAGTCCGGGCTTGTCCGCCCCGCCCAGCCGCTTCGCGGCCCCGCCGGCCAGCACCACGGCGTCGTACACCAGCACAGTCATGCCCCGAGTATCACCGGAGGCCGGCCGGCCCGGACAACCGGCCGGCCGGTCCCGCGCCCCCGCCCGCCCGGCGTCCCGCGTCCCGTGTGCCGCGTTCCGTTCCGACCGGCACGGGTGGCCGTGTCAGAGCGTGCGCAGGAGCAGGGCCGGCTGCTCTATGCAGTCGGCCACATGGCGCAGGAAGCCGCCGGCCGTGCCGCCGTCGCAGACCCGGTGGTCGAAGGTGAGCGACAGCTGCACCACCTGCCGCACGGCCAGCTCCCCCCGGTGCACCCAGGGTTTCGGGGCGATCCGGCCGACGCCGAGCATGGCCGCCTCCGGGTGGTTGATGATCGGTGTGGAGCCGTCGACGCCGAAGACGCCGTAGTTGTTGAGGGTGAAGGTGCCGCCGGTCAGTTCGGCGGGGGTGAGCCGGCCCGCGCGGGCGGCCTCCGTGAGCCGGGCGAACTCCTCCGAGAGCGCGGCGGCGCCGAGCGTGTGGGCGTCCCGGATCACCGGCACCATCAGGCCCCGGCCGGTCTGCGCCGCGAACCCCAGGTGCACGACCGGGAGCCGGACGACCTCGCGGGCCGCGGAGTCCACGGTCGAGTTCAGCTCCGGGTACTCGGCCAGGGCCGCCGTGCAGATCCGGGCCAGCAGCGCGGGCAGCGACACCTTGGGGCGCCCCGGGGTGTTCATCGCCGACCGCGCCGCCAGCAGTTCGGTGGCGTCGGCGTCGACCCAGGTCGTGGCGTCCGGGATCTCGCGCCGGCTGCGGGACAGCTTGTCGGCGACGGCCCCCCGGATGCCGCGCAGCGGGATCCGCTCGGAGCGCAGGCCCCGCCCGGCCGCCGCGGTCGCCGGTGGGGTCCCCGTACGGGCCGCGGAGGACGGCGGCTCCCCGCCGCCGGCGGCACCGGTCCCGGCCGTGCGCGGCTCCACGAGGGCCGGTGTCTCCGCGAGGGCCGGCGTCTCCGGTCCCGTGGCCGCAGCGACCGGGCCGGCTCCCGAGGCGGCCCGCCGCACCGCGCTCTCGACATCGGCGCGGAGGATCAGCCCCTCGGGGCCCGAGCCCGCCAACTGCCGCAGGTCGAGGCCGTGTTCCCGGGCCAGCCGCCTGACCAGCGGGGAGATGACGGCCACCGGCCCGTCCCGCCCGTCCGTCCCGGCAGCGCCTCCGCCCGCGCCGGGCGCACCGGCCGTGCCGGGGGCGGGGGCGGCGCCGCGCACCGGTCCGGCGGTGGTGCCGGGGCCGGTCTCCACCCCCGGCTCGCGGAAGCCCGTCCCGCCGTACCCGGTGCGGCCGGAGCCGCCCGCGGGGCGGGAGCCGTTCCGGGAACGGGTGTCCCCCATGGCCGCCGGGGCGCGGCCCGCGCCCGTGGTGCCGCGGGCGCCGGTCCCCGTGGCCGGGCGGACCCGGCGGCGGCGCGCGGGGGGCGCTCCGGTGCCGTAGCCGACGAGGACGTTGCCGGAGCCCTCACCGGCCGCCCCGTCCGTCGCCCCGTCCCCCGCCGCGGGCGCGCGGGAGCCCTCCGGCCCCTGCTCCCCGGAAGCGGCCGGGCCGCCGGAGCCCGCGTCGCCGCCCGCCGCGGATGCCGCTCCCACGGCGACCGTCAGCAGTGCCGCGCCGACCGGGAGTTCCGTGCCCTCCTCGCCGAAGCGGGCCGTGACCACCCCCGCGTAGGGGCAGGGGACCTCCACCATGGCCTTGGCCGTCTCCACCTCGACGACGGGCTGGTCGACGGCGACGACGTCGCCCACCTCCACCAGCCAGCGGACGATCTCCGCCTCGGTCAGCCCCTCGCCCA
Organism: Streptomyces xinghaiensis S187; assembly: GCF_000220705.2. Lineage (GTDB taxonomy): Bacteria > Actinomycetota > Actinomycetes > Streptomycetales > Streptomycetaceae > Streptomyces > Streptomyces xinghaiensis. Next base: position 3,613,425 of record NZ_CP023202.1, on the reverse strand, counting down.
GATCGGGCAGCGCGAATTCACGGACGGCGGCCATCAGCGCGCCCCCTCGCGGCCGGTGAGGTCCGCCTCCCACTGGAGCCGGGCCACCGCGTCGAGGACACGGTCGACACCGGGCAGATGGTGCTTCTCCAGCATGGGCGGCGGATACGGGATGTCGAACCCGGTGACGCGGAGCACCGGGGCCTCCAGATGGTGGAAGCAGCGTTCGGTGACCCGGGCGGCGATCTCCGCGCCGGGGCCGGCGAATCCGGTGGCCTCGTGCACCACGACGGCCCGGCCGGTGCGGCGGACGGAGGCGGTCACCGTCTCGTCGTCGAACGGCACCAGGGAGCGCAGATCGACGACCTCCAGCTCCCAGCCCTCCTCGCGGGCCGCATCCGCCGCCTCCAGGCAGACGGGCACGGACGGGCCGTAGGAGATGAGCGTGGCCGAGCGGCCGGTACGGCGGACCGCCGCGCGGCCGATCGGGGCGACGGTCTCCGGGGACTCCGGGGACCAGTCGGCCTTGGACCAGTAGAGCCGCTTGGGCTCCAGGAAGACCACCGGGTCGTCGGAGGCGATGGCGGCGCGGAGCAGGCCGTAGGCGTCGGCGACCGTGGAGGGGGTGACGACGTGGAGACCGGGCGTCGCCATGTAGTAGGCCTCGGAGGAGTCACTGTGGTGCTCGACGCCGCCGATGCCGCCGCCGTACGGCACCCGCACCGTGATGGGCAGCGGCATGGCACCGCGCGTGCGGTTCCGCATCTTCGCCACATGGCTGAGCAGTTGTTCGAAAGCGGGATAGGCGAAGGCGTCGAACTGCATCTCGACGACCGGCCGCAGCCCGTACATCGCCATGCCGACGGCCGTGCCGAGGATGCCCGCCTCCGCCAGCGGGGTGTCGGCGCAGCGGTCGTCGCCGAACTCGGCGGCCAGCCCGTCGGTGATCCGGAAGACGCCGCCCAGCGGGCCGACGTCCTCACCGAGGACGTGCACCGCCGCGTCGGCGGCCATCGCGTCGCGCAGGGCGCGGTTGAGGGCCTGCGCCATGGTGGCGGGCCTGCGGGTGGTGGTGGCCGGCCTCTCGGCGGCCGGTGCGGTGGTCACCGGTGGTCCTCCCCCGTCTGCTCGGTCTGCTCCGTCTGGCCGGTCTGCTCGGTCCCGTCCGTCCGCTCCGTCTCCTCGGCGGCGTCCAGCTCGGCGCGCAACTGCTCGGCCTGCTCGCGCAGTTGCGAGGTGCGCCGGGCGTAGACGTGGGCGAAGAGGTCCATGGGGTCGGTCACCGGCTCCTCGTTCATCCGGGCCCGCAGGCCGGCGGCCATCTCCTCGGCCGCCTCCCGCGCGGCCGCCACGTCCGCGTCGCCGAGCTGCCCCGCCTCCCGCAACTCGCGTTCCAGCAGCGCTATCGGGTCGTGGCCGCGCCAGGTCTCGACCTCGTCCGCCTCCCGGTAGCGGGTGGCGTCGTCGGCGTTGGTGTGCGCCTCCATGCGGTAGGTGACGGCCTCGACGAGCGTGGGCCCGCCCCCGGAGCGGGCGCGCCGCACCGCCTCGTCCAGGACGGTGTGGACGGCGGCGGCGTCGTTGCCGTCGACCAGGCGGCCGGGGATGCCGTAGCCGACGCCCTTGTGCGCCAGGGAGGGCGCCGCGGTCTGCTTGGCGAGCGGTACGGAGATGGCGAAGCCGTTGTTCTGGACGAGGAAGACGACCGGGGCCCGCCAGACGGCAGCGAAGTTCAGCGCCTCGTGGAAGTCGCCCTCGCTGGTGCCGCCGTCGCCGACCATGGCGAGCGCCACGACGTCGTCCCCCTTGAGGCGGGCGGCGTGCGCCAGGCCAACGGCGTGCGGGAGCTGGGTGGCGAGCGGGGTGGAGAGCGGGGCCACCCGGTGCTCGCGGGGGTCGTAGCCGGTGTGCCAGTCGCCGCGCAGCAGGGTCAGGGCCCGGACCGGGTCGAGACCGCGGGACACGGCGGCGAGGGTGTCGCGGTAGCTGGGGAAGAGCCAGTCGCGCTCGGCCAGCACCTGCCCGGCGGCGACCTCGCACGCCTCCTGGCCGGTGCTGGACGGGTAGACGGCGAGCCGGCCCTGCCGGGTGAGGGCCGTGGCCTGCGTGTTGTAGCGGCGGCCGAGCACGAGGGCGGCGTAGAGGCGCTTCAGCAGCGCCGGGTCGGCGTCGCGGGCCGCGGGCGTGCCCAGCACGCGGAACGGCTCCTGGTCCGGCAGCAGGGGGGCGGGATCGGTGCGGGGCCGCCAGGCGGGCGGCGGGACCGGCCGGCGGGACGCGGCGGTCTGCTGCAGGACCGTCATGGACGAACACCTCCTGAACTGCCCCGGCGGGATGCGCCGGGGGGCGGGCGGCTTCGGGAGCGGAGCGGGGTGGACTCCACCTACCGATTGTTCGGTCCGTCGGCACAGTTTGGCTACAGGTGGCCCCAGCCTGTGGACAAACGGTTTTCCACACCGTGGGATGTGTACAGGACGTCCAAGAGGGGGTGGCGCAGGGAAATGCCGGCTGAACAGATGGCCGCCGATGACGAGCCCAGACCTCCCGCACGGCCGCTCGACTCCATCGACCGCGACATCCTGCAGATCCTGCGCGCGGACGGCCGTGCCTCCATACGGTCCGTCGCCGAGCAGGTGCACGTCTCGCGCGCCAACGCCTACGCCCGCATCAACCGCCTCATCGAGGACGGCGTGATCCGCGGCTTCAGCGCCCGGGTCGACCAGGAGCGGGCCGGCCAGGGCGCGTCCGCGTACATCACCCTCAAGATCGTGCAGAACTCCTGGCGCCGGGTCCGCGAACAGCTGCAGGAACTGCCGGGTGCTGCCCACATCGCCCTGGTCAGCGGGGACTTCGACGTGCTGCTGCTGGTGCACACCGAGGACAACCGGGCGCTGCGGGAGCTGGTACTCACGAAGATCCAGTCGATCCCGGAGGTGCTCAGCACCCGCACCCTGCTGGTCTTCGAGGAGACGGACCTGGGCCCGGAGCCGTGAGGGCCCGGCCGGTGCGCACCGTTCAGGAGGTGCGCAGACCGCCGAAGGCCAGCAGCACCACCGCGTCCGCGACCCGCTCGCGCTCGGCCGCCCCGCCGCCGTCCGGGCGGTACCACTCGGCGATGGAGTTGATCATGCCGAAGAGGAGGCGGGTGGCGAGCCGTGCGTCGACGTCCTCGCGCAGGTCGCCGTCCGCCGCCGCCTGCTTCAGCAGGGCCGCGACCCGCTGGTCGAACTCCCGGCGGCGTTCCATGGCCCAGCGCTCGGTGCCCGTGTTGCCGCGCACCCGCAGCAGCAGGGTGACGTAGGGGAGCTCCGCCATCAGCACCTCGGCGGTGCGCCGGGTCACGTGCTCCAGCCGCTCCACCGCCCGGCCCTCCCGGGCGCCCGGTTCGTCGAGCACGGCGAAGAGACCGTCCAGCGCCCGGCTTATGGCCAGCCGCAGCAGCTCCTCCTTGCCGCGCACATGGTGGTAGATCGACGACTTGGAGATCCCCGCGGCCCGCGAGAGGTGCTCCATGGAGGTGCCGTCGTAACCGCGCTCGTTGAACACCCCGACGGCGACCGCGAGGAGCGATTCGGGCGTGTAGGTGTCGCGCTTGGCCATGGTCACGATTCAAGCAGGTTCTGTCCGGCGGCGGCCCGGCGGAGCAGGTACGGGGACGGGGCGTAGCGGCCGGTGGGGTACACCCGGTGGAGGTTCAGCAGGACATCCCGCACCCAGCCGGCGCCCAGCGCGTCGCCCCACTCCAGCGGCCCCCGGGGGTAGTTGACGCCCAGCCGCAGGGCGGTGTCGGTGTCCTCGGCGCTCGCCACCCCGCGGCCCACCGCGTCAGCGGCGAAGTCCACGAGCAGGGCGACCGTGCGGGCGACGATCAGGCCGGGCACGTCACCGACCACGCCGACCTGCTTGCCCAGCGCCTGGAACAGCCCGATGGCCGCCGCGACCGCCTCCGGATCGGCCCGCTCGGAGGGGGCGAGCGCGATACGGGTCGCGGTGCGGTAGTCCAGCGCCAGGTCGAACTTGATGTACGTGCCGGCCTCGTCGGTGGTCGCCGGGGAGCCGTCGGTCAAGGCGAGCCGGGTGCCGCCGGGCAGGGCGATGAATCCGGCCCCGGCGCGGGCGGCCCCGCCGCGGGTGATCCCGATGCCGGCCTCCTCGATCAGCCCGGGCAGCGGCGCGGCCGGGCCGAGATCACCGTGGACCGTGACCTCGGCGGGGGCCTCGCACGGCGGCGCGGTGTGCGGGGCGGGCCGCTCGGCGTCCTCGCCGTACGCGTACCAGCCGCGGCCGGTCTTGCGGCCGTGCAGCCCGGACTGCACCAGCCGCCGCTGGGCGAGGGAGGGCGTGAACCTGGGGTCCCGGAAGAAGGACTCCCACACGGAGCGGGTGACGGCCTCGTTGACGTCCTGGCCGATGAGGTCGGTCAGTTCGAAGGGGCCCATCCGGAAGCCGCCGGACTCGCGCAGGACGGCGTCGACGGTGGCCGGGTCGGCGGCCCGCTCCTCGTACACCCGGAACGCCTCGGCGTAGAACGGGCGCGCGACCCGGTTCACGATGAAGCCGGGGGTGTCCGTGCAGCGCACCGGGGTCTTCCCCCAGGCGGCGGCCGTGGCGTACGCGCGGTCGGCCGCCGAGGCGTCGGTGGCGAAGCCGCTGACGACCTCGACGAGCGGCAGCAGCGGCGCCGGGTTGAAGAAGTGCAGTCCGAGGAAGCGGCCCGGCCGCCGCAGGGCGCCCGCCACGGCGGTGACGGAGAGCGAGGAGGTGTTGGTCGCCAGCAGGCAGTCGTCCGCGACGACCTCCTCCAGGGCCGTGAAGAGGCCCCGCTTGACCTCGGCGTCCTCGGCGACGGCCTCCACGACCAGTGCGGCGTCGGCGAGTTCGGCGATCCCGGCGGCGGGGGTGAGGCGGGCACGGGCCGCGTCGCGGCCGGCGGGCGTCATGCGCCCCTTCTCCACCAGCCGGCCGAGGCGCGCGGCGATGCCCTCTGCGGCCTCTGCGGCCCGCCCGGGTACGGCGTCGTACAGCCGGACGGGATGCCCGGCCACGAGGGCGACCTGGGCGATGCCGGCGCCCATGGTGCCGGTGCCGACGACGGCGACCGTGCGGTCGGTGCCGAGGGGGGCGGTGGCTTGGGCGGTCGCAGGGGCGGGGGCCGCGTCCCCGGAGGGCCGGACGGAGTCCGGCCGGGCCTTCCCACCCGGGGCCGGCGTCGGCTCGGCTGCGGTCATGCGCACATCCCTTTCACCCCGGGGACGAGGGGTTTCCGGAGTTTTCCACAGCCCCTTGTCCCGACCGATCGTTCGGTTACTCTAAAGCCGTTCCCGCATCCACGCCCCACCCGAGATCCCACCCGAGATCCCACCGCCCCCCGCGGAGCGCTCACGCGCGCCGTCATTCCGGCTCGACGAGGAGTTGGTCAGACATGGCCCCCCATCTCACCGCACACCAGCTCGCCGAGAGGCACCGCCCCACCCTCGACCGGGCCCTGGAGGCCATCCGGACGCGGGCGTACTGGTCGCCCCACCCGGAGCATCCGAAGGCCTACGGCGAGAACGCCGCCGAGGAGGGCAGGGCCGCCTTCGAGGCGCTGCTCGGCCGCCGCCTGGAGCTGGACCAGCCCGGCACCGACGCCTGGACGGGCGGCGAGGTCTCGCCGTACGGCACCGAGCTCGGCGTGGAGTACCCGCACCCTGACGCGGACGTGCTGCTGCCCGCCATGCGGGCCGGCATGGGCGACTGGCGGCGGGCCGGCGCGGAGACGCGCGCCCTGGTCTGTCTGGAGATCCTGGCCCGGATCAGCGCCCGCACCCACGAGTTCGCGCACGCCGTGATGCACACCTCCGGCCAGGCCTTCCTGATGGCCTTCCAAGCCGGCGGACCGCACGCCCAGGACCGGGGCCTGGAGGCGGTGGCGTACGCCTGCGCCGAGCAGACGCGGGTACCGGAGCGCGCGGAGTGGTCCAAGCCGCAGGGCAGGCGCGACCCCCTCGAACTGACCAAGACCTTCACGCCCGTGGCACGCGGCATCTCGCTGCTCATCGGCTGCAACACCTTCCCCACCTGGAACGGCTACCCCGGCCTCTTCGCCTCCCTGGCCACCGGCAACCCGGTTCTGGTCAAACCGCATCCGCGCGCCGTGCTGCCGCTCGCCCTGACCGTCGCGGCGGCCCGGGAGGTCCTGGCGGAGGCCGGCTTCGACCCCAACCTGGTGGCGCTGGCCGCGGAGCTGCCCGGGGAGGGCCTGGCGAAGACGCTGGCCACCCGGCCGGAGATCCGCATCATCGACTACACCGGCTCCTCCTCGTTCGGCGACTGGCTGGAGGAGAACGCCGTCCAGGCGCAGGTCTACACCGAGAAGGCCGGGGTCAACACGGTCGTCGTCGACTCGACCGGCGACTACCGCGGCATGCTGGCCAACCTCGCCTTCTCCCTCTCGCTCTACAGCGGCCAGATGTGCACCACCCCGCAGAACCTCCTCATCCCGCGCGAGGGCATCACCACGGACGCCGGCCCCAGGTCCTACGACGAGGTGGTGGCGGACCTGGCGGCCGCCGTGGACAAGCTCCTCGGTGACGACGCCCGGGCGAACGCCCTGCTCGGCGCCCTCGTCAACCCGCAGGTGGAGAAGCGCGTCGAGGAGGCCGGCGGACTGGGCGAGACCGCTCTCGCCTCCCGCGCGGTGGCCAACCCGGAGTTCCCGGGCGCCACGGTCCGCACCCCGGTCGTGGTCAAGCTCGACGGCGCCCGGAAACGGTGGGAGGGCGCCGGGGAGCGGCCGGCCTTCCTCGGCGAGTGCTTCGGCCCGGTGGCCTTCGCCGTCGCCGTGGATTCCACGGCCGACGGAATCGACCTGCTGCGCCGCACCGTCCGGGAGCACGGGGCGATGACCGTCGCCGCGTACACCACCTCCGAGGAGGTGGAACGGAAGGTGGAGGAGGTCTGCCTGGAGGAGTGCGCCCAGCTGTCGCTCAACCTGACCGGCGGGGTCTACGTCAACCAGACCGCGGCCTTCTCCGACTTCCACGGCTCCGGCGGAAACCCGGCCGCGAACGCCGCGCTGTGCGACGCGGCCTTCGTGGCGAACCGCTTCCGCACCGTCGAGGTGCGCCGGCCCGCCTGAGCGCGGAGTCCGGTGCCCCGGCCGGGCGCACCTGCCGCCGGAGTCCCGTGGCCCCGGCGGCAGCCGCGCCGCGGGCGGCCGTTCCCGCGCCGTCCGCGGTCCGCTCAGGTGGCGCGGAAACCGATCGTCGGGGTGGCCCGCCGGAGCGGCCAGTCGGCGGTGCCCGCGGGCAGCAGATCGGCGAGGAAGCGGTAGCGCCGCATCACCTCGTCGCTCTGCCCGCCGCACTTGATGGCGTACTGCCACCAGGCGGCGACCTCGGCCCAGCCGGGGGCGGAGAGCGATCCGCCGAAGTGCTGCACGGACAGCGCGGCGGTGAGATTGGCGAAGGAGAGCCGGTCGGCGAGCGGCCAGCCGGCCAGGGTGCCGGTGATGAAGCCCGCCATGAAGACATCGCCCGCGCCGGTCGGGTCGAGGGCGTCCACCCCGAGGGCCGGCACATCGGCGCTCTCCCCGGTGAGGCCGTCGACGGCGACCGCGCCCGCGGCCCCCTTGGTGACCACCGCGACGGGCACCAGCTCGGCCAGCGCCCGCACCGCGGCCTCGGGGCTGTCGGTGCGGGTGTAGTGCTGGGCCTCGGTGGCGTTGGGCAGGAAGGCGTGGCAGTGCGTCAGGTCCGCGAGGGTGTCCGGGTCCCAGACACCGCTTCCGTCCCAGCCCACATCGGCGAAGATCTTGCTGCCCTCGCCATGGGCCCGGCGCACCCAGTCGTCCAGCCGCCGGCCCGGGTCGAGCGAGGCCACACAGGCCAGGGAGCGCGGCCGTTCGGCGACGCTGACGCACGGGGTGGGCGCCTCGTGGCCGTGCGAGACCATCGTCCGCTCGCCCTCGTAGGCCATGGAGACGGTGACCGGCGAGTGCCAGCCCGGCGCGCGGTGGGAGGGCCCGAGGTCGATGCCCTCGCAGTCCGCGAGGCTCTCCCAGCAGTAGTCGCCGTAGACGTCGTCGCCGAAGGCCGCCGCCAGTGACGTCCGCAGCCCGAGCCGGCGCAGCGCGGTGGCCATGTTGGCCGCGCCGCCCGGGCTGGACCCCATGCCGCGCGCCCAGGTCTCGGTGCCCCGCACCGGGGCGTGGTCGAGCCCGGTGAAGACGATGTCGAGGAAGACGGTGCCGGTCAGGAAGACGTCCGTCACCGGGTCGTCCTCGCGCCGTACGGAGGCCAGCGGGTCCATCGGCGTCCGCGACGGCGCCGGATGGGCGGTTCCGGTGTTACTCAACGCATTCGTGCCTCTCTCGCTGGACCTGCTCTCACTGGGGCCGTCCGGTCCTGCCCGCCGGCCGGGCCGCGGCGTCCGGTGCCGTGGTGCACCGCACGGCGGAGGCCCGCCCGCGCACGAGGCGTACACGGGCGCGCCCGGCGGCGCGGCGAGGCGCCGTGCCGGGCGTCACGGACCCGAGGGGACCACCGGACAACCCTTAGTGTGACGGACACCTTGGGTAGGCGATGGGGAGGTTGTCCAGGCATGAGGCTGACCGTGCTGGGCGGAGGCGGTTTCCGCGTACCGCTGGTGTACCGGGCGCTGCTCGACGACAGCGGTGATCCGGCGGGCCGCTGCACCGAACTGGTCCTGTACGACACCGACCGCGGCCGTCTCGACGCCATCGGCGCCGTGCTCGCCCGCCAGGCCGCCCGCCGCGCCGGGGAAGGCCACGGCGGCCCCGCGCCCGCGGTCCGGCTCACCACGGAGCTGGACGACGCGCTGCGCGGCGCCGACTTCGTCTTCTCCGCGATCCGCGTCGGCGGACTGGAGGGCCGGGTGCGCGACGAGCGGATCCCGCTGGCCGAGGGGGTGCTGGGCCAGGAGACGGTGGGCGCGGGGGGCGTGCTCTACGGGCTGCGCACCCTGCCGGTGGCGGTACGCATCGCGGAACGGGTCGCCGCGGTCGCCCCGGACGCCTGGGTCATCAACTTCACCAACCCGGCGGGCATGGTCACCGAGGCCATGGGCCGCGTCTTCCGCGAACGCGGCCTGCCGGACCGGGTGATCGGCATCTGCGACTCCCCGGTGGGGTTGTGCCGGCGTGCCGCGCGCGCCCTGGGAGCCGACCCCGACCGCGCGGACTACGACTACGTCGGTCTCAACCATCTGGGCTGGCTGCGCCGGCTGACCGTGGACGGCCGCGATCTGCTGCCGGGTCTGCTCGGCGACCGCGCCGCGCTGGAGTCCTTCGAGGAGGGGAAGCTCTTCGGCGCCGACTGGCTGCGGGCCCTCGGCGCACTGCCCAACGAGTATCTGCACTACTACTACTTCAACCGGGAGACGGTGGCCTCCGTGACCGCCGCCGAGGCCACCCGGGGCGAGTTCCTCCACCGCCAGCAGGCCCGCTTCTACGCCGGCGAGGCCGCCGGCGGCGACGCCGCGGGGGATCCGTACGAGGCGTGGGAGCGCACCCGCCTCGAACGCGAGGAGACGTACATGGCCGAGAGCCGCGAGGCGACCGGCGGCTGGCAGCGCGACAGCTGCGACCTCGACGGCGGCGGCTACGACCGGGTGGCGCTGGCCCTGATGCGCGCGATCGCCCGCAACGAACGGACCAAGCTGATTCTCAACGTGCCGGGGCGCGGCGCGGTGCCGGCGCTCGACGCGGACGCCGTGGTGGAGGTCCCCTGCCTGGTGGACGCCGGGGGCGCGCGTCCGCTGGCCACCGGGGCGGTGGCACCGGACCAGCTCGGGCTGATGCTGACCCTCAAGGCCGTGGAGCGGTCGGCGATCGGGGCCGCGGAGAGCGGCTCGCGCGCCGCGGCCCTGCGGGCGCTGGCCCTCCACCCGCTGGTGGACTCGGTGCGGGTCGCGGAGCGGATCCTGGACGCGGCGGGCGGCTTCCGCGGCTGACCTCCCCGGAGGCCCGGCGGCGGGGAGGGGGCGCGGGGCCCGGGGAGGCGGAGCGGGGGGCGGGCCTCGCAGCCGCGTCATCGGCAAGCCGCGTCACCGCTTCACCACTTCGCCGCTTCACCGCGTCAACGAGGGGCGTCGGGCGTGCCCTCAGCCGAACACGTGCGTCTGAACCCAGGCGTGCATGGCGATGGCCGCGGCGGCGCCCGCGTTGATCGACCGGGTGGAGCCGAACTGCGCGATGGAGCAGACCATGGCGGCGTGCTTCCGCGCCTCCTCGGTGAGCCCCGGCCCCTCCTGTCCGAACAGCAGCACGCAGCGGCGCGGCAGGACGGTCGTCTCCAGCGGTACGGAGCCGGGCAGGTTGTCGATGCCGATGACGGGCAGGTCCTCGGCTGCGGCCCAGGCGGTGAGGTCCGCGGTGTCCGGGTGGTGCCGGACGTGCTGGTACCGGTCGGTGACCATGGCGCCCCGCCGGTTCCAGCGGCGCCGTCCGACGATGTGCACCTCCTTCGCCAGGAAGGCGTTGGCGGTGCGCACCACGGAGCCGATGTTGAAGTCGTGGGCCCAGTTCTCGACGGCGACGTGGAAGTCGTGGCGGCGGGTGTCCAGGTCGGCGACGATCGCCTCGCGCGTCCAGTAGCGGTACCGGTCGACGACGTTGCGGCGGTCGCCGTGCGCGAGCAGCTCCGGGTCCCAGCGGTCCCCGGCGGGCCACGGCCGCGGGTGCGGACCGACGCCGACGGCCCCGGGCGCGTAGCCCTCGTCGTACTGCACGGGTTCGGGTAGGGCTTCCCGGCCGGTCTCCCCCTCGGCTTCCCTCCCGGATTTCCGTACCGGCTCGCCCGGTGCCGCCGGTGGTTCCGTCCGGGAGGGGTTCTCGCTGCTCACCCGACGAGGGTACGGCGCCGCCGGTCCTCCGGGTCGCCGGCCGGCGGCTTCCCGGACGGGCCGTCCGTGCCGCCGCCGCGCCGCCGCGGGCCGGGCAGCAGCCGGTCGCGGGCCCGGCCGGTGATCCGTCCCGCGATCCGTCCGGTGGCCCGCAGGAAGCCGGTCGGCAGGAACACCGCGTCCGCCGCGATCATCGCCAGCGAGAAGAAGGGCAGTCCGAGGACGACCGAGATGGCGAAGTGCTCGGTCATCATCGCGGCCAGCAGGACGTTCTTGACCCGGCGGTTGAAGAGCGTGAACGGGAAGGCGACCTGGACGATCACCGTGCCGTAGGTGATGAGCATCACCATCACGCCGTTGGAACCGAGCGCCTCGGAGAGGGCGGGCCAGGGCGTGAAGTAGTCGAGGTGGAGCGGGTAGTGCAGCGCGGTGCCGTCCTGCCAGCGCGAGCCCTGCACCTTGTACCAGCCGGCCGTCGCGTAGATCAGGCAGACCTCGGCCATGATCACGAACAGGGCGGCGTTGTGGACGAGGTTGGCGGTCATGTCGAGGACGGCGCGGAGTTCGCCGCCGGGCACATACCGGTTCACCGCCCACCACAGGGCGTGCACCAGCCAGAGGCCCCAGAAGACCACCGCCCAGCCGGCGGACAGGCCCGGGAGGAGGGACGCCAGTGCGAGGACGAGGCCGAGCAGCGACCAGAGGACCACGCCGGTGACGTCCCGCGGGGCCCGGGGCGCCGCGGTCCGGGCGGCCGCGGTGGCCTCCCCCGCCTCCCGGGCCTCCCCGGCCGCTCCGGCCTCCCCGGCCGCCCCGGCCGCCCCGGCCTCATCGACCTCCGTCGCTTTCCCGCCCGCGAAGCCGCTCTCCCGCGCCCGCCTCCGCCGCCGCTCCCGGCGGGCGTCCAGCGACCAGACCCTGCCGCAGCGGGTCAGCACCAGGTAGATCGCCATGAGGTGGATGACGTTGTCCCCGCCGTCCCCCATGAACACACTGCGGTTCTGCAGCGACAGCACGCCCACCATGAACAGCACGGAGACCGTGCGGGTGCGCCAGCCGAGCAGCAGCAGCGCGCTCGCCGCCACGGACAGCAGGTACACCGTCTCGAACCACAGCCGCCCGTCGGACCACATGAGCACCGTGAAGGCGCCGTTGCCGTCGATCAGCTGCCGGGCCATGTCCCAGCTCCACGGCCCGTCCGGGCCGTACAGCTCCCGGCGGTGCGGCCACTCGCGGAGCAGGAAGACCAGCCAGGTGAAGGAGAAGCCGATCCGCACCACGGCGGACTGGTAGGGGCCGAGGGCACCGCCCGTGACATGGGTGATGCCGCGCGCGAGCGCGCCGGCGAGGCGGGAGACGCTCATGTGCCGCTCACCACCGCCGCCTGCCCGGGGCGGGCGCTGCCCGGTACGTCACCGGGGCCGACCGGCCACCACGGGAGTTCGCGGTGCACCGTGCCGCCGTCCTCCCGCCCGGCCGTCCCGTCCTCGCCGGGGGCCCAGGCGGGCGGGGCCACCGGAGTGGTGGCGGAACGCACCTGCACGCGGAGCACCTCGGTCCCGGCGGTCTCCGGACCGATCCGGGAGAGGACGATGCGCCGCAGATACTCCTCGGAGAGCGCGCCCCGCAGCCCGTTCGGCCGGTTCTCGTCGTCGTGCGAGCCGGTGAAGAAGTCCCAGGCGCGGCGGAGTTCGTTCTGGTGGACGTGGCTCGGGACGGGGTTGTGGCGGACGGCCTCCGCGTCGCGGGCGGTGAGGTTGGTCCAGCGGGTGACGGAGACGCCGCCGTCGGGCCCCATCACCTCCGCCCGGGCCTGCACGGCGATGTTCTGCTGAAGCGGGTTGGGGGCGAACAGCTTCCAGTTCTGCTCGAACTCCGGGTAAACGTAGGCGTCGATCGTTCCGCCGTGCCGGTCGGAGACCGTGTTCCCGGGGGCGACGTGCAGGAACACCATGGCCAGATGGACCAGGGCGGTCACCGTGACGCCCCCGAGGGCCACCGCGACGGCTATTCGCGCGGGCCACGACAGCGCTCCCACCCCGGCGTGCCCCGCCGCTCCCTGTTCGTGTGCGTCCATCGCGCCTCTCCCTGGCTTCCCCCCGGTCCCGGAGAACGGTACTCAGCGCGCTCCGGACCGGCACAGGCCCGTCAGGTTATCCACAGCCTTGACACCCCACAGCCCTCCCCGCACCATTGAACCGAACGATCGGTCGGTTGGTGGCCCGCGCGGGCCGGAGGACGGTGGCCCACTGGGGCCGGATGTCGGTGGCCGCTTGGGCCGGAGGACGGGAACGAGGGGTGGCATGACGGCGGCTGGGACGACAGCGGCGGCGCGGACCGGGGCGGCACCCGGCCCGGCGGCGCCCGCCGGGGGGACGGCGCCGGAGACGCCCGGCGCCGAGGCCGCGCGGGCGGTCTTCGAGGCGACGGTGGCGGCGGACGAGCGCGTCGAGCCCCGCGACTGGATGCCGGACGACTACCGCGCCACCCTCGTCCGGCAGATGGCGCAGCACGCCCACTCCGAGATCATCGGCATGCAGCCGGAGGCCAACTGGATCACCCGCGCCCCCTCGCTGCGCCGCAAGGCGATCCTGATGGCCAAGGTGCAGGACGAGGCCGGCCACGGCCTGTACCTCTACAGCGCCGCCGAGACGCTGGGCGTGAGCCGCGCGGAGCTGCTCGACAAGCTGCACAGCGGCCGCCAGCGGTACTCCTCCATCTTCAACTACCCCACCCTCACCTGGGCCGACGTCGGCGCGATCGGCTGGCTGGTGGACGGCGCGGCGATCACCAACCAGGTCCCGCTGTGCCGCTGTTCGTACGGGCCCTATGCCCGCGCGATGGTGCGGATCTGCAAGGAGGAGTCCTTCCACCAGCGCCAGGGGTACGAACTCCTGCTCGCCCTCAGCCGGGGCACCGAGGCCCAGCACGCGATGGCGCAGGACGCCGTCGACCGCTGGTGGTGGCCCTCCCTGATGATGTTCGGCCCCCCGGACGCCGAGTCCTCGCACAGCGACCGCTCGATGGCCTGGAAGATCAAGCGGCACTCCAACGACGAGCTGCGGCAGCGCTTCGTGGACATCTGCGTCCCGCAGGCGGAGTCCCTCGGCCTGACCCTCCCGGACCCGGAGCTCGCCTGGAACGAGCAGCGCGGGCACTACGACTTCGGTGCGATCGACTGGCAGGAGTTCCGCGAGGTCCTGCGCGGCAACGGCCCCTGCAACGACCAGCGGATCTCCCAGCGCCGCCGGGCGCACGAGGAGGGCGCCTGGGTGCGGGAGGCAGCGGCGGCGTACGCCGCCAGGCACCGCGCGGACGGGCGGGAGTCCGGCGAGCGGCGGGCCGGCGAGCAGAGCACCGGCAGGCAGAGCACCGGCGGGCCGCGGGCCGCCGCGCACGGAAAGGCGGACGCATGAGCCACGACGACTGGCCGCTGTGGGAGGTCTTCGTACGGAGCCGGCGCGGCCTCTCCCACACCCACGCCGGCAGCCTGCACGCCCCGGACGCCGAGATGGCCCTGCGCAACGCCCGCGACCTCTACACGCGGCGCGCCGAGGGCGTCTCGATCTGGGTGGTGCCGTCCGCCTCCGTCACCGCCTCCTCCCCGGACGAGAAGGACTCCTTCTTCGAGCCCTCCGCCGACAAGCCGTACCGGCACCCGACGTTCTACGAGATCCCCGAGGGGGTGCGGCATCTGTGAGCACGCCACCGAACGCCCCGGCGCCCCCGGGCGCACCCGCGGCGGGGAACCCTGCCGCCGGGCAGCCCCTCCGGCCCCTCACGGGGGCGCCCGCCGCGGCGGCCCTGGCCCTCGGCGACGACGCCCTCGTCCTCTCCCACCGGCTGGGGGAGTGGGCCGGGCACGCCCCCGTCCTGGAGGAGGAGGTCGCGCTCGCCAACATCGCGCTCGATCTGCTCGGCCAGGCCCGGCTGCTGCTCTCCCTCGCCGGTGACGAGGACGAGCTGGCCTTCCTCCGCGAGGAGCGCGCCTTCCGCAACACCCAGCTCGTGGAGCAGCCGAACGGCGATTTCGCCCGGACCATCGCCCGCCAGCTCTACTTCTCCGTGTACCAGGAGCTGCTGTACGGACGGCTGGCCGAGGGCGGCGGGCCGTTCGCGCCGATCGCGGCCAAGGCCGTCAAGGAGGTCGCCTACCACCGCGACCACGCCGAGCAGTGGACCCTCCGCCTCGGCGACGGCACGGAGGAGAGCCACCGCCGCATGGCGGCCGGTCTGACGGAGCTGTGGCGCTTCACCGGCGAGCTGTTCCAGCCGGTGGAGGGGCTCGGTCCCGACGCGGCCGCGACGGCGGAGCTGGAGGCGGAGTGGTCCGCCCGGATCACGGACGTGCTCCGGCGGGCGACGCTCCCCCTCCCGGAGGGCCCCCGGCACAGCGCCTGGACGGCCGGAGCCGGGCGGCAGGGCCTGCACACGGAGCCCTTCGGCCGGATGCTGGCCGAGATGCAGCATCTGCACCGCAGCCACCCCGGAGCGTCCTGGTGACCGCCACGGCGCTGGAGGAGCGGCTGCGCGAACTGGCCGGCTCCGTCCCCGACCCGGAGCTGCCGATGCTCTCGCTGGCCGAGCTGGGCGTCGTCCGCGGGCTCCGGCTGCTGGGGCCCGGCCGGGTCGAGGTCGAACTGACCCCCACCTACACCGGCTGCCCCGCGGTCGGCACGATGGCCGCGGACATCGAGCGGGTCCTCCAGGAGGACGGGATACCCGAGGTCACCGTCCGCACCGTCCTCTCCCCGCCCTGGACCACGGACGCCATCAGCGCGGAGGGGCGCCGGAAGCTCCAGGAGTCCGGCATCGCGCCGCCCCGCCCCGGCGGGCCCGCCGCGGCCGGCGGACCGGTGCCCGTGGAGCTGTCCCTGCGCTGCCCCAACTGCGGCTCGACCGACACGACCCTGCTGAGCCGCTTCTCCTCGACGGCGTGCAAGGCGCTGCGCCGCTGTGACGCCTGCCGCGAACCCTTCGACCACTTCAAGGAGTTGTAGATGACCGCGGCTGCCCGTCACGGCGCGTTCCATCCGCTGCGCGTGGCCGCGGTCGACCGGCTGACCGACGACTCGGTCACCGTCACCTTCGCCGTGCCACCCGAGCTCCGTCCGGCGTTCCGCCACCGCCCCGGGCAGCACCTGACCCTGCGGACCCGGTTCGACGGCGCGGAGATCCGCCGCACCTACTCGATCTGCGCCCCGGTGACCGGCCCGGACGGCCCCGGCACCCTGCGCGTGGGCATCCGGCTGGTGGAGGGCGGAGCCTTCTCCACCTACGCCCTCAAGGAACTCTCCGCCGGGGACATCCTGGAGGTGATGACCCCGGCCGGCCGGTTCGTCCTCGACCCGCGCCCCGGGACGTACGCCGCCGTGGTCGGCGGCAGCGGCATCACGCCCGTGCTGTCCATCGCCGCGACCCTGCTCGCGCGGGAACCGGAGGCCCGCTTCTGCCTCGTCCGCAGCGACCGGACCACGGCCTCGGCGATGTTCCTGGAGGAGCTGGCGGACCTCAAGGACCGCCATCCGCAACGGTTCCAGCTCGTGCAGACCTTCTCCCGGGAGCAGCAGCAGACCGGTCCGGCCTCCGGCCGGCTCGACGCGGAGCGGCTGACGGCCCTCCTTCCGGCGCTGCTGCCCGTGGACCGTGTCGACGGATGGTTCCTCTGCGGCCCGTACGGGCTGGTCGAGGGCGCCTCCCGGGCCCTGCGCGGACTCGGTGTCCGGCGCGGCCGTGTGCACCAGGAGATCTTCCATGTGGACAGCACGGACGGCACGGACGGCGTGGACGGCACGAACGGCACCGTGACCGCCGGGCAGGGAGTGGCCGCGGCCGCCGCGGCCGCCGCGGCGGCGCCGGGCCCCGAGGAGAGCACGCTGGCCGTGACCCTCGACGGCCGCTCCGGCGACTGGCCGGTCCGCAGCGGCGAATCCCTGCTGGAGACGGTGCTGCGCAACCGTTCGGACGCCCCCTACGCCTGCAAGGGCGGCGTCTGCGGCACCTGCCGGGCCCTGCTGGTCTCGGGGGAGGTGCGGATGGACCGCAACTTCGCCCTGGAACCGGACGAGCTCGACGCCGGCTATGTGCTGGCCTGCCAGTCGCACCCCGCGACGGAACGGGTGGCCCTGGACTTCGACCGCTGACCAGCCGCCGCGGCAGGGCCCGGGCAGGGGCTGCGGCCTACGGGGTCCGGCGCCGGGGCCGCCCAGAGAGCCCGGGGACGCGACCGGGCCGGTGCCGGGCTCCGCGCCCGGCGGCCGGCCCGGGTTCCGGGGCGGCGCCTCAGATCACGCGGGGCTGCCCGTCACCGTCACCGGTCAGGGGCCGTCCGGCCGCCTCCCACTCCAGCATGCCGCCGTCCACGTTCACCGCGTCCACCCCCTGGGCGAGGAGGTACTGCGTCACCCGGGCCGACCGGCCGCCGACGCGGCACACCACGTACACCCGGTCCGCCTCCGCCGCCGCCTCGGTCACCTCCCCGATGCGCGCGGGGATCAGGCCCATCGGAATGTGCAGCGCGCCCTCCGCGTGCCCGGCGGCCCACTCGTCGTCCTCACGGACGTCCAGCAGGAAGCCGTCCTGCGGTACGGACGCGGCGTCCACCGCGGGCACCTGGGCGAAGTGCATGATCAGCCTTTCGTCGAACCTTCGGACCTGTGAACCACCGGGCCGTTTCGAGCACCGGCACCCGAACCGTCCGGCGCGCTACTCGGCGGCCAGCTTCGCCAGCGCGGCCTCCCGCTCGGAGACCTGTGCCAGCAACTGCTCGGCGATCTCCTCCAGCAGCTTGTCCGGATCATCGGGGGCCATCTTCAGCATCTGCCCGATGGCGCTCGACTCCAGCTCCGCGGCGAGACCGGACAGCATCTCCTTCCGCTGGGCGAGCCATTCCAGCCGCGCGTACAGCTCCTCGCTCCGGTCCAGCGTGCGCTCCGCGGGCGGCGGGCCGGACTCCCACTCCTCGGTGAGCTTCCGCAGCGCCTCCTCGTCCCCGATGGAATACGCGGCGTTGACCCGGACGATGAACTCGTCCCGGCGCCGCCGTTCGGCGTCGTCCCGGGCGAGGTCCGGGTGTGCCCTGCGCACCAGCTCGCGGTAGATCCGCCGGGCCTCCTCGCTCGGCCGCACCCGGGTGGGCGGCCGCACTGGCTTCTCGTTGAGCATGGCCGCGGCCTCCGGCGGGATGCCCTCGGAGTCGATCCAGCCGTGGAACAGCTCCTCCACCCCGGGCATCGGCTGCACCAGGCCGCGCAGTTCCTCCGCCCGGCGCACGTCCTCCGGCTTGCCCGTGCGCGCCGCGACCGCCTCCGCGATCAGCGCGTCCAGCTCGTCCAGCCGGGAATACATCGGGCCGAGCCGCTGGTGGTGCAGCCGGGAGAAGTTCTCCACCTCGATACGGAAGGTCTCCACGGCGATCTCGAACTCGATCAGTGCCTGCTCCGCCGCGAGCACCGCCCGCTCCAGGCGCTGGGTGGCCGCCCGTTCGGCCTCGCGCTGCTCGGGCGTGGGCTCGGTCTGCTCGGCTTCCGGATTCGTCACCGGTACAGCCTACGAGCAACGCCGGTGCGTGGGACCCGCGGCCGCCCGCGTTCCGCGGCCGTCCCCGCCCGGCGTGCCGCCCGGCCCGCCCGGGCCCTCCTTCGGACTCCCGCTTCAGACCCCCGTCTCCGCCGCGATGCGACCGCTCCGGACCGCCGCCACGAGGTCCGCGTGGTCCGCCTCCGTCCGGTCCGCGTACGCCACCGCGAACGCCGCCACCGCCTCGTCCAGTTCCTCACTGCGGCCGCAGTAGCCCGCTATCAGCCGGGGGTCGGCACTGTGCGCGTGCGCCCGCGCCAGCAGCGCGCCGGTCATCCGCCCGTAGTCGTCGAGCTCGGCCGCCGTCAGCGCCGCCGGGTCCACGCTGCCCTTCCGGTTGCGGAACTGCCGTACCTGGAACGGCCGGTCCCGCACGGTGGACCAGCCGAGCAGGACATCGCTCACCACCTGCATCCGCTTCTGTCCCAGCACGATCCGCCGGCCCTCGTGCCCGGTCTCCGGAGCCGGGCGGCCCAGCCGCGGGTCCAGCGCGGTCTTCTCCAGATACGGCAGGAGCACCGACGGCCGCGCCTCCTTCACCTGGAGCACGAGGGGCGCCCCGCGGTGGTCCAGCAGCAGCACCACATAGGACCGCAGCCCCACGCTGCCGGTGCCCACCACCCGGAACGCCACGTCCTGCACCGAGAACCGCGCGAGCAGCGGCAGCCGGTCCTCCGGGAGCGTCCCCAGGTACTCGCCCAGCGAGCCCGCCACGGCGGCGGCCTCCTCGTCCTCCACCCGGCGCAGCACCGGCGGCGCGTCCGTGAAGCGCCGGGAGCCGTCGGGCAGCCGCTCCGTGGACTTGGCGGCGAACCGCGCGCTCGTGTTGCGCCGCGCCTTCTCCGCGACGCGCCCCAGCGTGCCCAGCAGATCGTGGGCGTCGGTGTGCGAGACGAGCTCCTCGTCGGCGATGGCGTTCCAGGCGTCCAGCACCGGGAGCTTCGCCAGCAGCCGCATGGTCCGCCGGTAGGCGCCGGCGGCGTCGCAGGCGGCGGCGCGGCAGCTGTCCTCGGCGGCGCCGCTCTGCCGGCCCGCCAGCACCAGCGAGGCGGCGAGCCGCTTGAGATCCCACTCCCAGGGGCCGTACGCCGTCTCGTCGAAGTCGTTGATGTCGATGACCAGTCCGCCCCGGGCGTCGCCGTACAGCCCGAAGTTGGCCGCGTGGGCATCCCCGCACAGCTGGGCGCCGATCCCGCTGACCGCCGTGCCCACCAGGTCGTAGGCCATCAGCCCGGCGGAGCCGCGCAGAAAGGCGAAGGGGCTCGCGGCCATCCGGCCGACCCGGATCGGGGTGAGCTCCGGCAGCCGGCCGGTGTTGGACTCCTCGACCGCGCGGACCGCGCCCGGCCGGTCCGGTGCCGTGCTCAGCCCGCCGTGCGCGGACCGCGGCACCCGCTGCCGCAGTTCCTTGCCCAGCCGCTTGGGGGAGACCGCGAAATCCGCCGGCCGGGGGGCGAAGCCCGGCACCGCCGGGATCCGGTGGTCCGGTCGCGCCCGCCCCGCGCCGCCGGGCCCCGGCCCGGCAGCGCTCCGCCCCGGTCCGGCCGCCGGACGGTGCGCCCCGGCCCCGCCCGGGCCCGGCTCCCCGCCGGGCCGCGTCTCCACCGGCGCCCGCGTCTCCACCGGCCCGCCGGCTCCCGTCTCCGCCATGTCCTGTCGCCTCCCCCGCCGCCGCGGCCGCCGTCCGATACGGCGGCCCGCCCTCGACTGCCCACGACCGTACCCCCGGCCACCGGCACCGGGCACTCCCCTGTGGACAACTCCTCCACAGGGCTCCCGGCCCCGGTCCCACCTGTGCACCGGCCTTCATCCCCCCGGATGCGCGGCCCCGGCTGCCCCGCCGTCCCGGCCGCTCCCGGTGCCGGCCCGTCCCCGCCCCCCTTCCTCCCCGGCCCCTGCCCCGTGCGTGCCTCAGGCCCCCAGCCCCGCGTCCCGTGCCAGCAGCGCCGCCTGGACCCGGTTCCCGCAGTCCAGCTTCGCCAGGATGCGGCTGACGTAGGTCTTCACCGTCGCCTCGCTCATATGGATCCGCGCGCCCGCGTCCGCGTTCGAGAGTCCCTCGCCCAGCAGGGCCAGCACCTCGCGCTCCCGCGCGGTCAGCGTCTCCAGGCGGCGGCGCGCCTCCTCCGCCCGTGCCGACGCGCGGCCCGCTCCCCCCGACGCCAGCGAGTCGACGACATGCCGCGTCGCCGCGGGCGACAGATAGGCGTCCCCCGCGGCCGCCGCCCGTACCGCCCGGATCAGCTCCCCGGGAGCCGAGTCCTTCAGCAGGAACCCGGCCCCGCCCGTCCCCAGCGTCCGCAGGACGTTCTCCCGCTCGCCGAAGGTGGTGAGCACGAGCACCCGCGCGTCCGGGGCGGCCCGCCGCAGCTCCGGTAGGGCCGACAGCCCGTCCATCACCGGCATCTGGAGGTCCAGCAGCACGACGTCGACGCCGTGCGCGCGGGCCAGTTCGACCGCCTCCCGGCCGTTGCCCGCCTCGGCCACGACGTCGATGTCCTGGTCCGAGGTGAGGATCATTCTGATGCCCGCCCTGATGAGCGGCTCGTCGTCCACGACGAGGACCTTGATCACAGCTCTCCTGTCCGACGGCCGTTTCCTCCGGTGGAGCCCCCGGGGCTCCACGCCCGGTGACGTGCGGGGAACACCCTCACCCGAGCCGGGCGGAGCGGAGCACGGGAGACCGGGCGCAGCGGCCCGCGCGGACGGGCCGGCTACAGCCGGCCGTCGTAGGACCGCTTCTGCACCAGTTTTCCGTCCCGGAAGCAGAAGCGGAACGCCGGATCGACATCCCAGTCCGCCGAGGTCTCGGTGGACAGCAGCGCCAGGCAGCGGGAACCCTCCGGCCGCGGTGGCCCCTGCTCCGCCAGTCCGTCCGTCAGCCACGAACGCCCCTCCGGCAGCTTCTTGCGCACCTCGGCCTCGGAGTCCCCGACCCGCACCGACTGGTAGACCTTGGGCGTGATCATCGACGCATCCATCGACCGGAACAGCGTCACGGCCCCCCAGCCGAGGAGGGCCACCACCACCAGCAGCACCAGCACGGCGATCCCGCAGCCGGTGGCCACGCCCCCGGACCTGCTGCCGCGGACCGCGCCGGGCCCGCCCTGCGGCCGGTACGCCCAGGGGTCCGGGGGATCCCCGCTCACGGCGCCCGGAACGGGGAGGACGTCCAGCCCGGCCGCGCCGCCCGGCCCGTGGAGCTCGGCGGCGCCCTCGGTGCCGTACGGGCCCGCCGCACCGTAGCGGTCCTCCCCGGCGCTCCCGGGGCGTTCCCGCGCCCCTCCCTGCTCCGGCCCGTACGGCAGCACGCCCGCCAGCCGGAAGCCGCCGCCGTCCACCGGGCCGGCGTGCACCATGCCGCCGACCAGCCGGGCCCGTTCGCGCAGCCCGGGGAGCCCCTGCCCGCCGCTCACCTCACTGCCGACCGGAACCGCCGCCCGGACGGCCGCGCCGGCCGCCGCACCGTCACCGCGGCCGCCGCGCCCGCCCACCGCGGCGCCGACGGCCGCGGGAACAGAAGCGGGAACGGAGGCGGGAACGGAAGCGGGAACAGGGACGGGCCGGGCGGCCGGCACCGCGGCCGGGCCGTTGGCGACCTCGACCACGAGCGAGTCCGGCTCGTACCGCAGTTGCACGGTGATCGGCGCGCCCGGCGCGTGCTTGTGCGCGTTCGTCAGCCCCTCCTGCGCGATCCGGTACGCCGCGTGCCCGGCGGCCGGCGGCAGGTCCCGCGGCTCACCGGAGCACACCAGTTCGACCGGTGTCCCGGCGCTCCGCGACGCCTCGACGAGCCCCTCGACGCCCGCCACGCCCCGGGCCGCCGGCCGCGCGTCACCGGCCGGTTCCGGGCCCTCCGTGCCGTCCCGCAGGATGCCCACGGCCTCGCGCAGTTCGTGCATCGCCGCCACCGACGCCTCGCGCAGCACGCCCACCGCCTCGCGCTGCCGTCCCGTCAGTTCGCGGTCCACCTCCAGCGCCCCGGTGTGGACGGCGATCAGCGCGAGCTGGTGGCCGAGGCTGTCGTGCATGTCCTGGGCGATGCGCTGCCGCTCCCGCAGCCGCGCCTGCCGTACGACCATGGCGCGCTCGCGCAGCAGGTGGGCGTTGTGCTCACGCAGGGTGTGCAGCAGGGTGCGGCGCTGCGACCAGTGGCGGCTGGCGAGACCGGGCACCACCGTCGTCGCCAGGAAGAAGGCGGCGGAGAAGACGACCAGGGCCGGCAGCTCCGGCCCGAACCCCGGGTACTCCCTCAGCACCCCCAGCCCCGAGCTGAGGACCAGCGCCGCGGCGAACGCCGCCAGGGCCCGGCCCGCCCCGGTGATCCGCCGCCCCGCGGACCAGCCCGCGGCCATCAGCAGCAGCGCGAAACCGTCCACCAGACCGGATCCGGCCGCGGTGACCACCAGCACCGTCGCCGGGAGCGCCCGCCGCAGCAGTGACAGCACGGCCACCGCCAGTGCGGTGGCCGCCGCGCGGAACCCGCCGCCGTCCCCCAGCGCCTCCATCCCGGCCGCGGACAGTGCCAGCAGCGCGGCCAGCACCAGCTCCCCGGCGATACGCCTGCCCGGCCAGTCGGCCCGGGGGAACAGCCGCCCCCGGAGCTCGCGCGCCCTCTCCCGTACATCCTCCCGTGCTTCCACGGGCCCAACCTAGGCAGGCCGGTGCCCCGGCGGCACCGCCTTTCGTCGCGGCCGCGCGCAACGAAAGTCGTCCCCGGGGGCACCGCCGGCCGGCCCTGCGGGTGCCCCGGGGGACAACCCGGGAGAGCGGCGGATCCCGGTTCGGTGTTCTGATTCGACACACTTCTATGTTGACGTTCTTCGATTCAAGCATCACTCTTGATTCCACAACCGTCAATGCAGGATCGATCCCAGGAGAGTCCTCATGAACGACCAGTCCGAGCTGCGCGAGACCGTCCGCGCCGGATACGCCGCCGCCGCACTCCAGGTGACCCGGGGCGGGACCGCGTGCTGCGGATCCGGGTCCCCGGAGATCGACGAGAGCTTCGGCGCCCGCCCCTACGGCGACGAGGACCTCTCGGAGCTCCCCGAGGACGCCGTGGCGGCCTCCCTCGGCTGCGGCAACCCGCTCGCCGTCGCCGAACTGCGCGCGGGCGAACGGGTGCTCGACCTCGGCTCGGGCGGCGGCATCGACGTCCTGCTCTCCGCCCGCCGGGTCGGACCGGAGGGCAAGGCCTACGGCCTGGACATGACCGAGGAGATGCTGGCCCTCGCGCTGGCCAACGCGGAGAAGGCCGGTGCCCGCAACGCCGAATTCCTCAAGGGCACCATCGAGTCCATCCCGCTGCCCGCCGGCACCATCGACGTCGTGATCTCCAACTGCGTGATCAACCTGTCCGTGGACAAGGCCGCCGTCTTCGCCGAGATGTTCCGCGTCCTGAGGCCCGGCGGCCGCATCGGCATCTCGGACGTGGTGGCCGAGGACCACCTCACCCCCGCGCAGCGCGCGGAGCGCGGCGACTACGTGGGCTGCATCGCCGGGGCGCTGTCCTACGCCGAGTACCGCGCCGGCCTGGAGGCGGCCGGGTTCGGCGAGATCGGGATCACGCCGGCGCACGAGGTCGCCGAGGGCATGCGGTCCGCCATCGTCCGGGCGGTCAAGCCCGCGGACGCTCCCGCGGTCCCCGGCGTACGGAGCACTCCGGAGACCACCGCCGGCGGCTCCTGCTGCGGCTGACACCGGCCGCCCGGCTCCACGGCCCCCGGACCGCCCCCGGGCCGGCACCCGCACGAGTGCCGGCCCCGAAGATTCCGATGCCGGGGGTCCGGCGGACCCCCGGCGTGCGGTCCGCTCGGGCCGCCGAGGGCGCTCAGGCCGTCGGCCCCGGGGCGATCTCCTCGATCAGGCCCTCGATCCGGGTCCTGATCTCGTCGCGGATGGGCCGTACGGCGTCGACGCCCTGTCCGGCCGGGTCGTCCAGCTTCCAGTCCAGGTAGCGCTTGCCGGGGAAGACGGGGCAGGTGTCGCCGCAGCCCATGGTGATCACGACATCGGAGGCCCGCACGGCGTCCACGGTCAGCACCTTGGGCACCTCCGCGGACATGTCGACACCCACCTCGCGCATGGCCTCGACGGCGGCGGGGTTGACCCGGTCGGCGGGGGCCGAACCGGCGGAGCGGACCTCGACGCGGTCGCCCGCGAGGTGGGTCAGCCAGGCCGCGGCCATCTGGGAGCGGCCGGCGTTGTGGACGCAGACGAAGAGCACGGAGGGCTTCTCGGTCATCACGGGTTCTCTCTTGCGTAGGGGCGGACCGTGCGGGAGCACACAGGCGCGGCGAAGAGGGCCCGAGGCCACTGGCATCATCCGTCGCTGATGTGAGAGTATCAGCCCATGATGACGTCAGTCGACACTGAACTGATCCGGGTGCTCGCGGACCCGCTCAGGCTGAGAATCGTGACGCTGCTCGCGAGCGAGACGCTGTGCACCACGCATCTGGTCCAGGAGACCGGCGCCCGCCAGACGAACCTCTCCAACCACCTCCGCGTGCTCCGTGAGGCCGGGGTCGTCGAGACCGAGCCCTGCGGCCGCTACACGTACTACAAGCTGCGGCCCGACGTCATCGAAGCCCTGGCCGGCTCCTTCGCCGAGCTGGCCCGCTCCGCCCGCGCCACCCAGGCCACCGACACGAAGAGGTCCTGCCCGTGACCCGCACCGACCCGCCTCCCGCGACGACCGCGGAGGACCCCGGCTCCTCCGTCGTCGCGAAGCTCTCCACGCTCGACCGCTTCCTCGCGGTGTGGATCCTGATCGCCATGGCCGCGGGGCTCGGGCTGGGCCGGCTGGTCCCCGGAATGAACGACGCCCTGGCCGCGGTGGAGATCGGCGGCATCTCGCTGCCCATCGCGCTCGGCCTCCTGATCATGATGTATCCGGTCCTGGCCAAGGTCCGCTACGACAAGCTGGACGCCGTCACCGGCGACAAGCGGCTGATGATCTCCTCGCTGGTGATCAACTGGGTCGTCGGCCCGGCCGTGATGTTCGCCCTCGCCTGGATCTTCCTGCCCGACCTGCCCGAGTACCGCACCGGGCTGATCATCGTCGGCCTGGCCCGCTGTATCGCCATGGTCATCATCTGGAACGACCTGGCCTGCGGCGACCGCGAGGCCGGCGCCGTCCTCGTCGCCCTCAACTCCGTCTTCCAGGTCCTGGCCTTCGGCCTGCTCGGCTGGTTCTACCTCGACCTGCTCCCCGGCTGGCTCGGCCTCGGCGACGGCAGCCGCCTCGACATCTCCATGTGGGAGATCGCCCTCAACGTCGTCATCTTCCTGGGCATCCCGCTCATCGCCGGCTTCCTCACCCGCCGCATCGGCGAACAGCGGATGGGCCGCGAGTCCTACGAGGCGAAGGTGCTCCCGAAGATCGGCCCCTGGGCCCTCTACGGCCTGCTCTTCACCATCGTGGTCCTCTTCGCCCTGCAGGGGAAGACGATCACCTCCCAGCCGCTGGACGTCGCCCGCATCGCCCTCCCCCTGCTCGTCTACTTCGCGGTGATGTGGTTCGGCAGCTTCGCCCTCGGGAAGGCCATCGGCCTGCCCTACGCCCGCTCCGCGACCCTGGCGTTCACGGCCGCCGGGAACAACTTCGAGCTCGCCATCGCTGTCGCCATCGCGACCTTCGGCGTCACCTCCGGCCAGGCGCTCTCCGGCGTCGTCGGCCCCCTGATCGAGGTCCCCGTCCTCATCGGCCTCGTCTACGTGTCACTGGCCTGGCGCAACCGGTTCGCTTCCCCCGTACCGGCCGCCGGCCCGGAAGGAAAGCTGTCATGAACTGCCTCACCTGCACCCTGCACGGGGACACCGCCCCGGCCACCGGCCTCTGCCACACCTGCGGCACCGGAGTCTGCCGGGAGCACACCCGGATCGGACTCCAGCGCGTCCGCCGCGGCCCGATCACCGGCCCGGCGCTGTACGGCACCGAGCGCCGGGTCCTCTGCCCGGACTGCGCGACGGCCGGAGCCGAGGCCCCGGTGGCGGTCACCACGGCCGCGTAACCCGGAGCGTCGGCATCACGGCGGCCCGCGGCGGGCGCACAGGCCCGCCGCGGGCCGCCGGCCGTTCAGCTCCGGGGCGGCCCGGCGGAGTGGAGCGTGTCCAGACGCCGCCGGTACTCCTCGTCGTCGATCTCGCCCCGTGCGAACCGATCGGCGAGGACCT
The DNA here is from genome assembly GCF_000220705.2 of Streptomyces xinghaiensis S187. GTDB lineage: Bacteria > Actinomycetota > Actinomycetes > Streptomycetales > Streptomycetaceae > Streptomyces > Streptomyces xinghaiensis. Next base: position 3,586,845 of record NZ_CP023202.1, on the reverse strand, counting down.
GCTCCGGCGACGGGGGAACGGACCGCTGCGGCTGCTCCGACCGGCTGCCCAGCGCACGGAAGAGCATCACCGCACCGGTGATGATCAGCACCCAGAAGAGGATCATCCCGGCGGACATCGCGAACCAGCCCCAGCCGCTGACATCGTGGTCGTACCAGAACATCATGATCTCTCACGCCCTTCGGATCCCGGGCCGCGAACACGGGCCGGCCGCCCGGGCCGTCCACCGCCCTCACCCTCCAGACTGCCTCTTCTCCCGGCCACCCGCATGAGCCGGTGGGGGCCGTGACCCGGGACCAATTACCCCCACCCTGTAGGGGTAATTCCCCCCATAGGGCACACGGGAGGCCGGACCGAGGCCGCAAGCCCGCCCCACACCCGGCCGGCCGCGGGACCGGACGGGCCCGCCCGGCCGGCCGGCAGCCGGGCGTCAGGCGTCAGGCGTCGATGACGACGGGAATGATGAGGGGCTTGCGGCGGTAGGTGCGGAACGCCCAGGAGGCCACGGCGCGGGCGATGAGCTGTTCGAGCTGGTGGGCCTCTCCGACCCCTTCCTCCGCCGCCTTCGCCAGCGTCTTCTCGATGACGGGGACGACCGGCTCGAACGTGGTGTCGTCGTGGACGAAACCGCGGGCGAGGAAATCGGGGGTCTCCGCCAGGGCTCCGGTGTCGGCGTCGACGATGGCCACCACGGTCACGACGCCCTCCTCGGCCAGCGTGACCCGGTCCTTGAGGGAGGCCTCGGTGGCTCCGCCGACCTCCATGCCGTCCACGTAGATGTTCCCGGCCGGCACCTTGCCGGTGATGGCGGCCCGCCCGTCCACCAGGTCGACGACCACGCCGTCCTCGGCGATGACCACACGGTCGGGGTCGACCCCGGTGCGGACGGCCAGCTCGGCGTTGGCCCGCAGATGGCGCCACTCCCCGTGCACGGGCATGACGTTCCGGGGCTTGACGATGTTGTAGCAGTACACGAGCTCACCGGCGCTGGCGTGCCCCGAGACGTGCACCTTCGCGTTGCCCTTGTGGACGACGTTGGCGCCCCACCGGGTCAGCCCGTTGATCACCCGGTAGATGGCGTTCTCGTTGCCCGGGATGAGGGAGCTGGCCAGCAGCACGGTGTCGCCCTCGCCGATCCGGATCATGTGGTCGCGGTTGGCCATCCGCGACAGCGCGGCCATCGGCTCGCCCTGCGAACCGGTGCACACCAGCGCGATCTTGCTGGGTGGCAGCTTCTCCAGCTCCTTCACCGGCACCACCAGCCCCTGCGGGACCTTCAGATAGCCCAGGTCCCGGGCGATGCCCATGTTGCGGACCATCGACCGGCCCACGAAGGCGACCTTCCGGCCGTGCTGGTGCGCCGCGTCCAGCACCTGCTGGATGCGGTGCACATGGCTGGCGAAGCTGGAGACGATGACCCGCCGCGGCGCGGTGCGCAGCACCTGCTCGATCGCGGGGTTCAGCTCCTGCTCGGAGGTGGTGAAGCCGGGCACCTCGGCGTTGGTGGAGTCGGTGAGGAAGAGGTCGACGCCCTCCTCACCCAGCCGCGCGAAGGCCCGCAGGTCGGTGATGCGCTCGTCCAGCGGGAACTGGTCCATCTTGAAGTCGCCGGTGTGCAGCACCAGTCCCGCGCCGGTGCGGATCGCCACGGCCAGGCCGTCGGGGATGGAGTGGTTGACCGCGACGAACTCGCAGTCGAACGGGCCGAAGCCCCGGCGGTCGCCCTCGCGGACCCGCACCGTGCGGGGCCTGATGCCGTGCTCCTTGAGCTTGGCCTCCAGGAACGCCAGCGTCAGCTTGGAGCCCACGACGGGGATGTCCGCCCGCTCGCGGAGCAGATACGGCACACCGCCGATGTGGTCCTCGTGCCCGTGGGTCAGCACGATCGCCACGATGTCGTCCAGCCGGTCCCGGATCGAGGTGAAGTCGGGGAGGATCACGTCCACCCCGGGCTGGTGCTCCTCGGGGAAGAGCACACCGCAGTCGACGACGAGCAGCTTGCCGGCGTGCTCGAAGACCGTCATGTTGCGGCCGATCTCGCCCAGGCCGCCCAGAGCGACCACCCTCAGCCCGCCGTCGGGCAGCGGAGGAGCGGCTTTCAATTCGGGATGGGGATGACTCATTATCCTGACGCTACCGGAGAGTCCGGCAGGCGGCTCCCCGCCCCCACCGCTCGGGCGACCGGGCACCGCCCGATCGGGTAAGGCCGGGGTGCGCGGCCGCCGCGGCGGACGGGGAGGCGGGCACCGCGGCATGCCGGGCGGGCCCGTGCGGTCTCCGTCCCGGCCCTCCGCGCAAGCGCGGCCGCCACGCCGACGAGGACGGCAACTCCCCTGCCGGCGTGGGGCGTTCGGCCGGACGGCCGGAGGGACGCGGCATGAGCGGCGCCGCTCCCACGGAGGGAGGGGCGGCGCCGCCCGACGACGACGGCGGCCTGTGGGGCCACCCTCGTTTCAGCGATTGCCAACCTACCCTAACGTCAGGGTAGATTCGCGGTCGGCAAGCGTGCCGGGCGGGCGATGCGAGGCCGGGGTGGTGGCCCCCGGCGAGCGCAGCCTGGGGGGGTCCGTCTCTACACCGAGGCGGAGGTGCGGCGGCCGGCGCTGGTGCGGCGGATGCGTCCGCTCGGCTTCTGCCTGGAGGATGTGCGGACGCTGCTAAACGCGCTGGAGCGGTTGCCGGACACCGGCGGACCGCTGCGGACGACCGGGGAACAGGCACACGAGGAACTGGTGACGATCTTGCGGAAGTACTGGGAGAGGGCCGATGCGCGGTGCGAGGACCTGCGCGGTGAGCTGAGGGCGGCGGAGGACTTCGCCGGTTCCCTGCACGGGCATCTCTCGCGGCCGCCGGCCGCCTCGGCGGCGTCCCGGAAGGCGGTCCGGTGAACGCGGCCGCGCAGTGGGCGGCGGGTGAGGCGGCCCGGCGGCGGACCTTCGCCGTGATCAGCCATCCGGACGCGGGCAAGTCGACGCTGACCGAGGCGCTGGCCCTGCACGCGCACGCGATCACCGAGGCGGGCGCGGTGCACGGCAAGGCGGGGCGGCGCGGGGTGGCCTCGGACTGGATGGAGATGGAGAAGGCCCGCGGGATCTCCGTGACCTCCGCGGTGCTGCAGTTCGCCCACCGCGGGTGTGTGCTGAACCTGCTGGACACCCCCGGGCACGCGGACTTCTCCGAGGACACCTACCGGGTGCTGGCCGCGGTGGACTGTGCGGTGATGCTCATCGACGCGGCCAAGGGCCTGGAGGAGCAGACCCGCAAGCTGTTCGACGTCTGCCGGCACCGCCGCATCCCGGTCATCACCTTCGTCAACAAGTGGGACCGGCCCGGCCGGGAGGCCCTGGAGCTGCTGGACGAGATCGAGCGGGAGTTCGGGCTCCGTCCCACTCCGGTGACCTGGCCGGTGGGCATCGCCGGCCATCTGCGCGGGCTCGTGGACGTCCGTGAACCCGAGCGCATGCTGCGCTACACCCGCACCCCGGGCGGGTCCAAGGAGGCGCTGGAGGAGCCGGTCTCCGCCGCCGAGGCCGCCTCCGCGGAAGGTCCGGACTGGGAACAGGCGGTCGAGGAGCTGGAGTTGCTGCAGGCGGACGGGGCCGGGTTCGACCGCGAGTCCTTCCTGGCGGGGAAGTCCACCCCGGTCTTCTTCGGCGCCGCGATCTCCAACATCGGGGTACGGCTGCTGCTCGACGCCCTCGTCGACTACGCGCCGCCGCCCGGACCCCGCGAGCTGGAGGGCGGCGGCACCCGCCCGGTCGACGCCCCGTTCTCCGGCCTGGTCTTCAAGGTGCAGGCCAACATGGACCCCGCGCACCGGGACCGGATCGCGTTCCTGCGGGTCTGCTCCGGGGTGTTCGAACGGGGGGCGACCGTCACCCGCGCCGCCTCCGGCAAGCCGTTCGCGACCAAGTACGCGCACAGCGTCTTCGGCCAGGACCGTTCCATGGTCGACACCGCCTACCCGGGCGACGTCGTCGGCCTGGTCAACGCCGCGGCGCTGCGCGTCGGCGACACCCTCTACGCCGGCCCGCCCGCGGTGTTCCCGGCCATGCCCACCTTCGCGCCCGAGCACTTCGCGGTCGCCCGTCCGGCCGACATCAGCCGCTCCAAGCAGTTCCGGCGCGGTATCGCACAGCTGGACGAGGAGGGCGTGGTGCAGGTCCTGGTGTCCGAGCTCCGCGGCGACCAGGCACCCGTCCTGGCGGCCGTGGGACCCATGCAGTTCGACGTGGTCTCCGCCCGCATGGCCGGGGAGTTCTCCGCCCCCGTACGGCTGGAGCCGCTCCCGTACCACGTGGCCAGGGCCACCGACGCCGAAGGGGCCGAAGCGCTCAACGGTTCCCGGCTGGCCCGCGGCGAGGCCCTGACCAGGATCCGCGACCACGCGCACCTGGCCCTCTTCCAGGACCGCTGGCAGGCCAACTCCTTCCGTCGCGCCTTCCCCGACGCCCGGCTGGAACCCCTGCTGGCCGCCCACCAGTAGACCCCCGCCGGCAGCGGCGGAACGGGCGCCGCTGAGGCGCGGCGACGCCGGCCGTGCGGGACCGTCGGGCACACCCTTTGAGGGCCCGTGGGCGCCTGCGCGCCGTGCCGTTCAGCCGTCCGCGTCCAGCCGCCGGCGCAGCGTGGCGGCGAAGTCCTCGGCGGCCATCAGCTGGGCGCGCAGGGTCTCGCAGCGGGCGTCGGCGACCTTGCGGTACGCGTCCAGCCGCTCGCGCAGCCGTTCCCGCTCCCCGCCCGCCGGCGGATCTCCGTCGCCCGAGAGGCGGTCGGTGATCTCCAGCAGGTCCCGCATCTCCTCCAGGGAGAAGTCCAGCGGCTTCATCCGGCGGACGACCATGAGGCGTTCGACGTCGGCGTCGGTGTAGAGGCGGAAGCCGCCCTTGCTGCGGGCGGAGGGGCTGACCAGACCGACGTCCTCGTAGTGGCGGATCGTGCGGAGTGACAAGCCGGTCCGCTCGGCCACCTCGCCGATCTGCATCTGCCGCTCCGTCATCGCCGCGCCTGCTCCCTCTGCCGTTCCACCGCTTCGAACGTTCGCATCGATCCAGCCCACGTGTCTGGAATCACATGATCCGAGCGCTTGTTTGCCTGCATTTCACAGTTCCGATGCGCACCCTGCCCTCACGTCAGGGTAGGGTTTCGACGTGGACGCCCGCGCTGTACAGCTGCGGCCCGGGCCCCACCGCCGGACTGCGGCCCCGACCGGGCCCCGCCGGCATCCGCAGACTTCCGGGCAATGATGCCCGACCGGCGGCCACCACGGCCGCCACCCCCTACCGGCAGGGCCCCCGTCGAGGCCGGGCCGCCGGGATTCCGCACCGGGTGCGGAGCAGAGCACGCGTGGGCATCCAGCGGTTGGACGTCTGCGCCCGAACAGAAACGGTTGCATGTCCTTCTCGCTGTCCGCAGTGCCCAAGTTCCGCTTGTCCCGGCCCGACTGGCTCGCCTCCCCGAAGGTGTTCCGCACCGAGGTGCTGGCCGGCCTCGTGGTCGCCCTGGCCCTGATCCCGGAGGCCATCTCCTTCTCGATCATCGCCGGAGTCGACCCCGCCATCGGCCTGTTCGCCTCCTTCACCATGGCCGTGGTGATCTCCGTCGTGGGCGGCCGGAAGGCCATGATCTCGGCGGCGACCGGTGCGATCGCGCTGGTCATCGCACCGCTCAACCACGAGTACGGCCTGGGGCACCTGATCGCCGCGGTGATCCTCGGCGGCCTCATGCAGATCGCCCTGGGCGCGGTGGGCGTGGCCAAGCTGATGCGCTTCGTTCCGCGCTCGGTGATGGTCGGCTTCGTCAACGCCCTCGCGATCCTGATCTTCCTGGCCCAGGTCCCCGAGCTGCGGAACGTGCCCTGGGCCGTCTACCCGCTGGTCACCGGGGGCCTTGCGCTGATGGTGCTCTTCCCGCGGCTGACGAAGGCGGTCCCGGCCCCGCTCGTCTCCATCGTCATCCTGACGCTGATCACCATCGGCGCCGGCCTGGCCGTCCCGACGGTCGGCGACAAGGGCGAGCTGCCGTCCTCGCTGCCGGTCCCCGGCCTGCCCGAGGTGCCGCTGACGCTGGAGACGCTCACCGTCATCGCCCCGTACTCCCTCGCCTTCGCGCTGGTCGGCCTGATGGAGTCACTGATGACCGCCAAGCTGGTCGACGACATCACCGACACCCACTCCAACAAGACCCGGGAGTCCATCGGCCAGGGCGTCGCCAACGTCGTCACCGGCTTCTTCGGCGGCATGGGCGGCTGCGCCATGATCGGCCAGACGATGATCAACGTGAAGACCTCCGGGGCCCGCACCCGGCTGTCCACCTTCCTGGCCGGCATGTTCCTGCTGGTCCTGGTCGTGGTCTTCGGGCCCGTCGTCTCCGACATCCCGATGGCCGCCCTGGTCGCCGTGATGATCCTCGTCTCGGCCGCCACCTTCGACTGGCACTCCGTCCAGCCCGGGACGCTGAAGCGGATGCCGCTGGGCGAGACCGTCGTCATGGCCGCGACCGTCGCCGTGGTCGTCATCACCCACAACCTCGCCATCGGCGTGATCGTCGGCTGCGTCACCGCGTTGGTGATCTTCGCCAAGCGCGTCGCCCACCTCGCCGAGGTCTCCGGCGTGGTCGACCCCGACGGCAACCAGGTGGTCTACGCGGTCACCGGCGAGCTGTTCTTCGCCTCCTCCAACGACCTCGTCTACCAGTTCGACTACAAGGACGACCCGGACGACGTCGTCATCGACCTCACCGACGCCCACATCTGGGACGCCTCCTCCGTCGCCGCCCTGGACGCCATCGAGACCAAGTACGCCCAGCGCGGCAAGAAGGTCACCATCGTCGGCCTGAACAAGCCCAGCGCCGAGATGCACACCAAGCTCGCCGGCCAGCTCACCGCCGGGCACTGACCCCGCAGTCCCGGCCCGCCGCCTCCCGGCGGGCCGGGACAGGCCGCCGACGACGGTCCCGGCCGGGCCCGTGGTCCCTCGGAATAAGGTCTGATGGGGTGCGGACATCCTCCCGGCGCCCCCGGCCGCCGGGAGGCACGGCTCTCGTGAGGAGGACCCCTGAACCGGCCCGCGGAACAAGCCCGTCCGGACGCCCCGGCGCACGCCCCCGCCACGACCGGCAAGCCGTTCCACGGCTGGCGGATCGTCGCCTACTCGGCGCTCGCCATGGCGATGACGGCCCCCGGCCAGACCGCCGGCATCTCCGTCTTCATCGACCCGCTCATCACCGGTCTCGGCATCAGCCGCACCGAGGTGTCCACGGCCTACCTCACCGGCACGCTCATCGGCGCCTGCGCGATGCCACTGGTGGGCCGCGCGATCGACCGGTACGGCCCCCGGCGGGTGATCGCCGCCGTCGGCGCCGTCTTCGGTGCGGTGCTCCTCGGCCTGTCCTTCGTCACCGGCCTCACCGGGCTGACCGCCGGGTTCGTCGGCGTCCGCATGACCGGCCAGGGCGCTCTCTCCCTCGTGGCCACGACGACCGTCGCCTACTGGTTCGACAAGCGCCGCGGCATGGCCCTCGGCATCACCAGCGCCGTCGGCGCGGCGGGCATCTCCCTCGCCCCGGTCCTGGTGGAGCGGCTGATCCACGGGTACGGCTGGCGCCAGGCGTGGGCGATCGAGGGCATCGCCGTCTGGCTCATCGTCCTTCCCCTCGCCCTGTTCGGCATCCGCAACCGGCCCGCCGACCTCGGCCAGCACGTCGACGGCATCCCCCCGGCCCCCGGAGCGGACACCGGGGGCCCGCCCGCCGGTGTGCCCCTGCGCCGGGCCCTGCGCACCGGGATGTTCTGGGCCGTGGCGGCCGGTCTGTCCGCCAGCAGCATGCTCACCACCGGCCTGAACTTCCACCAGATCGCCCTGCTCGGCGAACGCGGGCTCACCCCCGTCGAAGCCGCCGCCAACTTCCTGCCGCAGACGGCCGCGGCCCTGCTGGCCACGCTCGCCGCCGGGGCCCTCGTGGACCGCCTGCCGCCCAGAGCCGTCCTCGCCGGCGCCATGGCGGTCCTCGCCGGCGCCGTGCTCTCCGCGCGGTACGTGGAGCCCGGGTGGACGGCGATCGGCTACGGGCTGCTCCTGGGGGCGTCGGGCGGCCTCCTGCGGGTGATCGAATCCGCCGCCTACCCGCGCTACTTCGGCACCGCCCATCTCGGTGCCATCCGCGGCAGCGCCCACACCCTCACCATCGCCGCGAGCGCCTTCGGACCGCTCGCCATCTCCCTGGGCCACGATCTGACGGGCGGATACGGCACCGCGCTCGTCGTGCTCACCGTCATCCCCGCCGCCGCGGCGCTCACCGCGCTCCTCGCCCGCGAGCCCGCGGTGGTGAGCCGCGCGGCCGGCTGACCGCGGCGGACCGCACGGTCCGGCGGGCGGCCCACCGCGGGCCGGTCACCCCCGTCCGGAAGAGGATCGTGCTCAGTGCGCGGCGAAGATCCCCGCCGAGACCGGGCAGGTGAGGCGGGTGCGCGGACCGGTCTCCCGCCCTGCGCCGCGGTTCAGCGTCCGTAGCGGCCCGGCCCCGGCCCGGCCCGGCAACACGAAACGGGCCTCCCCGAGCGACATGTGTCACTCGAAGAGGCCCGTTCCCGTTACCTCATGCGTGCGCGAGGGGGGAGTTGAACCCCCACGCCCTTTCGGGCACTGGAACCTGAATCCAGCGCGTCTGCCTATTCCGCCACCCGCGCATGGGTGCTGCCGAACGATTCTCTCACATCTCCCGGACCCTCTCGGGCCGGTGGTGTGTGAGCGCCTTCCGACATCCAGAAGATTAGCACGCCGGCCAGGGTGACTTCACATGCGTTCCGGCGCCCCCGCGCGACCCGGCGCAGGGCCCGCGCCGGTGCCGCGTTCCCCGCCCCGTGCGTCCGCTCTCTCCCCATCCGTCCCGGCGATCTTCTCCCGGAGCTCCGCTTTCCCGCCCCCGACCGCCCGAGCACCCCGCAGGTTGCGGGACACTGTTGGCAGCCGCCTCTACGATCCTGTGAGCGGCGACACTGACAGGCAGGGGCGGGATGTGGAACCAGTCGTGTTTGCGGCTCGTGGATACGATCAGTAGGCAGTACCAGCGGCGGGTTGCGGCACGGGTCAGGGAAGGAGGTGCCCAGTGGGAGTACTGAAGCGCTTCGAGCAGCGTCTCGAGGGTCTCGTGAACGGCACCTTCGCCAAGGTGTTCAAGTCCGAGGTGCAGCCGGTCGAGATCGCCGGCGCGCTCCAGCGCGAGTGCGACAACAACGCGACCATCTGGAACCGCGAGCGGACGGTCGTGCCCAATGACTTCATCGTCGAGCTGAGCGCACCGGACTTCGAGCGCCTCAGCCCGTACTCCGGCCAGCTGGGCGACGAACTGTCCGGCATGGTCCGCGACTACGCCAAGCAGCAGCGCTACACCTTCATGGGCTCGGTCCAGGTCCATCTGGAGAAGGCCGAGGACCTCGACACCGGCCTGTACCGGGTCCGCAGCCGCACCCTCGCCTCCAGCGAGTCCCAGGCCCCGGCCGGCCGCCGCCCCGCCGCGGCGCCGCACCCCGGCGGCTACCCGGCGCAGCCCGGCGGTCCGCCGCCGATGCCGTCCTCGCCGCCGCCCGGCCCCCCGCCCGGGCCTCCACCCGGACCGGCGCCGGTGTCGCGGCTGCCCGGCGCGTCACCGCTGCCCGGCGCGCAGACCCGCCGCTGGATCGAGATCAACGGCACCCGCCACCAGATCTCCCGTCCGACGCTGGTCCTCGGCCGCAGCACCGAGACCGACGTCCGCATCGACGACCCCGGAGTCTCCCGCCGGCACTGCGAAATCCGGACGGGGACGCCCACGGTGATCCAGGATCTCGGGTCGACCAACGGCATCGTGGTGGACGGACAGCACACCACCCGCGCTACGCTCCGCGACGGCTCGCGAATCGTCGTGGGCAGTACCACCATCGTTTACCGGCAAGCCGAAGGGTGAAGCGGGGGCAATGTCAGAGCTGACCCTGACGGTCATGCGGCTGGGTTTTCTCGCCGTACTGTGGCTGTTCGTCATCGTGGCCGTACAGGTCATCCGCAGCGATCTGTTCGGCACCCGCGTGACGCAGCGCGCGGCACGCCGCGGCGCCGAGTCCGGCCGCGCGGCCCCGGCGGCACGTCCGCCGCAGCCCCCGCGCCAGCAGACGGGCGGCCGCGGCGGGGGCCGGCAGCGGCGTGGCGCCCCGACCAAACTCGTCGTCACCGAGGGCACGTTGACGGGCACCACCGTCGCGCTGCAGGGGCAGACCATCAGCCTCGGCCGGGCGCACGACTCGACCATCGTGCTCGACGACGACTACGCCTCCAGCCGGCACGCCAGGATCTACCCGGACCGGGACGGCCAGTGGATCGTCGAGGACCTCGGCTCCACCAACGGCACCTATCTCGACCGGAACCGACTCACCGCGCCGACGCCGATTCCGCCGGGTGCGCCGATCCGCATCGGCAAGACCGTCATCGAGCTGCGGAAGTAGTAAGACAATGAGCGAGCGGAGCGAGCGCGCCCCGGCGGACACAGCCGCCGGGACCGTCCCGGCAGGGGACTCCCGCGCGCTCCCGACCGGAGGGTGGGCACCGTGCGGATGTACCCGGAGCCGACAGGCGAGGTGCGCATGAGTCTGTCACTGCGCTTCGCCGCCGGATCGCACAAAGGCATGATCCGCGAGGGCAACGAGGACTCCGGTTACGCCGGCCCCCGCCTCCTCGCCATCGCCGACGGCATGGGCGGCCAGGCGGCGGGCGAGGTCGCCAGCTCCGAGGTGATCTCCACCCTCGTCCAGCTCGACGACGACGTCCCCGGCTCGGACGTCCTCACCTCCCTCGGCACGGCCGTGCAGCGCGCCAACGACCAGCTGCGCGTGATGGTGGAGGAGGACCCGCAGCTGGAGGGCATGGGCACCACCCTCACCGCGCTGCTGTGGACGGGCCGCCGCCTCGGCCTGGTCCACGTCGGCGACTCCCGCGCCTACCTCCTCCGCGACGGCGTCCTCTCCCAGATCACCCAGGACCACACCTGGGTCCAGCGGCTGGTGGACGAGGGCCGGATCACCGAGGAGGAGGCCACCACCCACCCGCAGCGCTCCCTGCTGATGCGCGCGCTGGGCAGCGGCGACCACGTCGAGCCCGATCTCTCCATCCGCGAGGTCCGGGCCGGCGACCGCTACCTCATCTGCTCCGACGGGCTCTCCGGCGTCGTCAGCCACCAGACGCTGGAGGACACCCTCGCCGGCTACCAGGGCCCGCACGAGACCGTGCAGGAGCTCATCCAGCTCGCGCTGCGCGGCGGCGGCCCCGACAACATCACCTGCATCGTGGCCGACGTCCTCGACGTGGACGGCACCGACACCCTCTCCGGCCGGCTCAACGACACCCCCGTGGTGGTCGGCGCCGTCGCCGAGAACCAGGCGCAGCTCGGCGACAACGGCGCGATGCAGACCCCGGCGGGGCGCGCGGCCGGCCTCGGCCGGGGTGTGCCCCAGCAGGGCCAGAACCCCGGCGCCCCGGCGGGCGGTTTCGGCCCGCCCGGCAGCGGCGACCCGATCGGCGACCCGCCCGGTGACGGCGTCTACGGCGACTACGCCGGTGGTGATCTGAGCAAGCCGCGGCGCGGCAAGTGGCTCAAGAGATCCCTGGGGCTCGTCCTCGTGCTGGGCGTCCTCGGCGGCGGCCTCTACGCCGGATACCGCTGGACCCAGACCCAGTACTACGTGGGCACCGAGGGCGAGCACGTCGCGCTCTACCAGGGGATCAGCCAGGACCTCGCCTGGATCAGCCTCAACAAGGTCCACGAGGACCACCCCGAGATCGAACTCAAGTACCTTCCGGTCTACCAGCGCAACCAGGTCAAGGAGACCATCGCGGTCGCGAGCCTCTCGCAGGCCCGCGACAAGGTCGGCGACCTCGGCAAGCAGGCCACCGCCTGCCGCAAGAAGGCCGAACAGCAGGCCGCCGCCGAGGAACAGGCCGCCAAGGAGAAGGAAGCCGAGGAACGGCAGAAGGAGGCCGGCGCCCCGGGCGACCGGACCGGCACCGAGGACCAGGACAACGACGCCAGCAGGGCCGCCACTCCGTCGCCGGGCCCCAGCCTTTCGGAGGAAGAGCAACGGCTGGCCAAGCAGTGCGACAGCACGCAGCCGTAGGGGGCCAGCCATGAGCAGTTCAGCCAACACCACCACCATCGGGCCGATGGGCGCACCGAGCCGGCGCAACACCGAGCTGGCGCTGCTCGTCTTCGCCGTGCTCATCCCCGTCTTCGCCTACGTCAACGTGGGCCTGGCGAAGGAGGGCACCGTCCCCGCGGGGGTCTTCGGCTACGCCGCGGGCCTCGGCCTGCTGGCGGGTATAGCCCACTTCATGGTGCGCAAGTTCGCGCCGTACGCCGACCCGCTGATGCTGCCGATCGCCACCCTCCTCAACGGCCTCGGCCTGGTGCTGATCTGGCGGCTCGACCTGGAGCCGAGCATCACCACCCCGCGGCTCGGCGGCGCGATGGCGCCCGGCCAGCTGATGTGGTCCACCCTCGGCATCGCCCTCTTCCTCGGCGTGCTGTTCTTCCTCAAGGACCACCGGGTGCTCCAGCGCTACACCTACATCTCCATGGTGGTGGCGCTGATCCTGCTGATCCTGCCGATGTTCTTCCCGGCCCGCTTCGGCGCCCGGATCTGGATCACCATTCCGGGCGTCGGCTCGCTCCAGCCGGGCGAGTTCGCCAAGATCATCATCGCGGTCTTCTTCGCCGGCTACCTGATGGTCAAGCGGGACGCCCTCGCCCTCGCCAGCCGCCGCTTCATGGGCATGTACCTGCCCCGCGGCCGGGACCTCGGACCGATCATCGTCATCTGGGCGCTCAGCCTGATGATCCTGATCTTCGAGACCGACCTCGGCACCTCGCTGCTCTTCTTCGGCCTCTTCGTGATCATGCTGTACGTGGCCACCGAGCGCACCAGCTGGGTTGTCTTCGGCCTCACCCTCAGCGCCGTGGGCGCCGTCGCCGTCGCCTCCTTCGCCTCCCACGTCCAGAGCCGGGTCCACAACTGGCTGAACCCGCTGGAGCTGCAGGACGGCGGTGTCACCGAGACCGCGCAGGCCATGTACACCTTCGGCGCGGGCGGCATCCTCGGCTCCGGGCTCGGCCAGGGCTACTCCCGCCTCATCGGCGGCATCGCCCCCAAGAGCGACTACATCCTGGCCACCGTGGGCGAGGAGCTCGGGCTCACCGGCGTCATGGCCGTCCTGGTCCTCTACGCCCTGCTGATCGAGCGCGGGATGCGCACCGCGCTCGCCGCCCGCGACCCGTTCGGCAAACTGCTCGCCGTGGGCCTCGCCGGTGCCTTCGCCCTCCAGGTCTTCGTCGTCGCCGGCGGCGTCACCGGCCTCATCCCGCTGACCGGTATGACGCTGCCGTTCCTCGCCCAGGGCGGTTCCTCCGTGATCGCCAACTGGGCGCTGGTGGCCATCCTGCTGAGAATCAGCGACACCGCCCGCCGCCCGGCCCCCGCCCCGGCACCGTCCACCGACGCCGAGATGACCCAGGTGGTCCGAACGTGAACAAGCCACTCCGCCGTGTAGCGATCTTCTGCGGCCTGCTGATACTGGCCCTGCTGATCCGCGTCAACTGGGTGCAGTTCGTCCAGGCCGACGAACTGCAGAGCGACAAGCACAACCGCAGAGTCGCCATCGAGCGGTACAGCGTGCCGCGCGGCGACATCATCGTCGACGGCAAGGCCATCACCGGCTCCACCACCACCGACAGCGGCGACTTCAAGTACAAGCGCACGTACAAGAACGGTGAGATGTGGGCGCCGGTCACCGGCTACGCCTCCCAGGTCTACGACGCCAACCAGCTCGAAAAGCTCTACGACGGCATCCTCACCGGCAACGACGACCGGCTGTTCTTCACCAACACGATCGACATGCTCACCGGCAAGGAGAAGACCGGCGGCCAGGTCGTCACCACGCTCAACGCCAAGGCGCAGAAGGCCGCGTTCGAGGGCCTGGGCGACAAGAAGGGCGCCGTGGCGGCGATCAACCCGTCCACCGGCGCGATCCTCGCCCTCGCCAGCGCCCCGAGCTACGACCCGTCCGACATCGCCGGCATGAGCGAGGAGGAGGGCGAGAACTACCAGAAGCTCCTCAAGGACCCGGACAAGCCGATGCACAACCGGGCGCTGCGCGAGACCTTCTTCCCCGGCTCGACCTTCAAGGTGGTCACCGCGGCCGCGGCGCTCGAGCACGGTCTGATCGACGACATCGACGCCAGGACGGACACCCCGGACCCCTACATCCTCCCGAACACGCAGACCGAGCTGAAGAACGACGGGCCCCACCCGACGTGTGAGAAGGGCTCCCTGCGGGAGGCCCTGCGGGTCTCCTGCAACACGGTCTTCGGCAAGATCGGTGCCGATCTCGGCCGGGACAAGCTGGTCGAGACGGCCAAGAAGTTCGGCTTCAACAACTCCGAGATCGACACCCCGGTCCGGGCCGGCCGCAGCAACGTCTCCACCGAGATGGACAAGCCGCAGACGGCGCTCTCCGCCATCGGCCAGTTCGAGACGGCGGCCACCCCACTCCAGATGGCCATGGTCACCGCGGCCGTCGCCAACGACGGCAAGCTGATGCAGCCGTACATGGTCGACGAACTGCGGGCGCCGAACCTCAATGTGATCGAGCAGACGAGCCCCGAGGAGATGAGCCGGCCGCTCTCTCCGGAGAACGCGCAGAAGCTGCAGTCCGCGATGGAGACGGTGGTCGAGAAGGGCACCGGCACAGCCGCGCGGATCCCCGGCGTGACCGTCGGCGGCAAGACCGGTACCGCCCAGCGCGGTGTCGACAACAGCGAGAAGCCGTACGCCTGGTTCATCTCCTACGCGAAGACGGACGAGGGTTCCCCGGTCGCCGTGGCCGTCGTGGTCGAGGACTCCGACGCCGCCCGCGCCGACATCAGCGGTGGCGGGCTGGCCGCTCCGATCGCGGAAGACGTCATGCGGGCCGTACTGAAGAAGTGATCTCGGTCACCCCATGAAGCGATCCGCCCTTCTTGTCGTACCGGTCGTGTATCAGCTCGCCCTGACGCCCGGACCGCTTAAGACGCGCCGGGTACGGTATGCCCGGACAGCACACCGCCGGGCCCCATGTCGGTGCGGTCGGGAATGACGGAGAGGGCTGGAGAAGCTATGGAAGAGCCGCGTCGCCTCGGCGGCCGGTACGAGCTGGGCTCGGTGCTCGGCCGTGGTGGCATGGCCGAGGTGTACCTCGCCCACGACACCCGGCTCGGCCGTACCGTCGCTGTGAAGACCCTGCGGGTGGACCTCGCCCGCGACCCGTCGTTCCAGGCCCGGTTCCGCCGCGAGGCCCAGTCGGCCGCCTCCCTGAACCACCCGTCCATCGTCGCCGTGTACGACACCGGCGAGGACTACGTGGACGGCGTCTCCATCCCCTACATCGTGATGGAGTACGTCGACGGTTCCACGCTGCGGGAGCTGCTGCACTCCGGGCGGAAGCTGCTGCCCGAACGGTCGCTGGAGATGACCATCGGGGTCCTCCAGGCGCTGGAGTACTCCCACCGGGCCGGCATCGTCCACCGCGACATCAAGCCCGCGAACGTCATGCTGACCCGCACCGGCCAGGTCAAGGTCATGGACTTCGGCATCGCCCGCGCCATGGGCGACTCCGGCATGACGATGACGCAGACCGCCGCCGTCATCGGCACCGCCCAGTACCTCTCCCCGGAGCAGGCGAAGGGCGAGCAGGTCGACGCCCGCTCCGACCTCTACTCCACCGGCTGTCTCCTCTACGAACTGCTCACGGTGCGGCCGCCGTTCGTCGGCGACTCCCCCGTGGCCGTGGCCTACCAGCACGTCCGCGAGGAGCCTCAGCCACCGAGCACCTTCGATCCCGAGATCACGCCGGAGATGGACGCCATCGTCCTCAAGGCGCTCACGAAGGACCCGGACTACCGCTACCAGTCGGCCGACGAGATGCGCGCCGACATCGAGGCCGCCCTCGACGGCCAGCCCGTCGCCGCCACCGCCGCCATGGGTGCCGTCGGCTATGGCGCGGCCTACGGCGCCGACCAGCCCACCACCGCCCTCCCGGCCCAGGGCGCGGGCGGGCAGACGAGCATGCTGCCGCCGATGCGCGACGACGACGGGGGCTTCGGTTACGACGAGCGGCCCGACCGGCGCCGCGGCGCGGCCAAGAAGACCAACACCTCGACGATCCTGCTCGTCGTCGCGGGGCTGCTGGTCCTCATCGGCGCGATCTTCATCGGCCGGGAACTCTTCGGCAGCAGCCCCGACGACGACCGCCCCGTCCCGAACCTGATCGGCAAGTCCTACGAGGAGGCGGAGGAGCGCGTCCTCAACTCCGATCTGGAGATCGCCAAGGGCGGCAGCGAACCCTGCGAGAGTGGTGAGAAGGGCGACGTCATCAAGCAGTCGCCGGAGCCGGAGACCGAGGTGCCCAAGGGCGACACGGTCACCGTGACCGTCTGCTCCGGCCCGGAGAAGATCTCCGTCCCGGATGTCATCGGGGCCAAGTTCGACGAGGCCAAGTCCGATCTGGAGGACAAGGGCTTCGAGAACATCCAGCGCAAGGACGTGGTCTCCGAGCGCACCCCGGGCACGGTCATCGAGCAGTCCCCCAAGGCGGGCAGCGAGCGGGCGAAGGACGTGACCATCACCCTCTCCGTCGCCAAGGAGGCGGAGAAGTCCACCGTCCCGGATCTCACGGGCAAGCGGCCGGACGAGGCCAAGACGATCCTCGAGGGCGCCGGCCTGGTACTGGGCGAGCAGAGCGAGGTCGAGTCGGACGCCGAGCCGGGCACCATCGTTTCGCAGAGCTTCGCACCGGGCGAGCAGGTCGCGGCGGGCTCGACCGTCAACATCCAGATCGCCAAGGCCGCCGAGCAGTTCCCGATGCCGGATGTGAAGGGCCAGAGCGTCAAGGACGCCAAGAAGACCCTGCAGGACGCCGGGCTCACCATCGGCGGCTTCACCGGCCCGCAGGACGACAAGGCCGTGGTGATCAACACCTCGCCGGCCGCGGGCGAACAGGTGAAGAAGGGCCAGGCCGTCACCCTGGTCACCATCGCCGCGCCGGGCGGCAACGGCGGCGGTGACGGCGGAGACGGCGGCGGCTTCGGCGGATTCTTCGGCGGTGCCGGCGGCGACGACTAGCCCCGGGCTCCGGAACCGGCACTCCGCCTTCCGGCAGCCCGTTCCGTCACGCGGAAGTCCCCGGTACCCCTCGCGGGTGCCGGGGACTTCTCATGAGCGGCCGGCGGGACGACGAGCCGGCGTCCGGTGGTGTGCGGGCGCCCCCGCGGTCAGCGCAGTTCCGCCGGCGGGGTGCGGTCGGCGTCGACCTTCTCCGTGCGCTCCAGCTCGGCCCAGACGATGTAGCGGTAGTCCGAGGTGTAGATGGGGGTGCAGGTCGTCAGCGTCAGATAGCGGCCGGCCTTCTTCTTCCCCGACACCTCGGGGACGTGGGCGAGCACGTCCACGTTGTACTTGGAGGTCTCCGGCAGCTTCTCGTAGACCCGGTACACGTACCAGGTGTCGCGGGTCTCGAAGACGACCGGATCGCCGTCCCGAAGCTTGTGGATGTTGTGGAACTTGGCGCCGTGGCCGTCGCGGTGTGCGGCGAGCGAGAAGTTGCCCTTCTTCTTCCACGGCATCGCGGCCTTCACCGGGTCCGTGTAGTAGCCGGCGACACCCGCGTTGAGCTCCTCGGTGTCGGTGCCCTCGGTGACGAGGATCGCGTCCTCCTCCATCGCCGGGACGTGCAGGAAGCCGATGCCGTCCCCGGTGTCGAGGGCGCCGGGGCCGCCCGCCCAGCGGTCCCGGATCTGCTCGCTCTTGCGGTCCGCCTCGCGGTCGGCCAGCACATTCGTCCACCACAGCGAGTAGACGACGAAGAGGGCCAGCACCAGCCCCGCGGTGATGAGCAGCTCGCCGAGCACGCCCACCACCGCCGCGATCCGCCCCCTCCGGCGCGGTCGGGCGGCGGGCCGCGGCGCGCCGGTCTGCTCGTCGTGTTCGGTCGTGGCTGCCACGGCGTCCCCGTTGTCCGTTCCGCTCGGTCCTCAGCCGACGAGCGCGTCGGGCTTGCCCTCGCTCCGCGGCCGTTCGTCGACCATCTTGCCCCAGACGATCATCCGGTACGTACTGGTGAACTCCGGGGTGCAGGTGGTGAGGGTGACATACCTGCCGGGTCCGGTGAAGCCCGACTGCTTCGGCACCGGGTCGATCACGCTGATGTTGGACGGCGGGGTCTGGGGGAGGATGCTCGCCATCGCGTAGATGTAGTACGTGTCTCGCGTCTCGACGATGATCTCGTCGCCCGGCTTCAGCTTGTTGATGTAGCGGAACGGCTCGCCGTGGGTGTTGCGGTGCCCGGCCACCGCGAAGTTGCCCTTCTCGTCCCAGGGCATGGCTGTCTTCAGCTTGCCCTCGGCGTAGTGCCCGGCCATGCCCCGGTCGAGCACCTTGTGCTTGTCGATCCCCTCGGCGATCGGGACCTTCACGTCCAGCTTGGGGATGTACATGATCGCAAAGCCCTCGCCGGGCGAGAAGACGCCCGGGTCCCGGTTCTCGGTCTTCTCGCCGCCGCCCTTGTCCCACTCCTCCTGGAGGTTGCTGGCGGCGCCACCGGCCTGCTGGTTCGCCAGGACGTTCGTCCACCACAGCTGGTAGGTGACGAACAGCAGCATCAGCACGCCGACCGTGATGAACGTCTCACCGAGCACCCGGCTGGCGATCACCCCGGGGCTGTCCTTGCGGGCCCGCGCCAGCCGCCGGGCCTCGACCCGGGAGCACGGCGCCGCGGCGGCACCGGAGCCGCCCGGAGCCGTGGCAGCGGCGGCGGTCGCGGCCGCACCGCCGGCCGCGGCGGTTCCGGGACGGCGGGCACGCCGGCCGCTCCCGTGCCGCCGGCCGCCGCTCTGCGCGGCCTTGCGCCGGGCCGCCCGGCCGCCGGTGGCGGGGACCCCGGCGGCCGGGTCCGCGCCGCCGGCCCCGGTGTCCGTGGCCGGGATGTCGGCGATGCGCAGGGCCACCGTGGCCTCGTCCGCGGGCGGTTCCGGGGCGCGCAGGGTGACCGTGCGGTCGTCGCCGGGGGCCGCGGCGGGGCCGGGCGGAACCGCCGGGTCCGGTGCGGCGGGGGCCTCCGGGGCGCCGGAGACGGCCGCCAGCCCGGCGGTGAAGGGGCTGGGGCCCCGCCGGTGCGTCCGGGGCGCCTGAGCGCCTCCGTAGGGCTCCGCGGGGGCGCTTCCGTAGCCGCTCCGCACCGGGTCGGCCGGAGGCGCCAGGGGGTCCGCCACGGCCCGGAAGGCCGGGCTCCGGGGGTACGCCTCGGCCGGGAACTCCTCGTGCGGGCGGGCGGCCGGCGGGGCGTACGGGTCGTCGTACCTCCCGGAGTGGGCGGCCGCGGCGTGCGTCTCGCCGTAACCGGGCACGGTGCCTCCGCCGCCGGGGCGGGCGTGCCGGGGGGAGCCGGGGAGGGGACCGCTCAGCGGGTCGCCCGGCCCGCCGTCCGCCGGGAACGAGACGGGCTCGTCGTACGGCGGCGTCCCGCCGCCCTCGTACGGGGCGCGGGAGCTGTCCCGTTCGGGGCGGAGGGCGGTCACGCGGCGGCCTTGCCGACCACCGGTGCGAGACCCACCGACCGTTCCACCGCGCCGCCGTCCCCGCACTCGGCGAGCCAGTTCGCCAGCATCCGGTGCCCCCATTCGGTGAGGACCGACTCCGGGTGGAACTGCACTCCCTCGACCGGGAGTTCGCGGTGGCGCAGCCCCATGGCGATGCCGTTCTCCGGGCCGTCCCCGCCCGTCCAGGCGGTGATCCGCAGCTCGGCGGGCACGGTGTCCCGCTCGACCGCGAGCGAGTGGTAGCGGGTGGCCGTGAACGGTGTGGGCAGGTCCCGGAAGACGCCCTCACCGCCGTGGTGCACCAGGGAGGTCTTGCCGTGCAGCAGTTCGGGGGCCCGCCCGACGACGCCGCCGAAGGCCACCGCCATGGACTGCATGCCCAGGCAGACGCCGAAGACCGGGACGCCGGTGTCCGCGCAGTGGCGCACCATGTCCACGCAGACGCCCGCCTCCTCGGGGGTGCCGGGGCCGGGGGAGAGCAGGACGCCGTCGAAGCCGTCCCGGGCGTGGCCGAGCTCCACCGCGTCGTTCCGGACCACCTCGCACTCGGCGCCGAGCTGGTAGAGGTACTGGACGAGGTTGAAGACGAAGCTGTCGTAGTTGTCCACGACGAGGATGCGCGCGCTCACCGGGAACCACCCCCGTTGTCGACCGTCACGTCGCCGAACGGCAGCAGTGGCTCCGCCCACGGGAAGACGTACTGGAACAGCACGAAGACGATCGCCAGCACGAGCACGAGCGAGAGCAGTGCCCGCACCCATGTGTTCCCCGGCAGCTGCCGCCAGATCCAGCCGTACATGCTGACCCTTTCCGATCGGTGCACCGACCAGAGTAAGGGGATCGGGGCCCCGGCCGGGGGTCGGCGGGGGAAAGCACCTCTTCCGGTTGACGCCGCGGGAGCGCGGCCCCGCGGCGGATCACCTCTGCACCGGGGTCGCGTGCTGGAGGTCGACGGTGCCGGCGTGGCCGCGCAGGGTCACGGCGTCGTGCCGCTCCACCTCCCAGCCCAGGCCGTACGCGTCGACGTAGCGGAGGTAGTTCTCGATCGCCGGGGAGTCGTTGAGCGCCTGCTGGAGGGACCCGGTGTCACCGACCGCGGTGACCACGTACGGCGGCGAGTAGACCCGGCCCTGCAGGATCAGGGTGTTGCCGACGCAGCGGACCGCGCTGGTGGAGATGAGCCGCTGGTCCATGACGCGGATGCCCTTGGCGCCGCCCTGCCAGAGGGCGTTGACCACGGCCTGGAGGTCCTGCTGGTGGATGACGAGATCGTTGGGCTGGGGGTCGGGGGCGCCGGGGGTGCGGGCCGTGGCGTCCGGCGGGGCGTCGGTGAGGGTGACGGTCAGGCCGGGCCCGCTGACCTTCTCGGTGCCGGCGGCCTTCTCCAGGGCGTCCAGCTTCCGGTCCTGGGCGTCGGTGCTGCCGTCGTCGCGCCGGGCCAGCCGGTCGATCTCGGCGCGCACGGCGGCGGACCGGTCGTCGAGCCGGGCGTTCTCCCGGCTGCGTTCCTGGATGAGATCGGAGAGTTCCAGCAGGGAGTCGTCGGTGCGGAGATTGGTACCCTGAGCAGTATTGAAACTGGTCCAGAACAGCAGGCCGGCCAGGGCGAAGATGCCTGCCGTGAGGAGCCGCACCGGATGCCATCCCGGCCTCCGGGGCGCGGGGAGGCGGGGTTCGGGGGCGGGATCCGCCGGATTGCTCACCGTACCCTTATCTCCTTCGAAGCCGCGGAAGCACTACGCTAACGGACGCGCCCGGGGGAGCAAGTGTCCCCGTCGCTCTCAACCGGCCGACAGCCCAGATCCCTGCGCGGCCGCACAGCGCATCGACAGGATCGACAGGAGAGTCTCTCGTGCCGAAGTCACGTATCCGCAAGAAGGCCGACTTCACGCCGCCGCCGGCGAAGCAGACCACCGTCAAGCTGTCGAGCGGCCGCAGCTGGGTGGCGCCGCTGATGCTGGCCCTGTTCCTGATCGGGCTGGCCTGGATCGTGGTGTTCTATGTGACCACCGGTGACATGCCGGTCAAGTCGCTCGGCAACTGGAACATCGTGGTGGGCTTCGGGTTCATCGCGGCGGGGTTCGTGGTCTCGACCCAGTGGAAGTAGCGGTCGGTGACCGTGCCGGTCAAGCTTTGCCCACACGTTGTCCACAGAGTTATCCACAGCAGGGGAAAAGATACTAAGAGCTGTGGATAACTCAGCCGGGCAGACCGCCGATACGACTGCCTCGTTGTCGTACAATCCGCAGCCCGGTCCGCAAAAGCGCAGGTCAACCTGGTGTTGACGGAGGGTGCCCGCTCCCTCGCCAACACTGTGCACAAGATCCCGCACCCGCTGTGGACAACGGCCGTCACGCTGCGGAAAACCTTCGGTCCGGAGGTGCCCGGGGGTGCTCAGCCCAGAAGCTGCAGGGTACGGGCCCAGAGCACCACGGCGATCACCAGCAGCACCGCCCCGCAGGTCAGCCACTGCACCAGCTCGCGCCGGCCTCGCGGGGCGTGCACCATGCCGAACGCCACCACGGCACCGACGACCAGGCCGCCGATGTGCGCCTGCCAGGCGATGTCGGCCCAGGTGAAGGTGATGAACAGGTTCAGCACCAGCAGGATGACCACCGGGCGCATGTCCTGGTTCATCCGCCGCAGCAGCACGACGGTGGCCCCCAGCAGTCCGAAGATCGCGCCGGAAGCGCCCAGCGACGGCTGGTTCTGGGCCGCGAGCAGATAGGACAGGGCGCTGCCGCCGAGCGCGGACAGCAGATAGAGCGCCAGGTAGCGGACCCGGCCCAGGGCCGCCTCCAGCGGTCCGCCGAGCCACCACAGACCGAGCATGTTGAACGCGATGTGCATCGGCTGCTCGTGCAGGAACGCCGAGGTCAGCAGCCGGTACCACTCGCCGTCGGCGACGCCGACCACCTCGCCCGTACCGCGGTCCACGGCCAGGCCGAGCATGTCGAGGGAGTCGATGAACCGGTCCTGGATCACCAGGGCCGCGATCCAGACCGCCACATTGACGGCCAGCAGGATCTTCGTCACCAGCCGCGGATCGGCGGTCTGCACTCCGCCCGCCAGGGTCCGCGGCCGGTTGGCTCCGGGCGCGTGCCCCGTGCCCGAACCGCTCCGCACACAGTCCGGGCACTGGAAGCCGACCGAGGCACTGATCATGCAGTCCGGGCAGATGGGCCGCTCACAGCGGACACAGCTGATCCCGGTCTCACGGTCCGGATGCCGGTAGCAGCCGGGCAGACCGCCCTCGGCCGCGGGCCGTTCCGGGTTTCCCGGCGCCTGCTCCATCGATCCCCCTCGGTCCTGCGGGCCCTGCGGTCCTGCGTCGTACGGTGCGGCGGCCAGCGGACCGCCCCGGCCGGCGTCCGCGGACGGGCGGGGCGGTCCTCCGGCGGTCCGCCGGCCGTGGTTCAGCCCTCGCGGGTCTCCACGACGACCGACTCGATCACCACGTCCTGCGTCGGACGGTCGGTGCGCGGGTTGGTGGGGAGCGCCGCGATGGTGTCCACGACCTTCTGCCCCTCCGGGTTCGCGACCTCACCGAAGATGGTGTGCTTGTTCGTCAGCCACGCCGTGGGCGAGACGGTGATGAAGAACTGCGAACCGTTGGTGCCCGGGCCGGCGTTGGCCATGGCGAGCAGGTACGGACGGTCGAACGAGAGGTCGGGGTGGAACTCGTCCCCGAACTCGTAGCCCGGTCCGCCCGTGCCGTTGCCCAGCGGGTCCCCGCCCTGGATCATGAAGCCGCTGATGACCCGGTGGAAGACCGTGCCGTCGTAGAGGCGGTCGCTGGTCTTCTTGCCGGTCCGGGGGTGCGTCCATTCACGCTCGCCCCGGGCGAGCTCGACGAAGTTCTTGACCGTCTTCGGGGCGTGGTTCGGCAGCAGCCGTACCTCGATGTCTCCGTGGTTGGTCTTCAGGGTGGCGTAGAGCTGCTCGGCCACGATCTGCCTTCCGTAGTTCTCACTGACGCCCCCGATCCTCGCACGCCCGGCCCCGCGGCGACGAGCAACCACCGATCCGCCCGCCCGCCCGGCCCCACCCGGATGCGCGTCACCGCATGCCGTGCCCCGCCGCCGCGGGCATGATCTCTCTTCGGGTGGATAGGCGAACTGCGTCCCTACTGGGGGATCCCCCAGGCACCCGTGTTCCACCACCGAGGAGGAGGATCCCGTGACACGCATCGACAGCGTGCGCGCCGCGACCGACACCGCGAAGGAGAGCGTGCTGCACGCAGCGGAGGTGGTGGCGCCGTACGCCGGCACGGCCAGGCACCAGGCGGCGCACTACGCGCACGAGGCCCGGGCCAAGCTGGCGCCGAAGGTGTCGCAGGCCGCGCTGCAGGCCCGCACCACGGCCCGCGCGCAGTACGGCGCGCTGCAGCCCCGGATCGAGCAGGCCCGCGGCCAGCTGCCGCCCAAGGTCGATCTGGCGGCGCAGAAGGCGGTGGTCCGGGCGCAGAGGACCGCCCGCCAGGCCGCCGACTACGCCGTGCCGAGGGTCGAGCACGCGCTGGCCGACGCCATCGCCGCGGCCGAGCCCGCCCGCGCCGAGGCAGCCGCGCGCAGTGCCGCCGCGGTGGCCGCGATCCGCGGGCAGGTCACCTCCGCGGAGATCCAGAAGCTGGTGAGGAAGCGCGAGCGCCGCGCCCGCAACGGCCGGGCCGCGAAGCGGCTGCTGATCCTGGGCGCCCTGGCGGGCGCCGCCGTCGCCGCCTGGAAGTGGTGGGACAAGCAGGCCAACCCCGACTGGCTGGTCGAGCCGCCCGCCGCGACCGAACTCGGCGAGCGGGCGCCCCTGGCGTCCGTGGACGGCACCGAACAGGACGAGCTGGACGCGGAGCTCCGCTCCCACCAGACCGGCGTCCCCGAGGGGGAAGCGGAGACCGGCGGCGCTACGGAAAGCGACGAAAAGCGCTGAACCGGTACCCGCGCGAGCGGCCGGGAGCAGCGGAACGGCGGGAGACCAGTCGTCTCCCGCCGTTCGTCGTGCGCGTGGAGCCTAGGGGAGTCGAACCCCTGACATCTGCCATGCAAAGACAGCGCTCTACCAACTGAGCTAAGGCCCCGGGCCGGTGAACCCCCGTCGCGCGCGGGCGCGCTCCGGTGTCCGCCGCAGACAAGAGTACCGGGTCCGCGGAGTGATCCCGGCAAAGGACGGGGACTCCCGATCCCCCGTCACGCTCCGTAGGATGGCGGCGCGAGGTTCGCAGCAGCGAAGGGGAGTCGCCATGGAAGCAGCACAGCAGGAAGCCACCGCGAGAGCCCGCGAGATGCAGCGGAGCTGGTACGGGGAACCGCTGGGGGCGCTCTTCCGGCGGCTCATCGACGATCTGGGGCTCAACCAGGCCAGGCTCGCCGCTGTGCTGGGACTCTCGGCACCCATGCTGTCGCAGCTCATGAGCGGCCAGCGGGCGAAGATCGGCAACCCGGCCGTCGTGCAGCGCGTGCAGGCGCTGCAGGAGCTGGCCGCGCAGGTCGCGGGCGGCAGCGTCAGCGCGGCCGAGGCCGCGGAACGCATGGAGGAGATCAAACGGAGCTCGGGCGGTTCGGTGCTCACCCCCACCGGCTCGCAGACGACCTCCAGTTCGGGCGCGCCCACCGTGCGCCGGGTGGTGCGCGAGATCCAGTCGCTGCTGCGTTCCGTCGCCGCCGCCGGGGACATCATCGAGGCCGCCGAGGCGCTCGCGCCCTCCCAGCCCGAACTGGCGGAGTTCCTCCGGGTGTACGGTGCCGGGCGGACCGCGGAAGCGGTCGCCCACTACGAGGCGCACCAGAGCTGACCGGACGGTCCGCGAGGGGAGGCGGCACGATGGGTGAGGTCTTCGCCGGGCGGTACGAGCTGGTCGACCCGGTCGGCCGGGGCGGGGCGGGCGCCGTCTGGCGCGCCTGGGACCACCGGAGGCGCCGTTACGTCGCCGCCAAGGTGCTGCGGCAGAGCGACGCCCACACGCTGCTGCGTTTCGTACGGGAACAGGCGCTGCGCATCGACCACCCGCACGTGCTGGCCCCGGCGAGCTGGGCCGCGGACGACGACAAGGTCCTCTTCACCATGGACCTGGTGCGCGGCGGCTCGCTGGCCCATCTCATCGGCGACTACGGGCCGCTGCCGCCCCGCTATGTCTGCCTGCTGCTGGACCAGTTGCTCTCCGGGCTGGCCGCGGTGCACGCGGAGGGCGTCATCCACCGGGACATCAAGCCGGCCAACGTCCTGCTGGAGGCCACCGGGGTCCGGCGCCCGCATCTGCGGCTCTCCGACTTCGGCATCGCCCTGCGCAAGGGAGAACCCCGGCTGACGGAGACCGACTACGTGGTCGGCACCCCCGGCTACTTCGCGCCCGAGCAGATGCTGGGCGCCGAACCCGACTTCCCCGCCGACCTGTTCGCCACCGGCCTGCTGGCCCTCTACCTGCTGACGGGGCACAAACCCGACGCCCAAGCGCTCGTCGAGCGGTTCACGGCGCACGGCGTGCCGGACGCCCCCGAGGAGGTGCCGGAGCCGCTCTGGCAGGCGCTGGCCGGCCTGCTGCAGCCGGACCCCGGCGCCCGGTTCCGTACCGCCACCGGCGCCCGCAGGGCGCTGGCCGCCGCCGTCGAACTGCTGCCGGAGGGCGCGGTGGACGAGGAGGCCGTGGAGGTCTTCGACCAACTCGGGCCGCTGCCGGAGGGGTTCGGGCCCGATGGCCCGTTACGGCCGCGGCGTGCGGCACCGGCGGCGGACGGCGAGGGGGACGGAACCGGGGGTGCCCGGACTCCCGGACCGGGCGGACCGGCGGCCACCACGGCGCCCGGCTCCTCGCTGACGGACACCGGCAGTTTCACCCTGGCGCCCCCGGCCCGCTCCCCGGCGCACCCGGGACCGGCCGCGCCGCCGGTTCCCGAGCCGCCGGCCACACCGCCGACCCCGACCCCGGCCCCGGTCCCGGTCCCGGCTCCCGCGTACGCTCCCCCGCCCGGCCCGTTCACCGGTACCCCGCTCCCCGGCGCCCCCCGCCACGGCACGGCGGGGCCCGTGCCTCCCGCGGCCTTCCCCGGCTCCCCCGGTTTCTCCCAGGCCACCACCGCCGACGTACCCCGCGACTACGCCGCCACGGGCCCGTACACCGCTCCCGGCATCCCCGCGGCCGCCGGGCCCCCCGGTGCCGCCGCACGCCGCCCGGCGGCTCACCGCGCTCCGGTGCGGAGGCGGCCGGGGCCGCCCGCGAAAGTGGCCGTTCCGGTGCTCTTCCTGGCGCTGCTGTGCTACGCCGTTGGCATCTGGGCCCTGACCGCCGGGTGAGCCGTCGGCTCCGCCGGGGAACCCGTGCCGGGGCGTGAGCCGGTTCCGGGACCCGGGTCAGTGCCGGGGCGGCTGCCCGTAGCCGCCGTGCCGCTCCGGCGGCGTGCTCTCCGGCCCGGGGCCTCCCGGCAGCGGATGCTCCGGCGGTCGGCCCGGTGCCGGCAGGTGCGGCACTCCGCCGGGCGCGGCGGTGCCGGCGGGTCCGGCGGTCGTGGTGGCCGCGGCGGCGGGCCCGGCCGTACGGCGCCGGGCGGCCAGTGTCCAGACCGCGAGCCCCAGCAGCAGCACGGTGCCCGCACCGATGCCCGCGATTCCGACGGTCCGCAGCGCCCCGTCCCCGGCCGTCTCCCCGTCCTTCACCCCGCCCGCCTGCTCCGGCGCCGTCGCCCGGCCTTCCGCCGCCCGCTCCCGGTCCTCGTCGGAGACGGCGAATCCGGCCGCGGCCGCGTCGCCGCCGTAGGCCGGCCCGGGCTGTGGTTCGCCCTCCACGGCCAGCCGGAGGGTGAGGTCCACACCGCCCTCCATGTGCCCGGCCGCCTCCGGGGTCAGGGCCACCGACAGGTGGTACCAGCCGGCGAAGCGCATCTCCCCGACCTTGGCGGTGCCGCTGAACCGGTGGCCGAACGCGGCGGGCGCGGTGGAGAACCCCAGCTTCTTCGGCCGGCCGTCGAAGGCCGCGCCCTGCTCGTGGACGGGGGTGCGGGCCGTGTTGTGGAGCCGCAGCAGCACTCCGCTGCCGAGGTGGGGGGCACCGCCGCCGGTGAGCTCGGCGCCGCCCACCTCCGCGGTGACACGGAGCCGCTGGCCCCAGTCGACCGGGATCCTGTAGAAGAGCGTCTCGCCGGGCTCCAGCCGGTCCCTCCAGACCCCCGTACCGGTGGCGGCCGCGTCGTTGAATCCGGTGCCGCCCCGCACCTTCCGCGGGAGACCGCCCGCGCCGCCGGGAGCGGCGGGCGGCTCGGTGCTCCACCCGGCCCCGCCGGGCGCCTCGGTGGCCCCGCCGGTGACACCGGGCTCCGCCAGGAAGGAGATCTCCAGCGGCCAGTCCCCCGGCCCGGAGGTGGCGTCACCGGTGCGCTCGACGGTGAACAGATACTCGCCGGCCTCCTGGCAGCTCGCGTTGGGCCGGACGAGACGGGAGGCGGTGGCGGCGACCGGCAGGCCGAAGCCGCCGGGACCGGCCGTGGCGCGCATACCGTCGCACCGGGCCCCGTCCGCGCTCCGCAGGGTCACCTCGACGCCGTCGCCGTAGGCCGTTCCGCCGGCGGGCGGAAGCGCGGCGACCGCGGAGAGATGGGCGTTGGACTCCTCGTCCAGCCGTACCCGGTAGGTGAGGGTCTCGCCGGCGCCGATCGCGTCGGTGTAGTGGTGGCGGGCCTTCAGCTCCGGGGCGCCGGTGCCGCTCGCGGTGCCCTCGGTCCGCTCGGCATCCTCGGCGGTCCGGTACGCCGACGGGGGGTCCGCCCGGCCGTCGGCCGCCGCGGCGGGCCGCCCCGGGACCGGTAACACCCCGCACAGCACCGCCGCGCACAGTGCCGCCACCGCGGCGAGCCGGGTCCCTCCCCCTGCGCCCTGCCTCATCGCACGACCGCCCTCCGTCGTCCCCCGGCCGTCCCCGCCGGGCCCCGGACGTACGAGCACGCAGCGTACGGCGGTGCGGGGCACCGCCGCGCGGCACGGCCGGGATCCGCCCGCCGCGCCCCGTGCCCCCGCCCGGACCGGCCAGGACTCTTTGCTTTTGCACCATATTTATTCGCTGGAGCAACAGCAAGGGGCCGCCCTGAACGGCCGGACAGCACGAAGCCCCGGCCGCTCACGGCGGCCGGGGCTCGTACAGGCTTGGCGTCGTTCTCACACACCGGAACCCGAACCTGCGGGCACGGAGTCGGTCGCCTCCGTCCACAGATCCTGCTCGGCGCGGTCCGCCTGGATCTGGCGGTACACGAGGAGCCCGCCGATGGCGGCCAGTGCGACCAGGAGCAGCTTCTTCACCGCGCTACCTCGTCCTTCTTGACGT
Source organism: Streptomyces xinghaiensis S187 (assembly GCF_000220705.2). GTDB lineage: Bacteria > Actinomycetota > Actinomycetes > Streptomycetales > Streptomycetaceae > Streptomyces > Streptomyces xinghaiensis. The sequence goes on along the minus strand of NZ_CP023202.1, from coordinate 3,557,897 downwards.
AGGGGACCTCTGCCGCCCGACTATACACACCGGCCGATACCCTTCGGTGACCTCCGGCGGGAGCGCCAACCGGCCGCCGGGACAGACGAGATCGGCCCGGACGGGATCCGTCCGGGCCGATGCACAGGAGTGGGGCTAACAGGACTTGAACCTGTGGCCTCTTCCTTATCAGGGAAGCGCTCTAACCGTCTGAGCTATAGCCCCGCGCGCTGCCCCTGAAGATTAGCGCACACCGGGCCCGGTCCCAAAATCGGTTCCGCAGGTGGTGAGGCGCCCCCGCCCGGCCGCTACTCGTCCTCGGCGAGCGTCAGCTCGACACCACCGACGAAGCCGGCGGAGAGGTTGTAGACGAAGGCGCCCAGCGTGGCCAGAGCCGTCGCCAGCACCACATCGATCACCGCGATGACCGAGGTGAACATCAGTACCCGCGGCAGCGACAGGAACGACTCCAGGTCGAAACCGCCACCGCCGCCCTCGCCGGACTGCGTCGCCTGCCCGATCGTCGTGCCGACCGTGCTGAACACCCCCATGGCGTCCAGCACCATCCACAGCACCGCCACGGCGATGACGGTGCAGATGCCCAGCGCGATGGACAGCAGGAAGCCGACCTTCATCACCGACCACGGGTCCGCCTTGGCGACCCGCAGCCGCGCCTTGCGCGTCCGCGGGACCGTACGGGCCCCCGCGCCGGTGCGCGGTCTGCGCACCGGCTGCCCCGGCGCCTGGGCCGGGACCGCGACGGGCGGCTGCCCCGCCTCGGCGGGTGACGCGTAGGCCTGCGGCGGGTGGTACGGCTCCGCCGGCTGCTGCGGATAGGGCTGGCGCGTGTCCGTCACAGCGGCGGTCCCCCCATGGTGTGTGCCTGCCGGATACGGGGCGGCGTGCGGTGGGCCGCCGGCCGCGGCGGGGCCGCGGGCACCGCCCGTTCCGGTGGCCCCGGGGGGTACGTGTCGCCCCTCGGCCTCCGCACCACCCGCGCCGGTGCCCGTGGCTCCACTCACGGCTTACTCCTCTTGGCTTCCGGCCGAGGACTCCTCGTCCCCGGCCGCCTCGGGCTCGGCCGCGATGGCTGCGTCGGCGATTTCCTCGACCTCTTCAGCCGCACGTCCGGCCTCGGCGTTCCGGGCGATACCGACCACGGCATCGCGCTTGCCCAGGTTGATCAGTTGGACGCCCATGGTGTCACGGCCCGTCTCCCTGACCTCGTTGACCCGTGTCCGGATCACACCGCCGCTCAGCGTGATGGCGAGGATCTCATCGCTCTCCTCGACCACCAGAGCGCCCACCAGCGAACCGCGGTCCTCCACGATCTTGGCGGCCTTGATACCGAGGCCGCCGCGGCCCTGGACGCGGTACTCGTCGACGTTCGTCCGCTTCGCGTAACCGCCGTCGGTGGCGGTGAAGACGAAAGTACCCGGCCGGACGACATTCATCGAGAGGAGTTCGTCGCCCTCGCGGAAGCTCATGCCCTTCACGCCCGACGTGGCCCGCCCCATCGGGCGCAGCGTCTCGTCCGAGGCGGTGAACCGGATCGACTGGGCCTTCCTGCTGATCAGCAGCAGGTCATCGTCGGCCGACACCAGCTCCGCGCCGATCAGTTCGTCCTCGCGGCCGTCCTCCGTCTCCCGGAGGTTGATCGCGATGACGCCGCCCGAGCGCGGCGAGTCGTAGTCCTTGAGCGGGGTCTTCTTCACCAGGCCGGACTTGGTGGCGAGCACCAGGTACGGCATCGCGTCGTAGTCACGGATGGCCAGGATCCGGGCGATCTTCTCGTCCGGCTGGAAGGCCAGCAGATTCGCGACGTGCTGGCCGCGCGCGTCCCGGCCCGCGTCCGGCAGCTCGTACGCCTTGATCCGGTAGACCCGGCCCTTGTCCGTGAAGAACAGCAGCCAGTGGTGGGTGGTCGAGACGAAGAAGTGGTCGACGATGTCGTCCTGCTTCAGCTTGGTGCCCCGGACGCCCTTGCCGCCGCGCTTCTGGGAGCGGTAGTCCACCGTCTTGGTGCGCTTGACGTAACCGCCGCCCGTGATGGTGACGACGATGTCCTCCTCGGCGATCAGGTCCTCGATGGACATGTCGCCCTCGAAGGGCACCAGCTTGCTGCGCCGGTCGTCGCCGAACCGCTCGACCAGCGCGGCCAGTTCCTCGCTGACGATGTGCCGCTGCCGCGAGGGGGAGGCCAGGATCTCGTTGTAGTCGGTGATCTTGGCCTGGAGGTCGTCGTGCTCCGAGGTGATCTTCTGCCGCTCCAGGGCCGCCAGCCGGCGGAGCTGCATCTCCAGGATCGCGTTCGCCTGGATCTCGTCGATCTCCAGCAGACCCATCAGGCCGCCGCGGGCCGTGTCGACGGTGTCGCTGCGCCGGATCAGCGCGATGACCTCGTCGATCGCGTCGAGCGCCTTGAGCAGGCCGCGCAGGATGTGCGCCCGCTCCTCGGCCTTCCGCAGCCGGAACCGCGTCCGCCGGACGATGACCTCGATCTGGTGGTCCACCCAGTGCTTGATGAAGGCGTCCAGGGAGAGCGTGCGCGGCACGCCGTCCACCAGGGCCAGCATGTTGGCACCGAAGTTGGTCTGCAGATCGGTGTGCTTGTAGAGGTTGTTCAGCACGACCTTGGCGACCGCGTCCCGCTTGAGCACGATGACGAGCCGCTGGCCGGTGCGCGAGGAGGTCTCGTCGCGGACGTCGGCGATCCCGCCGACCTTGCCGTCCTTCACCAGGTCGGCGATCTTCTGCGCGAGGTTGTCCGGGTTGACCTGGTAGGGCAGTTCGGTGACCACCAGGCACTGGCGGCCCTGGATCTCCTCGACCTCCACCACGGCCCGCATGGTGATCGAGCCTCTGCCCGTGCGGTACGCCTCCTCGATGCCCTTCCGGCCCACGACGAGCGCGCCGGTCGGGAAGTCCGGGCCCTTGATGCGCTGGATCAGCGCGTCCAGCAGCTCCTCGCGGGATGCCTCCGGGTTCTCCAGCGCCCACTGCGCGCCCGCCGCCACCTCGCGGAGGTTGTGCGGCGGGATGTTCGTGGCCATGCCGACCGCGATCCCGGCCGAGCCGTTGATCAGCAGATTCGGGAAGCGGGACGGCAGGACCGTCGGCTCCTGGTTGCGGCCGTCGTAGTTGTCCTGGAAGTCGACGGTCTCCTCGTCGATGTCCCGGAGCATCTCCATCGACAGCGGCGTCATCTTGCACTCGGTGTACCGCATGGCCGCGGCCGGGTCGTTGCCCGGGGAGCCGAAGTTGCCGTTGCTGTCGACGAGCGGCAGCCGCATCGACCAGTGCTGCGCCAGGCGGACCAGCGCGTCGTAGATCGAGGAGTCGCCGTGCGGGTGGTACGTGCCCATGACGTCGCCGACGACGCGGGCGCACTTGTAGAAGCCCTTCTCCGGGCGGTAGCCGCCGTCGTACATGGCGTACAGCACCCGGCGGTGCACCGGCTTGAGTCCGTCGCGGATGTCGGGCAGCGCACGCGACACGATGACGGACATCGCGTAGTCGAGATAGCTGCGCTGCATCTCCGTTTCGAGGCCCACCGGCTCGACCCGCATGCCCACGCCCTCGATGGCGACGGGCTCGCCCTCGGGGCTGACGGGAACGGGGACGGCGGGGCCGCCTTCGGAGGGAGGCGGGGTCACGTCGGCCATGACAGTTCAGAAGTCCTTTCGAGGTACGGCACGGGGCACCGGCCCGGATCGGGGCCGGCGCCGCGCCGGAGTCCAGAAGCGGATGCCGGGACGCGTCAGATGTCCAGGAATCTGACGTCCTTGGCATTGCGCTGGATGAAGGAGCGCCGCGCCTCGACGTCCTCGCCCATGAGCACCGAGAACAGGTCGTCCGCCTGGGCCGCGTCGTCCAGGGTGACCTGGCCCAGCACCCGGTGGTCGGTGTCCATGGTCGTGATGCGGAGCTCCTCGGCGTTCATCTCGCCCAGACCCTTGAAGCGCTGGACCGAGTCGTCCCTGATCCGCTTGCCGCTCTCCCGGCCGAGGGTGATCAGCGCGTCCCGCTCGCGGTCCGAGTAGGCGTACTCGAAGTCGTCGCGGCCCCACTTGATCTTGTAGAGCGGCGGGCGGGAGAGATAGACGTGACCGGCCTCGACCAGCGGGCGCATGAAGCGGAAGAGGAATGTCAGCAGCAGGGTGTTGATGTGCTGGCCGTCGACATCGGCGTCCGCCATCAGAATGATCTTGTGATAGCGGAGCTTGGAGATGTCGAAGTCCTCGTGCACCCCGGTGCCGAAGGCCGAGATCAGCGCCTGCACCTCCTGGTTCTGGAGGATCTTGTCGATCCGCGCCTTCTCGACGTTGAGGATCTTGCCGCGGATCGGGAGGATCGCCTGGTACTCCGGGTTCCGGCCGGACTTGGCCGAGCCGCCGGCGGAGTCGCCCTCGACGATGAAGATCTCGCACTTGGTGGGGTCGTTGGACTGGCAGTCGCTCAGTTTGCCCGGCAGCGACGCGCTCTCCAGCAGGCCCTTGCGGCGGGTCAGATCGCGCGCCTTGCGAGCCGCGACCCGGGCCGTGGCGGCCTGGATACCCTTGCGGATGATGTCCGCGGCCTCGTTGGGATTGCGGTCCAGCCAGTCCATGAAGTGCTCGTGGACGATCTTCTGGACGAAGGTCTTCGCCTCGGTGTTGCCCAGCTTGGTCTTCGTCTGGCCCTCGAACTGCGGCTCGCCCAGCTTGACCGAGATGATCGCCGTCAGGCCCTCGCGGATGTCCTCGCCCGTGAGGTTGTCGTCCTTCTCCCGCAGCAGCTTCTTCTCGCGCGCGTAGCGGTTGATCAGCCCCGTCAGCGCGGCCCGGAAGCCCTCCTCGTGCGTACCGCCCTCGTGGGTGTGGATGGTGTTCGCGAAGCTGTAGACGCCCTCGGTGTACTGGGCGTTCCACTGCATCGCGATCTCCACCGAGAGCAGCCGCTCCTTGTCCTCCGCCTCGATGTCGATGACGGAGGGGTGGACCAGCTCGCCCTTGCGGGAGTTGAGGTACTTCACGAAGTCGACGATGCCGCCCTCGTAGTGGTACCGGACGGAGAGCGGCTTGCCCTCCTCGTCCACATGGTCCGCGCGCTCGTCGGTCAGCGAGATGGCCAGGCCCTTGTTGAGGAAGGCCATCTCCTGGAAGCGCCGCGCCAGCGTCTCGAAGGAGTAGTCGGTGGTCTCGAAGATGTCCGGGTCGGCCCAGAAAGTGACCGTGGTGCCGGTGTTCTCCACCGGCTCGTTCTTCGCGAGCGGCGCCGTCGGCACCCCGAGCTTGTAGTCCTGCGTCCAGCGGTGGCCCTCGGTGCGCACCTCGACCGCGACGCGCGTCGACAGGGCATTGACCACCGAGACGCCGACACCGTGCAGACCGCCGGAGACGGCGTAGCCGCCGCCGCCGAACTTGCCGCCCGCGTGCAGCACGGTCATCACGACCTCGACGGCGGGCTTCCCCTCCGACGGGACGATGCCCACGGGGATGCCGCGGCCGTTGTCGGTCACCCGCACCCCGCCGTCGGCGAGGATCGTGACCTCGATGGTGTCCGCGTGCCCGGCCAGAGCCTCGTCGACCGAGTTGTCGACGACCTCCTGCACAAGGTGGTGCAGGCCCCGCTCACCGGTCGAACCGATGTACATGCCGGGCCGCTTGCGCACCGCGTCCAGGCCCTCCAGGACCGTGATCGCGCTGGCGTCGTACGCGACCTCCTGTGCGGCCTCGTACACGGACGGCGGGCCGTCACCGGAAGCGGTGGGGGGAGCGGTGTTGGTCTCGTTGGGGTTGCCGGAATCGGCCACGAAGCGCCCTTTCTGGCACAGCACACGCCATCTCCCGGCGTGCAGGAGCGGCTGCGTCGTTCGACATGTTCCGCAAGTCGGCGGTATGGCCACCAGTCTACCGGTAGCGCTGACATGAATGGGGGTTTGCCGGTGCCTGGATCCTTGTGTGCCGCCCTGAACCGGCATCCGCCGACTCCCCATATGCGGGCCCGGGCTCCGAGCGGCCCACAGGGGCACTCAGCGCTTCGGGCTGTCAACCCCCGACCACGCAGCGGGACGCCCCGGGAGGCACATCCGTCACAGCGCCCCCGCGGCGCCCCGGCGGCGGTTTCCCGGCGGTTCCGGGGCCGTCCGCGAGGCGGTCGGGGAGGGGTTCCGCGGAGGGTCACGCGGGCGCCGTCCCGGACTCGGAGAAGCGTCAGCCGTAGGTGTCGCCCGGCCCTCTGCTGCCCGGCGCGCGCAGCGGACCGTAGCCCTGCCTGGGCCCGCCCCCCGGGCCCAGGACCTTGATCAGCCGGACCGTGCCCCGGCCCAGGTCGCCATTGAGCCGGGCCACCAACTGAGGCGCCAGAAGGCGTAGTTGGGTGGCCCACGCGGTGGAGTCGCAGCGCACCGTCAGCACCCGCGCCTCCTCGTCGTACCGCTCGGGCGCGCAGTGCTGCGCCACATCCGGGCCGACCATCTGCGGCCAGCGGCCCATCACGCCGCCCACCGCCGCCGGGGCCTCCCAGCCGCGGTCGGTGATCAGACGGTCGATCGCCGCGCCCAGCGGCAGCGGGTCCCGGCCGTCGGCCCGCGCCCCCGAGCGCAGACCGCCGCGGCGGGCCTGCTTCTTCTGCTGGGCCGCCGCGCCCCGGGCCCGGGCCTGCTCCTTCGCCGCCCGCAGGGCGACGCGGGCGAGATCGACCCCGGATGACTCCGGCTCCGCGGGGCGCTCCGGCGGCGTCCCCGCCGGTACCGGGCCCGGAGATCCGGGCCCGCCGCCGCTTCCCGGACCGCCGGAGCCCGAGCCGCCGGTTCCCGGTCCGGCCGCGGCCGGGCCCGGCGCTCCGGGGCCGTCCCGGCGGACCGGTCCGCCCGGTCCGCCCGGTCCGCGCGCTCCGCCGTCCGTCATGGCGCCACCCGCTCGACCGTGCCGCCGGCCACCTCGTACCGCGCTCCCGCCAGCACGCCCGGCACGTCCTCGGGCACCGCCGCCGTGACGAGCACCTGCTCCGCCGGGGCCACCAGCTCCGCGAGCCGGTCGCGGCGGCGGGTGTCCAGCTCCGCGAAGACGTCGTCCAGGACGAGCACCGGCTCGCCGGCCCGCCTCCCGCCGCCACCCTCCGGAGCCGCCGGAACACCGGGACCGGCCGGGCTCTCGGCGCGCAGCAGATCGTAGGAGGCGAGGCGCAGCGCGAGCGCGTACGACCAGGACTCCCCGTGGCTCGCGTAGCCCTTCGCCGGGAACCGGCCGAGCTTGAGCACCAGGTCGTCCCGGTGCGGCCCGACCAGCGTCACCCCGCGCTCGATCTCCTGTTTGCGGGCCTCCGAGAGCGCCGCCAGCAGTACCTCGTACAGCTCTTCACGGTTGCCCGCCTCACCCAGCCGCTCACCCGCCGAGCCGCGGTACTCCAGCACGACCGGTCCGCCCCCGGGAGCCAGTTGCTCGTAGGCCTTGTCGGCGAGCGGCTGCAGCGCGGCGATCAGATCCAGCCGCTGGGCCAGCAACTCCGCGCCGGTCCGGGCCAGATGCTGGTCCCAGACGTCGAGCGTGGAGAGATCCGCGCCGCGGCCGCCGTGACGGCGGGCCATCGCGGCGCTCTTGAGCAGCGTGTTCCGCTGCTTGAGCACCCGGTCGTAGTCCGACCGCACCCCCGCCATGCGCGGGGAGCGGGCGGTGATCAGCTCGTCCAGGAAGCGCCGGCGCTCCCCGGGGTCGCCCTTGACCAGGGCGAGGTCCTCCGGCGCGAACATCACGGTGCGGGTGATACCGAGGACGTCCCGCGGCCGCACCTGCGAGGAGCGGTTGATCCGGGCCCGGTTGGCCCGCCCCGGGTTGAGCTCCAGCTCGACGAGCTGCTGCCGGTCGCCGCCGACCACCGCGGCCCGGATCACCGCCCGTTCGGCGCCCATCCGCACCAGCGGGGCGTCGGAGGAGACGCGGTGGCTGCCGAGCGTGGCGAGATAGCCGACGGCCTCCACCAGATTGGTCTTGCCCTGGCCGTTGGGGCCGACGAAGGCGGTGACGCCCGGGTCGAGGGGGACCTCGACCCGGACGTACGACCGGAAGTCGGCGAGCGACAGATGGGCTACGTGCATCGGGGCCGTCAGCCGCCCACCGGCGGTTCGACGTCGGCGCCCGGGGCGTCGGCGCCCTTCTCGCCCCCCGCGGCGGCCGTGACCGCGTGGCCGCCGAACTGATTGCGCAGTGCGGCGATCATCTTCATGGCCGGGGAGTCGTCCTGGCGGGAGGAGAACCGGGCGAACAGCGAGGCGGTGATCGCGGGCAGCGGCACCGCGTGGTCGAGGGCGGCCTCCACCGTCCAGCGGCCCTCGCCGGAGTCCTGGGCGTAGCCGCGCAGGGCGGTGAGGTGTTCGTCGTCGTCCAGGGCGCGGACGGCCAGGTCCAGCAGCCAGGAGCGGATGACCGTGCCCTCCTGCCAGCTGCGGAAGACCTCGCGCACATCCGTGACGGAGTCGGCGGCCTCCAGCAGCTCCCAGCCCTCGGCGAAGGCCTGCATCATGGCGTACTCGATGCCGTTGTGGACCATCTTGGCGAAGTGGCCGGCGCCGACCCGGCCCGCGTGGACGGCGCCGAACTCGCCCTCGGGCTTGAGGGCGTCGAAGACCGGCTGGACCTTGGCCACGTCCGCGGCGTCACCGCCGTACATGATCGCGTAGCCGTTCTCCAGGCCCCAGACACCGCCGGAGACGCCGCAGTCGACGAAGCCGACACCCTTCTCGGCGAGCTCCCGGGCGTGCTTCTCGTCGTCCGTCCAGCGGGAGTTGCCGCCGTCCACCACCACGTCCCCGGGGGAGAGCAGTTCGCCGAGGGCGTCGATGGTCGACTGGGTCGCCGCACCGGCCGGGACCATGATCCAGACGACGCGCGGACCCGTGAGCCGGCCCACCAGCTCCTCCAGGCTGTGGACATCGGCAAGATCCGGATTGTGGTCGAATCCGATGACGGTGTGACCTGCGCGGCGGATGCGCTCGCGCATGTTGCCGCCCATCTTGCCGAGACCGACGAGACCGAGCTCCATCAGTGACCCTCTTCGACGTAGTCGTTGCGATTGGTACCCGGCCGAGCCTACGCCCGGGCACCCGCCGCTCACCTGTGGGCTTCCGGTGCTCAGACGCACGTCGGAGGGGGCGGCGGGGACAAAACGCCGGTCCCGGCGCGGTGGTCCGCGCGGACTCCTGCTCCCGCCGGGTACCCGCCGCTCAGCCGCTCAGTCGCACCGGCATGATCAGGTACTTGTAGGCGTCGTCCGCCTCCGCGTCCACGGCGGGCCTGCCGCTCAGCAGGGCGGGCTTCGTGGAGGTGGTGAAGGACAGCTGGGCCACCGGGGAGTCGATGGCGCTCAGGCCCTCCAGCAGGAAGCCGGGGTTGAAGGCGATCGAGATGTCGTCCCCGTCGAGCTGGGCGTCCACCCTTTCCACAGCCTGTGCGTCGTCGCTGGAACCGGCCTCCAGGATCAGCACGCCCTGCTCGAAGCTGAGGCGCACCGGAGTGTTCCGCTCGGCGACCAGGGCCACGCGCTTGACCGCGTCGACGAACGGCGCGGTCTCGATCACCGCGACGGAGTTGAACTCGGTCGGGAAGAGGGTGCGGTACTTCGGCAGATCGCCTTCGAGGAGGCGGGTGGTGGTGCGGCGGCCGGCGCCCTCGAAGCCGATCAGGCCCTCGCCCTTGCCGGAGCCCGCCAGCGCGATGCTGACGGTGTCGCCGCTGGTGAGCGACTTGGCCGTGTCGAGCAGCGTCTTGGCCGGGACCAGGGCGACGGCGGAGAGGTCGGGGACCTCGGGCTTCCACAGGAACTCGCGCACCGCGAAGCGGTAGCGGTCGGTGGCGGCCAGCGTGACCGTGTCGCCCTCGATCTCGATCCGGACACCCGTGAGCACCGGGAGGGTGTCGTCCCGGCCGGCGGCGATGGCGACCTGCGCGGCGGCCGCGGCGAAGACCTCGCCGGGGACGGTGCCGGTGGCGTCCGGCATGTCCGGCAGCGCCGGGTACTCCTCCACGGGGAGGGTGTGGAGGGTGAACCGGGAGGAGCCGCAGACCACGGTCACCCGCACACCGTCCGTGGAGATCTCCACGGGGCGGTTCGGCAGGGCGCGGCAGATGTCGGCGAGCAGCCGCCCGGAGACGAGGACGGTGCCGCCCTCCTCCACGTCCGCCTCGACGGAGACGCGGGCCGAGACCTCGTAGTCGAAGCCCGACAGGCTCAGGGAACCGTCCTCGGCCTTCAGCAGCAGGCCCGCGAGGACGGGCACCGGCGGACGGGCCGGGAGGCTGCGGGCCGCCCAGGCCACCGCCTCCGCGAGTACATCGCGCTCCACCCGGATCTTCACCGTAAGCCGCCTCCTGCTGTTGCTGGCTCGCCCTGCTGGCCTTCGTCGTCGGCTGTGTGCCGCCGGTCCAGTCTGACGCACACCACGGACACTCGGTGCGCTCCGGGGTCAAGTCGGGCCGGGAGGCGTGGCGCGGCCCGAGGGCGAGTTGTGCACAGGCCCCACTTCGAAACGGATTTCCCCCTGTAACTACGTGGTCGTAGTAGTAGGGCCTGTGGAAACCGTGGATAACCCGCTTTTCGCAGCTCAGCAGCTGTTTTTTGTCCACGGGTCCTGTGGGCGGGACCGGTGGACAACTCACCGGTCCTGTGGACGGGGAAGAGTTCTGCACACGCCGTACACAGGGAAGGGCGGGTTCTCCCCAGCGGCGTCCCCAGTTTTACCCAGGTTCTGCACAGCCCAATCCGGCGCGTTGATGTGATGCAGTTCACTCTTGTCGGTGACGAGGGGTGTTGTGTTGCCGAACAGTGGACAACGGTGTGGAAAGGCTGTGCACAACAGGGTCTTCCCTGTGGGCAGGCGGTGGACAACCGGACCGTCGCGCGCGGGCCGGGCTGTTCCTCCACAGTCTGTGGAGACCGGATAGCCACAAGTCCACAGGCGCTTGACCTCCCGGTGCCGCCCTCACACGGGGCCGGCTGTGGACAAGATCTGGACAACTTCCCTCTCCCCAGGGTGTGGACGGTCCATTTGCCCATCCGCTGTGGAGAACCGCCCTGCGGCGGCACGTATTCGAACAGCGCCGGGACGCGCGGAGCACGGCCGCCGGGACGTGCGTGCGGTGTACGCACCTCCCCGGGGAAGCCGGAACCGGCGCGGAGGCGCGCGGGGAGAGGGAACGGGGACGCGCACGGGAGAGGCCAGGAAGGCCGTGGACGGCCGGGGAAAGGCGCGCCCCGGGCCGCGGGGCGCGCACCGCGGCCCGGCGACCCGGGCGGCCCGGGCCGGAGCCGGCACGGGCCGGGGAACGCCGAAGGCGCCCCCCGGAGCCGTACTCCCGGGGGCGCCCTCTCGTACCGCCGCGGCGGCCGCGCGGTCCGTCAGCTGTTCTTGATGCGGTTGGTGAGCTCCGTGACCTGGTTGTAGATCGAGCGCCGCTCGGCCATCAGCGCGCGGATCTTGCGGTCGGCGTGCATCACGGTCGTGTGGTCGCGTCCGCCGAACTGGGCGCCGATCTTCGGCAGGGAGAGATCGGTCAGCTCCCGGCAGAGATACATGGCGATCTGGCGGGCGGTCACGAGCACCCGGCTCCGGGACGAGCCGCAGAGATCCTCCACGGTGAGCCCGAAGTAGGCGGCCGTCTCGGCCATGATGGCCGAGGCCGTGATCTCCGGTGCCGCGTCCTCGCCGCCCGGGATCAGGTCCTTGAGCACGATCTCGGTCAGGCCGAGATCCACGGGCTGGCGGTTGAGACTGGCGAAGGCGGTCACCCGGATCAGCGCGCCCTCCAGTTCCCGGATGTTGCGGGAGATGCGGGAGGCGATGAACTCCAGGACCTCCGGCGGGGCGTTGAGCTGTTCCTGGACGGCCTTCTTCCGGAGGATCGCGATCCGCGTCTCCAGCTCGGGCGGCTGCACATCCGTGATCAGGCCCCACTCGAAGCGGTTGCGGAGCCGGTCCTCCAGCGTGACGAGCTGCTTGGGCGGCCGGTCCGAGGAGAGGACGATCTGCTTGTTGGCGTTGTGCAGGGTGTTGAAGGTGTGGAAGAACTCCTCCTGCGTCGACTCCTTGCTCGCCAGGAACTGGATGTCGTCGACCAGCAGGATGTCCATGTCGCGGTAGCGCTTGCGGAACGCGTCCGCCTTGCCGTCGCGGATGGAGTTGATGAACTCGTTGGTGAACTCCTCGGAGCTCACGTAGCGCACCCGCGTGCCCGGGTAGAGGCTCCGCGCGTAGTGCCCGATGGCGTGCAGCAGATGGGTCTTGCCGAGCCCCGACTCCCCGTAGATGAACAGCGGGTTGTACGCCTTGGCCGGCGCCTCGGCGACCGCCACCGCGGCGGCGTGCGCGAAGCGGTTGGAGGCACCGATGACGAAGGTGTCGAAGAGGTACTTCGGGTTCAGCCGCGCGGTGGGCTCGCCCGGGCCGGTCGCGGGCGCGGGCTGCGCGGCCAGCGGCCCGGGCGCCCCGCTCGGCGCGGGGAGCCCGGCCGGACCGCCGGGGCCACCGTGGCTCCGGCCGGCCGGCGGCTCGGGGAGATCGCGGTGCTGGGAGCCGTACGGCGGGCGGTCGGAGGCGCCGGACCGGTAGTCACCCTGCTGTGGCACGGAGCGCTGGGGGTCCTCGTAGCGCTGCGGCTCGTCGTAGTGCGGGGCGTCCTCGTAGCGGTGCGGGCGGCCCTGCTGCTGGTCCCCGTGCGGGGACGCATACGGGTCGCGCTCCGGGAAGCCGCCGGACCGGGGCGGGCGCCAGCCGTAGTCCTCGCGCGGCCGGGGCCAGGCACCGGGCTCGGGACGGCCCCGCTGGTAGTCCGGGTAGGCGGGGCGGGCCGTGGGCAGGCCGTCGGCGGGCCGGCCGTAGCCGTCGTAACCGCCGTCGTAGTCGTAGACGTCCCGCTGCGGATCCGGGTGCTGCGGCTCCTCGTAGTGCTGGGCCTGTTGCGGTACCGGGTTCTGCGCCGGGGCCGGCGGAGCGGAGCCGGACTCGGCGGCGCTGACGGTCACCGCCAGGCGCACCGTCTGGTTGCATTCGCGGCTGAGGGCGTCACTGATCAGCGGTGACAGCCGGCCTTCGAGGACGCCCTTGGCGTATTCATTGGGGACCGCGAGCACCGCGGTCCCGGCGATCAGGACGAGCGGCTGGCAGTCCTTCAGCCAGCGGCGGTCCTTGGCCTCGATGCCCTGGGCGTCGTCGCCGAGAAGCTGATCGAGGACGCGGGGCCACACCGCGGCAAGATCAGCAGGTACGTCAGCCACAAGGCACGCTCTCTCACTCACTGGGTGGGTGGCGCCGACGGATCCCACGGATGTGTGGTTCTCGGGGCGGGAGGGAAGAATCCGGAGTTCCGCCACGGTAGTCAGGCCGACGCGCGGGGTTCAAGTCGTTGTCCACAGGGTGTGTACAAATGTGCCATGCTCGGCCCGCCCGCTTTTCCACGGCCTCTCCCGCAGCCTTGCCCGCAGCCTCGCCTGCGGGAGAGGTGCGGGGGACGGGCCGCGCGCGACGGCGGGGCCCGGTGCCCGGCGTGGACCCGGTTTGACCGGGTGACGTGGCCGCGCGTACCGTGAGCAGGTCGAGTTGTCGATGGCTGCTGCCGCCTGCCTCCGATGGGCGAAGATCGCTTGAGTGTCGATCATGCGGTGCACTCGGGCGTGTGCGAGCTACTCGTGGGCGCACGGTGACAGCCAGATGACGTCACGCAATACCCGAGTCCTAGTGGAGCCCCCGAGTGAGCAAGCGCACCTTCCAGCCGAACAACCGCCGCCGCGCGAAGACCCACGGCTTCCGGCTGCGTATGCGGACCCGTGCCGGCCGCGCGATCCTCGCGACCCGCCGCGCCAAGGGCCGCACGCGTCTGTCGGCCTGAGCGACCAGAGCTCAGGGTCCATGTCGTGCTGCCTACCGAGAATCGGCTGAGGCGGCGCGAGGACTTCGCCACCGCGGTACGCCGAGGGCGCCGGGCCGGTCGCCCGCTCCTCGTCGTGCACCTGCGCAACGGTTCGACCGACCCGCACGCGCCTGGGGAGAAGGTTCCCCCGGCGCGTGCGGGTTTCGTTGTCAGCAAGGCTGTCGGCGGGGCCGTGACCAGGAATCTGGTGAAGCGGCGGCTGCGGCACCTGATACGGGAGCGGTTGTCCGCACTGCCCGCCGGTAGCCTGGTGGTCGTAAGGGCACTGCCCGGGGCGGGAACGGCCGGTCACCACGAGCTCACCCGCGATCTCGACGCCGCGCTGAGGCGGCTGCTGGGTGGGGCCGTCCATGGCAAGGCCGAGGAGAAGGCGGAGCGATGAAGTATCCGCTGCTCTGGTTGATCAAGCTCTATCAGTGGACCATCAGCCCGTTGCTGGGTCCGGTCTGCAAGTACTACCCGTCGTGTTCACACTATGGCTACGGGGCCATCCGGGTGCACGGCGCGGTGAAAGGGACGGCACTGACCGCCTGGCGCATCCTGCGCTGCAATCCGTGGTCGCCCGGTGGCGTCGACCACGTCCCTCCCCGGAAGCATCCGGTCTGGCACCAACGGCTGCGGAACCGGTGGAGTGCTCACTCCGCCGGGGCGCCCGAGGGACAGCCCGAGACTCAGCCCAACGCCCAAGGAGCCTGATTCGTGGACACGATCCTCGGTCCTCTCTATATCGCCGTCTCCTGGATCATCGTCCAGTTCCACTCGCTGTACAGCCTTGTCTTCGACGAGAACAGCGGCTGGGCCTGGGGTCTGTCCATCGTGTCGCTGGTGGTGCTGATCCGTATCGCTCTGATCCCGCTCTTCGTGAAGCAGATCAAGGCGACGCGGAACATGCAGGTGCTCCAGCCGAAGATGAAGGCGATCCAGGAGCGCTACAAGAACGACAAGCAGCGCCAGTCCGAAGAGATGATGAAGCTCTACAAGGAGACGGGCACCAACCCGCTCTCGAGCTGTCTCCCGATTCTGGCGCAGTCGCCCTTCTTCCTCGCGCTCTACCAGGTGCTCAACAAGATCGCGAACAACGAAGCGGTCGGCGTCATGGGCAAGGACCTGGTCGGCAGCGCCCGTAACGCGCACATCTTCGGTGCTCCGATCGCGTCCAAGTTCATGGACAGCGCGGCCAAGGTCGAGAGTCTCGGTGCCACCCTCGCCGACGTCCGCGTGGTCACCGTCATCATGATCGTCCTGATGTCGGCGTCGCAGTTCTACACGCAGCGTCAGCTGATGACGAAGAACGTCGACCTGACGGTCAAGACGCCCTTCATGCAGCAGCAGAAGATGCTGATGTACATCTTCCCGATCATGTTCGCCGTCTTCGGCATCAACTTCCCGGTCGGTGTCCTGGTCTACTGGCTGACCACCAACGTCTGGACCATGGGTCAGCAGATGTACGTGATCCAGCGCAACCCCACTCCGGGCAGCATCGCCTTCCAGCAGCGCCAGGAGAAGCTCCGCGCCAAGGGCAAGCTCAAGGAGGACCCGGCCCAGGTCGAGGCCAAGCGGGCGGTCGAGGAGGCGCGGGCCAAGCGGCAGCAGCCGAAGCGGCAGCCCAAGGCGAAGCGCCAGGCGGCCACTCCCCAGGGACCCGCCAGGCCGGGTACGGGCAAGCAGCCGGCGGGTGGCGAGAAGGCCCAGGAGAAGCCCTCGCTGGAGAAGAAGCCGGCTCAGGGCGACCAGCAGAAGCAGTCCGGGGGCGCGTCCGCCTCCCGCACCACCAAGTCCGGACAGCGCAAGGGCCGGCAGCGGCCCAAGCACCCGACCAAGAAGTGAGGAGCCACCCAGTGACGGAGGGCACCACCGCCACCGACGGCGCCGACACCCTGACCCGCCTGGAGCAGGAGGGTGATATCGCGGCCGACTATCTCGAAGGTCTGCTGGACATCGCCGACCTCGATGGCGACATCGACATGGACGTCGAGGGTGACCGGGCAGCGGTGTCGATCATCAGTGACTCGACCAGCCGTGATCTGCAGAAACTGGTCGGGCGTGACGGCGAGGTGCTGGAGGCGCTCCAGGAGCTGACACGCCTCGCCGTGCACCGCGAGACCGGTGACCGCAGCCGGCTGATGCTGGACATCGCCGGGTTCCGCGCCCGCAAGCGCGAGGAGCTCGCGGAGCTGGGCGCGCGGGCCGCGGAAGAGGCGAAGGGCAGCGGAGAACCGGTCAAGCTGAACCCGATGACCCCGTTCGAGCGCAAGGTCGTTCACGACGCCGTCGCCGCCGCGGGCCTCCGCAGTGAGTCGGAGGGCGAGGAACCCCAGCGCTGCGTCGTCGTTCTTCCGGTCTGACCGCACGCGGATGTGTCCCCCGGCCCCGCCTGTTCGCAGGCGGGGCCGTACTTTGTGAGCCTTGCAAGCCGGCGTCCCGCCGGGCGTCGTAGGTCCGGGCAGCGGTGCCCCGGAAACCCGAGGAAGGACGGTCCCGTGACCGAGGCAGCAGAGCTTCCCCCGGCACCTCCCGCCGCACGGACGGTGTTCGGCGAGCGCCTCCCGGAAGCGGTCCGCTACGCCGAACTACTCGCGGACGCGGGGGTGCGCCGCGGGTTGATCGGTCCCCGGGAAGTACCCCGGCTCTGGGAACGGCATCTGCTGAACTGCGCGGTGCTCTCCGAGGCCGTACCCGAGGGTGTGACGGTCTGTGACGTGGGTTCCGGGGCAGGGCTGCCGGGCATCCCGCTGGCGCTCGTCCGTCCGGATCTGCGGATCACACTGCTGGAACCGCTGTTGCGGCGGACCACTTTCCTGCAGGAGGTGGTGGAACTCCTGGGCCTCGACCACGTCACGGTGGTGCGCGGGCGGGCCGAGGAGGTGCTGGGCTCCCTGCCACCCGTGCACGTGGTGACGGCGCGGGCCGTGGCACCGCTGGACCGGTTGGCGGGATGGGGCGTTCCCCTGCTGCGGCCGTACGGTGAAATGCTGGCCTTGAAGGGGGACACGGCGGAGGAGGAACTCAAGGGGGCCAGGGCGGCGCTGAGCAAACTCGGTGTCGTCCGGACCTCCGTCCTCCATGTCGGAGGGGGCGTGGTGGAGCCCCTCTCCACGGTGGTGCGGGTCGAGGTCGGTGAGAGCCCCGGCGGTGTCCGCTTCGCTGCCAAGCGGGCCAAGGCCGCGCGGGTTGCCAGGCCCTCACGGAGTACGCGAAGGCGGCGCTGAAACCGCCATTGCTCCATACAAGCTGTCAAAAACACCCAAATCGGAGTGTCGTGGCGTCCGGTGAACCCGGGCGCATGCATCGTGTTTCACGTGAAACGTCGCTCCCTGTTGCATGGAATCATTAGTCGCGGCCGGGCCGCCGTGCCCCGCCACCACGCCGCGCCCGAGAAAGCGGCAACCGACCCACCGTCGGACTCACCCCGGCGGGGGGCCCGGTTTTCCACAGAGGGGTCGTCCGAGGCGGATTCATCCACAGGAGAACGGACCTCGCTGGTTCATAACCCCGAAAGCATGGCAGGCTCTGTCTATCGCGAGCCAGAAGTCGAGGAGAGTGAATCCTTGCGGTCCGACGCCAATATCGCGGGACCGATGACCGATCCGGTCCCCGGTCCCCGTGCCGCTGAGCCCTCTCGGGGGGTGACCTCCGACACCCCACCACCGGGGGTTGATGTTTCACGTGAAACCCCGCCCTCCCTGGACGGCGCCCCCATCGGCCGCGCCGCTCAACTTGCCGTCGAAGCTCTGGGACGCGCCGGTGATGGTCTGCCGCGCCCCGAGCAGACCCGGGTCATGGTGGTGGCCAACCAGAAGGGTGGGGTGGGCAAGACCACCACCACGGTCAACCTCGCCGCATCGCTCGCTCTGCACGGCGCGCGGGTCCTGGTGATCGACCTCGACCCGCAGGGAAACGCCTCAACCGCGCTCGGTGTCGACCACCATGCCGAGGTGCCCTCGGTGTATGACGTCCTGGTCGACAGCAAGCCCCTCTCCGATGTCGTGCAGCCCGTGCCCGATGTCGAGGGTCTTTTCTGCGCGCCTGCGACCATCGACCTGGCCGGCGCGGAGATCGAACTGGTCTCGCTGGTGGCCCGGGAGAGCCGGTTGCAGCGCGCCATCCAGGCCTATGAACAGCCGCTGGACTACATCCTCATCGACTGCCCGCCGTCGCTCGGGCTGCTGACCGTGAACGCCCTCGTCGCGGGGGCCGAGGTCCTCATCCCCATCCAGTGCGAGTACTACGCGCTGGAAGGGCTGGGGCAGCTCCTGAGGAACGTCGAACTGGTACGTGGGCACCTCAACCCCAAGCTCCACGTCTCCACCATTCTGCTCACGATGTACGACGGCCGGACACGGCTTGCCTCGCAGGTCGCGGACGAGGTGCGCAGCCACTTCGGCAACGAGGTCCTGCGGACCAGCATCCCGCGTTCCGTGCGGATCTCGGAGGCCCCCAGCTACGGTCAGACGGTCCTGACCTATGATCCCGGCTCCAGTGGTTCTCTCTCCTACCTCGAAGCGGCCCGGGAGATCGCGTTGCGCGGGGTGGGAGTCAACTATGAGGGTCACAACGCCCACACCATGGGCGGTAACGCCCAGCACGAACAGCACGGCAGGCCGGAGGGGACGCAGTGAGTGAACGACGCAGAGGTCTGGGCAGGGGGCTCGGCGCGCTGATCCCCGCCGCGCCTCAGGGAGGCGACCAGCCGGTCTCGGCGGTGTCCCAGGGAGCCACCTCTCCCACGGCGGTCCCGGTTCTCACCCAGGAGCGCGGTGTGGCGGCGGCCCGGGTGGCCGCGCTGCCCCAGAACGGTGCCGAGGAGAGCGCGGAGGACGTGCCCGCGGCGGCCGAGGTGGTGGCAGAGCAGCCGGCCGGTGCCCATTTCGCGGAACTGCCCCTGGACTCGATCACGCCGAACCCGCGCCAGCCACGGGAGGTGTTCGACGAGGACGCCCTGGCCGAGCTGGTGACGTCCATCCAAGAGGTGGGGCTGCTGCAGCCCGTCGTGGTGCGGCAGTTGGCTCCGGAGCGCTACGAGCTCATCATGGGGGAGCGCCGGTGGCGTGCCTGCCGTGAGGCGGGCCTCGAGCGCATCCCGGCGATCGTCCGGGCCACCGAGGACGAGAAGCTGCTGCTGGACGCGCTGCTGGAGAACCTCCACCGGGCCCAGCTGAACCCTCTCGAAGAAGCGGCTGCCTACGATCAGCTGCTCAAGGATTTCGAGTGCACCCACGATCAGCTGGCGGACCGCATCGGCCGGTCCCGGCCTCAGGTGTCCAATACGCTGCGGCTGCTCAAGCTCTCCACCCCTGTCCAGCGCCGTGTGGCCGCCGGGGTGCTGTCCGCCGGGCACGCACGGGCCCTGCTGTCCGTGGAGGATTCGGAGGAGCAGGACCGCCTCGCCCACCGGATCGTGGCCGAAGGGCTGTCGGTGCGGGCCGTCGAGGAGATCGTGACTCTCATGGGGTCCCGGCAGGACAGCACGGTGAAGCCCAAGGGGCCGCGAGCAGGAAACCGGGTGTCCCCCGCGCTCACCCAGCTGGCCTCGCGGCTCTCCGACCGCTTCGAGACCCGGGTGAAGGTCGACCTCGGGCAGAAGAAGGGCAAGATCGTCGTGGAGTTCGCCTCGATAGAGGATCTGGAGAGGATCCTGGGGACGCTCGCTCCGGGAGAGGACCGGGTTCTGGAACACGACCCGGAGGCGGAAGCCGGGAGCGCCGAGGGCAGGTGAAACGAGGTACAGGGCGGGTCACGCAGTTGGTGACCCGCCCTGTGCTCTGCCTTCGCTCCGCAGCGGAGGCAGGCTGGATACGATGCCCCAGGGCATGGCGGCGCCGGCTTCGCGGTCCGCGCGGAGAGCGAGTGGGACCGCCGTGAGCCGCGTTCGAGGTGGTGGAGGACGGGAGCCAAAGTAAGGAGCAGACTTCATGGGTCGTCGGCTCGTACCGCTCACCCTGGACAACCTTCCGGACGTTCCCAAGCGCTGCCGTACCTGCGTCTTCTGGGAGCTCGATCCGGTCAGCGGTGAGGCCGCGGTCCAGGCAGGCCGGCCGGAGTTGGAGAAGGAGGCCTGGATCTCGGGTGTCCTGCTGGAGTGGGGATCCTGCGGTCGCGTTCTCTACGTCGACGAGGCGCCCGCGGGCTTCGTTCTCTACGCACCGCCCGCGTATGTGCCGCGGTCGACGGCCTTTCCGACAAGTCCGGTCGCCGCGGACGCCGTTCAGCTGATGACGGCGTCGATCATGCCGGGCTACCAGGGCCAAGGGCTGGGACGGGTCCTCGTCCAGACCGTCGCGAAGGACGTGCTGAGAAGAGGCTTCAAGGCGATCGAAGCCTTCGGTGACGCCCGCTGGACGGAACCGGCCTGCGTCTTGCCCGCGGACCATCTCTTGGCCGTCGGCTTCAAGACCGTACGGCCGCATCCCCGCTACCCACGGTTGCGGCTGGAGTTGCGGACGACGCTCTCCTGGAAGGAGGACGTCGAGATGGCGCTGGACCGCCTGCTCGGTGCGGTGCAGAAGGAACCGGCACTCCGGCCGCTGTAGCTCTCGTCTCGGTTGGCTCTCCCGTATCGGGCGGTTTGCCCGTGCCCGGGGACACGAAGTCGGCGAACGGAACAGGGCCTGCCCCATGGGAGGGCAGGCCCTGTTTCACGTGAAACCCCGCTGTCAGCCGATGAAGGGCTCCAGGTCGCGCACGATCGCCGCCTTCGGCTTGGCACCGACGATCGTCTTGGCGACTTCGCCACCCTGGTAGACGTTGAGCGTCGGAATCGACATGACGCCGTACTTGGCGGCCGTCGCCGGGTTCTCGTCGATGTTCAGCTTCACGATCTCGATCTTGTCCCCGTGCTCCGCGGCAATGGCCTCAAGGGAGGGGGCGATCTGACGGCACGGACCGCACCAGGCGGCCCAGAAGTCCACGAGAACGGGCTTGTCGCTCTTGAGAACCTCTTCATCGAAGTTCGCGTCGGTCACATTCTTGAGGGCGCCGGCCATGGCGATCTCCTAGCTTTCTCGGGAGGGTAAGGGGGATGGTCAGACGGTGGCCGCGGCGGTCTTCTCCGGCTCCGGGGTGTGCTCAGCGGAGGTGTCGGAGAGGGCGGCGAGGTAGCGCTCGGCATCCAGGGCGGCGGAGCAGCCGGTCCCGGCAGCCGTGATGGCCTGGCGGTACGTGTGGTCGACGACGTCGCCGGCGGCGAAGACACCGGGGAGGTTGGTGTGCGTGGAGGGGGCCTCGACAGTGAGGTAACCCTCGTCGTCCAGGTCCAGCTGCTCGGTGAAGAGCTCCGTGCGGGGGTCGTGGCCGACGGCGATGAAGAGGCCGGTGACGGGCAGCTCGCGGGTTTCGCCGGTCTTGGTGGAGCGCAGGGTGACGCCGGTGAGCTTCGGGTCGCCGTGGATCTCCGCGACCTCGCTGTCGTAGGCGAAAGTGATCTTCGGGTCGGCGAAGGCCCGCTCCTGCATCGCCCGGGATGCACGCAGTGTGTCGCGGCGGTGGATGACGGTGACGGACTTGGCGAACCGGGAGAGGAAGGTCGCTTCCTCCATCGCGGTGTCACCGCCGCCGACCACGGCGATGTCCTGGTCCTTGAAGAAGAACCCGTCGCAGGTGGCACACCAGGAGACCCCGCGCCCGGAGAGTTCGTCCTCGCGCGGCAGCCCGAGCTTGCGGTGCTGGGAGCCGGTGGCGATGATGACCGCGCGGGCCTTGTGGACAGTGCCGGCGGAGTCGGTGACCGTCTTGATGTCCCCGGTCAGGTCGACAGCCGTGACGTCATCGGGAATGAGCTCGGCGCCGAAACGCTCCGACTGGGCCCGCATGTTGTCCATGAGATCCGGGCCCATGATGCCGTCGCGGAAGCCGGGGAAGTTCTCCACATCGGTGGTGTTCATGAGTGCGCCACCGGCGGTGACCGCTCCTTCGAAGACCAAGGGCTTCAACGAGGCGCGCGCGGTGTAGAGCGCCGCGGTGTACCCCGCCGGCCCGGAGCCGATAATGATCACGTTACGGACGTCGCTCACGGGTGTCTTCCTCGTCTCTGCCGACTGCTGTCCATGGGTCAATCAGGGGTCCCGTTCCGGAGTCCCACCCCACCCAACGGATCCTAGACGGCAGGCATTCCCACTGCTGACCCCGTGCGTTTCCAGGGGTCAGTGTCGGGCATAGACGCGGTTCAGCAGGACGTCGCCACGCGGCTCCGCGGTGGTGATACACGAGGAGTCGATGACGTAGGCGTCCACCCTGTCCGCATCCACACGGTGGGGCAGGACGACGACGTAGACCCGCTTGCCCTCAAAGGTGCTCTCCCCGGCGGCCAGTGGTTCCGCCTGCGGGTCAATGCCGTTCCGTATGCACGGAGGCAGCACCACATCGGCTCCGTGCAACGGCTGAGCAGGGCTCGACTGGGCTCCGAGCGTATCCGGCTCCGTGGTGGAGGGGCTCTCCTTCAGACCCTCCCGGCTCTCGCGGCCCTCGTCGAGGAGGCTCCGTACCTTGCTCTCCAAGGTCGCGGCGCTCAGCCCGGCGTCTTCGCTCTTCGTGTCGGAGGAGGTTTCGCCCGCGGCAGCCGCATCACCCTGCTGGGAGGAGCCCATGGACTGGACGAAGGCCGCACCGCCGACTCCCAGACCCAGGACACAGGCCACGCCCAGGGCCGCCGTCCGCCAGCGGCGTCGCCCGCCGGCTTGCCGTCCGGGACCCGTGCTGCCGTGGGGCCGCGTCCGCCGTCCGCCCGGACGCCTGAGCGGTGACCGGTCCCCCTCTGTTTCACGTGAAACAGAAGACGGCGCGAGGGAGGCAGTTTCACGTGAAACGGTGCCGGGGGCGCTCGCATCGAGGAGGGACTCCGCGGCGATCGCCGCGTCGATCCGGCTTGCCACGTCGGCGGGCATGCGGGACGGCCCCGGCAGAGTGCCCAGCAGATCGCGGATCTCCTCCAGGGAGACCCGCACCTCCGTACAGAGATCGCAGTCGTTGAGATGGCCGCGGACAGCGGAGGTGCGCTCCGGGGTCAGCACTCCTTCCGTGAGCGCGGAGATCTCCGCAACGTCCGGATGCTGATCCGTGTCGATCGTGGATGTCACGCCCGCCTGCCTCCCTTCACGGCATCTGGATCCCGCGGTGGTGCTGCCGGTGGGACGGATGTCCTCGGCGCACGGTTCCTTCCCTCATTCGAATCCGTACTACCGCTTTCACCACCGCGGAGATGGGAGAGCAGGGGGAGCAGGCGGGCCCGGCCACGGGCGCACCGGCTCTTGACGGTTCCGCTGGGAACACCGAGAACCTGGGCGGCTTCTGCCACGGGGTACCCCTGCATGTCGACGAGCACCAGGGCGGCGCGCTGTTCCGGGGGCAGGGTGCCCAGGGCCTGCAGGAGTTCGCGGTGCAGATCCCCCCGCTCGGCGGGTGCGGAGGCCGACTCGTGGGGCTCCAGGAGCTGCTCCAGCCGCTCGGTCTCGGCGACCGGGGACGTTCTGCGGGAGGCGGTCTTGCGGGCCCGGTCCAGACAGGCGTTCACGGTGATGCGGTGAAGCCACGTCGTGACGGCCGACTGGCCGCGGAAGGTATGTGCGGCCCGGTAGGCCGAGACGAGGGCGTCCTGGACCGCGTCGGCGGCTTCTTCGCGGTCCCCCAGCGTCCGGAGCGCCACCGCCCACAGACGGTCACGGTGGCGTCGGACGATCTCTCCGAAGGCTTCCTGATCACCGGCGACGTGTCGTGCGAGGAGATCCTTGTCGGTCATGGAGCCGCGCATGGCGTCGTCCACGTCGGGCCCTCCCCTCCGCCTCGGCTCCGGCTGCGACTCAGCCTGTCACAGTGATCTCGGAAATTCCGCCCCGGAACTGGTTCGCCGAACCGTCGTGCGGCAGCTCCGTGATGTGGATGAGTACGTACCGGGTCCGGACGGGCTTGCCGGTGCTTATCCTCAGTTCGCTGCCGGCCTGCTCCCGCTTGCTGAGGCGCTCGGAGAAGTCGTCCAGCGAAGCGGGTGCGGAGGCGGATTCCGGGGCCGCCAGCACCTGAGCCGTCTGACCGCTGCGGTACATCTGCACCCGGACACCGGTCACGGCCTGCACACTGCCGAGATCGACGATGAGCCCGCTGCCGTCCTTGCGGTTCGCGAGATTTCCGAAGTTGGCATGGCCCTTGTAGTGGGGAGTCACCCACGCGGTGCCCGGATCGCCATCCACGGCGTTGGGTACCTTGCCGGCGGCCACGGGCGAGTCCAGGGGTGAGAACTCGGTCGCGGCCGAGATCTTCAAGGGGGCCGCCTTCTCCTTCTGCTGCGGCTTCTCCTCGGGTTCGCCGCCCTGGGCCAGGTCGGCATCGCCGGGCGCGCGCTGGTCGCGGTTCATCAGGGTGTCCGCGACCTGCCAGCTGCCGAGACCGAGCGCGGTGATCAGCAGGGCCGAGACGGTCCACTTCAGTGCTTTGCCCGTCCGGCTGTGCAGCGGCGGCGGCGGAGGCGGCGGGACGGGCTGGGCCGCCGGTGCCATACCGTTCCTGGAGGAAGTCTGCGGGTAGGCGGCCGGTGGCTGGTACGAGCCCGGCTGATAGGCGGGGGTGGCGAAGGAGGGCTCCGGGGGCCGGATGCGGGGAAGCGCCGCGACGGCCTTGCAGAGTTCTTCCGGGGTGGTGCACGGCTGCTCCAGGCGGAGCGGTGTGGAGCCGTTGTTGACCAGGGCCCGCATCGCGATGTCCGAGAGTCCGCGGTGGACCCCGGCCCGCACCTGGTCGGGAGCGATGAGCCCTGTTCCTCTGGGCAGCCCCGGCAGACCGTAGGCGTCCTCCTCGTACGGCCAGCGCTGGGTGAGGGAGGCGTAGAGGAGGGCGCCGATCGCCTCGGTGTCGTCGCGTTGCGGGTGCTGGGAACTGATGCCGCGCAGGGCGGCCATCACGGCCAGTCCCCGGATCCGGTACTGGCCGGAGTGGGTGCGCAGAACACATCCGGGGGTGAGCCTCAAGTGGGCGAGGCCTTCGCGGTGCGCGGCGGCCATGGCCTGGGACACCTGGGTCACGAGTTGATAGGAGTCGTGCGGTTCCAGCGGGCCGGCGGCGAGGACGGCGGTCAGTTCGGTGGCGTCGGGCAGCCATTCGTGCACGACATAGACCAGGTCGTTCTCCTCGACGGCGTCGAGGACCTGGACGAAGCGGGGGTCGCCCAGCAGGGCGGCGGAGCGCGCGGCGGCGAGGACGGGCCGGGCGCGCGGGTGGTCGGCGGGCAGCACATGCACGCCGACCGCGCGGCGGAGTTTCTCGTCCACGGCACGCCAGCTGCTGAAGCCGTCCAGACGGGTGAGGCACTCCTCCAGCCGGTAACGTCCGGCGAGCTTGTGCCCGCTGTGCAGCTCGGGAGGGTCGACATCGGCCACGGACGCCGGCCGTGGTCTCGTCGCGTTCCGGGGGCCGGTGTCGGTGCGGGCGGCGTCCGTGTCCGCCGTGCCGGTCGTGTTCTGGGCTTTCACCTCGTCGGCGTTGGCATCTCCCGCCTGGGCGGTCAGCGGGTCCTCGCCGCTGTTGTCTGCCACGTCGACGGCAGCCGTGCTCCGTTCCGCCACCGTCGTTCCTGCCTCCCCATCCGTTGCACGCCGGTCACCACAGCTAAGCAATTGTGCCCACAGTTCGTCCCTCCGCACGACATGCGGCGTCGGACGATGGTTGTATGCGGTCAGCGGCCGAGGCGGCCGCGGACCATTCCGACCATGGCGGTCATCTCCTCGATCCTCATCCGCTTCGCCGCCAGGACGAAGACCGCCAGGAGCGCGATCCCGCCCGCGCCCAGCGACGCCAGCGAGGCGAGTCCGCCGTTGCCGAGAGCCTGTGTGATGCCATAGCTCGCCGCTCCTCCCGCGAGCGCGGCCGGGATACCGGCCCCTGCCAGCCGGGCGTAGGTCCGCGTGACGCGGCGCCCGTCGAGATCGCCGCCGAGCCGACGGCTCAGCCTCTTCCATGCAACGCCTACCCCGACGATGTAGGCCAATCCATAGGACGCCCCCATGCCGACCACGGCCCAGCGGGCCGGGAGCAGGAGGAAGCTCGCCCCGGCGGCCGCGGCGTTGACCGCGGCGACGATGACCGTGTTGTAGAACGGCGTCCGGGTGTCCTCGTAGGCGTAGAAGCCGCGCAGGACCACGTACTGGACCGAGTACGGGATGAGGCCCAGGCCGAACGCCATCAGGGTGAAGCCGATGTTGCGCGCGCCGGACTCGCCGGAGGCGCCGTAGAGCAGGGTGGCCATGGGGACGCCGAGCGCCAGGAAGGCGAAGGCGCAGGGGACGATGGCCACGGCGGACGTGCGCAGTCCGTAGGAGATGTCGTCGCGGACGGCTCCGGGGTCGTCGTCGGCCGCGGCACGGGAGATCCGGGGGAGGACCGCGGTCATCACGGAGACCGTGATGATGGCCTGCGGCATCTGCCAGAGCAGCAGGGCGTAGTTGTACGCGGTGATGCCGGTGCCGGGGTAGCCCTGCTTCTCGGCGACCGTGCCCGCCCAGGTGGCGAGTTGGGTGACCACGATCATGCCCAGCTGGTTGGCGAGCACGAAGAAGAACGTCCACTTGGCCAGCCGGGCCGCTTTGCCGAGGCCGTGGCCGCGCCAGTCGAAACGGGGCCGGAAGGTGAAGCCCGCCGCGCGGAGGTAGGGGAGCATCGCCAGCGCCTGGACGGTGAGTCCGAGCAGGGTGCCGATGCCGAGGAGCCGGACGCCTTCCGGAGTGATGGTGTCCGCGTCCATGCCGGTGCTGGTGAAGCCGCCGAACGCCCAGATGAAGCCGCCGAAGGTGGCGATGACGACGACGTTGTTGAGAACCGGGGTCCACATCATGGCGCCGAACCGGCCCCGGGCGTTGAGGATCTGCCCGAGGACGACGTGGACGCCCATGAAGAACAGGGTGGGGATGCAGTACCGGGCGAACGCGACGGCCACGTCCATCTGTGCGGGCTCGGAGACCCACTTCGCCGACATCATCCTGATGAGCAGCGGGGCGGCGAGCACACAGACGGTGGTGACGCCCGCGAGCAGGACGATGACGAGGGTGAGCAGGCGGTTGGCATAGCCCTCGCCGCCGTCGTCGTCGTTCTTCATGGCCCGCACCAGCTGCGGGATGAAGACGGCGTTGAGCGCCCCGCCGCCGACGAGGATGTAGATCATCGTCGGGAGGGTGTTGGCGACCTGGTAGGCGTCGTTCAGGGTGCCGACGCCGATGGCCGCGGCCATCACCAGGGTGCGCAGGAAACCGGTGATCCGGGAGACCAGGGTGCCGGCCGCCATCACCGCGCTGGACTTCAGCAGTCCCGAGGCCCGCCCGGCGGACTTCTTCGCCGGGGCCGGCTCGGGATCCGACGGAAGCTCCGGGTTCGGGCCGGTGGCCGGGGCCGGGGCGGGGGGCGGAGAGGCCTCGGGGGCCCGGAAGGCGGGGGACTGGGGCGGCGGAGGCGCTTGGACGGCCGGGGGCGCATGGGGTGGCTGCTGCGGTTCGTACGGCTGCTGCTGGTCCCGGTAGAGGTGTGCGAAGGCGTCCTGCTGCCCGGCGGTCCCGCGCTCCGGACCGGGTGGGGACGTCCACGGGGACGGCCCGGGGGCGGTGGGTCCGGTGGGCTGGTGGTGGGGAGCGTCGCGGCCGGGGCCGGGGCCGGCCGAAGGGTCCGGGCCGGGCGCCTGTGCGTACGGGTCCTGACCAGGGCTCTGGGCGTACGGGTCCGGACCGGGCGCCGGGGTGTACGGGGCTCCGGCGTACGGGTCGTGGCCGGTTTCCCGGGCGTACGGGTCGTGGGCGGGCGGCGGTGCCTGGGCGGCCGGGTCACCGCCCGGGTACCGGTCCCGGTCACCGTCGTACGGCGCGTTCATCGCTTCCCCACTTCGTCATCCCGGGTCACCAGACCACGACTTCGCTCAACGCTCCACCCTCTCACCCGGATCGGGAGCTTCGCTCTTCTCCGGTCCGGCCTCCGTGCCCCCGGCCCCGCGCTTGCCGGGTGCCTCGGCTCCGGCCGTGTCCTCTCCGTCGGCGGGCGCGGGATCCGCCGGGGCGTCCTGCCCGGTCCCCTCCGCATCCTCGGGGCCCCCGGGGTTCTCCGCGCTCGCGTTCCCGGTGGTCCCGGTGGTCCCGGTGGTCCCGGCGGTCTCCGGCTCGTCCTCCGCAGTCCCCGCTCCCCCGGCGGGCTCGTCCGCCTCCCGGGCCGCGGCCCGCTTGCGCTGCGTGTACATCCGGATGCCGGCCAGGACCAGCAGGAGCACCCCGCCCGCGATGACCAGCATGACGGTGGAGGTGATCTCGGTGACGTTCACCTTGAACGACATCGGGGCGCCGTAGGGCCGCCCGTCCTCGGTGTAGAGCTGGGCCTCGACCCAGACGAGGCCGTTCGCGTTGGCCGTGGTGTCGAACTTGACCGTCTGGCTGTGGCCGCTGCCGATCTCCACCGACTGGGGCTCTCCGGGGTCGAGCCGGTGCGGAGAACTGGACCGCAGCACCAGCTTGAGGTCCTCGACGCCCTGCAGGAGGTTGTTCTGCACGGTGACGGGGATCGTGCCGCTGCGCCCGGACAGCGTCAGCTTCTTCTGGGCCTTCTCGATCAGCTTCACTTCCTGGGTGAGACCCGCCAGATAGTCCTCCACGGACTCCCGGTAGGCCTCGGCGGCCCTGGGCTCGCCCCGCCAGGCGGTGGACATCTCGCGCAGGATCGCGTTGCCGAACGGGGTGATCACCCGGTCCGGCTCGGAGAGGATCACCGTGAAACCGTTGAGCGCGTTCTGGGTCCGCTGGACGTCCTCGAAAGCCCTGGTGGGCAACTCCTGCTTGCGCAGCGCCTCCGGATAGGAGCGAACGCCCGGGACCCGGGTGGCCGCTCGTGGGTCGGGCTTCTCCTGGATGGCGTCCCGGAGTTCCTGCGGCTGGGTCCAGCCGCCGGCCCGCAGCCCTTCCAGTGCCTCGGCCATCGCCCGGGCCTGGTGGGCGGTGGGCCTGCGCTGCGGAGCGACGACGAGGCTGCGTTCCCGGCCCGGCGCCTCCCGGTTGACCATCAAGGTGTGGGCGAGGAACTCCTGTACGGCGAGTGTGGAGTTCTCCGCGCCGGTCATGTCGCCCTGGAAGGCCGTGGAGAGACGGGTGTCGGCCGCGAGGGCCGTGATGCCGCCACCGATCGGCCGGACGGCGCTGGTGGTGTAGGGCGGCTCGTCCTCCCCGCGCAGGCTGTCGCCACGGGTGATGACGTTGCGTGCGCCGGCCGAGGTGGCGACGTCGATGACAGAGGTGTCGACGGCCCCGTTCACGGGCCAGGCGAAGTCGGCGCGCGGCTTGCGGCCGAAGATCGTTTCGCCGGTCTTCACGGCGAGATCCGTGGCGGTCTTCAGATGACCGATCGATCCGGAGACCTTGGTCCCGCGGTGGGCCAGGGAGGCGAGGTCGGGATCGGCGAACGGCAGCGTGACCAGCTCCCGGCCCTCCACGGCGGTCAGCAGGTCGCTCATCCACTGGCGGGCGACCGCCTGTCCCTCCCCCTTGGTGACCGACCCGTCGGGTTCCCGGATCTCGTACTCCTTGGTCATCATCTCGACACTGACGAGCAGGTCGGGATCGACCACCCAGGTCACGGGGAGGTCCTTGCCGAGGGCCACGAGCTGCTGGAGCCGGCCGCCCGGTGCCAGTTCGGCGGCGAGGGAATCGTCGCGGAACTGAGGGGTCTGCTGCTGGTCCGACCCGGTCCGGGCCGTGAGGTGGGGGGTGGAGACGAGCGGCCAGAGGTACCCGATCTTCGTCGGCTCCCGTGCCTCCCCGGGCTGCCAGGGAAGGAAGGTCCGCTCGATGCCCAGTACCTGGTCGTACTGGCCCGCGGTGCGGCCGCTGAGGGCCACACCGAGCTGATAGACCCCCGCGTCTCCCAGGTCGAGATCCTCGGCGGGGAGCGTCAGGCTGAACTCGCGGCTGGCACCGGCCCGCAGTTCGCCGAGCTTCACGGTGTGCTCGCCGTCGACAGCGCGGCCGTCCTCCGCTGCGGAGAAGCCCTTGCGCTTGGCGACGATGCCGATGGCGCCGCGGCTGCTCAGAGGTGTCTGGCCGACACGGAGTCCCACGCGGGCACCGTCGACCGCGGACTTCCCGTCGTTGCTGACCCGGCCGGTGATGGTGATCGTGTCGTCTTCCGCGGGGACCACCGGGGTCAGCGAGTTGATGGAGACATCGACGGTCCGGGAGCCGGTGGCCGATGCCGCGGCCTCCGCTCCGGGCGCGGTGGGAAGCTGGACCAGCCCGGCGAGCAGCGGTGTGCCGGCCAGTACTGCGGCAGCCTTCCGCCACCACCGGCGGGCGGGACCGACAGTCGTCCCCTGGATTGCTGCCACCTCGGCCACGCGCTCGCCCGTCCCTCGTCATCGGTGGTGGTCGTCGGATGTGCGTCCACGCATGGTAACGATGCCTGGCCGGGCGAAGTGCTGGGGATGGCCTCACAAGATCCGCGGGGAAGCTGCCGCGGGAAACGTGGACGCCGCGGGGGCGCGGGGGCCGTACCCTGGTCTGTCGTGCCGAACGCGAAGAATGACAGTCTCGACCCGCAGGCCCCGCAGATCTCGAATGCCGCGCAGACGCTGAGCCGGGCGCAGCGCCGCGCTGTGGGGGAGCTGCTACGGGTGTCCCCCGTCGCCGACGACTTGGCGCGCCGTTTCCGGGAGGCCGGTCACGCGCTCGCCCTCGTCGGTGGATCGGTGCGGGACGCGCTGCTGGGCCGGCTGGGCAACGATCTGGACTTCACCACGGACGCCCGCCCCGACGACGTGCTGAAGATCGTGCGCGGGTGGGCGGACTCGGTCTGGGAGGTGGGCATCGCCTTCGGGACGGTCGGTTGCCGGAAGGGCGATTTCCTGATCGAGGTGACGACCTACCGCTCGGAGGCCTATGACCGCACCTCGCGCAAGCCCGAGGTGTCCTACGGTGACGCGATCGAGCAGGATCTCGTCCGCCGTGACTTCACGGTCAATGCGATGGCGGTCGCCCTGCCGGAGAAGGAGTTCATCGACCCGCACGGCGGGCTGGAAGATCTCGCGGCCCGGATCCTGCGGACCCCGGGCACCCCGGAGGAGTCGTTCTCGGACGATCCCCTGCGTATGATGCGGGCCGCGCGGTTCGCGGCACAGCTCGAATTCGAGGTCGCCCCGGAGGTGGTCGCGGCCATGACCGCGATGGCCGGGCGGATCGAGATCGTCTCCGCCGAGCGCACGCGCGAGGAGCTGAACAAGCTTCTGCTGGCCGGCCGGCCGAGGAAGGGGCTCACGCTGCTCGTGGACACCGGCCTGGCCGCGCACATGCTGCCGGAACTGCCGGCGCTGCGTCTGGAGCGTGACGAGCACCACCGGCACAAGGATGTGTACGAGCATTCGCTGACCGTGCTCGAGCAGGCCATCGACCTGGAGGAGAACGGCCCCGACCTGGTGCTGCGGCTGGCGGCGCTGCTGCATGACATCGGGAAGCCGAAGACCCGGCGGTTCGAGAAGGACGGCCGGGTCTCCTTCCACCACCACGAGGTGGTCGGGGCGAAGATGACGAAGTCCCGGATGGCGAAGCTCAAGTACTCGACCGAGATGATCAAGGATGTCTCGCGGCTGGTCGAACTCCACCTGCGCTTCCACGGCTATGGCACGGGTGAGTGGACGGATTCGGCGGTGCGCCGCTATGTACGGGACGCGGGTCCGCTGCTGGACCGGCTGCACAAGCTGACCCGGTCGGACTGCACGACCCGGAACAAGAGGAAAGCGAACGCCCTCTCCCGGGCCTACGACGGTCTGGAAGCGCGCATCGCCCAGCTTCAGGAGCAGGAGGAGCTGGACGCGATCCGGCCGGACCTGGACGGGAACCAGATCATGGAGATCCTCGGCGTTCCTCCGGGGCCGGTGGTGGGCCAGGCGTACAAGCATCTGCTGGAGCTGAGGCTTGAGCACGGCCCGATGGAGCACGACGCGGCGGTGGCGGCATTGAAGGAATGGTGGGCCGCTCAGCAGTGAGACGCCTCCGCGAGGTCCCGTGTTTCACGTGAAACACGGGACCTCGCGGAGGCCGGTCCGGATGGAGGGTGTTTCACGTGAAACACACCCCGTCTCTTGTGGTGCCGGCGCTCAGGTGGCCGTCCGGAACCGGTGCAGGGAGAGGCCGGTCGCGCCGTAGAGCAGAGCCACCAGGCCGACCAGGAGGGCGGAACGCCCGTCCGGCGGCAGCATCGCGGCGGCGAGTCCGGCTGCCCCGACGAAGGCGACGTTGAAGAGCATGTCGTAGAGGGAGAAGACCCGGCCGCGAAAGGCGTCGTCCACCGTGGACTGGATCACCGTGTCCGTGGCGATCTTCGCTCCTTGGGTGGTGAGGCCCAGGAAGAAGGTGGCGGTCAGGACCGGTACCGGGGCGAAGGTGAGTCCCAGGGCCGGTTCCAGAACGGCCGCCGCCAGCGCGCACGCCGTGATCCAGCCGGAAGGGCCGAGGCGCCCGGCCGCCCAGGGCGTGATGGCGGCCGCGGTGAAATAGCCGGCTCCGGACAGGGCGACCGCCAGGCCGAGCAGGGAGAGGCCGGCGGCGGCGTTCGTTTCGTCGGCCGGCCCCTCCGTGCCGTCGCCGGTCCAGGCGTAGCGGCAGAGCATGAGGACCATGACGGTCAGTGCTCCGTAGCAGAAGCGCATCAGAGCCATGGCGGCGAGCGCGCGTGCGGCCGGACGGCGCCGGGACAGATGCGCGAGCCCCTCCAGGAGCCCGCGTGCCGTGCCGGCCACCGCGGCCCCGAACCGGATCCGGATCAGACCGCGGGGGCCCAGTTGGTCGCGTCCGAGCCGGAGCGCCGTCAGGGCTGCCCCGAGGTAGACCGCGGCCCCGAGCAGGACGACTCCCGCGTCGGACTCCCATCCGGTGAGGCGCAGGGCGAAGACCAGCCCGCCTCCGGCGGTGGCGGCGATGGTGCCGGCCGTCGGGGAGAGGGCGTTGGCGGTCACCAACTGCCCCTCGTCCGCGACGACATGGGGAAGCGCTGCCGAGAGGCAGGCGAGGATGAAGCGGTTCACCGCCGTGACGGACAGCGCCGAGAGGTAGAAGAGCCAGTCGGGCATCTCCGCGACGATCAGCGCGGCGGTGGCGCCGGCCAGTGCCGCCCGCAGCAGATTGCCGTGGAGGAGAACCTGGCGGCGGCGCCAGCGGTCGAGGAGGACGCCGGCGAAGGGGCCGACGAGGGAGTACGGCAGGAGCAGGACCGCCATGGCGGAGGCGATGGCCGCGGCGGACGTCTGCCGCTCGGGGGAGAAGACGACGTACGCGGCGAGCGCGACCTGGTAGACGCCGTCGGCGGACTGGGAGAGCAGCCGGACGGCCAGCAGCCGGCGGAAGCCGCGGAGCCGCAGCAGTGTCCCCGCGTCACGCACAACAGCCATGCTCCACAGCCTCACACAGTGCGGGGACGCGTACGGACCCCGGGCGTGGTGCCCGGGGTCCGTACGGGGAAGCGGGTAAGCCGCGCGGCAGAGGGCGCGGCTCAGCCACCGGTCAGTGATCGACCTCGCCGGCGATGAACTTCTCGACGTTCTCGCGGGCCTCGTCGTCGTAGTACTGCACCGGCGGGGACTTCATGAAGTACGAGGAGGCGGAGAGGATCGGGCCGCCGATGCCCCGGTCCTTGGCGATCTTCGCGGCCCGGAGCGCGTCGATGATGACACCCGCGGAGTTCGGGGAGTCCCAGACCTCCAGCTTGTACTCCAGGTTCAGCGGGACGTCACCGAACGCGCGGCCCTCCAGCCGCACGTAGGCCCACTTGCGGTCGTCGAGCCAGGCGACGTAGTCGGAGGGGCCGATGTGGACGTTGTCCGCACCCATGTCGCGGTCACGGATCTGCGAGGTGACGGACTGCGTCTTGGAGATCTTCTTCGACTCCAGGCGCTCCCGCTCCAGCATGTTCTTGAAGTCCATGTTGCCGCCGACGTTCAGCTGCATGGTGCGGTCCAGGATCACACCCCGGTCCTCGAACAGCTTGGCCATCACCCGGTGGGTGATCGTCGCGCCGACCTGCGACTTGATGTCGTCACCGACGATCGGGACGCCCGCCTCGGTGAACTTGTCCGCCCACTCCTTGGTGCCGGCGATGAAGACCGGAAGGGCGTTGACGAACGCCACCTTGGCGTCGATCGCGCACTGGGCGTAGAACTTGGCCGCGTCCTCGGATCCGACCGGCAGGTAGCAGACGAGCACGTCGACCTGGCTGTCCTTGAGCACCTGGACCACGTCGACCGGGGACTCGTCGGACTCCTCGATCGTCTCCAGGTAGTACTTCCCGAGACCGTCGAGGGTGTGGCCGCGCTGCACGGTCACACCGGTGGAGGGCACGTCGGCGATCTTGATGGTGTTGTTCTCGCTGGCGCCGATGGCGTCCGCGAGATCGAGACCGACCTTCTTGGCGTCCACGTCGAAAGCGGCGACGAACTCCACGTCACGTACGTGGTAGTCGCCGAACTGCACATGCATGAGACCCGGGACACGGCTGTCCGGGTCGGCGTCCTTGTAGTACTCGACGCCCTGCACCAGCGAGGCGGCGCAGTTGCCCACACCGACGATGGCTACACGAACCGAACCCATTCCGGTTACTCCCCTTGTTCATTCGACGAGGTCCCGCTGCATGCGGGCCTCACTTGGCGGTGTCGTCGGACGGATCCGGCCGGGAACTACCCCGGTTCCGGGGCAGGCCGCCCGTGCTTTCCGATGGTTCCTGAAACGACGCGCGAGACCGCGGAGGCCGGGACCGCTCCGGTGCGCGCTCTGCGGAGTCCGGCCCGGGCCCGGTCGGTGAGGCCGGCTCCGGTGCGGTGCCCGGCGCGGATTCCTCCGCCGCCGGACCGGCGGCCGGCGCGGCCCGGTTGCGGTCACGCCCGTACCGCTCACTCTCGATCAGCTCGTTGAGCCAGCGGACCTCGCGCTCCACCGACTCCATTCCATGCCGCTGGAGCTCCAGGGTGTAGTCGTCCAAACGCTCCCGGGTGCGGGCGAGCGAGGCGCGCATCTTCTCCAGCCGCTCCTCCAGCCTGCTGCGGCGGCCCTCCAGCACCCGCATCCGCACATCCCGCGAGGTCTGCCCGAAGAAGGCGAAGCGGACTCCGAAGTGCTCGTCCTCCCAGGCGTCCGGACCGGAGTGGGCGAGGAGTTCCTCGAAGTGCTCCTTCCCCTCGGCCGTCAGCCGGTAGACGATCTTGGCTCGCCGGCCGGCGAGGGTGGCGGCGAGAGCGTCCTCCGGCGCGCTGCCGGACTCCTCGATCAACCAGCCCTGGCGCACCAGCGTCTTGAGGCAGGGATACAGGCTTCCGTAGCTGAAGGCCCGGAACACCCCGAGGGAGGTGTTCAGGCGTTTTCGCAGCTCGTAGCCGTGCATGGGGGACTCGCGGAGCAGTCCGAGAATGGCGAACTCGAGGACGCCGGAGCGTCTGCTCATGCGTCTCCTCCCTCGCCTTCCGCTGCTCCGTGGTCCGCGCTGCCGTCCGCTGCGTCTTCTGCTATGTCCAGCCGATGTATCGGATCGATACATCCAGACGATAGAACGGCCTCACCGTCGTCACAAGAGGGGCAGGGGTGAACGGCGTCACATCACTGTTTTGACACAGACAAGTTGCCTGTTTTGTGCGGAAGATGGCTGTCCGGAGGGTTTTGGCCCTGCGTAGTCTGTGCGCCATGCAGACCACCGGGAACCGCGGGGCGCGGCGGAGCGTCCTCGTCCTGGGTGCAGTGCGGCCCGGCGACCCTCCGGGGTGGCCGCGGGTCCGTACGTCGGGGGTACCGGAAGAAAACTGCCGCTTTCAGGCGATAGCGCCTGCCCGAGGAGTATCTGTTCCATGAGCGAGCACCGTCGCAAGCCACCGCAGTCCGCAGGTGGTGGACGCGCCGCGGCCCGACGCGGGGCGCAGGCCTCAGGCCGCCGTGCCGCGCCGAGGCGTGGAGCCACCGAACCCGAGTCGCCGCCGCCCGGTGAGGG
Source organism: Streptomyces xinghaiensis S187 (assembly GCF_000220705.2). Classification (GTDB taxonomy): domain Bacteria; phylum Actinomycetota; class Actinomycetes; order Streptomycetales; family Streptomycetaceae; genus Streptomyces; species Streptomyces xinghaiensis. Next base: position 3,522,060 of record NZ_CP023202.1, on the reverse strand, counting down.
GCGCCCCTACGGAGGGCGCGCCGAGGCCCGGAGGGCGGCGCAGCGCGGAGGCGGCGGACGCCGCCGGGCCGCCGAGGCCGGGGCCACCGCCACCGGTGCGGGTGCCGTGGGGCGGGGCCGCCGCGCGGCCGCGAACGGTCCGCAGAAGAAGCGCCTGATCGACTACCCGCGGTCGGGCCGGAGCGGCGCCCGCCGGTGGATCCCGTCCTGGAAGCAGGTCGCGGGCACGGCCATCGGCTTCATGGGGCTGCTCATGGGCAGCGCGGGGATAGCGTTCGCCATGCTCGACATCCCCCGGGTCAAGGGCGACTCCCAGGTCGAGAAGAACGTCTACTACTGGGCGGACGGCGAGCAGATGGTCGTGGCCGGCGCCGGCGAGTACAACCGCCAGATCGTCGACTACGACAGCATCCCCCCGGCGATGCGGAACGCGGTCATCGCCGCGGAGAACGCCTCCTTTGAGGACGACCCGGGCGTCGACCCGATGGGCATCGCCCGTGCCGTCTTCAACATGGCGAAGGGCGGCACCACCCAGAGTGGTTCCACCATCACCCAGCAGTACGTCAAGAACGCCATGCTGACCCAGGAGCAGACCATCTCCCGTAAGGTGCGGGAGCTCATCATCTCGGTCAAGGTCGGAGCTTACGAGGAAAAGGAGACGATCCTCGCCGGCTACCTCAACACGGCGTACTACGGCCGGGGCGCCTACGGCATCCAGGCCGCGTCCCGCGCGTACTACGGCAAGGACTGCAACGACCTGACGGCCAGCGAGAGCGCGTTTCTCTCCGCCACCCTGAACGGCCCGAACCTCTACGACCCGGCCGGCGGCGTTGGTTCCGCGGCGACGCCGGAGAAGAACCGGAAGCGCGCGGAGGAGCGCTGGGCCTGGACCCTCAAGCGAGAGGTCGAGACCGGCCGGATGAAGGCCGCCGAGCGCAGTAAGTGGATCGCGGACGGCTTCCCGACACCGAACGACCCCAAGCCCGCCACGAACAAGGCCGGCCAGATCGGCTACCTCACCACGCTCGCCGACAATTTCGTCACGTCCAAGAGCACCGTCTCCAAGGCCCAGCTGGACCGGGGCGGCTACGAGATCCACACCACCTTCGACAAGAAGAAGATGCTGCAGCTGGAGAAGGCTGTGCAGAAGGTGACGAAGGAGAACCTCAAGCCGAAGGAGCGCGACGAGGACAAGTACGTCCAGTTCGGCGGGGCGTCCATCGACCCCCGGACCGGGGAGATCGTCGCCATCTACGGCGGCAAGGACGCCACCGAGCACTTCACCAACAACTCCGACTACACCGGTGTCCCCGTCGGGTCGACGTTCAAGCCGTTCGTCCTGGCCGCCGCGATGAGCGACGGTGTGCGCGACCCCGAGGGCGACCCCGACCAGGGGCCCGACCAGCGCACCCAGGTCTCGCCCCTGAGTGTCTACAACGGCGACAACAAGGTGAAGCTGCTCAACTACGACGGCTCCACCTGGCTCGACAAGGACAACAAGGAGTGGCACCAGACCAACGACGGTGACAAGAGCTACGGCGAGGTCACCCTCCGGAAGGCGATGCAGGAGTCCATCAACACCCCCTTCATCCAGCTCGGTGTGGACGTCGGCACCGACAAGGTGAAGGAGACGGCGCTGGAGGCCGGTCTGGTCGAGGACCAGCTCGCCCAGACCGTGCCCTCCTTCTCGCTCGGTACGTCCTCCCCCAGCGCCATCCGGCTCGCTGGCTCGTACGCCACCTTCGCCGCCGAGGGCGAGCAGATCACCCCGTGGTCGGTGAAGACGGTGGAGAAGAACGGCCAGCCCGTCTACGAGCACAAGGCCAAGAAGACCCAGGGGCTCGACACCAAGGTCGCCAACAACGTCACCGACGTGCTGAAGAACGTGGTCGAGAAGGGCACCGGCACCTCGGCGCAGCTCCCCGACGGCCGGCCGGCGGCGGGCAAGACCGGTACCACCGACGGCAACAAGTCCGCCTGGTTCGCCGGCTACACCCCCCAGCTCTCCACCGCGATCGGCATGTTCCGGGTGAACGACCGGGCGGAGAAGCAGAAGTTCCTGGAGATGTACGGCACGGGTGGCCGGCAGAGCATCCACGGCTCGTCGTTCCCCGCCCAGATCTGGGCCGACTACATGGGCCGGGCGCTCAAGGGCGAGAAGGTCGAGCAGTTCCCGAAGCCGGAGCCGATCGGCGAGAAGGTCTACGGCGACGGCGCCAGCCCGACCCCGACGCCGACCCCGACGCCCACCCCGTCGGAGAGCGAGTCCACCGAGCCCCCGCCCAGCGAGACGCCCAGCGAGACGCCGTCCTCGTCGCCGAGCAAGACGTGCGGCTTCTTCGACCCGAAGTGCAAGGAGGAGGACGAGCCCACGGGCGGTGCCGACGGAGGTTCCGACGGGGGCGTCGACGGCGGAGCCGACGGGGGAGCCGACGGCGGGATCAGCAGTTCGCCGACGACGACGCCGCCGGGCGGCGGCAACGGCAACAACGGTGGCGGCGGCTGGCTCGGCGGCCCCGACGGAGACACCGGATAGGAACGGAGGGGCAGGGGCGCGCCGGCCGCGGGCCACCGACGCCCCGCTCCTCCCGCGCCGTCAGCGGTGCCCCCGCCCCCATGGAGCGTCATGGGCGGGGGCACCGCCGCGTCCCGGCCCGTACGGCAGGATGGCCCCATGACGAGCGTGCGTGACGAGCAACCCGTACGGCCCACCCTCCAGGACGACGTGGCCGCCGCCGCCGGTGAGGTGATCGGAGGCCCGGCCGGGCGCCGGGCACGGTACGGCACCGGCTGGTGGACTCCCGTACGGATCATCGCGCTGCTCGCCATCGGGATGTTCGCGCTCGGCATGGTCCAGAAGCTGCCGTGCTACGACGGCGGCTGGTTCCACGGCGCCGGCACCCAGTACACCCACGCCTGCTATTCCGACATCCCGCACCTGTACAACGCACGCGGCTTCGCGGCCGACCTCATCCCGTACTTCGACCGGCTGCCCGGCGACATGGAATACCTCGAATACCCCGTGCTGACCGGGGTGTTCATGGAGGTCGCCTCCTGGCTCACCCCGCACGACGGCACGATCCAGCACCGCGAGCAGATCTACTGGCTCGTCAACGCCGGGATGCTGATGATCTGCGCGGCCGTCATCGCCGTCAGCGTGGCCCGTACGCACCGCCGCCGCCCCTGGGACGCCCTGCTGGTCGCCCTCGCGCCGGCCTTCGCCCTCACCGCGACCATCAACTGGGATCTGCTGGCCGTCGCCCTGACCGCCACCGCGATGCTCATGTGGTCCCGCGGCCGCCCGCTCCCCGCCGGTGTCCTGATCGGGCTGGCCACCGCCGCCAAGCTCTACCCCGTGCTGCTTCTCGGGCCGCTGTTCCTGCTCTGCCTGCGGGCGGGGCGGATGCGGGCGTACGGTGGCGTGCTGGGCGGAGCGGTCGTGGCCTGGCTCGTGGTGAACGCGCCGGTGATGACGCTGGCCCCGGAGGGCTGGAAGAAGTTCTACACGTTCAGCCAGGAACGGCCCGTCGACTTCGGCTCGTTCTGGCTGATCATCTCCCAGCGCACGGGCGACCCGCTGGAAGGGGCCAACTCCTGGGCCACGGCCCTGACCCTGCTGTCCTTCGCGGGCATCGCCGTGCTGACGCTCCGCGCGCCCCGCCGCCCGCGCTTCGCCCAGCTGGCGTTCCTGGTCGTGGCCGTCTTCATCCTGTTCAACAAGGTCTACTCCCCGCAGTACGTGCTGTGGCTCGTACCGCTCGCCGCGCTGGCCCGGCCGCGCTGGCGGGACTTCCTGATCTGGCAGGCCTGCGAGGCCGTCTACTTCCTCGGCATCTGGATGTACCTGGCCTACACCTCCAGCGGTGACGCGCACCGGGGGCTCCCGGCCGAGGGCTACCAACTGGTCATCCTGGTGCATCTGCTGGGCACCCTCTACCTCTGCGCGGTCGTCGTCCGCGACATCCTCTTCCCCGAGCGGGACCCGGTCCGCCGGGACGGCTCCGACGACCCCTCCGGGGGCCTCCTCGACGGCGCCCCGGACGCGTTCGTCCTGCGCCGCCCCGTGCCGCGCGCGGAGCAGCCGCCGTCCTTCGGCGGACAGCGGCTGCAGTGGGGCGTGGAGGCGGGCGGGACGGTGCAGCGGGGGTGACCCCGGGCCGGGCTGAGCGGGGCTGCCGGGCTGAGCGTGGGTGACCGGGCGGGCAACGGCCTCAGCGGTCGACCATCCGGTCGAACTGGGTGGTGGTGTGCCGCAGATGGGCCACCAGTTCGTCGCCCACCTGCGGCGGTGCCACCTCGGCGGGGATGAAGAGGATCGACACCTGCATGTGCGGCGGTTCCGCGAACCAGCGCTGCTTCCCGGCCCACACGAACGGCGACAGATTGCGGTTGACGGTGGCGAGCCCGGCCCGGGCGACGCCCTTCGCGCGCGGCATGACGCCGTGCAGGGCCTTCGGGGCCTCCAACCCCACGCCGTGCGAGGTGCCGCCCGCGACGACCACCAGATGGCCGTCGGAGGTGGCCTTCTGCTGGCGGTAGCCGAAGCGGTCGCCCTTGGCGACACGGGTGACGTCCAGAACCGCGCCGCGGTACTCCGTCGCGTCGTGGTCGCCCAGCCACAGCCGGGTGCCGATCCGGGCGCGGAAGCGGGTCTGCGGGAACTGCTGCTGGAGCTGGGCCAGTTCACCGGCCGCGAGATGGCTGACGAACATGGTGTGCAGCGGCAGCCGGGCGCTGCGCAGCCGGTCCATCCACCCGAGGACCTCCTCCACCGCGTCGGAGCCGTCCGTGCGGTCGAGCGGCAGATGCAGCGCGAAGCCCTCCAGGCGGACGTCCTCGATGGCCGCGTGCAGCTTGGGCAGGTCGTCCTCCCCCACGCCGTGCCGCTTCATGCTGCTCATCAGCTCGATGACGACCCGTGCGCCGACCAGCCCGCGGACCCCCTCCACGGAGGACACGGACCGCACCGCGCGGTCCGGCAGCGGCACCGGCTCCTCGCCCAGCCGGAAGGGGGTGAGGACCAGGAGATCGCCGCTGAAGTAGTCCTTGATCCGGGCGGCCTCGTAGGTGGTGCCCACGGCCAGCATGTCGGAGCGGAAGCGGGTGACCTCCTCCGCGAGCCGCTCGTGGCCGAAGCCGTAGCCGTTGCCCTTGCAGACCGGGACCATGCCCGGGAACTGCTGGAGAACGGACTGCTGATGCGCCCGCCAGCGAGCGGTGTCGACATAGAGGGTGAGCGCCATGGCCGGTCCGGTACCTCTCTCGTGTTTTCGGTGGATGAGCTGTGAACGGCGGTCAGCGGCTGAAGCGGCGGCTGCGGTGTGCGGCGGCCCGGGCGCGGTCAGCGCCGCGACATGTAGATGTCGAGCGCCTTGTGCAGCAGCTTGTTGAGCGGGAAGTCCCACTCGCCCAGGTACTCGGCCGCCTGGCCGCCGGTGCCGACCTTGAACTGGATGAGCCCGAACAGATGGTCGTTCTCGTCGAGGGAGTCGCTGATGCCGCGCAGGTCGTAGACGCTCGCCCCGAGCGCGTAGGCGTCGCACAGCATCCGCCACTGCATGGCGTTCGAGGGCCGCACCTCGCGCTTGTGGTTGGCGGAGGCGCCGTAGGAGTACCAGACATGTCCGCCGACGATGAGCATCGTGGCGGCGGCGACGTTCTCGCCCTCGTGCCGGGCGAAGTACAGGCGCATGCGGTTGGGGTCCTCGGCGTTGAGCGCCGTCCACATGCGCTGGAAGTAGCTCAGCGGCCGCGGCCGGAAGCGGTCCCGCTCGGCCGTGGTCTCGTACAGCCGCTGCCACTCGGCGAGGTCGTCGTAACCGCCCTGGACGACCTCCACGCCCGCCTTCTCGGCCTTCTTGATGTTGCGCCGCCAGAGCTGGTTGAAGGACTTGTGGACGTCCTCCAGGGAGCGGTTCTCCAGCGGCACCTGGAAGACGTAGCGCGGCTGGACGTCGCCGAAGCCGGCGCCGCCGTCCTCCCCCTGCTGCCAGCCCATCCGGCGCAGCCGGTCGGCCACCTCGAAGGCGCGCGGTTCGATGAACGTGGCCTCGACGTCCCGGAGCCGCTTGACGTCCGGGTTCTGGATACCGGCCTTGATCGCGGGAGCGTCCCAGCGGCGGATGACGACGGGCGGGCCCATCTTGACGGAGAAGGCGCCCGCCTGCTTGAGGTGGGCCAGCATCGGCTGCAGCCAGTCCTCGAGGTTGGGCGCGAACCAGTTGATGACCGGGCCCTCGGGGAGATACGCCAGATACCGCTTGACCTTGGGGAGCTGCCGGTAGAGGACCAGCCCGGCGCCGACGAGGCGGCCGGACCCGTCGAACCAGCCGAGATTCTCCGAGCGCCACTCCGTCTTCACGTCCGCCCACGCCGGAACCTGGCAGTGGCTGGCCGAGGGCAGGCTCTGGATGTACGCCAGATGCTGCTCACGGCTGATGGTCCTCAGGGTCAGGCTCATGCGGGGTGCTCCTCGGCAGGTTCGTCCCCAGGGGGTTGGGGCTCCGGCTCTCGCCGCGAAGCCTACTGCGCCGGGGCGGGCCCCGTTCGGGCGTACGGCCCCGAGGGGCCGCGCCGGGAGCGGCCCCGGGCCGGCCCGCACCTGCCGGGGAGCGCGGGCTAACCGATCAGGCCGCCGAAGAGACCGCCGTTCGCCATGCCGAGGAAGAAGCCGAGCCCCGCCGCTCCCAGACCGATGATCAGCGCAAAGCGCTCGGCGGTCGTCGCGGAGATCATCTGGCCCCAGGCCCCGCTGAGGATGCCGAGCAGGCCGGTCCAGGAGCTGACCAGGTGCAGGTCGTCGAATTGCGCGGTGATGAAGGCCACCACACCGAGGACCACGGTGGCGGCGACGAAGCTGTTCTCGACGGGGTGGGCCCTGCCGTCGCTGTTGAAGACGGAACTGACGGCGGAGAGGGGGTTGCGGTGATGACGTACTGGCTGCGCCATGAGACACCTCCTGGCGGAAAGCGGCGAACTGTAGCGCCGGTCACACCCGATGTACCCAGATTGCGGGGCCCTGCCACGGGATTTCAACCGGAAGCGGACTTGCGGGTAGGCTGAACGGTCTGCACCGGTGTCCACATGCCCGGCCCTCATCCCCGGCTCCTCCCGGATTCCCGCGGTTGTCAGTGCCGGCCGGTACCGTTGCGCACGCATCACGACCCTCCTGCCACGGAAAGACCGTGGCCGCTGAGTCCAGAGGAGGTGGGTTCCACATGCGTCACTACGAGGTGATGGTCATCCTCGACCCCGATCTCGAGGAGCGCGCAGTCGCGCCGCTGATCGAGAACTTCCTTTCCGTCGTCCGTGAGGGCAACGGCAAGGTCGAGAAGGTCGACACCTGGGGCCGTCGTCGTCTCTCGTACGAGATCAACAAGAAGCCCGAGGGCATCTACTCGGTCATCGACCTCCGGGCCGAGCCCGCGGTCGTCAAGGAGCTCGACCGTCAGATGAACCTGAACGAGTCGGTCCTCCGGACCAAGGTCCTCCGTCCCGAGACCCACTGAGCGCCTGCGCTCCGGCGCACGTTCAGCGGTGATGCCCGGGGCTGAACCGGGCAGCGCCGAGTAGTCCGGTCCACCAGCAATCCGCAGCCAGCAGAACCCGCCGAGAGGTACCCCTATGGCAGGCGAGACCGTCATCACGGTCGTCGGCAATCTCGTCGACGACCCCGAGCTGCGTTTCACCCCGTCCGGTGCGGCGGTCGCGAAGTTCCGTGTCGCGTCCACCCCCCGCACCTTCGACCGCCAGACGAACGAGTGGAAGGACGGCGAGAGCCTCTTCCTCACCTGCTCGGTCTGGCGGCAGGCGGCGGAAAACGTCGCCGAGTCGCTCCAGCGCGGCACGCGCGTCATCGTGCAGGGCCGTCTGAAGCAGCGGTCCTACGAGGACCGCGAGGGCGTCAAGCGCACGGTCTACGAGCTGGACGTCGACGAGGTCGGCGCCAGCCTGCGCAACGCCACGGCCAAGGTCACCAAGACCACCGGCCGCGGCGGACAGGGCGGCTACGGCGGTGGCCAGGGCGGTGGCGGCCAGGGTGGCGGCGGCTGGGGCGGCGGCCCCGGCGGCGGCCAGCAGGGCGGCGGCGGTGCTCCCGCCGACGACCCCTGGTCGACCGGCGCACCGGCCGGCGGCGGACAGCAGGCCGGCGGCGGTGGCTGGGGCGGTGGCTCCGGCTCCGGTTCCGGCGGCGGCTACTCGGACGAGCCGCCCTTCTAGGCCGCGAGGCCCCGACCGGGCGGTCAGCGAAACTTTTTGATCACACTGGAGAGAGACAATGGCGAAGCCGCCTCCGCGCAAGCCGAAGAAGAAGGTCTGCGCGTTCTGCAAGGACAAGACCGCGTACGTGGACTACAAGGACACGAACATGCTGCGGAAGTTCATTTCCGACCGCGGCAAGATCCGTGCCCGCCGCGTCACCGGCAACTGCACCCAGCACCAGCGCGACGTCGCCACGGCTGTGAAGAACAGCCGTGAGATGGCGCTGCTGCCCTACACCTCGTCCGCGCGATAAGGGAAGGGTGACCGGACCATGAAGATCATCCTCACCCACGAGGTCTCCGGCCTCGGTGCCGCGGGCGACGTCGTGGACGTCAAGGACGGCTACGCTCGCAACTACCTGATCCCGCGCGGTTTCGCGATGCGCTGGACCAAGGGCGGCGAGAAGGACGTCGAGCAGATCCGCCGCGGCCGCAAGATCCGCGAGATCGCCACGATCGAGCAGGCGAACTCCGTCAAGGCCCAGCTGGAGTCCGTGAAGGTGCGCCTGGCCACCCGCTCGGGTGACTCCGGCCGCCTCTTCGGCTCCGTCACCCCGGCCGACATCGCCTCGGCGATCAAGCAGGCCGGCGGTCCGGACGTGGACAAGCGCCGCATCGAGCTCGGCGCGCCGATCAAGACCCTGGGCGCGCACCAGGTGTCCGTGCGTCTGCACGCCGAGGTCGCCGCCAAGGTGGGCGTCGAGGTCGTCGCCGCCTGATCGCGGCGCTCGGCGGAGCGTGTACGGGGCCGTATCCCCTCGCGGAGGGGATACGGCCCCGTGGCATGTCCGGGGCCGTGTGGCTTCCGAAGGCTCCCGGTGGCTTCCCGGGGGTCCGGGCGGGCGCGGTGTGCCACGCGGCGCCCGACGGGACGGCCGTCCCGGGCCCCGGGCCGCTGTCTCCGTGCCGCACAGCCCTCCCGGGCGTGGGTGACCGGCCCCGGGGCGGCTCCGGGCCCCCGCGGGGCTCTCAGCCCCGTACGGCCCCGGTGACCAGCCAGCGGCCCGAGGCGGCGCGCAGGCCCAGGGTGACCAGCCGCACGGCCATCATCAGCCCCATCACCCACCACAGCGCGGTCAGGCCGCCGCCCAGCGCCGGCACGGCCAGGGCGAGCGGGGCGAAGACGGCGAGGGTCGCGAGCATCGCCCAGGCCAGATACGGCCCGTCGCCGGCGCCCATCAGCACCCCGTCCAGTACGAAGACGACCCCGGACACCGGCTGGACGAGCGCCACCACCAGCAGCGCGGGCAGCAGCAGGTCGTGGACGGCCTCGTCCGCGGTGAACAGGGGCAGCAGCAGGGGCCGGGCCAGGACGAGGAGCAGGCCCAGGACGACCCCGGACGCGACGCCCCACTGCACCATGCGACGGCACGCGGCCCGGGCGCCCGCGGTGTCCCCCGCGCCGAGATAACGCCCGGTGATGGCCTGCCCGGCGATGGCGATGGCGTCCAGCGCGAAGGCCAGCAGCGACCAGAGGGTCAGCACGATCTGGTGGGCGGCCACCTCCGCGTCCCCGAGGCGGGCCGCCACCGCGGTGGCGATCACGAGGATGGCGCGCAGCGAGAGCGTGCGGACCAGCAGTGGGGCGCCCGCCCGCGCGCAGGCGCGGATTCCCGCCGCGTCCGGCCGCAGCGAGGCGCCGTGCCGCCGGGCGCCCCGGACGACCACGGTGAGATAGGCGGCGGCCATACCGCACTGGGCGATGACGGTGCCCCAGGCGGAGCCGGCGATGCCGAGCCCGGCGCCGTACACCAGCAGGGCGTTGAGGGCCGCGTTCGCGGTGAATCCGCCGACGGCGATGTGGAGCGGGGTGCGGGTGTTCTGCAGCCCGCGCAGGACGCCCGTGGCGGCCAGGACCACCAGCATCGCCGGGATGCCGAGCGCGCTGACGCGCAGATAGGTGACCGCGTACGGGGCCGAGGTGTCGGAGGCGCCGAGGAGGCCGATGAGCCAGGGGGCGGCGGGGAGCGCGACGGCGACGGCGGCGGCGCCGAGGAGCAGGGCGAGCCAGATGCCGTCCATGCCCTGCCGGATCGCGGCGGGGAGGTCGCCGGCTCCGACGCGGCGGGCCACGGCGGCGGTGGTGGCGTAGGCGAGGAAGACGAAGACATTGACGGCGGTCATCAGGAGCGCGGCGGCGATGCCGAGACCGGCCAGTTGGGGAGTGCCGAGGTGGCCGATGATGGCGCTGTCGGCCATGACGAAGAGGGGCTCCGCGACCAGGGCGCCGAAGGCGGGGACGGCGAGTGAGACGATCTCGCGGTCGTGGCGGCGGCCGGGCCGGGGCGGCGCGGGGGCCTGGGACATAGGCCGACGGCTCCAATCTTCCACAGGTAAGGGACGGAGTTTATCCCCAGCCCTTACCGACTCGGTATCCCGGCGGTCCGCCGGGGCCTCTTTCCCGTGATCTCGGCCGGGTTGCGGATTTTTTTCTCCTGCACAGCCGGTGGATGACGAAACAGCAGGTCAGGACGGTATCAATGGTGTGATTGGCGTACTGTCCACAGGGCTGTCCCCTGGCTCGTGCACAGGTTGGGGCGAGTTCTCCACAGGATGCGATCCGTCGTCCACACACCCTGTGGATAACTTTCTTGGTCCTCCGCTCCACCGGCCCTACGGTGGTCCGGCCACCGCACTGAACTCGACGCGCCGCCACGGCAGTCGAGCATCCCATTTGTCAGAGCCGTGCCGTAAGAAAGAGTCGCACGGCGAGGGGGTCTGCCGGGCGGTGAACAGTCCGCGTCGCGGACGGGAGGAGGTGCCGGAATGACCCAGCCGGACATGGAAGACACCTGGGCACCGGACGTCCGCCCGGGCGAGCGGCTGCCCGCGTCGCGCCCCGCCCACCGGGGCGAGCGCGCCCGCACCGACCAGCACGACCGCGGCCGCGAGGACCCGTGGTCCGGCCCGGGCGGAGGTTCCGGCTTCGAGCGGGTGCCGCCCCAGGACCTGGACGCCGAGCAGTCCGTCCTCGGCGGCATGATGCTCTCGAAGGACGCCATCGCCGATGTGGTGGAGGTCCTCAAGGGCAGCGACTTCTACCGCCCCGCGCACGAGACGGTCTACCAGGCCGTCCTCGACCTCTACGCCAAGGGCGAGCCGGCCGACCCGATCACCGTCGCCGCCGAGCTGACCCGGCGCGGTGAGATCACCCGCGTCGGCGGCGCCTCGTACCTCCACACCCTCGTCCAGTCGGTTCCCACGGCCGCCAACGCCGAGTACTACGCCGAGATCGTCCACGAGCGCGCGGTGCTCCGCAGGCTCGTCGAGGCGGGCACCCGCATCACGCAGATGGGATACGCCGCCGACGGCGACGTCGACGAGATCGTCAACAACGCCCAGGCGGAGATCTACGCCGTCACCGAGCAGCGCACCAGTGAGGACTACCTCCCCCTCGGCGACATCATGGAGGGCGCGCTCGACGAGATCGAGGCGATCGGCTCCCGCAGCGGCCAGATGTCCGGGGTGCCGACCGGCTTCACCGACCTCGACTCGCTCACCAACGGGCTCCACCCGGGCCAGATGATCGTCATCGCCGCCCGCCCCGCGATGGGCAAGTCCACCCTCGCCCTGGACTTCGCCCGGGCCTGCTCGATCAAGAACAACATGCCGAGCGTCATCTTCTCCCTGGAGATGGGCCGGAACGAGATCGCGATGCGCCTGCTGTCCGCGGAGGCCCGGGTCGCCCTGCACCACATGCGCTCGGGCAGCATGACGGACGAGGACTGGACCCGCCTCGCCCGCCGGATGCCGGACGTCTCCCAGGCCCCCCTCTACATCGACGACTCCCCGAATCTCTCGATGATGGAGATCCGGGCCAAGTGCCGCCGGCTGAAGCAGCGGAACGACCTCCAGCTCGTCGTGATCGACTATCTCCAGCTGATGCAGTCCGGCGGATCCCGGCGGCCCGAGAGCCGCCAGCAGGAGGTCTCGGACATGTCCCGGAACCTGAAGCTGCTCGCCAAGGAGCTGGAGGTCCCGGTCATCGCGCTGTCGCAGCTGAACCGCGGACCCGAGCAGCGGACCGACAAGAAGCCGATGGTCTCCGACCTCCGCGAGTCCGGCTCCATCGAGCAGGACGCCGACATGGTGATCCTGCTCCACCGTGAGGACGCCTACGAGAAGGAGTCCCCCCGGGCCGGTGAGGCGGACCTGATCGTGGCCAAGCACCGCAACGGCCCGACGGCCACCATCACGGTCGCCTTCCAGGGCCACTACTCCCGCTTCGTCGACATGGCACAGACCTGATCCGGCCTGCTTGAGTTGGCCCATGACTGCCTCCTTCGAAGCTCTTCTGCCCGAGACGGCCCGTGCGCTGTACCACCGGATCGCCGTGGCCCAGACCGAGGGCCGGACGCCGTCCCTGGTGGCGGCCGTGGTGCGCGGCGGCCGGACCGTCTGGAGCGCAGGGCGCGGTACGGCCGCGGACGGGACACCCGGGGACGGAACGCAGTACCGCGTCGGGTCGATCACCAAGGTCTTCACCGCGGTGCTGGTGCTCCGGCTGCGGGACGAGGGCCTGATCGGGCTCGACGACCCGCTGGAGAGGCATCTGCCGGACACCGGCGTGGGTGAGGTGACCATCGCCCAGCTGCTCTCCCATGGCGCGGGTCTGGCCGCCGAGGCGCCCGGACCGTGGTGGGAGCGGAGTCCGGGGGAACTGCGGCCCGGCCTCGCGGATGTGCTGGGGGACCGCCCGGTGGTGCATCCGGCGGGCCGGGTGCACCACTACTCCAACCCCGGCTACACCCTGCTCGGCGCCCTTGTGGAGAAGCTGCGCGGGGAGCCGTGGGAGGAGACGCTCCTCCGGGAGGTGCTGGAACCGCTGGGGATGACGCGCACCGGCGTGCGGCCCCGCTCTCCCTACGCCAAGGGCTGGGCGGTGCATCCGTGGGCGGACGTCATGCTGCCCGAGCCGGCCGAGGACCTCGGGATCATGGCCCCCGCCGGGCAGCTGTGGTCCACCACCGCGGATCTGGGCCGCTTCGCCGCCTTTCTGATGCGTGGCGACGAACGGGTGCTCGGCCCGGAGACGGTGGCCGAGATGCGCCGTCCCGCCGCCGTGCCCGCACCCGGTGGCTGGGACGCCGGATATGGCCTCGGCCTGCAGCTGTTCCGCCGGAACGGACGGGCGTTCTCCGGACACACGGGGTCGCTGCCGGGTTATCTGGCGACCCTGTGGATCAGCGCCGAGGAGGACGTCGCCGGACTGGTGATGGCCAACGTCACCTCCGGCCCCGCGGTCGGTCAGGTGTCGGCAGATCTGGTGGAGATCGTGGCGCAGCGCGAGCCGCGGATCCCGGAGCCCTGGCGGCCGCTGTCCGAGGCCGATCCGGCGCTGCTGGAACTGGCCGGCCCCTGGTACTGGGGCCCGACGCCCTTCGCGCTGCGGCTGCTCCCCGACAGCGGGCTGGAGCTCACCGCACTCGCCGGCGCGGGCCGCACCTCTCGCTTCCGTGCCGCCCAGGACGGTACCTGGACCGGACTGGACGGTTACTACCTCGGTGAAACGCTCCGGGCCGTCCGCCGCCCGGACGGTTCTCTCAGCCACCTGGACCTGGGCAGCTTCGTCTTCACACGGGAGCCGTACGACCCTTCGGCGCCGGTACCGGGCGGAGTGGACCGGGAGGGCTGGCGGCCAACCGAAGCCCACCCGCCGCGGTGAGGCCCGGGCGTGCGGTGCGGACGGACCGGGGACGGGGCTCGTGATCCGGAGTCCGGAAGCGGGGGTGGGCCCGGTCTGTTTCACGTGAAACAGGCAGTTTCACGTGAAACAGACCGGGGTGGGAGGCCTCAGCCCAGGTCCGGCGCGTGGAGGGCCCGCACGCCCTCGATGTTGCCGTCCAGATAGTGCCGCAGCGACAGCGGTACGACCTCCACGGACGCCAGCCCGACGCGGGTGAACGGAATCCGCACGATCTCGTACTCCCCGCTGGGCTCCTCGATCTCGGGGCCGTGCCGCCGGGACGGGTCCATCGACTCCAGCCGGCAGAGGAAGAAGTGCTGCACCTTCACCCCGGCCGCCCCGTCCTCCGTGGCGTGCTCCACGGTGTCGACAAAGGCCGGGACCACATCGGTCACCTTCGCCCCCAGCTCCTCGTCCACCTCCCGGTGCAGAGCGTCGACGACGGTGGCGTCCTCCTGCTCCACTCCGCCGCCGGGCGTAATCCAGTACGGGGGGCGGCCCGGTTTCGTCCGCTTGATCAGAATCATGTGGTCGCCGTCGAGCAGGATGGCGCGGGCGGTGCGCTTGACCACCAACCGTTCGGTCATGGGGTTGATGTGGCCCAGGGCGGCCCGATCGAAACACCCGCGCCCGAGATGCGCTGTCGGCGCGCACCGCGAGGAGGCGGGCGCCTGGCGGGCACAGGCGTCGTTCAGGTTTGTGCCGTCAGGGTGATTGGACAATGACTGACTGTCAACTAGCCTTGTGGAAGCGGTTTCTCGCGCGCGGAACCGAGGACGGCTCGAACCATGAGGGGGGAGGTTCGAGCCGTCCGGCTGTCGCGGTCCATCAGCCCTGCGCCACCGGACCGGCCGCCTCGTCCAGGGCCCGCAGCACGTCGGTGAGCAGATCGTCCGTGTCCTCGACACCGACCGAGAAGCGGATGAAGCCCTCCGGCACGGCGTCCCCGCCCCACCTCCCGCGCCGCTCGGCCGTGGACCGGACGCCGCCGAAGCTCGTGGCCTCGTCGACCAGCCGCAGGGCGGCCAGAAAGCGTTCCGCGTGCGCCCGGCCGGGCAGGGTGAAGGAAACGACGCAGCCGAAGCGCCCCGCGCGCATCTGTGCCGCGGCGACCGGGTGCGCGGGGTCGTCCGGCAGCCCGGGGTGGCGCAGCCCGGTCACCTCGGGACGTTCGCGCAGCGCCTCGGCCAGCGCCATGGCGGTCACCGCCTGCCGGTCGACCCGCAGCTGGAGCGTGGCCAGCGAGCGGTGCGCGAGCCAGGCCTCCATGGGGCCGGTGACGGCGCCCGCGGTCTTGCGCCACTTCCGCACCGTCGCGGCCCGCTCCGGATCGCGGCAGCAGACATAGCCCAGCAGCACATCGCCGTGCCCGGTCAGCGCCTTGGTGCCGCTGGCCACCGAGAAATCGGCGCCCAGGTCGAGCGGGCGCTGGCCGAGCGGCGTGGCCAGGGTGTTGTCGACGGCGACGAGCGCGCCCGCTGTATGAGCCGCCCCCGCCAGCCGGCGGATGTCGCAGACGTCGAGGCCCGGATTGGACGGGGTCTCGATCCACAACAGCTTCGCGCCGTCGAGCACCCCGAGCTGTGCGTCCCCCGCCGTCGGCGCGGTGCGCACTTCGACGCCATAGGCCTCCAGCCTCTCCCGCACCAGCGGCAGCGCCTGGTAGCCGTCGCTGGGCAGCACCACGGCGTCCCCGGAGCGCACCTGGGAGAGCAGCACGGCCGAGACGGCGCCCATCCCGGACGGGAAGACGACGGTCTCGGCCGCGGTGCCCGGGGATTCCAGCTCCCCGATGGCCGCCTCGAGCCGGGTCCAGGTCGGGTTCTCGTCGCGGCCGTAGGTATAGGGACCGACCGGTTCGCCCGGCAGGTGATAGTGGGCGGCGAACACCGGCCCGGGCAGCGAAGGTTCGTACGCCACCGGCTCGGGCAGCCCGGCCCGGACGGCCCGTGTTCCGTCTCCGGTCATCTCGCTCATCCGTCCATCATCGGTCAGTCCCGTCCGGTCCCGGTCAGCGGCCGTCGGGCAGCATCATGTTCACCGCCCAGGAGACGACGGAGATGATCAGGCCGCCGAGCACGGCGGTCCAGAAGCCCTCGACGTGGAAGGGGAGATCGACCAGATCCGCGAGCCAGGAGGTCAGCATCAGCATCAGCGCGTTCACGACCAGCGTGAACAGCCCCAGGGTGAGGACGAAGAGGGGCAGCGACAACAACTGCACCACCGGCTTCACCACGATGTTGACCACGCCGAAGATCAGCGCGACCAGGAACAGCGCCAGCGTCTTGCCGCCCGTGCTGTCCCCGGTGAGCGTGATGTCCTGGAGCAGCCAGATGGCCACGGCCAGAGCGGCCGCGTTGGCGAGTGTCTTGACTACGAAATTCGTCATGGTGTGATCGTCCCAGACGGAACCGGCTGAGCCGAGGGGTGAATCGAGGGGTGGACATGAAGGTCTTCCGGCTGGACGAACTGGACGCGGAACGCGCCGCGAACGAGGGCGCGTATCTGCAGTTCCTGCGTGAGCGGAACATGTCGGCGGGGCTGTACGCGCTCGACGCGGGGTCGACCGACCCGCAGCAGCCGCACCGGCAGGACGAGATCTACGTCGTCATCACCGGCCGGGCCTCGATCACGGTTGGCACCGAGACCACCACGGTGGCCCGCGGCAGCGTCGTGTACGTACCGGCCGGGGTGCCGCACAGGTTCCACCACATCAGCGAGGACCTCCGGGTCATGGTGGTCTTCTCTCCCCCGGAGAGCTGACCCACCGCCTCCGGCCCCGTAGGGGACGGGTCAGGGAAGGACGGGGGCAGCGGCACCTCCGCCGCGCTCCCGGCGCGTCTAGCATCGGAAGCAGCCGGAGATCCCGGCTCGACGATCGGGAAGCAGGGGAACGACAGTGGCGGTCAAGGAGATCTTCGAAGGTCTGCCGTGGTGGGTGAAGTGGGTCGCCGTTCCGGTCCTGGCACTCATCGTGTTCGGCGGCCTGCTCATGAACGTGGTCGGCTTCATCATCGGACTGCTGTTCAAGGTTCTGGTGTTCGTCGCCCTGGTGGCCGGTCTGGTCTACGTCGTCCGGAAGTTCGGCACCGCCTCACGGGACGGGTCCTCGCGCGGCGACTGGTGAAGTCCGCCGGTGCCCGCCGGTGCCGTGTCCGCCGGCCGGCCGGATGCCCGTGTCCGGCCCGCGTCCGAGCCCCGGCCCGCCGGCCGGGGCTCGGCGCCGTCGCGCTCATCCCGTCGTCTTTCTCCGTCCCGACGCCATGGCGGTCAGCAACTCCTTGCGCCGAAACGGCTACGCTGCGCACTGGGCGGACTTCCCTGTGGCCCCGCCCGCACCTGAAACACCTGCACCACCACTCCTAGCGGTCCCGCCGGAGCGTTGAGCACCACGGCGCCGGGAGGACCGAGGAGGCTCCAGGACAGGCCACCCGAGCGACACGGGGCAGTGGACCATGCGCGACACGATTCAGGCAGAGCTGATGATGAGCTTCCTCGTCTCCGAGGAGCTCTCCTTCCGCATTCCGGTGGAGCTGGAGTACGAACCGGCCGACCCCTTCGCGGTCCGCTTCACCTTCCATCTGCCGGGCGACGCACCGGTGACCTGGGCATTCGCCCGCGATCTGCTGCTGGACGGGCTGAGCGCGCCCACCGGTGACGGTGACGTGCACATCGCTCCCGTCACCCCCGGCGTGCTCTCCGACGTCTTCATCCGGCTCCAGGTCGGCGAGGACCGCGCCACCTTCCGGGCGGGCGCGGCCCCGCTGGTGGCCTTCCTCGACCGGACCGACCGCATCGTCCCCATGGGACAGGAGCAGTCCGCCGGGGACTTCGACGACCGTCTGGCGGAGACACTCGACCGCATCCTCGCCCAGGCCCGCAACGCGGGCTGAATTCGCGGGCCGCGCGGACGGCGGCGGGCGCGGCCGGCCACCGGCCCGGCACACCCGGCGCCTTCGCCCGCGCGGTCAAGGCTTGCGGCGGCGCCCGCGCCCCCGCCCGCCTTCCGCGCGCCGCGGCTGCCCCGTCTCAGTCCCCGCATCCGGCGCCGGGACGGCCACCGCCGGCCGGTCCGCCGAGACGACGATCGCCGCGAGGCCGGTGGTGACCGGCACCGAGGCGATCAGCCCGATGCTGCCCACCAGCGTCCGGACGATCTCCTCGGCCACGACCTCGCTCAGCGCGACCGTGCCGACGCTGCTCCGCGCGATGGAGAACAGCAGCAGCAGCGGCAGGGCGGCACCCGCGTAGGCCAGCACCAGGGTGTTGACCACCGACGCGATGTGGTCGCGCCCGATCCGGATGCCCGCCCGGTACAGCCGCCGCGCCGACATCGTCGGATCCGCCTGCTTCAGCTCCCACACCGCCGAGGTCTGGGTGACCGTCACATCGTCGAGCACGCCCAGCGAACCGATGATGACGCCGGCCAGCAGCAGACCGCTCATCTCGATGTCCGGGTAGAGGCCGTGGATGAGCCCGGTCTCGTCGGAGGTGTTGCCCGTCAGCCTCGCCCAGTCGATGAAGACGGACCCCAGCACACCGATCAGCAGCAGGGAGATCAGCGTGCCCACGACGGCCACGGAGGTACGGGCCGTCAGCCCGTGGCAGAGGTAGAGCGCGGCCAGCATGATGGCGCTGCTGCCGATCACAGCGACGAGCAGGGGATTCTCCCCCTGCAGGATCGCGGGGAGGATGAAGAGCGTCAGCACCCCGAAGCTGACGACCAGGGAGACCAGCGCGAACAGACCGCGCAGCCTTCCCACCGCCACCACGGCGAGCGCGAAGAGCCCGGCGAGCAGCGAGATCGGGAGCTCGCGGTCCACGTCCGTCACCGAGTACTGCAGTTCCCGGGGCGCGTCCGGCGCGTACGCCACGACCACGCCCTGACCCTCGCTCAGCCGGCGGGTGGAGTCCGGCTGGACGATTTCCGTGAACTCGCGTCCCTTGTCGTCGCCGGTGGTGACGCGCACGGTCGCCTTCTCGCAGATGTCGCCGCCGGTTTCCCCCGGTGTGCCGGGCGTCTCCGGCTGCTCCTCGCCGGGCGGCTGTCCGCCTCCCGCGTTCACGTCGGAGCACTTCACCTTCTCGATGCCGACGACTTCGCCCTGCTCCATCTGCCGGTCCATGCCGACCCCGCTCGGCTCGTGCCCCGGTGTGCCGCCGGGCCAGAGCACCAGCAGCCCGACGGCGACGGCCGCGGCGAACGGGATCAGCACCGCGGCGATGATCTTGCGTAGTCTCCGCGACACGGGGGCCGCGGGGCCGTGGGCGTGTGTGTGCGCGTGGCTTTCGGGGATCGAGGTCACCGCCAGATCATCGCAAGAAGAGGGGCCCTCTGGTCATGAACACCGGGGCGGCGTTAGCGTGGGGGCTGCCTTTGCACACGCGGGAGCTCGGAGCACCGGGCTGAGAGGGCGCTGACCTCCGTACACGGAGCGGCCGGGACCGGCCGTACCGTCGCGGAAGCCGCTGCGCCGACCGCCGAACCTGGTACCGGGTAATGCCGGCGTAGGGAGTAGGTCACATGACCGTTCAGGATGCGCACACGTCTGCCCGGGAACCCGGCGGGAACGGGAACGGGCCGATCGGATGGCACAAGGACCATCTGACCGGCTCACGCCCGGACTTGCGGGTTCCGGTACGACGGGTGCACCTCACCAACGGCCGCGACGTCACGCTGTACGACACGTCCGGCCCGTACACCGACCCCACTGTCGACACCGATGTCCGGCGCGGCCTGGCGCCGCTCCGGGAGGGCTGGATCACCGGCCGCGGCGATACCGAGGAGTACGACGGGCGGCCGCCGCGCCCCGAGGACGACGGCCTCAGGGCCACCGGCCCCGGCGGCGGGCTGCGGAATCTCGACGCCGTCTTCCCCGGCGGGCCGCGGCGCCCCCGCCGCAGCCGGGACGGCTCCCCCGTCACGCAGCTCGCCTACGCGCGACGCGGCGAGATCACCGCCGAGATGGAGTACGTCGCGCTCCGGGAGAACGTCTCCCCGGAGACCGTCCGCGAGGAGATCGCCGCGGGGCGTGCGGTGCTGCCGGCCAACGTCAACCACCCCGAGACCGAACCGATGATCATCGGCAAGCGGTTCCTGGTGAAGGTCAACGCCAACATCGGCAACTCGGCCGTCACCTCCTCCATCGAGGAGGAGGTCGAGAAGATGACCTGGGCCACCCGTTGGGGCGCCGATACGGTCATGGACCTGTCCACCGGCCGCAACATCCACACGACCCGCGAGTGGGTGCTGCGCAACTCCCCCGTCCCCATCGGCACCGTCCCGCTCTACCAGGCCCTGGAGAAGGTGGACGGCCGTGCCGAGGAGCTGACCTGGGACATCTACAAGGACACCGTCATCGAACAGGCCGAGCAGGGCGTGGACTACATGACGGTCCACGCCGGGGTCCTGCTCCGCTACGTCCCCCTGACGGCCCGCCGGAAGACCGGCATCGTCTCGCGCGGCGGCTCCATCATGGCCGCCTGGTGCCTGGCCCACCACAAGGAGAGCTTCCTCTACGAGAACTTCGAGGAGCTCTGCGAGATCCTCGCGGCCTATGACGTCACGTTCTCGCTGGGTGACGGGCTGCGCCCCGGCTCGGTCGCGGACGCCAACGACGAGGCGCAGTTCGCCGAACTGCGCACCCTGGGCGAGCTGAACACCGTCGCCAAGGCCCACGGCGTGCAGACGATGATCGAGGGCCCGGGCCATGTCCCGATGCACAAGATCAAGGAGAACATCGACCTCCAGCAGGAGATCTGCGAGGAGGCGCCGTTCTACACGCTGGGCCCGCTGACCACCGATGTGGCGCCCGGCTACGACCACATCACCTCGGGCATAGGGGCGGCGATGATCGCCTGGTGGGGGACGGCGATGCTCTGCTACGTCACCCCCAAGGAGCACCTGGGGCTGCCCGACCGCGACGACGTGAAGACCGGTGTCATCACGTACAAGATCGCGGCGCATGCGGCGGATCTGGCGAAGGGGCATCCGGGAGCCCAGGAGTGGGACGACGCGCTCTCCGACGCGCGCTTCGAGTTCCGCTGGGAGGACCAGTTCAACCTGGCGCTCGACCCGGACACGGCACGGGCCTTCCACGATGAGACCCTCCCGGCCGAACCGGCGAAGACGGCCCACTTCTGCTCGATGTGCGGGCCGAAGTTCTGTTCGATGAAGATCTCCCAGGACATCCGCCGGCGGCACGGCGGGGAGATGGAGGAGATCGAGGCCGGTATGGCGGAGAAATCCCGGGAGTTCGCGGCGGCGGGCAACCGGGTCTATCTGCCGGTCACCGACTGACCGAGCCGGATCCCCTTCCCGCCCGCCCTGTCCGTCCCGTCCGCCCGGTGCCAACGCGCTTCCGGGCGGCGGGACGGACGGACGGCCGGCGGCCGGGAGCGGCGGCTACTCCGGCTGGTGCTCCGGGCCGCCGTAGTCCGGGCTGGAGAAGCCGGGGCTGTTGAAGCTGGGGCGCGTGCTGCCCCGCCCCGGGTCGTCGCCCGTGGCCGGGCTGCTGAATCCCGGCTTGCTGTAACCGAGTTGGGGCGTGCGGGCCTCCGGTGCCCCGGCCGGGCCCGGGGCGCCGCCGTACGGGCTTCCGGTGGCCTGCCCGGCCGCCGGCGGCTCCTCCAGGACCTCCCGCAGGAACGGCACGATGCCGCGGTCGAGCAGGGCTTGCCGCCAGGCCTCCCGGGCCCGGGCCAGATCGCTCGTCCGGTCCTCGTCGGCCGAGGCCCGCAGGGAGCCGGCGCCGTCGCGCCGCGCGGTGAACAGCAGGCCGAACATCGCGATGACGATGCCCGCGGCAGTCAGCGCGAGGAAGATCCAGCCGGCCGTGATGATCGGTTCCGCCATCGGCTGCTCGGGGCTGACCAGATGGAGCAGATAGCCGATCAGCAGGAAGATCGCCGCCGCGGCGCCCGCCAGTACCGGAGCCAGCACGGCGAAGACCGCGAGGAGTCCGGCACCGGAGCTCTCGGCCACCTCGCCGACGGCTCCGGCGAAGCCCGCTCCGTTCCCGCCCCTGCCGTCCTTCCCGCTCACTGCCGGGGCCCCGCCCCGGCCGTCGTCCTGCGGCGGAACGCGGCGCGACTCGTCGCGGAGCTCGGTGTACAGCCGGTACTCGGCCGCGGCGCGGGACGCGATCTCCGGGGCCGCGTCCAGGGCTCTGGTGCGCAGCTGCTCGGCGTTGAGCCGCCGGCCGACGGCGCCGAGCTCCGGGCGCCGGTGCGCATGGCGCAGAACCTGGTCGAGGACTCGCGCGAAGTCGGGGCGGTCCTCGGGAAGCAGATGCGGTGCGCTGTTCATGTGCATCCCCCGATGCTCCGTAGGCCCTGGCACGCCGATTCTCACCGGGCGGAAGGGCGGAAACGGAGGAGAGCCTGCTGCGGATAAGCCGATGGTAGGGCGCCCACGGCACGCGGTGACAGGGTGTTGCCGGAAATTGACCCGACCGTGGACCTGACTACCTGCCCCCGCGGCGGACCGCGTAATCCTCAGCCCGGCAGCGGGAGTTGCGCGACCAGCATCTTTCCGGCCATGGTGACGCCGCCGTCCATGGCGATGGCCAGTCCGTCGGCGTAGACGTGCGGGCCGTCGACGACGGGCGCGCCGCCGTCCTCGCCGTCCTCACTGCCCACCTGGCCGGTGAGATACGGGATCGGGCTGTGACCGTGGACGACGCGCCGGCCGCCGTACGTCCCGAGCAGCTCGCGGACGGCCTCGGCGCCGCCCTGGTCGCGGAAGGCGAAGCGCTTGGTGAACTTGCGGAACAGGTCCCAGCACTCCTCGGCGTCGGCGCGCTGAAGGGCTTCGGTCACCGCGTCGTTGACGGCCTCGATCGAATCGCCGTAGTCGAGGTAGGCCGTGGTGTCCGAGTGGACGAGCAGGTGGCCGTCCTCCTCGGCCATCGCGTCGAGCCGGGACATCCACTGCACATGATGGTCCTGCAGCCGGTCCATGTCGCTGCGCTGCCCGCCGTTGAGCAGCCACGCGGCGTGGAAGGACGCGGTTCCCGCGCCGGAGGACACCGGGGTGTCGCCGAAGCGCTTGGCGCCGATGAGCAGCAGCTCGTGATTGCCCATCAGGGCCTTGCAGTAGCCGCCGGCCGCGGCGGCCTCGGCGGAGAGCCGCATGACGAGGTCGATGACCCCGATGCCGTCCGGGCCGCGGTCGGTGAAGTCGCCGAGGAACCACAGGCGGGCGTTGCCGGCGGCCCAGCGGTCCTGGGAGTCGATCAGCCCCTGGGCGAGCAGGGCGGCCCGCAGCTCGTCGAGGTAGCCGTGGACGTCGCCGACGACGTACAGCGGGCCGGGGCCGTCCGCGGGAATGGTGGCGCCCGCCTCGGGTTCGGGCACCGGTGGCATGAGGGGCACCGTCGGCACGTCCGGGGTGGGCACGCGGCCGACCACCGGGAGGTTCCGTTCGGTGGGGGTGTAGCCCTCGTCGGCCGCGTACGGCGGAACCGCAGCGTTCACGGGCACCACCGGCATGACCATCATGCCCCGCACCGCGGGTCCCTGACCGGCCCCCTGGATCATCGACCCCTCCACCATCGCGCCGCCGTGCACCGGTCGGACCTGCCCCGCCGCTGCGGGCGGAGGCACTCGCCCCACCTCAGAGTGGGGAGGCCCCTCGTGGTCAAGGGATCCGCGGTGTCGTGCGCCCATCATAGGAATGCCGCTCGTGGGTTGTGACGCACCAGGGAGCCGGCAATCACCGCGATGGCGTGAGCGCCGGGAGTTTGTGCCGGATTGCCCTGGTGGTCGCGGTGGTTGTGGTGACCGCACTTCCCGGTGGCAGCGCCGGGCCCGCCGGTCCCGCCGGCCGTCGGGACGGCCGGGTGCCCTCCGCGTCAGGCCGGTTCGGCGGGTGACCGGGGCGGGTTGACGGTCGCGCGCGAGGTCCGTGGCTGGGAGGAGGTGCGCACGATCAGCTCCGTCGGTATCACCTGCTCCACCGGCCGCCCCTCGTCCAGGCCCTCGATGGCGTCGATCAGCAGTTGGACGACCGCGGTGCCGATGCGGCGCGGCTTGAGGGAGAGGGTGGTGACGGGCGGCTCGGTGCTGGCGTAGACGGTGGACTCGCTGCAGCAGACCAGCAGCAGGTCCTCCGGGACCCGCAGGCCGTAGCGGCGGGCGGCGGCGAGGAGATCCGTGCCGTTGGGGTCGAAGAGGCCGTAGACGGCGTCCGGCCGGTCGGGGCGGGCCAGCAGCCGGTCGGCGGCCACCGCTCCGGCGCGCGGGTCGTGGGCGGGGTACTTCTCGTAGACCGGGTCCTGTCCGGCCCGTTCGCACCAGGAGAGATAGGCGGTGGTGGAGAGCCGGGTGTAGGTGTCCGTGGTGGTTCCGGTGAGCAGGCCGATCCGGCGGGCGCCGGCGTCGGCGAGATGGTCGAGCAGACCGAGGACGGCGGCCTCGTGGTCGTTGTCGACCCAGGCGGTGACGGGTACGGAGCCGGCGGGCCGGCCGTCGGAGACGACGGGGATGCGCTGCCGGGCGAGCTCGGTGACGACCGGGTCGTGGTCGGAGGGGTCGATGACGACCGTGCCGTCGAGGGCGACGTTGGACCAGACGTCGTGACGGGAGGTCGCGGGGAGGATGACGAGCGCGTAGCCGCGGGCCAGCGCGGCGGAGGTGGCGGCGCGGGCCATCTCGGCGAAGTAGGCGAACTCGGTGAAGGTGAAGGGCTCGTCACCGTAGGTGGTCACGGTCAGTCCGATCAGGCCGGATCTGCCGGTGCGGAGGGTGCGGGCGGCGGCGGACGGCCGGTATCCGAGCCGCTCGGCCACTTCCCGGACATGGCGTCGGGTGGCGTCGGGGAGCCGGCCCTTGCCGTTGAGGGCGTCGGAGACAGTCGTGATCGAGACACCGGCGGCGGCGGCCACGTCCCGGATGCCCGCCCGCCCCAGCCGACGGCTGGTCGACCGGCTCACCTGGTGCTTCTCTGCTGCTGTCATGGCCAGCCGATACTAGGGCGACTGGGCTCCGGCCGAGGGGGTCGGCGATGAACCGTCAAGAGTCACGTTTCTGCAAGATCGAATCTATCAACCGTCTTTATATCAAAGGCCGTTGAGCGGTTCCCTCGCTCTCGTTTGGGACAAGATGTGCTGTTGTCCAGTGAACGATGTTTGGTGTGAAGCGGTCTCAAGTCACCTGGAAGAGTGACGCGCGCCAGGGCGCGGGCCACCGGCGTGCGCCGCGGGCAAGCGCGCGCCTCCGGTTTGCCCGGCCCATTGCCCGGCGCGGCAATCCTCATAAGGTAAGCAGCATTGATGGCGGCGGGACGGTCGAGGAGGACGGCGATGCACACTGATTCCCGGGGGGACTCCCCCGAGACCCCGGTGATTCCCAGGCTGCGCGGTGTGCTGGAGAGCATTCCGACGTACAAGCCGGGCAAGCCGGCCACGGCGGGGGACGGGCCGGTCACGTACAAGCTCTCCTCCAACGAGAACCCGTATCCCCCGCTGCCGGGGGTCATGGAGAGCGTTCTCGGCGCGGCGGGGAGTTTCAACCGCTACCCGGACATGGCCTGCAGCGGGCTGATGGCCGAACTGGCCGAGCGCTTCGACGTGCCGGCCACCCATCTCGCGACCGGTACCGGCTCGGTGGGGGTCGCCCAGCAGCTGATCCAGGCGACGGCGGGTCCGGGCGACGAGGTCGTGTACGCCTGGCGGTCCTTCGAGGCGTACCCGATCATCACGCGGATCTCGGGAGCCGCCTCGGTGCAGGTGCCGCTGACCGGCGGGGAGACCCACGACCTGGACGCCATGGCGGACGCCGTGACCGACCGGACCCGGCTCGTCTTCGTCTGCAATCCGAACAACCCGACCGGCACGGTGGTCCGCCGCCCGGAACTGGAGCGTTTCCTGGACCGGGTGCCGTCGGACGTCCTGGTCGTGCTGGACGAGGCGTACCGCGAGTTCATCCGGGACGCGGAGGTGCCGGACGGGATCGAGCTCTACCGGGACCGGCCGAACGTCTGCGTGCTGCGCACCTTCTCCAAGGCCTATGGGCTGGCGGGGCTGCGGGTCGGCTTCGCCGTGGCGCACGAGCCGGTGGCGGCGGCGCTGCGGAAGACCGCGGTGCCCTTCGGGGTGAGCCAGCTGGCGCAGGACGCGGCGGTGGCCTCGCTGCGCAGCGAGGAGGCGCTGCTGGAGCGGGTGGAGGCGCTGGTGGGTGAGCGGGCGCGGGTGTCCGCGGCGCTGACGGAGCAGGGCTGGACGGTTCCCGGGTCGCAGGCGAACTTCGTCTGGCTGCGGCTGGGGGAGCGGACGGCCGAGTTCGCGGCGGCGTGCGAGCGGGCCGGTGTGGTCGTGCGGCCGTTCCCCGGCGAGGGGGTGCGGATCACCATCGGCGAGACCGAGGCGAACGATCTTCTGCTGGGCGCCGCGGAGGCTTTCCGCAAGGAGCTGTGAACAGCGCCGACCAGCTTCGTCAAGATGCCGGTGGGGGTATAAAAACCGCAGGTAGGGGGGTGTGCCGCAGGGCACACCCCCTGGTTGTGTCGGGGCGGAAAGGGTGCGCCATACTAGTGCTTGTGAATGTGAACGCTTTCACAAGCACCAGCCTGTCTGTCTCCTCGCGGATGGAGGCAACGGGACATCTGCCGCATCGAATCACCGCGATGTGAAGGAGAGGAACCGTGGACATAGCCTTGGCGCCCGAGACGCTGGCGCGATGGCAGTTCGGCATCACCACCGTCTACCACTTTCTCTTCGTACCGCTGACGATCTCTCTCGCCTCCCTGGTGGCAGGCCTCGAGACCGCCTGGGTGCGGACGGGCAAGGAAAAGTACCTCCGGGCGACCAAGTTCTGGGGCAGGCTCTTCCTGATCAATATCGCCATGGGCGTCGTCACCGGCATCGTGCAGGAGTTCCAGTTCGGTATGAACTGGTCCGACTACTCCCGCTTCGTCGGTGACATCTTCGGAGCCCCGCTGGCCTTCGAGGCGCTGATCGCCTTCTTCTTCGAGTCCACCTTCATCGGCCTGTGGATCTTCGGCTGGGACAAGCTGCCCAAGAAGATCCACGCCGCCTGCATGTGGATGGTCGCCATCGGGACCGTGCTCTCCGCCTACTTCATCCTGGCCGCCAACTCCTGGATGCAGCACCCCGTCGGCTACCGGATCAACGAGGAATCCGGGCGCGCCGAACTCACCGACTTCCTGGCCGTGCTCACCCAGGACACGACGGTCGTCGTCGTCTTCCACACCCTCACCGCGGCCTTCCTGGCCGGCGGCGCCTTCATGGTGGGCATCGCCGCCGTCCACCTCCGCCGCGGCAGGCACCTCCCGGAAATGCGGACGTCGCTCCGGCTCGGCCTGGTCACCCTCGTGGTCGGCGGCCTGCTGACCGCCGTCAGCGGCGACCGGCTCAGCAAGGTGATGTACGAGCAGCAGCCCATGAAGATGGCCTCGGCGGAGGCGCTGTGGGACACCGAGGCGCCGGCGCCCTTCTCCGTCTTCGCCTACGGCGATGTCGACGAGGGCCACAACAAGGTCGCCATCGAGATCCCCGGGCTCCTCTCCTTCCTGGCCCACAGCGATCTGGAGACCGAGGTCCCGGGCATCAACGATGTGAACGAGGACCTGCGGGAGCAGTACGGGCCCGGCGACTACCGGCCCAACATCCCGGTCGCCTACTGGGGCTTCCGCTGGATGATCGGCTTCGGCATGGTCTCCTTCGCCATCGGCGTGGTGGGCCTCTACCTCACCCGCAACAAGCTGTGGCTGGCGCCCCGGCTCCGTACCACCGAGGACGAGAAGCCGCGCCTGGCCCTCACCCGGGAGAGGGAACTCGGCGCCGTGCTCACCGGCTGGTACTGGAAGCTGGCCGTGCTCACCATCGGCTTCCCGCTGCTCGCCAGCTCCTGGGGCTGGATCTTCACCGAGATGGCCCGCCAGCCGTGGGTGGTCTACGGCGTGCTGCGCACCGAGGACGCCGTCTCCCCCGGCGTGACCCAGGGCGAGGTGCTGCTGTCGATGAGCGTCTTCACCCTGCTCTACGCGATTCTCGCGGTGATCGAGGTCAAGCTCCTCGTCAAGTACGTCAAGGCCGGGCCGCCGGAGCTCACGGAGGCCGACCTCAACCCGCCCACCAAGATCGGCGGCGACGACGACGACGCCGACGCCGACCGGCCCATGGCCTTCTCGTACTGAGAGTGAGGAGCTGGACATGGAACTGTACGACGTCTGGTTCATCCTGATCGCTGTCCTCTGGACCGGCTACTTCTTCCTGGAGGGCTTCGACTTCGGGGTCGGCGTGCTCACCAAGGTGCTGGCCCGCGACCGGAAGGAACGCCGGGTACTGATCAACACGATCGGACCGGTCTGGGACGGCAACGAGGTCTGGCTGCTCACCGCGGGTGGCGCGACCTTCGCCGCCTTTCCCGAGTGGTACGCCACTCTCTTCTCCGGCTTCTATCTGCCGCTGCTGCTCATCCTGGTCGCCCTGATCGTGCGCGGCGTCGCCTTCGAGTACCGGCACAAGCGGGACGAGGACCGCTGGCAGACCAACTGGGAGCACGCGATCTTCTGGACCTCGTTGCTGCCGGCGTTCCTCTGGGGCGTGGCCTTCGGCAACATCGTGCGCGGGGTCGCGATCGACCAGGAGAAGGAGTACGTCGGAGGCTTCTTCGATCTGCTCAACCCGTACGCACTGCTGGGCGGGCTGGTCACGCTCACCCTCTTCACCTTCCACGGTGCCGTCTTCGTCGCCCTCAAGACGGTGGGGGACATCCGGGTCCGGGCCCGGAAGCTGGCCACCGGGGTGGGCCTGGTGACCGCGGTGCTCGCTGTGCTGTGGCTGGGCTGGACCCAGCTGGAGAAGGGCGATGCCGTGAGCCTCGTGGCGATGCTGGCCGCGGCCGGTGCGCTGGTCGGGGCCATCGCCATGAACCAGCGAGGCCGGGAGGGCTGGGCCTTCGCGCTCTCCGGGGTCACCATCGTGGCCGCCGTCGCGATGCTGTTCCTGACGCTCTTCCCGAACGTCATGCCCTCCACGCTGAACGAGGAGTGGAGCCTGACGGTCAGCAACGCCTCCTCCACCCCGTACACGCTGAAGATCATGACCTGGTGCGCCGGTATCGCCACCCCGCTGGTGCTGCTGTACCAGAGCTGGACGTACTGGGTCTTCCGCAAGCGCATCGGCACCCAGCACCTCGCCGACGTGCACTGAGGAACAAACCGAGGGACTGTTTCACGTGAAACCCGTCGACCCCCGCCTGCTCCGTTACGCACGGGCCACCCGGACCTTCCTGCTGGCCGCCGTAGCCCTGGGACTGGCGGGGGCCGGCCTGGTGGTGGCCCAGGCCGTGCTGCTCGCCGAGGTGATCGTGGGCGCCTTCCAGCGGGGGCTGGACGCCGACGGGCTGACCACTGAGCTGCTGCTGCTCGTGGCCGTGTCCGCCGGACGGGCACTCGTCTCGTGGCTGACCGAACTGGCCGCGCACCGGGCCGGAGCCTCGGTCAAGTCCGAGCTGCGGACCCGGCTGCTGGACCATGCCACACGGCTCGGACCCGGCTGGCTGAGCTCGCAGCGCACCGGAGAGCTGACGGCGCTGGCCACCCGGGGTATCGATGCCCTCGACGGCTACTTCGCCCGCTATCTGCCGCAGCTGGGGCTGGCGGTCGTGGTCCCGGCCGCCGTCCTCGCCCGCATCGTCACGGCGGACTGGGTGTCCGCGGCGGTCATCGTGGTGACCCTGCCACTCATCCCTCTCTTCATGGTGCTCATCGGCTGGGCCACCCAGGCGCGGATGGACCGTCAGTGGCAGCTGCTCACCCGGCTGTCGGGGCACTTCCTCGACGTGGTGGCCGGCCTGCCGACCCTGAAAGTCTTCGGCCGCGCCAAGGCCCAGGCCGAGTCGATCCGCGCCATCACCGCCGACTACCGGCGGGCCACCCTGCGAACCCTGCGGATCGCCTTTCTCTCCTCCTTCGCGCTGGAGCTCCTCTCCACCCTGTCGGTGGCGCTGGTCGCCGTCGGCATCGGTATGCGGCTCGTCCATGGCGACCTGGATCTCTTCACCGGGCTGGTGGTGCTGATCCTCGCCCCCGAGGCCTACCTGCCGATCCGGCAGGTGGGAGCCCAGTACCACGCGGCGGCCGAAGGGCTGGCCGCCGCCGAGCAGGTGTTCACCGTGCTGGAGACCCCGCCGGGGAGCACCGGCGGAACGGCTCCCGCTCCCGACGCCCGGGTCTCCGGGCTGCGGGTGGACGGTCTGGTCGTCCGGCACCCCGGGCGCGCGGAGCCCTCGCTGGCGCGCACCTCCCTGACCGTCCGGCCCGGCGAGACGGTCGCACTGACCGGCCCCAGCGGGTCGGGGAAGACCACCCTCCTCCATGCCGTCCTGGGGTTCGCCGAGGCGGCGGAGGGACGCCTGCTGCTCGGGGACACGGACCTCTCCACCGTGGACCTCGACGGCTGGCGGCGGCAGATCGCCTGGCTCCCCCAGCACCCCTTCCTGTTCGCCGGGACCGTCGCCGAGAACGTACGGCTGGCCCGGCCGGACGCGGACGACGCGGCCGTGCGGGAGGCGCTGCGCGACGCGGGCGCACTGGACTTCGTCGCCGCGCTGCCCGAGGGGCCCGCCACCGTCCTCGGCGAGGGCGGCGCCGGGCTGTCGGCCGGCCAGCGGCAGCGGATCGCGATCGCCCGGGCCTTCCTCGCCGACCGTCCCGTGCTGCTGCTGGACGAGCCGACGGCCAACCTGGACGGCGAGAGCGAGTCGGCGGTCGTGGAGGCGGTCGCACGGCTGACGGCGGGGCGCACGGTGCTGATGGCCGTGCACCGGCCGGCCCTGCTGGCGGTCGCCGACCGGGTGGTGGAGCTTCCCCGGCCGGCCGGGACGGCGGAACTCGCCGCGGCTCCGGCATCGGCACCGGCCGCCGCGGTCTGCGTCCCGCCGGCGCCGGAGGACGGGGAGGGGACGCCGGCCGCGTCGCCGGAGACACCGGGCGGGCCGGCGGACGGCGCCCGTGCCGGCGGCCGGGGCGGCCCGCGGGGCGCGGGCGTCGTGGCGGCCGTTCCCGCAGCGGCGGGGGAGCGGCCGGACGGACCCGGCCGGGCCGGCCGGCCCGGTGGGATCCTCCGCCGGCGGGACCCGGATCCGCTGCGCTGGGTGCGGGACCGGACCCGGGCACGGCGGGGGCGGTTCGTGCTGGCCCTGGTGCTCGGCAGCCTGGCGCTGGGCAGCGCGGTGGGCCTCATGGGCGTCTCCGGATGGCTCATCTCGCGGGCCTCCGAGCAGCCGCCGATCCTCTACCTCATGGTGGCCGTCACGGCCACCCGGGCCTTCGGCATCGGCCGGGCCGTGTTCCGCTACGCCGAGCGGCTCGTCGCGCACGACGCCGTCTTCCGGATGCTCGCAGACCTCCGTGTGGCCGTCTTCCAGCGGCTCGAACGGCTGGCACCGGCGGGCCTGCGCACCACCCGCCGCGGCGACCTCCTCTCCCGGCTCGTCGCCGACGTCGACTCCCTCCAGGACTACTTCCTGCGCCGCCTGCTGCCGGTGGGCGTCGCTCTCCTGGTCTCCGCGGGCTCCGTCGGTTTCACCGCCTGGCTGCTGCCGGAGGCGGGAGCCGTGCTGGCGCTGGGGCTGCTCGCCGCCGGGGCGGGGGTGCCGCTGCTCTCCGGGGCCGTGTCGCGCCGGGCGGAGCGGCGGCTGGCCCCGGCCCGCGGTGTTCTGGCGACCCGGGTCGTGGATCTGCTGTCCGGCACCGCCGAGCTGACGGTGGCCGGCGCGCTCCGGTCCCGTACGGAGGAGGCCCGGCGGGCGGACGCCGAGCTCACCGGGCTCGCCGGGCGCTCGGCGGCCGCTGCCGGAGCCGGCGCCGGGCTCTCCGCGCTGGTCTGCGGGCTCACCGTGACCGGTACGGCCTGGGCCGGAGTGCAGGCGGTGCACGAGGGGAGGCTCGCGGGGGTCGCGCTCGCGGTGGTGGTCCTGCTGCCGCTCGCGGCGTTCGAGGCGGTCACGGACCTTCCCGTCGCCGTGCTCCACCAGCAGCGGGCCCGGCGCGCCGCCGGTCGGATCTGGGAGGTGCTGGCCGCTCCCGAGCCGGTGCGCGAGCCGGCCGAGCCCGCCGTACCGCCCGCCACACCGTTCCCGCTGGCGGTGCGGAATCTGACGGCCCGCTACGCCGGTCAGCGGCTGCCCGCCCTCGACGGCCTGGACCTCGACCTCGTACCGGGGCGCCGGATCGCCGTCGTGGGTCCGTCCGGCTCGGGCAAGACGACGCTCGCGCAGGTGCTGCTGCGCTTCCTGGACCCCGAGTCCGGCCGCTATACCCTGGCCGGCACCGATGCCGGCGCGCTCGACGGCGACGCCGTGCGGCGGCTGGTCGGGCTCTGCGCGCAGGACGCGCACATCTTCGACAGCTCACTCCGCGAGAACCTGCGGCTCGCCCGTCCGTCCGCCGGGGAGCCCGAGCTGCGCGCCGCGCTGGCCCGGGCCCGGCTGCTCGGCTGGGTGGACGGCCTGCCCGAGGGCCTGGACACGATGGTCGGCGAGCACGGTGCGAGGATGTCCGGCGGCCAGCGCCGCCGTCTCGCCCTGGCCCGGGCCCTGCTCGCGGACTTCCCGGTGCTGGTGCTCGACGAGCCCGCCGAACACCTGGACCTGGCGACGGCGGACGCCCTCACGGCCGATCTGCTCGCGGCGACCGAGGGCCGCACGACCGTCCTCATCACCCACCGGCTGGCGGGGCTGGAGGACGTCGACGAGGTGGTCGTGCTGGACCGGGGCCGTGCCGTCCAGCGCGGCACGTACGCGGAGCTGGCGGCCGCCGACGGGCCGTTCCGGCGGATGCGGGAGCGGGAGCGCGCGGCGGACACGGCGGGCGCCCGGCTGCCCCGGGAGCTTCCGGAGGCCACCCTGGCGGCGCGCTGAGGCCGCTCCGTACGGGGCGGCGGAACGCCGCTACGCCTGCTCCTCCAGGATGCGCTCGATGACGACCGCGACGCCGTCCTCGCTGTTGGCGGTCGTACGGGCCGGAGTGGCGGCCAGCACCTCGGGATGCGCGTTGGCCATCGCGTACGAGCTGCCCGCCCAGGTCAGCATCTCCAGATCGTTGGGCATGTCGCCGAACGCCACCACCTCGCCGGGGGAGATCCCGCGCTCCGCGCAGCACTGCGCGAGGGTGGAGGCCTTGCTGACCCCCAGCCCGCTGATCTCCAGCAGCGCGGTGGGGCTGGAACGGGTGAACGAGGCGTGGGCGCCCGCTGTCTCCCGGGCCAGGGCGAGATAGTCGTCCGGGGACATCTCCGGGTGGTGGGCCAGCAGCTTGAGCACCGGTGTCCGCGCGTGCCACGCGTCCGCGGAGAGAAGCCGCTCGGCGGCGTCGACCGTGGCCCCGGGGTCGAGGTGGAAGGGCGGGTACTCCGGTTCGTAGTGGAGCCCGGTGGTCAGTTCGACGGCGAACGAGGTGTCCGGCGCGGCGACGCGCAGCGCGCCGACCACGTCCATGGCGGCGAGCCGGTGCAGCGGGCGGACCTCGACGACCCGGCCGCCCCGGTGCAGGTCGACGACGGCCGCGCCGTTGGCGCAGATCGCCAGGCCGTGGCCGTGCACGTGGTCGCTGACGACTCCCATCCAGCGCGCGGGCCGGCCGGTCACGAAGAAGACCTCGATGCCGGCCTTCTCGGCGGCCGCCAGCGCGGCGACCGTCCGGTCGGAGACCGTCTTGTCGTCGCGGAGCAGGGTGCCGTCGAGATCGGTGGCGATCAGCCGTACGGGCCCGGTCACGGAGGCCGGGTCACCGGCTCCGGCGGGGGCCGGGTGGTGCGGCTCGGGCCGCTCGGTAGCTGAGGTCACCTCTCCATCTTCGCGCATATGCGCGCACAAGCGTGCGACGGTACGCACAAGGGAGCGTCATGGGGGCCGATGAGAACGCCGCCGTGCGACTCCTCTGGTCACTTGCGCCCCCGGTGTGCGGGCCGTATGCCGTGCGGGGGCGGGGCCTGTCCGTCAGCCGAGCCGCGTGGCCGCCTCGGTGGCGATCTTCTCGAAGACGGCCTGGTCGGCGGCGAAGTCCGAGCCGGGGATCGGCCAGTGCACCACGATCTCGGTGAAGCCCAGATCCCGGTGGCGCCCGGCGAAGTCCACGAAGGCGTCCAGGGACTCCAGCGGACGGGCCCGGTCCGGTGTGAACCCGGTCAGCAGGATCTTGTCCAGCTCCGCAACGTCCCGGCCGGCCTCCGCGCACGCCGCGGCGAGCCCTTCGAGCTGGCGGCGCAGCGCCTCGTCCGACTGCTGCGGCGTGCCCGTCTCGTAGAGCTTCGGATCACCCGTCGTCACCCATGCCTGTCCGTGTCGCGCGGCCAGCCTGAGTCCTCGCGGCCCGGTGGCGGCGACGGCGAAGGGGAGCCGGGGCCGCTGGATGCAGCCGGGGAGGTTCCTTGCCTCTTCCGCGGTGTAGAAGTCGCCCCGCTGCGAGACCGTGCCCTCGGTGAGCAGCCGGTCCAGCAGCGGCACGAACTCGCCGAAGCGGTCGGCCCGCTCGCGCGGTGTCCACGGCCGTTGGCCGAGCGCCGTGGCGTCGAAGCCGCTGCCGCCCGCCCCGATGCCGAGGGTGATCCTGCCGCCCGAGATGTCGTCGAGGGAGATCAGCTCCTTGGCGAGCGTCACGGGATGCCGGAAGTTCGGTGATGTCACGAGGGTGCCCAGACGGAGCCGGCCGGTCGCCGTGGCGGCGGCCGTGAGCGTGGGCAGGGCGCCGTACCAGGGGCCGTCGCGGAAGGACCGCCAGGACAGGTGGTCGTAGGTGTACGCGGCGTGGAAGCCCAGTTCCTCGGCGCGCTGCCATTTCGCGCGGCCGCCCTCGTTCCAGCGGTCGACGGGGAGGATCACGGTGCTCAGGCGCGGACTCATGGCCCCGAGCCTACGTCGGCCTCCCCATGGCCCCGGTGGTGCCGGGATCGGGCCGGGATCGTGCGGGACGCGCGCTTCCTCGGCCGAGCGCCGTACCGGTCGCCCGACCGTCCGCCCGGCTCAGCGCATCACCCGGTTCGGCGCATCACCCGGCTCAGCGCACCGACCGGCTCAGCCAGGGGGAGAGCACCGGCCCGGAAAGCACGAGTTCCTTGTAGGAGCGGCCTCCCGGCAGCGGCACGACGAGCCAGTAACCCGGCGGGAAGAAGCGGCCCTTCACCTGGGCCGCTCCCCCGTACACGGAGCGGAGGAAGTCCGGCACCACGTCGCGCGGGAGGTCGTGGAACTCGACCCCCTCGACGGTGATCTTGGCGTCGCCCTCCGAGTACAGCTCGACCTCCACCGCGGGTGAGCCGGACAGTGCGGCATGGGCCTCGTGCGGCAGCGAGCCGTCCTCGTCGGTCACGGCGAAGGCCCCG
The DNA here is from genome assembly GCF_000220705.2 of Streptomyces xinghaiensis S187. GTDB lineage: Bacteria > Actinomycetota > Actinomycetes > Streptomycetales > Streptomycetaceae > Streptomyces > Streptomyces xinghaiensis. The sequence continues at coordinate 3,486,766 of NZ_CP023202.1, read as the reverse complement.
GCCGCCGTCCGCCGGGCCGAGCGGTCGGCTCCGATGTCGTCGGTGACCCGTACCGTTAGCTCGAACTCCCGCGCGATCTCCCGGATGGCGGTCACGGCGGCCTCGGTGCTGGGCAACTGTTCGGGCGTCGGCTCCATGCCCGGAGTGTGTCAGCCGGCCGACGGTTCCGTGGCGGGAAAGCCGGAGGAGGCACCGGTCTCCAGAGCGAACTCCGCGATCCAGCCGGCCACCCGCTCCGGCTGCGTCCGGATCACCCAGTGCCCGGCGGCCACGCGCCGGCGGACGAGCCGGGGCGCCCACAGACCGAGGTCGTCGTAGAGGTGTTCGGAGAGAAAGACGTCCTCGGCGGGGACGACGAGCTGGACGGGCACCCGGGCACGGGCGTCCTCGCGCGGACGGCGGGTGCGCGGACGGAAGTTGTCGCGGTAGAGCCACGCGCCGTGGGCGGCGTCCCGGGCCAGGGACGGGGTCGGGTAGCCGTCGGCGGGCAGTTTCTCCAGCCTGCGCAGGATGCCGGGCCACCGGCGGGCGAGCGGACCGTGCCAGGCGAGCTCGGGGAGGACCGGCGTGTGCAGCGCGTAGACGTACCAGGACCGCAGACGCTGGCCGAGCAGTTCGCGGACACCGCGTGCGCCGAGCGCCCCGCTCCGGCGCCGTGCGGCCCAGTGGCCGAAGTGGTCCAGCGAGGGGCCGGAGACGGAGGTGAAGGAAGCGATCCGGTCCGCGGCGGCCGTGGTGACGAACTCCCAGCCCTGCACCGAGCCCCAGTCGTGGCCCACCAGATGGACGGGCCGGCCGGGGCTCACCGCGTCCGCGACGGCGCGGAAGTCGGCGGTCAGCTTCTCCAGGGTGAAACCGCCCCGCAGCGGCCGGGGCGCGGTCGAGCGGCCGCAGCCCCGCAGATCGTAGAGGACCACGTGGAAGCGGTCCGCCAGCTGCCGCGCGACCCCGGTCCAGACCTCCTTGCTGTCCGGATAGCCGTGCACCAGGACCACCACCGGCTGCCCGGGATCTCCCAGTGCGGCCACGCACAGCCGTACGCCGTCCCCGCCCCGCACCCAGCGTTCGCGCATGTCACCGGTCACCCGGCACCGCCTTCCGGCCTCAGGGAGCCGCCGTCTTCCCGGCCCCTCCGCGCCCCGACGTTACCAACGATCGTTACCGCTGGTAACAACTTAGGTGTACGGCCCCTACGGGTCCCTACGCCTGAAGGGGGACGCGGAGACAGCCGTCAGGGCTGACGCCCGGTGTGGCCCGCACCACTAGCGTCAGGGCCGTGACAGTGATCGTGACCGAAAGCCTCAGCAAGCGGTTCCCCAAGGTGACCGCGCTCGACCGGCTCACCATGACCATCGGCCCGGGCGTGACCGGCCTGGTGGGCGCCAACGGGGCCGGCAAGTCGACCCTGATCAAGATCCTGCTCGGGCTGTCCCCGGCGACCGAGGGGCGGGCCGCCGTGCTCGGCCTCGACGTGGCCGGCGAGGGCGGCGCCATCCGGGAACAGGTCGGCTACATGCCCGAGCACGACTGCCTGCCCCCCGACGTGTCCGCGACCGAGTTCGTCGTGCACATGGCCCGGATCTCGGGGCTGCCGCCCTCCGCCGCCCGCGAGCGCACCGCCGACACCCTGCGCCACGTCGGCCTCTACGAGGAGCGCTACCGGCCCATCGGCGGCTACTCGACCGGTATGAAGCAACGGGTCAAGCTCGCCCAGGCGCTGGTCCACGACCCGAAACTGGTGCTGCTGGACGAGCCGACGAACGGCCTCGACCCGGTCGGCCGGGACGAGATGCTCGGTCTCATCCGCCGCGTCCACACCGACTTCGGCATCTCCGTGCTGGTGACCTCCCACCTCCTCGGCGAGCTCGAACGCACCTGCGACCACGTCGTCGTCATCGACGGCGGTGCCCTGCTGCGCTCCAGCTCCACCAGCGACTTCACCCAGAAGACCGCGGTCATCGCGGTCGAGGTCACGGACACCGAAGAGCATCCGGACGGCACGGCCGCGCTGGCGGAGGCACTGGCCCGCGCGGGTGTCCGCCATGCCGCCGGCGGGCACGCGCCCGGCGCGGGCCGGGTGCTGCTCCTGGACGCCGAGGGCGACCGGACGTACGACGCGGTCCGCGACACCGTCGCCGGACTGGGGCTCGGCCTGGTGCGCATGGAGCAGCGCCGTCACCACATCGCGGAGGTCTTCCGCCCCGGGGAGCCCCCGGAACCCACGGGGCCCGCCGGGCCGGAGCCCTCCGCCCAGCCGCACCCCGGCAGCACGGACGGACGGAACGGAGGTGGCCGCGATGCCGCCTGAGAGCATGACGCCGACGGCGGCGGACCCGTCCGCCGACCCGACCCGCATCCACAACATCGGCTACCGCCGCTACGACGGCCCCCGCCTCGGACGCTCCTACGCCCGGCTCTCCCTCTTCTCCCAGAGCCTGCGCGGTGCGTACGGACTCGGCCGCTCGGCCAAGTCCAAGGTCCTGCCGATGCTGCTGTTCGCCGTGATGTGCCTGCCGGCGGGCATCATCGTCGCGGTCGCCGTGGCGACCGACATGAAGGACCTGCCGCTCGAATACACGCGGTACGCGATCTACCTCCAGGCCGTCATCGGCCTCTATCTCGCCGCCCAGGCCCCGCAGTCCGTCTCCCGCGATCTGCGGTTCCGCACCGTGCCGCTCTACTTCTCCCGTCCGATCGAACGGGTGGACTACGTGGCGGCGAAGTACGCGGCGATGGCCTCGGCCCTCTTCCTGCTCACCGCGGCACCGCTCGTCATCCTCTACGCGGGCGCGCTGCTGGCCAAGCTGGACTTCGCCGACCAGACCAAGGGGTTCGGCCAGGGCCTGGCCTCCGTTGCCGTCCTGTCCGTGCTCTTCGCGGGCATCGGGCTGGTCGTCGCGGCGCTCACCCCCCGCCGGGGCTTCGGCGTCGCCGCCGTCATCGCCGTGATGACGATCTCCTACGGCGCGGTCAGCACCGTCCAGGCGATCGCCTGGGAGCAGGGCAACCAGGACGCCATCGGCTGGCTCGGCCTGTTCTCGCCGGTCACCCTCGTCGACGGCGTGCAGTCGCTGTTCCTCGGCGCGGACTCCGCCTTCCCCGGCGCCGAGGGGCCGTCCGGCGCGCTCGCCGGAATCGTCTACCCGGCGGTGGTCCTCGGGCTGATCGCCGGCTCGTACGCGCTGCTGATGCGCCGTTACCGGAAGGTCGGGCTGTGACCACCCTCAAGATCGACCACGTCTCCCGCTGGTTCGGCAACGTGGTCGCCGTCAACGACATCACCATGACCATCGGCCCCGGTGTGACCGGTCTCCTCGGCCCCAACGGTGCCGGCAAGTCCACCCTCATCAATATGATGGCCGGTTTCCTCGCCCCCTCGACCGGCACCGTCACCCTCGACGAGGCGGCCGTCTGGCGCAACGAGGGGGCGTACCGGCAGATCGGCATCGTCCCCGAACGGGAATCCATGTACGACTTCCTGACGGGACGGGAGTTCGTGCTCGCCAACGCCGAGCTGCACGGGCTGAAGGATCCCCGCGGGGCGGCCCGGCAGGCGCTCGCCACCGTGGAGATGGAGTACGCGCAGAACCGCAAGATCGCCACGTACAGCAAGGGGATGCGGCAGCGCGTGAAGATGGCCTCCGCGCTGGTCCACGAGCCGTCCGTCCTCCTGCTCGACGAACCGTTCAACGGCATGGACCCGCGCCAGCGGATGCAGCTCATGGAACTGCTGCGGCGGATGGGGGACGAGGGCCGCACCGTGCTGTTCTCCTCGCACATCCTGGAGGAGGTCGAACAGCTCGCCCAGCACATCGAGGTGATCGTCGCCGGCCGGCACGCGGCCTCCGGTGACTTCCGGAAGATCCGCCGCCTGATGACGGACCGCCCGCACCGCTATCTCATCCGGTCCAGCGACGACCGTGCCCTCGCCGCCGCGCTGATCGCCGATCCGTCCACGGCCGGGATCGAGATCGACCGAGCGGACGGGGCGCTGCACGTCCAGGCCGTCGACTTCCCCCGCTTCACCGAACTGCTGCCGCGGGTCGCCCGCGAACACGGCATCCGGCTCCTCACGGTCTCGCCCTCCGACGAGTCCCTGGAGAGCGTCTTCTCCTACCTCGTAACGGCCTGAGCGGCCCAGCGGCTTGAAGGAGCCCGAACCGATGTACAACTCCACGGTCGCCCGGCTCACCTACCGGGGCCTGCTCGGCCGACGCCGGGCGCTGATCCTCTTCCTCCTCCCCGCACTGCTGCTGCTCATCGCGGTGGCGGTGCGCCAACTGACCGGAGTCGACGACCAGATCGCCGCCGATGTGCTGGGCGGCTTCGCCCTCGCCACGATGGTCCCGCTGATCGGCGTGATCGCCGGCACGGGAGCGATCGGCCCCGAGATCGACGACGGCTCGATCGTCTACCTGCTCGCCAAACCGGTGAAGCGGCCCACCATCATCGTCACCAAACTGCTGGTGGCGATCGGGGTGACGGTCGTCTTCTCGGCGGTGCCCACGCTGATCGCCGGCTTCATCCTGAACGGCAACAGCCAGAACGTCGCCGTCGCGTACGCGCTGGCCGCCGCGGTCGCCTCCGTCGCCTACAGCGCCGTCTTCCTGCTGCTCGGCACGGTCACCCGGCACGCGGTCGTCGCCGGGCTCGTCTACGCGCTGGTGTGGGAATCGCTGTTCGGCAGCCTGATCGAGGGGGCCCGGACCCTCAGCGTGCAGCAGTGGGCGCTGGCCCTCGCGCAGAAGACCGCCGACGGCGGGCTGGTGACCTCGGACGTGGGCCTCGTCCCGGCCGTGGTGCTGCTCTCCGTCGTCACGGCCCTCGCCACCTGGTACGCGGGCCAGAAGCTGCGCGTCCTGAAGCTGGCCGGGGAGGAGTGAGCCGGGTCGACGGCGGGCCGGCGGAGTGGCGACGAGAAGGAACGGAACGGGCCGGGGCGCGCACCTGAAGGGGTGCGCGCCCCGGCCTCGGCCGTGACCGGCCGCGTCGACCGGTCAGTGCGGGCCCCGCGCGTGCGCGGAGCCGTGGCCGGTCAGCGCCGGCCGCCCCGCGGGCGCGGGCATCGCACCGTCTCCTCCTGGAACTGCCGCAGCCGGACGTCCATGCCGGCCATGCGCTCGCTCATCGCACAGACGACCTGGTTGGTGCTGTCCAGCCGCCGGTCCATGAAGGCGATGCGGCGGTCCATCCCGTCGAGCCGCTCGTCGATCCGGTCCAGCCGGTCGGAGGTCCGGCGCAGCACCGGCCCGAGGTCGCGCAGCGCGGCGCCGACATCGGCGAGACAGGACTCGACGACGGTCATCCTGGCTTCGAGCGAGCGCTCCGGGGACGGGGCGGTCCGGGAGCGTGGCGCGGTGAAGCTCTCCTCGACGTCCAGCAGGTACCTGCGGACCTCACGTGCGACAGGGCTGTCCCGCAGCAGCATCGCCACGTTCAGTACGGCGCGGCGGGTGAAGACGCCCAGGTTCGACCTGGCCTGTGGATAACCTGCTACGGCATAGCGTGACAGGATGTCTCGCTTAAATCGGCGCAGGTCAGCGCCTCGGAGCGTGGTCATGCCATTGGATGACAACTCCGAGCGGTGGCGTGCCGCGAGTTGCCGGACCACCTCTTCACTCACCTCGAAGTACTCGGCGACCATGCGTGTCGTGACATGCAGCCCGTCCGGCAGCATCGCCAGGACCTTGACCTTGTCGAGCACGCCCGTGCGCGCGGCGAGGCTCTCGCGGAGCGCGCGTGATTCGAGCAGTGCGGATTCGGGTGGCATGAGAGTGCCCTCCCCTTCGTTCCGGAACGGATGTGGGACTGCCCGTATCCAGGGACCAGGAGCGAAGGCTGCTCATATAGCCACGTACTCGATGACCGGTTCTGCCGCCCGGCAATCCGCCACTTCACGCACTCTCGACGTCTCGAACTCCAGTTGCCTCCACGCATGGTGGGCAACGAGCCGCCGGCGCGGCGGTCACGCGGAGCCGGGCGTTCGCCGGTGCCGGTGGTCAGCCGAAGAGGCGTTCGACGACGACGGCGATGCCGTCCTCATCGTTGGAGGCCGTGATCTCGTCGGCGACGGACTTCAGTTCGGCGTGCGCGTTGGCCATGGCGACGCCGTAGCCGGCCCAGCCGAACATCGGGATGTCGTTGGGCATGTCGCCGAAGGCGATGGTGTCCGCCGCCCGCAGTCCGAGCCTGCGGGCGGCCAGGGAGAGCCCCGTGGCCTTGCTGAGCCCCAGGGGCAGCAGCTCCACGATGCCCGCTCCGGACATCACCACGCCCACCAGATGCCCGGCGACGGTGCGCGCGACGTGGGCGAGGGAGTCGTCGTCCAGCTCCGGGTGCTGGATGTAGAGCTTGTTGAGCGGCGCGGACCAGACCTCGTCCATGTCCTGGAAGGTGAGGTACGGCAGCGGGCCCTGTGCTTCGTAGCCCGGGCCGACCAGGACCTCGCCGTCCAGGCCGTCCCGGCTCGCGGCCAGCGCCAGAGGCCCGGTCTCCGCCTCGATCTTGGCGACCGCCAGCCCGGCGAGCTGCCGGTCGAGCGTGACGGAGGTCAGCAGCCGGTGCTCACCGGCGTGGTAGACCTGCGCGCCCTGTCCGCACACCGCGAGTCCCCGGTATCCCAGGTCGTCGAGGACGTGCCGGGCCCAGGGCACGGCACGTCCGGTGACGACGATGTGCGCGGCGCCCGCGGCGGTGGCGGCCGCCAGGGCGTCCCGGGAGCGCGGGGAGACGGTGTCGTCGCCGCGGAGCAGGGTGCCGTCGAGATCGGTGGCGATCAGCCGGTACGGGAGGTGTCCGCCCGGGGTCTCCGGGCGGGCGGTGGCGGGGGCGCTCACGCGGTCACGGGTTCCAGGATCTCGCGCCCGCCCAGGTAGGGGCGGAGCAGCTCGGGGACCCGCACCGAGCCGTCCGGCCGCTGGTGGTTCTCCAGCAGGGCGACGATCGTGCGGGGCACGGCGCAGAGCGTGCCGTTGAGGGTGGCCAGCGGGCGGACGTGCTTGCCGTCGCGCATCCGCACCGACAGCCGCCGGGCCTGGAACTCCGTACAGTTGGAGGCGGAGGTGAGCTCGCGGTACTTGCCCTGCGCCGGGAGCCAGGCCTCGCAGTCGAACTTGCGGGAGGCGGAGGCCCCCAGGTCTCCGGTGGCCACGTCGATCACGCGGAAGGGCAGTTCGAGGGCGGTGAGCCACTGCTTCTCCCACTCCAGCAGCCGGCGGTGTTCAGCCTCGGAGTCCTCCGGGGTGACGTAGGAGAACATCTCCACCTTGTCGAACTGGTGGACGCGGAAGATGCCGCGGGTGTCCTTGCCGTAGGTGCCGGCCTCGCGGCGGAAGCAGGGCGAGAAGCCCGCGTAGCGCAGCGGCAGCCGGTCCGCGTCGACGATCTCGTCCATGTGGTACGCGGCGAGCGGGACCTCGGAGGTGCCGACCAGGTAGAGGTCGTCCTTCTCCAGCTGGTAGACGTTCTCGGCGGCCTGGCCCAGGAAGCCGGTGCCCTCCATGGCGCGGGGCTTGACCAGCGCCGGGGTGAGCATGGGGATGAAGCCGGCCTCGGTCGCCTGGGCGATGGCGGCGTTGACGAGCGCCAGCTCCAGCAGGGCACCGATGCCCGTCAGGTAGTAGAAGCGGGAGCCGGAGACCTTGGCGCCGCGCTCGACGTCGATCGCGCCGAGCAGCTGTCCGAGCTCCAGGTGGTCCTTCGGCCGGAAGCCCTCCGCCTCGAAGTCGCGCGCCGTCCCGACGGTCTCCAGGACGGTGAAGTCGTCCTCCCCGCCCACGGGCACCTCGGGGTGGACGAGGTTACCGAGACCGCTCAGCAGGCGCTGGGTCTCCTCGGCGGCCTCGTTCTGCTGGGCGTCGGCGGCCTTGACGGCGGCGGAGAGCTCGCCGGCCTTCCTCAGCAGCTCCGCCTTCTCCTCACCGGAGGCTTTGGGGATCAGCTTGCCGAGCGCCTTCTGCTCGGAGCGGAGTTCGTCGAAGCGGACGCCGGACGACCTGCGCCGTTCATCGGCGGAGAGCAGGGCGTCGACGAGGCCGACGTCCTCTCCACGGGCGCGCTGGGACGCGCGGACACGGTCGGGGTCCTCACGGAGCAGGCGAAGGTCAATCACGGCTCCAGGCTACCGGTGCGGACGCCCGGCCTTCGACTCCGATATTGACCGGAGCGTTTTGTCCCTTTTGCCTCGAAAAGGAAAATTCACGGACTCGGGCCGGAATGGCGCACGCGGCCGTCCGGTGATGGTGCCGCGGGTGATATGGGGGTGAACGGAACCGGTCCGCAATGGGGCCGGCGCAGCGGCGGCGGACATTTCGCCGCAGGGGTTTTCCACAGGTGGGGACGGGGGTGGGGACTTTATCCACAGGGTGTGCGCGAGAACTGTGGAAGTCGGAATTGATCATTCCGGTCCCTTCCGTGCAGGCCGATGAATTCCCTTCTCAAACCCATTCCACACACTCTTTCGGGCGGTAATGCCTCACTCCAAAGAGTGCCCGCAGAGAATTGTGCTGACGAAAAGGGATCGAAGGTGCTGTGTACGGAAGGAAGGCGACTGGGGTGTTTTGTCTGTCGTGTCCGGTTGCCGTGTCGACTTGTCCCCAGGTGGCGGTTCCGGCCTGTGGATAACTTGGCGAGCTGTGTACAGCCTGTCCGTCGGACTTCCGTCCCGGAGCCCCGAGGCGCTTGATCGAGGTTCGGTGTCCCGGGCCCGGCGCGCTCAGCTCCGCCCGTCCAGGCAGCGCGCCAGCCAGTCCGAGGCGGCCGAGAACTCCTCGTCCGTGGTCCCGTGCCGCAGCGGCGGAAGCTCCTCCGGGCTCACACCGGCACGCGGATACGAGCCCAGGAAGCGCACCTTGGGGCAGATCCGCTTCAGACCCATCAGGGCCTCGCCCACCCGGCGGTCCGTGATGTGCCCCTCACAGTCCACCGAGAAGCAGTACCGGCCGATCCCCTCACCGGTCGGCCGCGACTCGATGCGCATCATGTTGACCCCGCGGGCCGCGAACTCCTGGAGCAGTTCCAGCAGCGCGCCCGGATGGTCGTCACCCAGCCAGATCACCACGGACGTCTTGTCGGCGCCGGTCCGCGCCGCGGGCCGGGCCGGCCGTCCGGCCAGCACGAAGCGGGTCACCGCGTTCTGCGCGTCGTGGATATCGGTGACCAGCGGCTTCAGCCCGTACGTCCCGGCCGCGAACTCGCCCGCGAAGGCCGCGTCGTACCGCCCCTCCTGCACCAGCCGGGCTCCGTCGGCGTTCGAGGCCGCGGATTCCCACTGGGCGTCCGGGAGGTGCGCCGCCAGCCACTTGCGGACCTGTGGCTGCGCCACCGGGTGCCCGGTCACCGTCTTCACATCGGTCAGCCCGGTTCCGGGCCGGACGAGCAGCGCGAAGGAGATCGGCAGCAGCACCTCGCGGTAGATCATCAGAGGCTTGCCGGTGGCCAGTTCGTCGAGGGTCGCGGTGACTCCGCCCTCGACCGAGTTCTCGATCGGCACCAGCGCGGCGCCCGCCTCGCCGGACCGCACCGCGTCCAGCGCCGCCGGGACGGAGACCATCGGCATCAGTTCGCGCGTCGCCGCCTCGGGCAGGGTCCTGAGCGCGGCCTCCGTGAAGGTGCCCTCGGGGCCCAGATACGTGTAGCGGCTGACGGACATCGCTGCGGGGCTCCTTCTCACGGGGAGCCTCCCACCTTACCGGCGGCGGAAGAGCCCGGCCCGCCCACCGCGACCGCTCCCGGCACAGGCCCGTACGGTGACCGCCGCTCCCCGTACGGACCGTACGGACTCATCCCTCCAGCAGCTCCCGGCCCACATAGCCGCCCGGCTCGCAGCCGCCCGGCACCGCGAACAGACCGCTCGCCTCGTGCCGGATGAACGGCGACAGCGCGTCCCCCCGGTCGAGCTTGCGCTGCACCGGCACGAAGCCCCGGAGCGGATCCGCCTGCCAGCAGACGAACAGCAGACCCGCGTCCGGCACCCCCTTCTCGTCGAAGCCGTCGTGGAAGGAGAAGGGGCGCCGCAGCAGGGCCGCCCCGCCGTTCGTCTCCGGCATCGAGATCCGGGCGTGCGCGTTGGCGGGAACGACGGGCCTGCCGTCGGGGCCGGTCTTCTCCAGGTCCAGGGGGGTGGTCTCGGTGCCGCCCGTCAGCGGCGCACCGGTGTCCTTGCGGCGTCCGATCACCCGTTCCTGCTCCTCCCGCGACAGCTCCTCCCAGTCGTCAAGCAGCATCCGGATGCGCCGGACCACGGCGTACGAGCCGTGTGCCATCCACTCCGGGTCCTTCGCCCCGCCGCCCCCGGGGACGAAGACCCGCTGCTCGAAGTCCGGCTCCTCCGGGCGCGGATTCCTGGTCCCGTCGATCTGGCCCATCAGGTTGCGGGTGGTCATGGGCCGGGCCGTCGCCCCGGCGGAGCGGTTGAAGCCGTTCATCTGCCAGCGCACCCGGGCCGTTCCCGCGGCGTCCTTCTGGAGGGCGCGCAGGGCGTTGAAGGCGACCAGCGCGTCGTCCGCGCCGATCTGCACCCACAGATCACCGTTGCTGCGCCGCGGGTCCAGGGCGTCCGAGGAGAACGCGGGCAGGGGGTCGAGCGCGGCGGGGCGGCGGTCCTCCAGCCCCGTGCGGCTGAAGAAGCTGTGCCCGAAGCCGAAGGTGACGGTGAGAGAGGACGGGCCCGCGTCCAGGGCGATCGCCGTGTCGTCCGCGACCGCGCGGCCCGCGGTCAGACGTTCGGCCGTCCGGGACCAGCGGCGCAGCAGGGCGGCCGCCCCCTTCCGGCCGGCGTCCGGCAGCAGATCGAAGGCGGCGAGATGGCCGCGGGACTGCGGTGCGGTGGTGATGCCGGCCTGATGTTTCCCGTGAAACATCACGGTGGTGGAGCCGACGGTGCTGAGCGGCGGGGTGTCGTCCCCGGCGAGCGCGGTGCCCGCCACGCCGCCCGCCGCACCGGCGACGAGTCCGGCGGCACCGGCCGCGCCGGCGGTTCCGAGCAGTCTGCGCCGGGAGAGGGGGGAAGTCGTCATCAGTTGATCTTCACGTTCCGGGTCTCGGTGATCTGGTCGATGTCGGAGGTCCGCACGGTGAGCGACGCCTTCCAGGTCCCTGCCAGGGGGAGCTGGAAACGGTCGGCCGACCAGTGGCCGGTAGCGAGCTTCGCCAGCTTCACCGGGAGCGGTCCGACGTCCTCGGCGGGGAGGGTGAAGGCGAGCTTCACCTCGGCGGCGTCCAACGGCTTGCCGTCCGGGTCCTCGAGCCAGAGGTGGAGGCTGTTGCCGCAGGTGCTGGCCGGGTCGAAGAGGTGGAGCCCGGCCGTACCGGCGCCCTTCTCGCCGCCGGTGTCGAAGGGGATGTCGAGCATGACGGGCTGCCCGGACGCGGCGGACGGGGCGCCGGCGGCCGCGCCGGCCGTCCGCACCTCCGTACGGGCCGGTTCGGCGCTCGTCAGGGCGGTGGTGACGGCGAGCACCAGCGCGGCCACGCCGGCCTCGGCGAGCACCGAGCGGCGGAGCCGGGTCCGCTCCGGGTCGGCATCGCGGACCCGCCGCTCACGGGCCGCCGCCAGGGCGGCCCGCTGGCGGGCGAGCTGGGCGGCCCGCTCGGCGTCCACCGGGGCGGTGAGCGGGGAGGCACCGCTCCGGGCCGGCGCCGTCCGGTCCTCCGCCGGGGGCCCCGGGACGGGCACCGGATCCGTCAGCGGCGGGGCGTCGGGTTCGTCCGGCCTCTCTCCGTCGGTGCCCGCGGGCCCGTCCGGCAGTCGGGCGACCCGCCGCCGCGACCAGCGGGCGAAGAACAGCAGCAGGGCCACCATCCCCACCTTGACCAGCAGCAGCCGTCCGAACGAGGTGGTGGTGAGGGCGTCCCAGGAGCCGACCTGCCGCCAGGACTGGTACAGCCCGGTCGCGGCCAGCACCAGCACACTGCCGAGGGCCACCCGTGAGAACCGCCGCACCACCTGCCGTTCCGCCGCCGGTCCCCGGTGGAGCGTCACCAGCAGAGCAGCCAGCCCGCCCAGCCAGAGCGCCACGGCCAGCAGATGCAGTACGTCCACGGGGACGGCGAGCCAGGGCTGGAGACCGGTCGACGGGTGTCCGGCCGCGGCCCAGGTGGCCGCCAGGCCGGTGGCGACGACGCCCCCGCCGGCAGCCGCGAGCCAGAAGCGTGGATTCCGGTGCTCCCGCGCCGCCTCCCCGGCTGCTCCTTCCGCGCTTCCGGCGGACCACCGGTCCGGGGAGAGCAGGACCGTCACGCAGAGAGCGGCCACCGCGAGCAGCAGCAGCCGGGAGACCAGTGCGGTCCCGGAGGGGGTCGCCACGACGTCCCGCAGCGCCCCCGGATCGAACATCCCGGCGAGTCCGCTGCTCCCGGTGTACGGCCCGCGCAGCAGGAGCAGCGCGAAGGTGGCCGCGGTGACCACGGCCCAGCCCCGGACCACCAGCCGCCGCAGTGCCGCAACGGAGGCGGCGGACGGCCGGCAGCCCAGGACGAACGCGCTGCCGCCGACGAGCAGGACGAAGCCCGCGTAGGCCGCGTACAGCGCGACGGCGTGGAGGAGGCCGGTCAGCCCGCCGCCCGGCCGGTCGTCCGGCAGGGCGGCGGCGGTCGACGACGGGGCGCCGACGGAGAAGGTGTAGGCGCCCGAGACCGGATGTCCGTCGGCCGAGACGGCCCGCCAGGCCACGGTGTAGGTCCCGTCCGGCAGCCCCGGCCGCAGAGCGACGCCGTGCCGGACGGTGCCACCGGTGCCCAGGTCGCGCGGCTCGCCGGTGTCGGCCCGTCCGCCGTCCGGAGCCAGCACCCGGATCGAATCGGCGGACAGGGTGACGCGCGCGGAGAAGGTGAGCACCACCTCCTCGGGCGCCCGGTCGGCCACCGCGCCCTGCCGCGGAACGCTCCCGGTCAGCGCCGCGTGTGCCGAGGCCGGGGCGGCGCCGAGCAGGACGGCCAGTACGCCCAGCACGGCCGCGGCGCCGAGCAGCAGCACGGCAGTGGCACGCGGGGGGCGCGCGGTTCGCGTGGCTCGCGCGGCGTGCGTGCCGGGCACGGCAGCGGCGGCAGGGGCGGCCGGGCGGTCCCGGCAGGGTGCGGGGGCCATGCCGGTCAGTGCTTCTTCATCGCGGGGTTGTGGGTGGCGGCCTTCACCGGAAGGGTCACCTCGAGGGCGCCCGACTCGGCGAAGTGGAGCGTCACGGAGACCTCCTCGCCCACGGCCGGCTTGTGCTTGAGCTCCTTGAACATGATGTGGTTCGCCCCGCGCTCGAGGACGAGCTCGCCGTTCGCCGGCACATCGAACGACTTGACCTGCTGCATCTTGCCGTCCTTGGTGCGGTGCAGCTCCACGTCGTCCGAGATGTCGCTGGTGGCGTGGGTGAGCCGGTCGGCGGTGTCACCGGTGTTGGTCACCGTGAGGAACCCGCCGGCCATGTCGGGCATGACGGGCTCCGGGACGTAGCCGCCGCTCGTCCCGAGCTCCGGCCCGGTGGCGCAGCCGGTCAGGGAGAGCGTGGCACCGAGCACCAGTGCGGCGCTGAGGGCGGTAGCGGTGGCGGTGCGGCGGTTCACGGGGTCTCTCCCTCGAGGAGCTTGGGCAGGTCTGCGGTGTAGTCGTCGACGGTGGTGTCCTCGCCGTAGAGGACGTGGGCCTTGTCGTCCTCCGGGGAGAAGGCGAGGACCTGGGCGCCATGGGTGGAGACGATGTCGCCGTTCTCGTCCTCGGTCGGCGGTGCGATGCCGATGCCGACACTGCGCGCGCCGGCCTGGATCGCGTCGAAGTCGCCGGTCAGGCCGATGAAGTCGGGGTCCTGGCCGCGCAGCCAGGCGCCGAGCCGCTCGGGGGTGTCCCGTTCGGGGTCGGAGGTGACGAAGACGACCCGCAGGTCCTTTCGCTGGTCGTCGCTGAGTGCCTTGCTCGCCACGGCGATGTTGCTCATCGTCAGCGGGCAGACGTCGGGGCAGTGGGTGTAGCCGAAGTAGAGGAGCGTCGGGTGTCCCTTGGTCTCCTCGACCAGGTCGTACTCCCGACCGGACGTGTCCGTGAGGACGAGGTCCGGCTTCTCGAACGGATTATCGAGAACGGTCGCGGCTTTCGAGGGTTCCGCGGAGACCTCCGCGGCGGTCCCGGCGCTGCCGTCGCCGCCGGCGCCGCACGCGCTGAGGGCCAGAGCCGCGGTGACGGCGAGCACGCCGCCGCGCCACGGAGGTGTCCGCCTCGCGCCGCGCGTGCGGGCGGGGCGATGGGTGGTTCGCATAGGGGTCTTCCTGGTGTGGGTCGTGGTGGGGGTACGGACTGCCGGAGCGTCCGCCGGACCGGTGAGGCCCTCGGACGGCGGCGGGCGGCGGGCACGCCGGAGGTCACACCGGCGGTGCCGGTGAGGACACGGGGATACCGGGCCGCGAGCGGTGGTGGCGGCCGGCCCGGGCCCGGCCACCGGACGTGTCGGGCACGCGCGGGAGGCATACGGGGGAATCCCCACGGGCAGGGGTGGCGGAGGCTCCGAACGCGCGTACGGAGGCACACGCGGATCCCGGCACACTGCCGGGGGAACCGCTGTCTCAGGCCGCCAGGCGGACGTCCGGCGGACCCCTCCTGCTGACGGAGTGCTCCAGATACAGCGGCCGCGGACGCCCCGGTCCGTACCGGCGGCCGCGGAGACCGCGCACGGGCGGACCCCCGGCCCCGGGCAGCCCCGTGAGCAGCGCCCGGGCCAGCCCGACGGCGGCACGCAGCGACCGTACGAGCGCCCCCTCGGCCAGCCCCCGTACGGACAGCCGTACGAGACGGAACAGCGCGGCCTCACCCCGCCGCAGCAACAGCCCGAGCAGGACCGCCGCCAGCAGATGGGCCAGCAGCATCTCCGGTGAGGGCAGCAGCGAGGCCGGGAGCGCCGCGGGGAGCGCCGCCCCGTGCCCGCCGGTCCCCCCGGCCGTCGCGGCGGCCGCGTGCGTGCCGGGGTCGATGCCCGCGGCGGTCACCACGCGGTGGGCCTCGGCGGCCGACAGGGGATGCCCGCCCTCGCCGCACAGCAGCCGCGCGGCGAGCGCCGTCACGGCGTCCGGCGAACCGCCGCCCGCCGGAGCGGCGGCCGGACCGGCGAGTTGCTGGGCGTATCCGAAGAGGGTGTGCAGAAGCACCTGCCCGGTGCCCAGCACCACGGCGATACCGGGCAGTGAACGCTCCCGGCCGGCGAGCCCCGCGGCGACCACGAGGACGGCGAGGAAGCCCCCGCCCAGAGCCCAGAGCGGCACCACGGCGGGGGAGGCGAGGACGTGCCCGGTCGCGGACAGCACGACGCAGACCGCGGCGAACACCGCGGCCCTCACCAGGCGCAGGCCCGTGCCGGCGCGTGCTGTGAAACCAGACATGGCGGACTCATCATCGCACCGCTCCCCCCTGCCGCCTCCGTCAGGGTGGGTGGTGCGGAGGCACACACCGGCCGCACCGGCACGCCCCCGCGCGCCTGCGGGGGCACACCGCCGAACGAGCGGAGTCCCGTCCGGCACAGGCTTACCGGGGAGGGGCCCGGGCAATACGTACCGGTATGTCGAGCCGCAGCCAGGAGGCCGCAGCATGAGCATCTGGTGGTCACTCCACTTGCGGCGCGAGGCGGCGAGTGTGCCGCTGGCCCGCCGGCTCCTCATCGGCACCATGGAGACCGCCGGGGTCCACCCCGAGACGTCCTACGAACTGTCCGTCGCCCTCTCCGAGGCCTGTGCCAACGCGGTGGAACACGGTGGTGGCGGCGGTGCGGACCCGGGCGGCGGGCGGTACCGCGTCACCGCGTACCTGGACGGCGAGAAGTGCCGTATCGAAGTCGCCGACTCGGGCCCCGGTTTCCCCGCCGCGCGTGACGAACCGGGCGAACCCGCCGCCCGCCACCGCGGCCGTCGGGCGTGGCCGGAGGGCCAGGACCCGCTCCGGAGCCCCGGCCCCGCGGACCGCACCGGTCACGCCGGTCGTGCGCAGCGCACCGGCCATGCCGGCCACTCCCATCACACCGACCAGGCCGGCCGCACCGACCACGCCGAGCACGGCCGCGGCCTGCTGCTGATCGAGGCCCTCGCCGACCACTTCCACGTCCGGAACCGGCCGGGCAGGGGCGCGGTCGTCTGCTTCAGCAAGATGCTCAAGTGGCGGGACGGCGCCCATCTCGCGGGCGGCCCGATGGCCGGCTCCGTCCTCAGCCCGTGAACGCCCACCGGGCAAGCGCCCACCGGACCGAGCCCCCGCGGACCGGGCCCCCGCGGACCGGGCCCCCGCGGACCGGGCCCCCGCGGACCGCTCAGCCCTTCAGCCGCGCCATCCAGGACTCCACCTCGGCGGAAGCGCGCGGCAGGGCGGCGGAGAGGTTCCGGTTGCCGTCCTCGGTGACGAGGATGTCGTCCTCGATGCGGACGCCGATGCCGCGGTACTCCTCGGGCACGGTCAGGTCGTCCGCCTGGAAGTACAGCCCGGGTTCGACGGTGAGGCACATGCCCGGCTCCAGCGTGCCGTCCACGTAGGTCTCGGTCCGCGCCAGCGCGCAGTCGTGCACGTCCATGCCGAGCATGTGCCCGGTGCCGTGCAGGGTCCACCGGCGCTGCAGCCCCAACTCCAGCACCCGCTCGACCGGTCCCTCGACCAGCCCCCACTCGACGAGCCTCGCGGCGAGGACCCGCTGTGCCGCGTCGTGGAAGTCGCGGTACTTGGCCCCGGGGCGCACGGCGGCGATCCCGGCCTCCTGGGCCTCGTACACGGCGTCGTAGATCTTCCGCTGGAGATCGGTGAAGCGGCCGTTCACCGGGAGGGTGCGGGTGACGTCGGCGGTGTAGAGGGTGTGGGTCTCCACACCCGCGTCCAGCAGCAGCAGTTCGCCGGAGCGCACGGGGCCGTCGTTGCGCACCCAGTGCAGGGTGGTCGCGTGCGGGCCGGCGGCGCAGATCGAGCCGTAGCCGACGTCGTTGCCCTCGACCCGGGCGCGCAGGAAGAAGGTGCCCTCGATATAGCGCTCGGAGGTGGCCTCGGCCCGGTCGAGCACCTTGACGACGTCCTCGAAGCCGCGCACCGTCGAGTCCACTGCCTTCTGCAGTTCGCCGATCTCGAACGCGTCCTTGACCAGCCGGAGTTCGCTGAGGAAG
Source organism: Streptomyces xinghaiensis S187 (assembly GCF_000220705.2). Lineage (GTDB taxonomy): Bacteria > Actinomycetota > Actinomycetes > Streptomycetales > Streptomycetaceae > Streptomyces > Streptomyces xinghaiensis. Next base: position 3,469,663 of record NZ_CP023202.1, on the reverse strand, counting down.
ACCCGGAGCTCCTCGTCGCGCGCGGGGTCCAGCCGGCCGGCGAGGGCCTCCTCCAGCCCCGCGTCGTGGCCGCGGACGAGGCGGACGGGGCCGTCGAGCTCCGCCAGTTCGCCAGCGGCCTTGCGGACGTCGCGGCAGGGCAGCCCGAGCCGCCGCTCGTTCTCGCTCAGGCTGTAGCGGCGGCCGACCCAGAGCTCGCCCTGGCCGTCCAGCCAGAACTCGCCGTTCTCCCGGTCGGAGCGGGGCAGTACGTGGAGCACCGCCTCGTGACCGCCGTCCGCCGCGGGCTCCAGGACGAGTACGCCGTCCTCCGTCTGGTCCCCGGTCAGATAGGCGTACTCCGTGCCGGCCCGGAAGGGGTACTCCGTGTCGTTGGAGCGGGTCCGGAGATTGCCCGCGGGAACGACCAGCCGCTCGCCCGGGAAACGCCGGGAGAGCGCGGCGCGGCGGCGGGCGGTCTCGGCCGCCTGGGGCAGTGGCTCCAGGCCGCGCAGCTCGGTGTCGGCCCATCCGCTCCGCATATGGGCGGCGAGTTCGTCGGAGACGGCCGGGTAGAGGCCGTTCTTCCGCTGCTTGATCGGCTGGTGGTCGCCCGCCGGGGCGGTTTCGCTCTGCTGGGCCGGTACGGGCTGCTCGGTCACGGTTTCCTCCTTGAACGGGACCTTCTCCCCATCGTATGGGCGGCGGGAAGGGCGGAGCGGGGGCAGGAGCGAAGGCCGGGGCACCGGCGCGGAACCGCCGCCGGACCACCGCACGCCGGCCGGCGGCCGGGGGCCGGGGGCCGGAGGACGGCACCGGAAAGGCTGCTCCGGAGGGCCGGGCATTATGGCCGGGCCCCGGAGTGATCAGATGGATTCCGGCCACTTTCCGTGAACATGACGTACGCACGGTCGCCACCCCGGGGTGGCGGACCCCCGTTCCGCCCACCCCTTCTGCGGCGATCCGCCCGCCGAGCGGCATATGCCGGAAGCGGGCGCTGGAGCGTCCCGCGGTACCCCGGCACGAGGCGGAACGGGACGAACCGGAGCGGCCACCCTCACCCTGCCGGTTCCCCCGCGGTGAGGAGCCGGGCCGGGAGCCCCGAACGCGCGGGGATCCGTGTACCGGGACCGACCTCGGGTATCCGGGTTTGACGAGGCCCGGGAGGCTGCTACGTTTGGCCGGAAAACGACGTGCTCCAGTCGATGCGCGGTCGACTGAGGCTCGTCGGCAAAGCGTCACGTCCACCACGGCGGGTACCTACTCGGCAGGGGGCGGGGGCAGTTGGGCGTGCTGGAACCCGGCAGCGGCCGGGCGCGTCCTAGCCTGCGAACGCCGCGCTCCCACTCGTGAGCGGACAGGTGGGGGGCACCTCGCCACTGGGGGGTACGGGGGCGGCACGCGCCGAACGGGCGCCACCCCATGCCATGCTCCACGCCGGTCGGCGGTGTGATGCGCTGATCCACGCACAGTCAGGTGTGTTCCGCGCGGCGCGAGGGGCCGGGTCCCGGGCGCGCGGTACCCGCAGTGCCACGCAGTTCGTGCACTTCCGCTCCAGGTAGTTGCCAGACAGTTGCTCCACTGCTCCACGCAGTCAGACGCAGTTCCACGCGACGGAAACAGCCCTCGGCGTTAACGGAAAGGAACGAGCGCTCATGCGCGAGATCCCCGGAATGCGACGCAGGCTCCTGCTCAAGCGCAGGCGCGGCGGAAGGTCGGTCATGCTCGATGCGGCACTGACCTGCGCCACCGAGTGGCGGTGGCCGGTACTGCCCGGCGTGGGCACCCAGCCGGGAAGGGGCGGTGCGGTCCACTGCGCCTGCCCGCACCCCGACTGCGCCGCCCCTGGCGCACACCCGTTCGACCCGGGGTTGCTCGCGGCGACCACCGACGCCCGCATGGTGCGCTGGTGGTGGAGCAACCGCCCCACCGCACCGGTGATCCTGGCGACCGGGGGCCGCGCCCCGTGCGCCGTCAGCCTGCCGGCCGTCGCGGGTGCCGAAGCGGTCACCGAGCTGGGGCGGATGGGGGTCCGGCTGGGGCCGGTCGTCGCCACCCCATCCCGCTGGGCGCTGCTCGTGGCGCCGTACTCGCTGCCGGAACTGGGCGAACTCCTCTACAGCCAGGACTGGGTCCCCAGTTCGCTGCGCTTCCACGGCGAGGGCGGATACCTGGCCCTGCCGCCCTCGGAGACGGGCGCCGGGCAGGTCCGCTGGGAGCAGGCTCCGCGGCGGGGATCCGCCGGGCCGTGGCTGCCGCGGGTGGAGACCGTCGTGGAGGCGCTGGTGGAGGCCAGCGCCGGAACGCCCGGCGGCGGCAGCCGACTGCCCTACTGAGCCCGTCGCACCCACCGAACCCACTGGGGATCCGGTCCGGCGGTGCCCTGCGAAGGGCCGGTCCCGGCAAGGTCCGCCGTGTGTGCTGCCGGCACCGCGGCGGGTCATATGGCGGGCCGGGCCGGGGAGTTCCCCGTCGCGCTCCGGGTGCTCCGGGGGCCGGGCGCGAGGCGCACCCGGCGCCGGGCATGGAAAGGCCCGGTCGCTGGCGACGGGGGATGCACCAGCGACCGGGCTCCTAGAACGGTAACAAGAGATCGGCCGTTCGCAAATTCGATCGCGCGGATCCGCGGGGGAATTTACTGCTCGGTAGAAGCTGGTGTGACAGGAATCACTCCTACCGCAGCGGTCGTCATCTCCCCTCAGCTCAAAGTGACTTGACGGTTCGTGAGGCCGCCGCGGGCCCGGCGCTCCTCCGGCGTCAGCGGAGCCGTCGCGCCGAGCACCTCACCGAGCCGTTCGGCGAACGCCGCCGCCGGCTTCTCGGTGTCGTCGGCGCTCATGCCGCGGGGCAGGTCCCACACCGGTACCAGCAGACCGTGCGCCCGGAAGGAGCCGACGAGCCGGGTGCCCTCGCCGAGCGAGGAGGTACCGGCGGCGTGCAGCCGTGCCAGCGCGTCGAGCAGTTGCTCCTCGGAGTGCGGCATCACCCAGCGCAGATGGTTCTTCTCCGGTGTCTCGCACCAGTACGCGGCGTCGACGCCGGACAGCCGGACGGTCGGGATGGCCGCCTCGTTCGCCCGCTCCAGGGAGGCGGCCACCTCCGGGGTGGTGTTCGAGGCGTCCTCCAGCCAGAACTCGAACCCGTCGTGGATCACCGGCGTGAACGGAGCCCCGGTGTCCAGCAGGTCCTGCAGGCGCGGTCCGCCGGCCGGCACCCGCTCGGCGGCGATCGGGCTGCCCGGCGTGGCGGTGAGGGCACGGCCGAGCACATCCGCCAGGTCGCGGCTGATGTCACCGGAGGCGGTGTCGTTCTGGAGCGCCAGGAGGACGGCGCCGGTGTCCCGGCGCAGCGCGGGCCAGGCCATCGGCAGGACGGTCGCCAGGGTCACCGAGGGCACGCCGTCGGGCAGCGGCTCCTTGAGCCGCAGCTCGGCCGTCGCCGCCGGGACCAGTTCGCGCAGGGCCACCCAGTCGCACTCACCCGGCAGCCCTTCGAAGGGCCGCTGGACGAGTTCGGTCACGGCCTGGGCGGCGGCCCGTCCGTGGCAGGCCTTGTAGCGGCGGCCCGAACCGCAGGGGCAGGGTTCGCGGGCGCCGACGACGGGGATGTCGGCATCGGCGACGGCCGCCGGGCGGACGCCGGAGCCCCGCGCGGAGGACGACTTGCCGGCCTTGGTCTGAGGTCGCTTCTTCGCCATGGCGTGGCTTTCTCCCGGGTGCGGCGGTAGGTCTTGGCCGCCGAGCCTAGCCCCTCGCAGGGGCTCCGCCCGCCGAACGCGGAGGGCCGGCGGCGTGGCCTGCGCCGGGCGGGGCGGGGTGCGTTGGCCGGGGCGGCGAGCGCCGGGCGGGAAGCGGACGGCGGAGCCGGTCCGAGGGGACGGAGGGGAGCGGCCGGGAAACGAGCCGCCCGGCTGGGTGCACCGCGGCTGTACGGGTCCGCGCCCCGGACCCCCGGGCGCGCCCGGCTGCTCGGTGCTCGTGCGGCCGCGTGCCCGTCAGGCCAGATCGTCCAGCAGATCGGCGACCCCGAGCCCGGGCAGCGCGCCCAGGTCCAGCCGGTCACCGAGGCCGTTTCCGCGGTTCCGCGCCACCGGGGCGAAGCGGGCCCAGACGGTCACCTCACCGCTCATCTCGTCCCGGACCCCCCAGTCCTGGGCGAGGGATCTGATGATGTTGAGCCCGCGGCCGCCGCGGGCCGTTACGGACGGAGTGGCCGGAAGTGGTCGGGTCGGACCGCCCCCGTCTGTCACCTCAACGGTCAAACGCCCGAATTCGTCCACCCGCCAGGCCGCGCGCACCGCTTCGCCCTCGCCGGAGCCCGGAAGCCCGGTCCGCAGGGGCCTGCCGTGGCGGCAGGCGTTGCTGAGGAGCTCCGACAGGACCAGCACCGCATCGTCGACGACTCCCTCGGGAACGCCGCTCATGCCCAGTCCCTCGCGCATCCGGCGCCGCGCCATGCCCACGCCCGAAGGCCCATGGGGCACGGCCATGCTCGATGAAGTCGGCACTTCCTGTGCCACCACCAACGCCACCCCCGAGACCTCCTTCGCCCCACGCCAGAGGATGGATGCCCTCCCCCGGTGGGCCGGAAACCGGCCATAAGCGATCCGGTGGCGCACTCCGCGCGACCGGCGACGTACTGAACGCGCCGGTGCGCTCCCCACCGGGGAATTCAGCCGTTCCGGAGGCCGTCCGCGCGCCCGAGTTGTGACAGAACTCTCCCGGGCCGGTTGGTGATGATGGCGTCCACGCCGAGGCTCACGCACCGCTCGACGTCGGCGGGGTCGTCGACGGTCCAGACGTGGACCTCGTTGCCCGCCCGGTGCGCGCGGGCGACGTACTCGGGCTGGTTCCGCAGGATCCGCATGCTCGGCCCGGCGATCCGGGCCCCGGCGGGCAGCCGCCCGTCGCGCAGGCGCGGCGAGACGAACTGCATCAGATAGACGGTGGGTATGCGGGGCGCCGCCACCCGGACGCGGTGCAGGGAACGGGCCGAGAAGCTCATCACCCGTACGGCTGAGTCCTCGCCCCGGGGCGGATCGGTCAGCCCGAACCGGCGGAGCAGGTCCAGCAGCCTCTCCTCGACCTGGCCGGCCCAGCGGGTCGGGTGCTTCGTCTCGATGGCGAGTTCGATCCGGCGGTCGGTGTCGCAGACGAGTTCGAGCAGGCGTTCGAGAGTGAGGACGGACGTGCGTTCCCAGTCCGGCGTCTCGTCCCGGTCCTTCCAGGAGCCGAAGTCGAGCGCGGCCAGTTCGGAGAGCTCCAGCGCCGACACGGCTCCCCGGCCGTTGGACGTACGGTCCACCCGCCGGTCGTGGACGCAGACGAGGTGCCCGTCGGCAGTGAGCCGCACATCGCACTCCAGGGCGTCGGCGCCGTCCTCGATGGCTCTGCGGTACGCGGCCAGCGTGTGCTCCGGGGCCTCCTCGGAGGAGCCGCGGTGGGCCACGACAGCGGTGGTGGGGGGCCCCGGGCGGAGGCCGGGGGCCGGGCGCACATCGGTCACCGCGTTATGGTGCCACCCCTGCGGGCACACAGGGTGAACGGCCGCCGTCCGGAGACCCGGGCATCATGGAAGCCGTGCGTTATGTCCGGAAGGGAAGGGCGGGCGAGCCGCCGCGCTTACAGCGCCCTGACACGCCGTGGGGAAAGCTGGTGGTGGACATGCAGCACTGTGGGCCGTGACTCGTGATTTTTCGCGCACCTGCACCCAAGGAGAATGCCGTGAGCACCGAGAACGAGGGCGCCGCCGTTCCGCCGGGAACGGAGCGGCCGGCGCCGGGAGCGCCGCCCAGCCCGCCCTCCGCGCCGCCGCCCGGCCCGGAGGGTCCTTCCGGCGGGAGCGCGGCGCAGTCGGACTACCCGCTTCCGCGGCCCGAGCCCGGCGCGGCGGCGGCCGGCCGGCCGCCGGAGCAGCCGGCCGTACCGGCGCACCAGCCGGCTCCGGCGGACGGCCACGGCGCCGAGGGAGTCCGGGCCGGAGAGGGACAGCAGTACGGCGCTCCCGCCGACGGTGCCGGCCTCGCGGCGCACGGAGCGGCGCAGGGGCCGGGCGCGGGTGCGGGAAGCGCCGGCTGGCCTCCGCCGCCACCCCCCTCCGGCGCCGCGGGCTGGGGTGCCCCGGGGCACGTGCCCCCGCCGCCCGGTGCCGCGCCGGGCAAGCCGGGCAAGAAGGGCCGCGGCGGGCTGGTGGCGGCCGTACTCGCCGCCGCGCTGGTCGCGGGCGGTGTCGGCGGCGGCGTCGGCTTCTGGGCCGCCGAGCAGAGCGACGGAGGCTCGACGACGGTCTCGGCCCCCGGCGACTCGGAAGTGCTCGACCGCTCCCCGAACTCCGTCGCCGGCATAGCGCAGCGGGCACTCCCCAGCGTCGTCACGCTGAACGCCCAGGGCGGCGGTCAGGAGGCCGAGGGCGGCACCGGCACCGGCTTCGTCTACGACAAGGAAGGCCACATCCTCACCAACAACCACGTGGTGGCCTCCGCGGCGGAAGGCGGCAAGCTCACCGCCACCTTCTCCAACGGCAAGGAGTACCAGGCCGAGATCGTCGGCCGCGCCGAGGGCTATGACGTGGCCGTGATCAAGCTCAAGAACGCCTCGGACGCGGATCTCAAGCCGCTGCCGCTGGGGGACTCGGACAAGAAGGTCGCGGTCGGCGACGCCACGATCGCCATCGGCGCTCCCTTCGGCCTCTCCGGCACCGTGACCACAGGCATCATCAGCGCCAAGAACCGCCCGGTCGCCTCCAGCGACGGCGGCAGCAGCAACGCCTCGTACATGAGCGCCCTGCAGACCGACGCGTCGATCAACCCGGGCAACTCCGGCGGCCCGCTGCTCAACGCCCAGGGTGCTGTGATCGGCATCAACTCGGCCATCCAGTCGGCGGGCGGCGGGGGCTTCGGCGAGTCGCAGGCGGGCAGCATCGGCCTGGGCTTCGCCATCCCGATCAACCAGGCCAAGCGCGTCGCGGGGAACCTGATCGAGACCGGGGAGCCCATCTACCCGGTGATCGGCGTCCAGGTCGACATGCGGCAGCAGAGCGAGGGCGCCCGCATCCCCGAAACCGGCCAGGGCGGCAGCGATCCGATCACCGAGGGCGGACCGGCCGACAAGGCGGGCCTGAAGCCCGGCGACGTCATCACCAAGCTGGACGACACCGTCATCGACAGCGGCCCGACCCTGATCAGCGAGATCTGGACCCACGAGCCGGGTGAGACCGTGAAGATCACCTACGAGCGCGACGGCAAGGAGACCACGGTCGACGTCACCCTGGGCCAGCGCAAGGGCGACTGACCGGAAGCCCACCGGACGCGCTCCCCGCACTGACCCCGGCCGATACGGCTGAGCCCGGGGCACGGGAGCCAGGCCGGCAACGCGACCGCACCACCTCGGGGCCCTCCCCGCCACGAACGGCGAGGAGGGCCCCGAACGCACCACCCCCCGCCCGGGGTCGGCGCGGGAAAGGGTTGCCCGAGCGGCCTGCGGGGATGGCCCTGAAAGCCGCAGTGGGGATCTCGTCCAGCGCACGACTGCGGAGACCACCGCTCGACGGCGCGGGTCGTCCGCCTGAGCAAGACGTGCCGCTTCCTCAACTGCCCACAGAGAAGCGATCGTGCCGCTTAGCATGGGGACGCTTGCCCGCGGCGCCGAGAGGGCGGAAGCACAGTTTCCGAGGTCACGGCCGAGGGACGGACCAAGCGCCCCCGGGGCGGCCCTGCCAGGTAGGCTGTAGGCGCTTCCGCCGCAGGTGGGCGGGGGCGAGGGAGGGTTGCCCGAGCGGCCTAAGGGAACGGTCTTGAAAACCGTCGTGGTGGCGACACCACCGTGGGTTCAAATCCCACACCCTCCGCGCAGGTCATCAAACGTGCTGGTCAGAAGGGGCGCCCTCCACCGAAGGGCGCCCCTTCTGCGCTCAGCCTGTCTCACCCCGGCTCGCTTGTATCTCGCCGTTGACCAGTGCGTCTGGGCCATCTGTGGGCCAGGCGGCGGCCGTCACTCGTCTCGGCTCAGCTCCTCGGTGATGAGCCGGTTGGAGTGTTCTTGGGCGCCCCGCAGGATCTTGGCGTAGAAGCGGAAGAGGACCGCGATACTGTGGCCCGCTCGCCGGGCGACTTCCACGGGGTCCACACCGGATTTGATCCACAGGGACACCCCGGCGTGCCGCAGAGAGTAGGGGACGTTCGCCAGCGGCGTTGTGGCTTCCTGCTCGGTCAGGACGGCAGCACGGGCCTTGTCCCACAGTTCGCAGTACTCCGTGGAGCGAACTCGGCCGCCCCGCGCCGCCCGGAACAGACGGCCGTCCGGTGCGGTCCCGTAGCGCTTGAGATGATCTCGCAGCATCTCCACCAGGACGGGCGGGATCGGTACCGGCCGTGTCGCGCCGCGCGCTCGCCGTTTGAGTCCTCGTGTCTCGTAGGACTCTCCCGAGTCCGTCCAGCCGGCGCCGACTTCCGGGCGGCTCTCCGCGAGCAGCAGCTCGCCCCATGCGTCGGGTGTGCTCTCGGGCGGAAGGTGGCAGTCGGCCTGTTTGAGTGAGGCGATTTCCCCCGGTCGCATCGCCGCGTAGTACAGGCACCCGAAGAACGCGACTAGGTGCTCACCACGGGCACCGGATGCCCGAACGGCTTCCATGAACTTACGGGCCAGGGCGGGGCCTGGGACGTACCGAAAGTCGATTTCGTCGTCAGTCTCGGGTGGTGTCCAGTCCACGCGGAGCAGGGGGTTGCTCGGGAGCAGGCCGCGCTCCTCGACTGCGTAGCGCAGCGCGTTGCTCAGGACCATGCGCTTTCGGCGCGCGGTGTTCTCCGCGGCCTTGCGGCCGTCCAGCCGTCGCCCGAGTGCTTCCAGGGCCGGGCGAAGCAACGACGGGTCCTGCAGCGCGCCGACCTTGACCGAGTGAGCGGTGATCCAGTCCAGCGCCTGCCGGATGTCGGCCGGCGGTTCTTCGGCGAGGTGCCGAGAGACGTGCTTTCCGCCGGGGCCTGGCACGGCGCGGAATGCCCATTGGTAGAGGGCGGCGCGGAGTGTCTTGTCTTCCGGGGCACCGCGCGTCGTGGTGACCAGCGTCGGGGTGACTACGGAGAGGGCTTCCGCGATGCCGGCCCGGTGTTTCGCTGCCGCTCGGGGCCACTTCATCAGGGCGTAGTCGGTGGCGTGCTCGAACCACGTCGGGGAGTTGAGCGCCGCGAGTTCCCGAGCGGGAAGGCCGCTCGCCTCATCGAACTGCTCGCGCTCCCGGAGGGCGGCCAGGAGCTCCGAGCGGCGGCCGTCGGCCTGCGGCTTGAGCTTGAAGCTTCGGGAGTGCGCGCGGGAGCCGACGCGCCAGCGGAGTTCGTAGGGCTTCGGCCTGCCTGTGCGCTTGCGGATGGACCAGACGTCAACGTCGTACGTGAGCATGGGTCTCCCATGGAAAGGGGCCCGCCGGTGGGCGGGCCCCTTGTCGGGTGGTGCGGGGTGATTCAGGCGGCGGACTGCTCGCAGGACTGGAGCCAGGCGTCCAGGTCGGTACGGCGGACGCGGAGCTGGCCGTTGGGCAGCTTGATGAGGCGCGGGGCCTTACCGCGGGCGCGCAGGCGGTAGAAGGCGGCGCGGCTCATGCCGATCTCAGCGAGGACTTCCGGGAGTTTGAGCATCGTCGAGCGGGCCATGGGGAGTGCCTCCTGGGCGTGGTTGCCGGAGTGGCGTTCCTTCTGGGGAATCCGCAACATCCGCCACGCCGCAACATGGCTGGTCAGCGGCTCGGATGTGTGGCGGATAGGGATTCTGTGGCGGATCGGTGCCGCCACACGCGGGGTGTGGCGGCACCGGTCGGGTGGGCGGTTCAGCCCGCGACGGGGAAGAGCCGCGTTGCGGCTTCTGTGGGGCTGTGGCGGATGCCGTTGGGGTCATCCGCCACAGATGCACCCCTGTTGACCTGCGGTGTGGCGGCTGTGGCGGATGTTGCGGACTCTGGAGGGGACGGGGAGCAGTACCGCGTCCAGGCGTCCGTGAGGTCTTCCGCGTAGTAGCCCTTCGGGGTGCCCGAGGGGGTGCGGATGCCGCGCGGCTTGATGGGCTTGTTGGCGGGGGTGACGTACTGCCCGAGCAGCTTGGAGAGAGTCCGCGCGTTGAGCGGCTTGTCGTCCACGTCGGCCCATGGGCTTTCGTCCAGGGCGAGCAGCATCTCCAGGATGACCGCGGTCGGCATCCGGTCGGCCCCGCAGAACACCTTGTCGCGCAGGTCGGTCAGCAGCCGCACGCCCAGGGAGGCTTCGTCGTTGTCGTGGGCGGCGTTGACCAGTTCCAGGCAGGCGGCGCGGGCCCGCTGGGGCCAGTGGCCGCCCGCGGCTTCGGCGACGGCAAGCAGCGGTTCCCACACATCGGCCGGCCGGTCGGTGACCCCTTCCGGGAGTTCCGGCCAGGCGTCGGTGATCTGCTCGCGCACGGTGTCGGCCCAGTCGGCGAGCCGGTCCCGCAGGGCGTGGCCCTCCGGCTCGTTGAGCCGGAGCCGGTAGGACTCCACGTGCTCGTTCGGGGCCCGCTTGCGCATCCGGATGATGACGGAGCGGGTCAGGATCGTGTCGGGCAGGGAGCCGAGCCCGGCCATCGCGACGGCGCAGAACGAGGAGAAGCGCTGCACGCTCTGGTTGGCCCCGTCTCCGACGCACCGCAGCATGGTCCCGATCCGGCGGTACCCGGAGTTGAGGAAGCCGCGCACGGGCTCGTTGTCCCCCGCCTTGGGTCCGAAGATGGTGTCGATCTCGTCAAACAGGAGAGTCGGCCGCCCTTCGGCCGACTCGACCAGCCGGAACAGGGCGTTGGACGAGGCGTTGACCGTGGCTTCCGCGCGCGGGGTCAGCGTCTCCACGATCTCCAGCGCGCGGGACTTCCCGGACCCGGGTTCGGGAGAGAGGAAGGCCAGCCGCGGGGTGGAGTCGAAGCAGTCAAGCAGGTGCGCGTGAGCGTCCCAGAGCGTCACGGCGACGTAGGCGGCTTCGGTGGGGAAGACGTTGAAGCGGCGGTGGAACGCTTCCACTTCGTCCAGCAGGGCCGCGCCCTGCTCGGGCGCGGTGGGCCGGTGTCCGGTGGTGGTCATGCGGCGTTCCTCCCTTCGTTCTTGCGGAGCGGGCAGGTGGTTCGGTGGGCGGTGTGGGCGTCGATGAGCGCCAGGACGTGCCGACGCCCGACCGCGCTGCGGTTGCGGCCGCACGCGCACACCGACGTGGCGGTCGGGACGGTGCCGCGGCCGGGAGCGGTGATGTGGAGCCAGGCGATGGGGCGCCGTCCGTCGCTCGGGCGCGGGTCAGGGCGAAGAGCTGATCGGGCGCCCTGCCGGGCGGCGCCCTTTGCAGCGCGGTCGGCCACCGCGGGGACCGGCTGCTCGGCGGCGGCCGGTCGGTTGGGGGCGGCGGTGTAGCTCTTAAGCGGGGGAGCGGCGGGCCCGGTCATGCCGCCCTGCCCTGCGGGTTGTGCGCGATGGACCAGTTCAAAGCGCTCACGATGACCGGGGCGCACTCGCGCTCGCGCAGGCCGGCCGCCTCCCCCGCCTGCTTAAGAGCCTCCTCCACCACCGACCGGGGAAGGTCCCCCGCGGCGACGAACCGCCCCAGAGCGCGGGCCGCCCGGGTCAGCGTCCAGTTCCGGGACCCCTCCGGGGCACCCGCGACGGCGGCGGCCTCGTTGCGCAGGGCCGCCGCCGCGTAGGCAGGCACGTTCCCCACGGCCGCCGAGGACAGGCGGGCCGGGCTCGGAGGCTGGGGTTGCGGGCTGAGCAGGTCACGGAGCCAGCCCGGCAGCGGGCAGGCCCGGGAGTCGTCGGTGACCTCGTAGACCCCTGCCGGTGTGGTGCTGCCCGCGGCGACGACATAGCCGCCCCATGCCCGGGTATCGATGAGCTTCCCCAGCCTGCCCGCGCTGTTGCCGAGCCGGGCGCCGGGCGGCGCGGTGAAGTACAGGTGCGTGCCACCGCTCGCGGTCCGCACCGTGCGGGTGGCGGGGACGGCCTGCCCGGCGCGCTCGCAGAGCGCCGTAAAGGTCGTCGCGCCGCAAGGCGCGCCCTTCCTGTCCTTCCCGTCCTTCGGCACGTCGAGGTCGATGACGACCAGCTCGGCCGGGCCGGTGGCGATGCCGACGTTGAACGGGCCCGCGGACCATGCGGCGCGGATGCGGCCGGGGTCGGTGGTGGCCCGCTGCTCCCACTTGCGGTGCCCGGCCGCGCACTGGCCGGTACGGGGGCAGCGGCTCTCCCCGTGCAGGGCGGGCCGCTTGCCACCAGGGCGGAGAGGGAAAACGGGCCAGCCGCGGGCGGCGGCGTCCAGGGCCGCGGAGAGCAGCGGTCCGGAGCGGTTATGGGTCATGCTTGAGGTCTCCTGTTCTGTCGAGAGGCGGGCAGGGAGACCCGGGGCGGTGGGCTGTCCTTGGCCGGGAGTGCCACCGCCCCGGGGCGTCATTGGGTCTTGGGCCGGAAGAGCTTGAGCGCGAGGCCCAGCCCGATGGGTCCGCCGCCGATGAGTGCGGCGGTCTGGACGGCGAACTCGAAGAGCGCCAGGGCGGCGGCGATGCAGCCCATGACGCCGATGGCGGCGGCCAGGCCGATCCCGAGCGGGACCAGGTAGGTGCCCGCGGGTCGCCGGGCCGGGGTGGTTTGGACGATGACGACGGGTCGGCCGCCGGTCTGCTGGTAGAGGTCGGCCGGTATGTGGGTGGTGTAGTGCCCGGTGATGCCGGGCGGTTCGCGGCGGCGCATGATGCCTCCTTCGTTGGGTCCTGCGGGTGTGAGCGGGTGCCGACGGCGGCCCGCGGGCCGGTCACGGTCTGTGCCCGTACCGGGTAGTGGGTAGTGGGTACCGGGTAGTGGGGAACCCACCAGAAACCTCAGTAGGGACCGGGTTTTCGGGCTACTGGGGTGTGGTCAGTGGGTAGTGGGGCGGATCCCACTACCCACTAAGTGGTGACGCACTGTGTTCGGTTCAGGTGTGGTCGGGGTGGACGTAGACCGAGTGCGGGCCGTTGTTGCGGTAGATGAGCTGGCCGCGGTCGGCGGCGGCCCGCAGGGCGGCCCGGACGGTCTTGCGGTCGCGCTGTACGAGGTCGGCGACGGCGGAGGGCTTCATGCCCGCAGGCCCGGCGGACGCGATGGCGTCGAGGGCCTGCGGTAGCCAGTCCGGCCCGTCCCCCGGCCCGCCGGGGTGGTCGTCCTCGTCGGCCGGCGACTCGTCGCGCAGACAGGACAGGTTGAGACTGTCGGCCCGCGGCCGCGGCGGCTTCGGCTCGGTGGTGCGGTCGGGTTCGGCGGTGGTGCCGAACTGCTCGTCGATCTCGCGCATCAGCCGCTCGGCGAGCATGTCCGCCTCCGTGCGCCGGGCGGGCTCCGCAGCCGGGGCGGCGGGCTCCTGCTGCTCGTAGGAGAGCCCGAGCGTGGGCCGCTCGGTCCCGGGCTCCGTCGTCGTGTCTTCCGCCGGAGTGTCCTCGTCGGCCGGGCCCTGCCGGAGCCAGGCGGTGCGGTTGGCGTCCCAGCGCCGGGCGTACGCCGCTCCGGCCGCTTGTGCGGAGATCTCATCGAGCACGGGGCGGCGGTCGTTGGTGGCGAGCACCACGTCCCGGACCATGCTGGGGGAGGTCTTCCAGCCCTTGAACGCGGTCGGGGCGAAGCCGTCGGCGGTGGCCGCGCCGATGACTCCGGCGCCCTGCTGGTTGAGCTGGGAGGTGTCCACCTTGGCGTGCGGGAAGAGCTTGCCGAGGTTGTTGCCGCTGGACTCCCCGGAAGTCAGGGCCACGCCGACGGGGGAGAACTTGCGGGTGGCGGTGTCGCCGATGGCGGAGACGTTCCCGTCAACGGCGGTCAGCACCAGCCGGATGCCCATGGCCCGGGTGGTGCGCATGACGGTGCGGACCAGCTTCTGCACTTCCTTCAGGGTGCGGTTTCCGCGGGTGTAGCCGGAGAGGAGTTCGGCACCCTCGTCCACCACGATCTCGATTTGGGGGATGCGGGCGGAGACCGGGAGCAGGGTGGTGTCCTGCTGGTCCATCAGGTCTTGGTAGTGCAGCTGCCGGGCGTCGTTGATGGCGAGTGCGGCGGTGAGCATCAGCAGGGCTTCGGCCGGGGTGGAGGCCAGCCAGTCGATGCCGGGCCGGGTGCCGGCCGGGGGCCGGGCGGTGCCGGGCTTGGGGTCCCGGTGGCCTTCGGCCTCCAGCCACGGGCGGACCCACGGGATGCCGACGGCGCCTTTCTTGAGGTCGATGACCCAGGTGACGACATCGGTGCAGCGGGCGAAGCCTGCCAGTACCGCGTCCAGGAAGGTGGACTTCCCCGATCCGGGCGGGCCGAGGATGAGCGCGCAGGCTTCGCGCAGGTAGACGGTCACCGGGTCGGCGACGGGCAGCAGGCCCCAGGGGATGCCGGTGAGGATGGACAGCGGGCCGTAGTCGGCCGGGTAGGGGTAGGTGGAGCCCATGACGTTCTCGGTGGCCACGTCGAGGACGACGCGGCCCTGAAGGTCTCCTTCCTCGACGTGGACGGTGCAGCCCAGCGGAAGCCGGGCGTCGGCGGCCAGGGCGCGGGCGCGGGTGGCGATGCGGTCCCAGGTGGCGCCGCCGCCGGGCAGTTCGGCGGCCAGCGAGTAGCCGGAGCCGGTGGCCCAGAACTCCACGGCGAACACGGTGACGTCCACCGCGCACACGCGCTTGATCCGCTCTTCCCACTCCCGGGCCAGGCCGCGCCGCTTGCTGTCGAGCGCGGCGGTGGCTGCCTTGGCTTCGGCCGAGAGGCGTTCCTCTTCGGCGGCTTCCTCGTGGGCTGCGGCGTTGGAGGCGGCGGCGCCGATGCCGACACCGAGAGCGGCCAGACTTCCGGCGGCGGTCCAGCTCAGTGGGCCGGTGGCCACCGCCCAGGTGGTCCAGCCACCGGCCAGCAGCCAGGAAGCGGCCCGGGTGACCAGGGTGCGGCCGGTCAGACGGCGGTAGAGGCTGTGCCCGACGCCGTGGCCGAGGGCGCCGGCCGCGCCGATGGCCAGCGGCCAGCCGGACGGCATGGAGGCGGCGGCACCGAGCAGGGCGGTGGCTCCGGCGCCGGTGGCCGCGGACAGGGCTCCGGTGACTGGGCCGTGGCCTGCGGCCCAGTCCAGCGGCGGCAGGACGGTGGGTTTCTTCGCTGTGCGGCGCGTGCTGGACAGGTTCAACGAGTGTTCGGACACGGGCCCTCCCCAGGGGGCAGCAGGAAGGGCGGGCCGCCCTGCTCGGCGGCCCGCCCTTCGGTGGTGCGGTGGTCAGTTGTTGGTGGTGTCCCACTTGTCTTCCGCGTTGTTGCGCGGGTCCTCGTGCCGCGCGATGTCCTGGTCGTGGACGTTGCGGAAGACGGTGACGACCTCGGCGGCGGCGTCCACGGCCTGCATCAGCAGGGCGTAGACCTCGTTCAGCGCGGCCCCGACTTCCTTCTCCAGCGGGAATTCGTCGTCGGAGCGCTCGGCGAGGATGCGGAAGGTGTTGGCGAAGGACTGGACGGCATAGGGCATCCCCTCGCAGGTCGCCAGGACGTGCATCATGCCGTCGGGGTCGTAGGACTGGGCGGCGGCTTCCATCTCGGCGGCGGCTTCGTGGAAGAGGAAGCCGGGCCCGCCGGGGGTGGTGTCGGACATGCCATCTCCTGTCGTGGCGGTGCGGGCGTTGTGGTGGCGCGGTGCGCGGGGAACCGTCGCGGCGACCGGCCGGGCGTCGTGCTCGTTGTCCTGTTCGGCCTGCTCGGCTTCGGCGTCGAATGCCTGCCGGATGGCCGCATCCCGGGCCAGTCGGGCGGCGTGCGCGGTGTTGGACAGGCGCCAGAACAGGCGGCGGCCCGGATACATCAGCCAGGACCAGCCCAGCTTGCGCCCGAGCCAGGTCGACGGGATGCCGAGGACGCCGACCGGGGCGGCCACCGCGGCCGCGGCCAGGCGGCGGCCCCAGTAGCGCAGGGCCGACCACACCAACAGGCGGCGCATCCGCCACCGGCACGCGGCCACCCGGCGCCCCCGGCGCACCTGTGCCAGCCGGGCGTTCGCCCGGCGGTCGCGGTGGCGACGGCTGTTGAGCCGGGCCACGTCAGCCATCCGCCGGGCCCGGTCCGCGGCGCGGCCGAGGATGCCGCTCCGGCCGGCCGTGCCCTTCCGGGCGGACCGGCGGGCCCGCTGGCGTGCCTTCTCGGCGCGGCGGCCGTCGGCCAGGCGGCGCCGGTCGGCAGCATCTTGCCGACGGCGGGCCGCCCGGGTCGGCGCCGACTCCTGCCGGGCCTTGCGCAGCGCCTTCACGGCCCCGGCACGGTCCCTGACCGCCCCGGGGGCCCGCCGGAGCGACGACCCCAGACCACCGGCCCGCGACTTCGCAGCGGCTGGGGGAACTGGGCGCGTGGAGCGAGCTTTCCCGGCACCGCTCGGCTTCCCGAGCCCGGCAGCACGGTGCCGCAGGGCTCCACCGGAGCCGGGCGTCCCCGGACGGGGCACGCGCCCGGCCGCCGACCGACTAGCCGCCGACCGACCGGCGCCCGACCGACCGGCGCCCGAGCGTCCGGCGCCCGAGCGGGTGCGGCCGGTGCCGCTGCTCCGGCCGCTTGTCGGCCGGGCGCCGGTCTTGGCCAGGGACACCCGCCCCCGTGCGGCGGCCGGACCACTGGAGCGGCCGGAGAGCGAACCGGCCGCCCTCCGGCGCTTCTTGGCCTTGGCTGCTCGGGCGGCCACGGTGCCGGTGGCCGCGGCGGCACCGGCCATCGCCAGCGAAGCCGCTACCGGGCCGCCGACCAGGGCCGCCGCGGAGAGCGCACCGATGGTGGTGTTGCCGGTGATGACGGCCAGCGGAACGGCCGGCAGTCCGCCCGGGGTGTGGACCGGGCCCCGGGCGGCCGTCGTGCTCGTGCCGACCGGGGCGGGGATCGTGGCGGGCGGTGGGTCGTCGGGCGGCGCCTTGGGGGGTGCCGCGGGGATGGTGGTTTCCGTCATGCTGGACTCCTCCAACTCTGCGGAGAAACGGAGACCGGCGCGGCCCGCAAGCTGCCAGGCCATCGGGCCGCGCCGGGCGTACACAGGGCGGCTTAGAGGTCAGCCGCCGTCGTTGTGGTCGGCGGTGTAGAAGAGCACCGGCCCTCGGGCGCCGATGTGGTCCACGGCGCGGGCCAGGACGTGCTGGTAGACCTCGGCACGGGTGGCGTTCTCCACCCACACCGTGCCGCTGATCGTGGCCAGCTTGGCGGTCGAGGTCTGCATGGTCATCACGTAGTGCCACTCGACCGCGTTCGGCGGGATATCGTTCACGCTCATCACTCCAATTCCAGGCTCACGCGGCGGATGGGACGGGGTAAGCGCAGGTCAAGCACATGCCGAGGGACGTCGGGATGCAGTAACCGGCATCGCGGCCGCACTCCGGGCAGGTGCGGCGGGCGCGCATGGCCAGCGCCAGCGCCGCCCACTTGCGGGAGGTCATCTGCCGCACCGGCACGGCCCGGTCGATGCGGTACAGGTAGGCGACGGCCACCCCGGACCGGCTGCGCCGGGAGCGCCGCATGAGCTGAGCGGCCACCGGCTGCCCGCCGGGCCGCAAGCCGCGGGCCCGTAACTGCCGGCGCGTAGCCAGCCCGTCCGGCGCCAGGCGCCAGGGATAGGTCGGGATGCCGTACCGGGCGCCGCTCGGGTCGTAGCAGGGACCGAACGCCGCAGACATCAGCCGGTCTCCTCACCGGCCGCGCCGACCGCCACCAGGTGCGGGTGGTGAGCCTCCCGCAACTCCTGGTACCGCGCGGAGACCCAGCCCACCGACCAGCCCGTCAGCTCAGCGGCCGACCGCACC
The DNA here is from genome assembly GCF_000220705.2 of Streptomyces xinghaiensis S187. Taxonomy (GTDB): domain Bacteria; phylum Actinomycetota; class Actinomycetes; order Streptomycetales; family Streptomycetaceae; genus Streptomyces; species Streptomyces xinghaiensis. The sequence continues at coordinate 3,451,901 of NZ_CP023202.1, read as the reverse complement.
GGCAACCCGGCGTCGAACGCCGCCCGCACCCGAGCCCGGGCCTGTTCTTCCTTGAGCTTCTCCGTGGCCGGTCCGGCGGCCAGCAGGGCGGCCCGTTCACGCTCGGCCCGCTCCGCACGCTCCTGCCGTTCACGGCGTTCACGCGCCTCACGCTCGCGGCGTTCACGCTCGCGCTGCTCGGCCTCTTCACGTTCACGGCGCTCACGCTCCCGCCGTTCCTGTTCACGCTCCCGCGCCAGGCGTTCACGCTCGGCCTGCTCGCGACGCTCGCGGGCCTCTTCCCACTCGCGTTGCTCGCGCCGCGCACGCTCCTCCCGCTCGGCCTGTTCACGGGCCAACTGCGCCTCGTGCTCACGCTGTTCACGCACTAGCCGCGCCTCGTGCTCCCGGCGCTCGCGCTCGCGCCGCTCGGCCGCCTCCACACGCTCAGCCGCGGCCCGCTCCCGTGCTTCCCGCTCCGCCCGCTCCTCGGCGTGCAGAGCGGCCACCGCGGCGGTGATGGCCCGCCGGTAGGCCAGGCCCGTTTCGGCGGTGACGATGAGCAGCAGCGGCGCCACCGCGTGCACCGCCACGCCCACCAGGTCCTTCCGGAGCGCGGAGTCGGCCACGTTCAGCGCCAGCGTCATAGCGCCGGTCATCCACCGCAGCACCACCGGCCACGACCCGCCGTGCCCACCGAGCCGGGCCAGCACCGAGTCCAGCCGGACCACGATCACCACCGCGGCATCCACCACCAGCGGCAGGATCGGCGCCGTCCAGTCCCACTCATCGGGGGTGTGCGCGGCCATGAGCGGCGTGACGGTCAGAACGGAGTAGAGCATCGCTCCGGCCACGATGAGCCAGGTCCCCACCGACAACGCGCGCTCCGCTGAACGCACCTGAACGCTGTTCAACCGGCCAACCAGGGACGCCTCCGGGACGCTGCTCACTGCACCGTCCCTTCCCGCCGCCGGGCCGCCCGCCCGTAGCCGACCAGCACCACATCGGCACCCGCCAGGCCGGTGTTCACGGTCAGGACCCGCGTCCCACAGCGGTGTTCGTGGTAGGTCACCCGCTCCGGCTCGATGCCCAGAGCACCGCGCCAGGCTTCGAACCCGGCCAGGTCGTCGTGAAAGGACAGCTCCAGCCGGTCCGGGTAGACGGTGGACACCGACACACACGGCGCCGGCAGTCCCGCGTAGTCCACGGCCAGCAGCCGCAACGCCACCAGAGCAGGCCCCAGGTCCTGCAACGTCTGCGTGCTCACGCGGCCACCGCCGTCCGGAACGCGGTCCGCACCACGGAGGCCGGCCGCACCGCGTTCGGCACCGCCAGCAGCTCCGGCGCGTGCGCCTCGATCACCTCGACGGCCGCCCGCGTCGCCCGGTCGGCCAGGCCCGGGTCGTCGGCGAGGATGTCCCGCGCCGCGTCCAGACGGGCCGCGCGCTCCTCGTCGCTCTCGCCGTCCTCCCCGAGCCAGAGCTCCACGGGAGTGCCCAGCGCCAGCTCGATGTAGTCGGTATCGGTAACGGCCTCACACCGGCCGATGAAGTTCTTCATGGATCTCTCCGGTTCCTTCCGTACGGACAGGGAGAACCGGAGCGGCGGGCTGTCCTTGGCCGGGAGTGCCGCCGCCCCGGGAAGATGCCGAGCCGCCCACGACAGGGCGGCCCGCAGACGTACATGACGGCCCGCAGAAGCGGACCAGCAGGGCTTCCCGCGCCCTGCGAAGCGGTGCGCCATCGTCACTGCTCTGGCGCCAGCAGGACGGCTTCACCCGGCCGCCACGGGGACAGGGACTCTCACCCCGTCGTCAGTTCACTGTTGAGTTCTCAAGTAACGAGCGCTTCCTTCGGACCCGTTTCACGGAGCCCTCCGGGCGCCCGGCCGCGCGCCGTCCAGCCGTCGGAGGCAGCCCAAAGAAGGCCCCTACCGGCGCTGTCCTAGGACTGCGACCGCTTGAGCAAGACAATGGCGCACAGTCCCAGGACTGTCAACAGTCCTGGGACTGTGTTTGACTTGCCTTGATGGAAGGAGTCCTTCATGGCGCCCAAATGGCGAGAGCTGGCGGACCGGCTGGCCGAGCGGATCCGGAGCGGCGAGTACGCGCCCGGTCAGCAATTGCCGCACATCAGAGACCTCGTGGACGCGGGCGAGGGCTCCAAGTCCACTGTCCACGCGGCCTATAAGGCCCTTGAAGCGGAAGGACTGGTCACTTCATCCCGTGGGCACGGCACGGTCGTGCGGCAGCAGGCGCCGCTGAAGCGGCTCGGCATCATGCGCTACGACAAGGCCAAGTGGCGCGACGGCGACGAGGTGGCGTTCATCGCCGACCGTGTGGCCTCCGGCCGGGCCTACCGACGGAACGAGCAGACACAGACGGTCAGCCTTGTCGAAGCCCCGCCGGCCGTCGCGGCCGCGCACGGGCTACCGGAAGGCGCGCCGGTCTACGCCCGGGCCCGACTGGTCAAGGAGGGCGAGCAGCCCACGCACACACTGACCAGCTACTACCGACCGGAGCACGTCGAAGGCACCCGGATCGTAGATCCCGCTCCCGGGCCTGCCGGCCGCGGTGGGGGCTTCCGAGTGCTCTATGACGCGGGCTACGAGATCGACCATATGAAGGAAGAGCTGTTCGCGCGCGCGCCTACGGCGGACGAGGTGAAGCAGCTCCAGTTGCCGCCAGGTGAACCGGTCGTTGAGCTTCACCGGACGACGTACACGGAGGATGGAACTGTGGTTGAGCACGCCATCGGTGTGCACGCTGCTTCACGGTTCGCCTGGGAATACGAATTTAAGGTTCCGGACTCGGCACAGGGCGAAGAGGAGTAGCAGTGATTTCTGAACAGTCGTGGGCGGACGCCCAAGTCCTATGGGAATACCATCAGATGCATCACGAGTGGCGGCCGTGCTCGGCCGCCATCGGACTCGGCAGCCACGACCTGAGCGTGGCCACCGTGGCGGCCGATGCGTATTTGGCTGGCTTGGTTCCCCTCATCGTTTTCACGGGCGCAAACAGTCCCACGACACGAGACAGAATGCCTAGAGGGGAGGCGCTGCACTATAAGGAGCACGCCATCGAAAAGGGAGTGCCTGAGTCTGTAATCCTGGTGGAACCTCGGGCTGCGAACACGGGCCAGAATATTGAATTTTCTCGGGCAGTCCTGGCTGATGCTGGGATCGTAGTGCAGTCGATTCTACTTGTGAGCAAGCCTTATGAGGAGCGTCGAGCAAGTGCTACAGCTCGAAAATTGTGGCCTGGTATCGATGTGGTATGTGCGTCAGCCCCCATGTCGCTTGAGTCGTACGTTGAATATATCGGGAATTCGAGCCTGGTAATCGACATGCTTGTTGGTGCGCTGCAACGCCTTATGGTTTACCCGAAACTGGGATTCATGGCGGAGGAAGTTGTGCCCCCTGAAGTCGTAGCATCGTTTGAGCGGTTGTGCGCTGCGGGGTTCGTGAACAGGCTTGTGTGATTCAGTCGGAGAGCCCGCCGATGCTTGTGCAGCCTTAAAGGTCTGCCCAGACGTTGAGGGTCATTTTGGTCGGAATTTCTCCGTGCCGACAACAGGAATTACCCCTTCGCCGTCCAGCGTCTTAAGCGTGCCAAGGAGCTTTCCTTGGGCCCAGCTATTCCATGACTTGGCGATGAGATTGTAAGAAGTGCGGCGCCCGGCGCTTGTGCCGAGAAGTACACGATCTCGGAAAAACCTATTCCGGAGCACGAGTCGAGGATCTTTTTGGTCCATGTTTGCGCCCGAAATCAGCCCGTTGGCCCAATCTTCAATTTTGTCTGCGTGTTCTGTCCTTGATGCCTGAGCTAGCACCACTAGGTGCGTGGGTTGATTGATGCCTGCCGCTCTGTACGCGGCGGCGGCGATCGGGGCCATCGTTGTGAGCTCAGGCCAGGCGGCCACAGCCCTCAAGATGTCGGCTGTCGAAGCCTTTGTGTCGTAGAACCCATCAAATAGCGTTACGGGATCCCACATTCGGTACATTTGGCCGATGATCCTAGCTGCCGCTGCAACGATGACGCGGTGTGGGATTTTCAGCAGCTGTGCGGCCTGCCTGCGGTGTCCTGAATCGAGGACATCGAAAGTCTCTGAATTGCATCCGGGGATTACGAGCATTTCAACGGAGACGCCGGAAATCTTGATTGCCATGAGGCGGTGTTGGCCGTCAAGCAATTTACCTTCCTTGTCGAAGGCGATTCCTTGATGTGTGGTTCTCCACTCCCCTCTTGCCATCGCCTTGGCGTATCGCTCATACACGGTATCGGAAAGAATTCGATTGGTTTCCGGGTTGCAGTGCTCCAGCCAGAGGTCCGCCATCTCTGGGGTGATCACCATGTACTGCGGACTGGAAGGTAGGAGTGGCATGTTGATCATGTCTCGGTGTGGCTCTTCTCGGAAGGCGTGAGTGGCGACCAAATTTTCGCATGTGCTGGTGCAGCGAGGAGACGACTCGTTGTGGATGGCCGCTTCTTTTCGACTGTGATCACATATGATGGAAGACTGACTATTCGCATGACCGTTGGTGATCTGTTCTTGGCATCTGCTTATTGTCCCGGCTCACGTGAACCCATATGTCAAACGGGGGGGCACGGTTGCAGCCGGTTGGTAACTGGCTCAGTGGCCTTCAATGGCTCCAGTGGCTAACGAGCAGAAGGTCACAGGGCGAGGTGCGGCCGCGGTACCCGTTGATGGGCCATGTCTGGGCCGAAGCCGCGGCGTGGCGGGCCGTTCGCTTCATCGGCGCAGGCCAGGACACGTGTCCGCAGGGGTTACGCAACCCTCTTGAAAACCGTCGTGGTGGCAACACCACCGTGGGTTCAAATCCCACACCCTCCGCGTGCAAGACGGCTCGTGACCCGCTCAAGCGGTCACGGGCCGTTCCTGTGTGCGCCGGCTGCCGGTTCGGCGGTCGGCCGGTGTGCCACCGGCACCGGCGGGCCGTCCCGTTCGGGTGGCTTCCGTCTCCGTAATCGCCGATACGTGCACCGAGTCCTGCCGGCGAGGCCGCCGGGATCTCCGGGTGGCCCCTGCCACAGCCGGGCCGGTGCGGCAAGTTCGTGAAGTGGCGGGTCGGCGCTGGCGGTGGAGTGTCAGCCCTGGTGGGAGTGGGGGCGCGGCGCCGGTGGGTTCCGGGGCGTCCTTGGTGCAGACGGATGATCTCCGTGGTCTCCGTCGCGTGTCCGCCCGCCGCGGTGGCTCCGGAACCTTTTCACTTCCCCGTATGGAACGACGAAAGAAGATCATCCAATACCTCGTGGCCATGCTGACCGCCCTGGCCTCGTTCATCGGGGGACTGCTCTCCGCGCCCACCGCCGCAGCGCCGTCCGCGGCGGGCCCCGCCGGTACCGGTGCGGTTCCGGCCGGTGGTTCCGGCAGCTCCGGCGGCGGGCCGGATGCCGGATCCGGCGATCCGCGTGAGCAGGGCGCGGAGATCTTCCGGGGGTACGGTTTCGACACCTGCCGTACGCCGTCCCTGGGCGCCATGAACGCCTGGCGCAAGTCCCACTACCGGGCCGTGGGCGTCTACTTCGGCGGCAGAGGGCGGGCCTGCAAGCGGCAGCCGAACCTCAACCGCCGCTGGACGCTCGCCGTGCACCGCGCGGGCTGGCGGCTGCTGCCGCTCTACGTCGGATCCCAGTCCCCCTGCGTTCACAGCGACAACAAGAAGCACACCCCCATCGGCGACGAGCCCTGGAGCGAGGGCACGGCGGAGGGCCGTGACGCCGTGCGCCGCGCGGCCGCGCTCGGCATGGCCGAACGCAGCCCCCTCTACCTCGACATGGAGGCGTACGACCACGACGACACCCGCTGCGCCGACACCACCCTGCGCTTCGTCCGGGCCTGGAGCCGCGAGGTCCGCCGGCGCGGGTACCTCCCCGGCTTCTACAGCAGCGCGGGAGCCGGCGTGGCGCACATGGAGCGTGCGCGCCGGGAGGGTGTACGGGATCTCCCCGAGGTGATGTGGTTCGCCCGCTGGGGTGTCGAACCGGCGGTCGACGACGAACCGGTCCTGGACCGGGATGCCTGGCAGCCGCACCGCAGGATCCACCAGTACGCGGGCGACGTCACCGAGCGCCACGGCGGGGTGCCGATGCAGATCGACCGCAACGCGGTGGACGCACCGGTCGCCGTCATCGGCTGAGCCGGCCACCGCCCTTCTCCGTCCCCGCGGCGTCCCGCCGTCCCGGAAACGGCCGGCCCGGACCGCGGTCCTCGCTCCCGGCTGTCCCGATCCCGGGGGACGACGCTCTCCACCCGGAGGGGGTGCACCTGAGTACACCCCTACAACCTGAGGCGGACGCGGCTTCGGCACCTGCGGGCGATCCGCCGCGGTGAGCCCGCTCCTAGCGTTGAGCCATGACCACGCCAGTCCGCACCAGTGCGACCGCGACCCACTTCACGTCCTATGTACGGGCCCGCGGGCCGGTGCTGCTGCGCACCGCCCGCTCGCTGACACCGGACCCGTGCGACGCCGAGGACCTGCTGCAGACCGCGCTGACCAAGACCTATGTCGCGTGGGAGCGGATACAGGACCACCGGGCGCTGGACGGCTATGTCCGGCGCGCCCTGATCAACACCCGCACCTCCCAGTGGCGCAAGCGCCGGATCGACGAGTTCGCCTGCGCCGAGCTCCCGGAGCGCGAGGCCGTCCCCGGGCCGGACCCGGCCGAGCAGCAGGTGCTGCGCGACGCGATGTGGCGTGCCGTGATGCGGCTGCCCGACCGCCAGCGGGCCATGGTCGTCCTCAGGTACTACGAGGACCTGAGCGAGGCGCGGACCGCCGAGGTGCTCGGGGTCTCCGTCGGCACCGTCAAGAGCGCGGTCTCCCGGGCGCTGGCCAAGCTGCGGGAGGACCCGGAGCTGCGGCCCGTGCGCGACTGACCCGCGGCCGCACAGACCGGTGGGGGACCCCGGGGGCGGCCGGATTGCAGAAGCGTTACCTCAGGGGTAGTGACATACCGAGTGGTATGGCCGCAGAATCAGCGGCACATTACCGCTGCGTAACCGCTGCCCCGGGAGGCCGACGGTGCTGAGCACAATGCAGGACGTACCCCTGACCGTGAGCCGCATTCTGCGGCACGGCTCGACGATCCACGCCACCTCGCAGGTCATCACCTGGACCGGTGAGGGCGCCCCGCAGCGCCGGACCTTCGCCGAGGTGGGGGAGCGCGCCGGGCAGCTGGCTCACGCGCTCCGTGACGAACTCGGCGTACACGGTGACCAGCGCGTCGCCACGCTGATGTGGAACAACGCCGTCCACCTGGAGGCGTATCTCGCAATCCCCTCCATGGGCGCGGTGCTCCACACCCTGAACCTCCGGCTGCCGGCCGACCAGCTCGCCTTCATCGTGAACCACGCCGCCGACCGCGTCGTGCTCGTCGACGGTTCGCTGCTGCCGCTGCTCGCCCCGCTGCTCCCCGCGCTCGGCACCGTCGAGCACGTGGTCGTCAACGGACCGGGCGACCGCTCCGTCCTGGACGGCTGCCGCCCCCGCGTGCACGACTACGAGGAGCTCATCGCCGGCCGCCCGTCCGACTACGCCTGGCCGGAGATCGACGAGCGCGAGGCCGCCGCCCTCTGCTACACCTCCGGAACCACCGGTGACCCCAAGGGCGTCGCCTACAGCCACCGTTCGATTTACCTGCACTCGATGCAGTCGAACAGCGGCGAGTCCTTCGGCGCCACCGCTGCCGACACCGTGCTGCCCGTGGTGCCGATGTTCCACGTCAACGCCTGGGGCCTGCCGCACGCCGCCTTCATGGCCGGCACCTCGCTGCTGATGCCCGACCGCTTCCTGCAGCCCGCACCTCTCGCGGAGATGATCGAGAGCGAGCGGCCGACGCTCGCCGCCGCCGTCCCCACCATCTGGCAGGGCCTGCTGGCCGAACTGGACGCCAAGCCGCGCGACGTCTCCTCGCTGCAGAACGTCGTCATCGGCGGCTCCGCCTGCCCGCCCTCCCTGATGCGGGACTTCGAGGAGCGGCACGGCATCACCGTCGTGCACGCCTGGGGCATGACGGAGACCTCGCCGCTCGGCAGCATCGCGCACCCGCCGGCTGGGGTGGACGAGGAGGCGGCCTGGGGATACCGCGTCACGCAGGGCCGCTTCCCCGCCTCCGTCGAGGCGCGCCTGGCCGGGCCCGGTGGCGACTTCCTGCCCTGGGACGGACAGAGCGCCGGTGAGCTGGAGGTGCGCGGACCGTGGATCGCGGGCGCGTACTACGGCGGCGGGGACGGTGAAGCCTTCCGTCCGGAGGACAAGTTCAGCCCCGACGGCTGGCTGCGCACCGGCGACGTCGGCACCATCAGCCCGGACGGCTACCTCACCCTCACGGACCGCGCCAAGGACGTCATCAAGTCCGGCGGCGAGTGGATCTCCTCCGTCGAGCTGGAGAACGCCCTGATGGGACACCCGGAGGTCGCGGAGGCGGCGGTCGTCGCCGTACCGGACGAGAAGTGGGGCGAGCGCCCGCTGGCGACGGTCGTGCTCAAGGAGGGGGCGACCGCCGACCTGGAGGCGCTCAAGACCTTCCTCGGCGAGCGGATCGCCCGCTGGCAGCTGCCGGAGCGCTGGTCGCTGATCGAGTCGGTGCCGAAGACCAGCGTCGGCAAGTTCGACAAGAAGGTGCTGCGCAGGCAGTACGCGGAGGGACAGCTGGACGTCAGCGAGGTCTGACCGGGGCCCGGCCCCCGGCGCCGGATCGCGAAAAAACGGCCGCCGCCGCTCCGCCCACGGGCGGGGTGGCGGCGGCCTGTCGTGTCGGGGCCGTCGCGGGATCCCCCGGGCGCCGGTCGGGAAGCGGCCTCGGGGACACGGCAACGGCAACGGGCGCGGCCGCCGGGCCGGGCGGCCCGCTCGGAGCGGGAACCGGGTTCGGCCGGTCAGTTGGCGCCGATCTTCGCCAGCAGATCGACGATGCGGTCCTGCACCTCGGGGCTCGTCGACCGCTCGGCCAGGAAGAGCACCGTCTCGCCCGTGCTCAGCAGCTGCAGATCCGCCGGGTCGATACCGGCCGAGGTGTAGACGACCAGCGGGGTGCGGCTCAGCAGCCCGTTCGCGCGCAGCCAGTCCACGATGCCGGCCCGGCGGCGGCGCACCTGCGTCAGGTCCATCACCACCAGATTCGGCCGCATCTGCGCCGCCGGTGTCACCGCGTCGGCGTCCGAGACGGCGCGCGCCACCTGCATGCCGCGCCGCTCCAGTGTCGCCGTCAGGGCGCCCGCGATCGCGTCGCGCTCCTCGATCAGCAGGACACGCGGCGGGTGCTGTTCGCTGTCGCGCGGCGCGAGAGCCTTCAGCAGCACCGCCGGGTCGGCCCCGTAGGCGGCCTCCCGCGTGGCCTGTCCGAGACCGGCCGTCACGAGTACGGGCACCTCGGCGGCCACCGCGGCGGCCCGCAGCGACTGCAGCGCGGTCCGGGTGATCGGCCCGGTCAGCGGGTCGACGAAGAGCGCCGCGGGGTAGGCGGCGATCTGTGCGTCCACCTCCTCGCGGGAGTTGACGATGACCGGGCGGTAGCCGCGGTCGCTCAGCGCCTGCTGGGTGCCCACGTCGGGAACCGGCCAGACGAGCAGCCGGCGCGGATTGTCCAGCGGCTCCGGTGGCAGCTCGTCGTCGAGCGGCGGACCGGTCTGCGCGTCGGTGACGTCGACCGCGCCGTTCGGGCCGTCCAGCGGCTCCGGGCCCTCCGAACCCTCCTGGGGAGCGCCTATCGCGTAGGCGCGGCCGTCACCCTGCGAGTCCAGGAGCCGGGGCGGCTGCTGCGGGTTCGGCTGCGGGGCGGTCTGCTGCCGGGGGCGCCCGGGTGGGGGCGCGGCGGCGGGCGTCCCCGCGGTGGGCTCCGTCTCCGGCGGGGCCGCCAGCTTGCGGCGCCGGCCGCCGGGCTGGGGGACGGCCTGCGGGGACGGCTGCTGGGGAGAGGTCTGCGGCTGTTGCTGCGCCCGGCTGCGCTCGGCGATCTGCTGGACGAACGGCACACCTTGGCCGAGCGTGCGCACGCTGATGGAGCGCCCCTGCGTGGTGTCCGCCTCCTGGGCGGTGGTGACCGGCGGCCGTGTCTGCTGTGGCTGCGCGGGCTGCTGCAGCTGCCGGAGAGGTACGGCCTGCTGCCGCGGTGTCTGCGGCGGTGGCGGCGCCTGGTGAGGCGCCGGTGTCTGCTGCCGGGGTGCCGGTTCCGGCGCCGCCTGCCGCGCCGGAGCGGGCTGTGCGGGCTGTGCGGGCTGAGGCTGAGCGGGCTGTGCGGGCCCGTCGGCCGTCCGCTGGGGTGGCTGGACACGGCGGCCGGTGGTGGCGGGGCCGCCGGGCGGCGGGGCGGCGCCCTCCGGGGCGGGCCGCGGCGGGTACGGATGCGTACCGGTCCGCTGCTGTCCGCCCGCGGGCTCGGCGGCCGCGGCGGTTCCCCGTCCGTCCGTACCCCAGCCGCCGGGGTACGCCGGTGCCTGGGCGGGCGCCGGCGCGGCGGGGCCCGGGGCGGCGGCAGGTGCCGGGGCCGCCGGCGCGGCCGGGTGGCCGCCCCGGCCGTCGGTGCCCCAACCGGGCTGCGGCTGCTGCCCGGTGGACGCGGCGGCCGGCTGCGGAGCCGGGGGTGTGCCGCCCGGCACGGGCTGTCCGGCGCCGGGCGCGGGACGGGCGCGGCGGCGTCCGGTGGGAAGCGGGTGCGGCTGCGGAGGGGTGTGGTCCTGGTCCGCCCCGGCAGGGAGCTGCCCGTGCGCCTCCTGCTCGTACGGCTGCGCGGGCTGGGGCCGTGACGGCTGGGGTTGCCGCGGCTGCTGCCCGGGACCGGCGGCGGGTGTGCCCTGGGCGTACGGCTGCCCGCCGGCGCTCTCCGGTGCGTACGGCTGCGGGCCGCCCGCACCGCCACCGGGGGCAGGGGTGGGCGGGGAGCCCGCCGGACCCGGTGGCACCGGGACGGCGACGGCCGGGGCGCCCGAGGGCGGGGGCGGCGGCTGCCGGTCCGCGTCGGCGGGCGGCAGCGCGAACGCCTGCCGTGCGGCGGGGGGTTCGGCGGTTCCGGGCCGGCCCTGGGGCGCGGGCTGTGCCCGCCCGGACACCGGCTGCTGGGGCTGCGACGGGGGCTGGGCCTGCGGCTGGGGCTGTTCGGGGATCGGCCGGTCGCCCGGGGCGAGGGCACGGCGGGCACGCCGGCCCGCGGGGGCACCGGCGCTCTGCTGCGGGAGGGCGCCGCTCTGCGCCGCGGGGGCGGCGGTTCCGCCGCCGGGCTGCGGCCGTCCGGCGGGGACCGGCGCGTCCTGGGGCTGTGCCGGGCGCGGCAGGGCCGCCGGGCCGGGCGCGGCCTGCGCGCCCCAGCCCGTACCGGCACCGGCCACGGGTTCCCCGGTGCCCGGTTCGGCGGCCGGTCCGGGGACCCGGCGGGCGCGACGGCCCGCCGGGTTCTGCTGCGGAGCGTTCTCCGCGGACGGGGCCTGGGGCGCCGCGGACGCGTAGTCGTCCTCGCCGGTCACGTTCTCCCGCGGCACCGGCCACTCGGCGTGCGCCGTCGCCACCGCGGCCTGGTGGGGAGGAGGGCTCGGGTGCTCTCCGCCGGGCTGCGGATACGGCTGAGCGGCCGCGGGCGCCGGTGCGGCCGGGGGTAGGGCGGGCCGCCCCTGCTGCGGTCCGGCCGGACCGGCGCCGCCCGGTGCGGCGGCAGGGGGCCCGCCGTGGCGGGCCCGCCGGCCCTGCGGAGCGGCGGGCTCCGCCTGGGGGGCCGCGGGAACACCACCCGCGCCGGGCTGCTCCTCGGCGGGGCTGGGACGACCGCGGCGCCGGCCGGTGGGCCGGGCGGCGGCAGCGGCCGGGTCCGCCGCGTCACCGGACGGCGGTGGTGCCGCGGGCTGCCCCGGCGCCGCGGGACCGGCCGGAGCGGCCGGTCCGCCGGGGGAGGGGAGGCCGTTGCCGACCGGGCGCAGTTCGGCCGCGGCCGTTCCGCCCTGCTGCCCGGCGGCGTCGCCCGCGGCCGGGGGCAGGGCCGGCATGGCCCGCCGGCCGGCGGGGGGCGCCGGGGGGGCCTGCGCCGGGGGGCGCGCGGCATCCTGCGCGGGCGCCGTCGCGCGCGCGGGTGTCTGCGGGCCCGCGCCGATCTCCCGGCGCGGGCCGCGACGGGGGCGGGCCGGCCCCGGAACGCCGGGTGCGGTGCCGGCGCCGTCGCCCGGACCGCTCTCCGCGGGCCCGCCGCCCGGGGCGCCGCCGGCCGGTGCCGTTGCCGTGCCGTCCGTGACCGGGGCGCCACCGGCTTCGGATGCTGGAGCGCTCGCCCGCGCGTTCGGCATGCCGGGGGCTCCGGGCGCGTCCGGTGTGCCGCGCGCGGGGGCCGTCGGCACCGGCATGACCGTGGCCGCCGTCTCCCCCTCCCGGTCGCGGTCGGCGTCGCCCTGCGGCCGGACGGCGGAACCGGCATCGGCGGTGAGCGGTACTTCGAGCACGTACGCGCTGCCGTCCACCCCCGGCACCTCGTGGGTCTGCAGCACACCGCCGTGCCGCCGCACGATGCCGCGCACGATCGGCCCGTGCACGGGGTCGCCCGCCGTGTACGGGCCGCGGACCTCGATCCGTACGACTTCTCCGCGCTGGGCGGCGGCCACGACGATCGTGGAGTCGCCGGAGCCGCCCCCGGCCATCGTGTTGCCCGTGGAGTCGACGCCCGCCACGTCCGCGATCAGATGCGCCAGGGCCGTGGCCAGCCGCTCGCCGTCGACCTCCGCCTCGATCGCGGGGGCGTGCACCGCGAACTGCGCGCGCCCCGGGCCGATCAGCTCGACCGCGCCCTCGACACCGGCCGCGACGACCGCGTCCATCGAGACGGGCTCCCGCCGCAGCTTCTCCTTGCCGGTGTCGAGCCGCTGATAGGCGAGGACGTTGTCGACGAGGGTGGTCATCCGGGAGTATCCGGCGGCCAGGTGGTGCAGGATCTGGTTGGCCTCGGGCCAGAGCTGTCCGCCCGGGTCGGCCGCGAGCCCGCCGAGCTCACCGCTGAGCTGGTCCAGCGGCCCGCGCAGCGACTGGTCCAGGACGGCCAGCAGCTGGGCGTGCCGGGCGGCGAGGGCGTCGTACTGCCGCCGGTCGGTGAACGCCAGGACGGCCCCCACGAGCTGGTCGCCGTCCCGCACCGGCGCGGTGGTGAGGTCCACGGGCACCGGCCGCCCGTCCTTCGCCCACAGCACCTGGCCGCGCATCCGGTGCTTCAGCCCGGACTTGAGCGTGCCCGCGAGCGGTGTCTCCTCGAACGGCAGCGGGGAGCCGTCGGCGCGCGAATGGTGGATCAGCGGATGCAGTTCCTTGCCGCCGAGGTCGCTCGCGCGGTAGCCGAGGATCTGCGCGGCGGCGGGGTTGACCAGGACGACCCGGCCCTCGCCGTCCACGCCGATGACGCCCTCGGCCGCCGCGCGCAGGATCATCTCGGTCTGGCGCTGCTGGCGGGCCAGTTCGGCTTCGGTGTCGAGGGTGCCGGTGAGGTCCCGGACGACGAGCATCAGCAGTTCGTCACCGGTGTAGTGGTGGTGGTCGGCGTAGGCCGCTTCGAACGCGGACTCGTACGGCGTGCGGCCGTCCTCCAGGTTCGCGCTGGTCACCTCGACCGGGAACTCGCTGCCGTCGGTGCGCCGGGCCAGCATCCGCGTCGGCTTGGTGCGGCCCTCGTCGTCCTCGTCGGGGCGGCGCATCGAACCGGGGATGCGCTTGGAGTCGAAGGACGGCAGCAGGTCGAGCAGACCGCGGCCGACGAGCGCGGTACCGGGCGACTCGAAGGTCTCCAGGGCGATGGTGTTGGCGTTGACGACGGTGCCGTTGCAGTTGACCAGCAACAGGGCGTCGGGCAGTGCGTCGAGTATGGCGGCGAGGCGAGCAGCGCCTCGGGATGGCCTGCTGCTCACGACGGCGCTTCCTTCCTGTTACCGCGTATTGCCGACAGCCCCGGACATCGTGGCGCGCGTCCCGCGGTCTGTCACTAGAGGGAGTCTACGGGCAGCCGCCCGGCGGTCGGCGGTGGATGAGGGGAGGGGAGAAGTTGACCTTGTGCTGGTCGGTCCAGGTCCGCGTAGACCGGACATATGACGTGCGATCGTGCCCGGCCGGTTCCGCGGAGGCCGCCGGCGGGCGCCGGACGGCTTGGGGCGGGGACGGCGGGCGGCCCGTGCGGAGCCGCCCGCGCTCCCCTTGCGGTGCCTCCGGTTCCGTGTCCCCGGATGTTCCCGGGGCTGACGGTTTCCGGACGCAGGCGGTCCGGCCGGGTCCGGCCGCCCCGGTCAGTGGCCCACGCCGGGAAGGACGGGGCGGAGGCGGTTCCAGCGGGCGATCTCGCAGCCGTTGACGCGGTTGTAGCGGGCGTTCACCGGACGTCCGGCCCAGGAGCCGGTGATCCGGGCGGTGGCCTGACCGCCGTAGATCATGGTGCAGTCGGAGCGCGGCGGGACGGGCGCGAACGGGTTCCTGCCGTACCGGGTGAGCTCGTCCAGCCGCTTGCACGCGGCCCGCGCCCGGGGATGGGTGCCCCCCGGCGGGTGGCAGTCGAGCGAGTACGCGCCCTCCAGGACGCGGTCGCCGCCGCCGTCGCGGACGAGGATGGTCAGCCGGTCCTCCCCGGCCGGGGGCACGCGGTACCCGTCCACCGGCTCGGCCGGAGAGGACGGCGGGGACGGCGGGGACGGGGGCGCGCCGGCACTGGCGGCGGGGGCGGCGGTGAGGAGTGCGAGCGCGCAGAGCGCGCCGGCGGCGAGACGGCGGAGCGGCATGGGGTCTCCTGGGGTGTGGTGGACGGCGAGGGGGAAGGGACGGTGCCTCTCGCGCCGTCCCCGCCGGGGCGGACGGGTCCGGCAGAACCCACCGGCCTCGTCTCTCCTAACGCTGAGGGCGCCGTTGCGTTGCGCAATCCGGCCGCGTCCGTACGTACGAGCTGATCCACGCGGGGGGCGCACGCCCGGTGTGAGCGGGGGCTCTCGGCGGGCGCGGCGTATGGGTGCCGGGCGCTCGGGGGCGCCGGGCCCGGACACCGGTGCGCGGAGCGGGGGACGGCCGGCCCCGCCCGGAAACAGCGTGGCCGGAAGCGGGGGCGGGAGGTGCGGGAGAGCGGCCGTCTCCGCGGTGTCCCGTGCTCCGGGGAGCCGGTGCGGACCGGTAAGGGCTTTGCCCTGAGGCCCGCGCGCCGAGTACCGTGGGGTCCGATTGGTGACAGCCCATGAGGCTGTGCCATCATCTGCACACGCCACTCGCGCTCACGCGGGCGGTTGTGGAGGCTTCGCCTAGTCTGGTCTATGGCGCCGCACTGCTAATGCGGTTTGGGGTAACCCCCCATCCCGGGTTCAAATCCCGGAGCCTCCGCTCGATCCCCAGGATCATCGAAGCCCCGGCCGACGGCCGGGGCTTCCGTCGTCCCGGCAGGTCCGCGCCAGGGCCCCGAACGGCTGTTTCCGCAGGTCGGGCGAGGTCCGGACAATGGATTTCGCCTCACGCGACGGGTCATGTAATGTTGTTCCCGCAACGCCGACCGGCAGGAAACGCCGGAAAGCAAGCGCTCGTAGCTTAACGGATAGAGCATCTGACTACGGATCAGAAGGTTGCAGGTTCGAATCCTGCCGAGCGCGCACTGTGATGTCTCAAGACATCGGAAACCCTCGAACCTACGGGTTCGGGGGTTTCGTCGTGTTGGTGGGGTGCTGGGGCTGGTAGTCGCGGGTGGGGTCGATGGTCAGGTCGCGCAGGAGTTCTCCGGTGGTGGCGTTGACGATGCGGACGTGGAGGTCGTCGACGAGGAGGATGACGCTGGTTCGGGCGTGGGTTCGTCCGATGCCTATGTGGTGGAGTCTGCCGCCGACGCGGAGGGTGACCAGGCCGGATTGGTCTATGCGGTCGTGGCGGACGCGGGTGTGGGTGTCGGCGTCGCGGCTGTGGGCGGGCAGGGCTTTGGGCAGGGTGGTGTAGATCGCTGCTGGGGTGGCGCGGTGGGGCAGGGAGCGGTGGGGGCGCTGGTGGTTGTAGGCGTGGGTGAAGTGGTCGATCAGGGCTTGTAGCCGGGGGAGGGTGGCGGGCTGGTCGGGCTGGGCGTGTAGCCACTTCTTCATCGTCTGCTGGAAGCGTTCGACTTTGCCGCAGGTGGTGGGGTGGTTGGGGGCGGCGTTCTTCTGGGTGATGTGCAGGCGGCGCAGTTCGTGTTCCAGGGCGTTGCGGCCGCCGCGGCCGCCGGAGAGGCGGGTGGTGAAGACCATGCCGTTGTCGGTGAGGGTGGAGGCGGGTATGCCGTGGGCGGCGGTGGCCCGGCGGAAGGTGTTCACGACGATCGGGCCGGTCACCCGTTGCCAGCAGGTGATGTGCAGGGCGTAGCGGGAGCAGTCGTCGAGCCAGGTGAGGATCTCGGTGTCGGTGCCGGCTGGATCGGTGAGGCGGTAGTGGGTGAAGTCGGCCTGCCAGGTCTCGTTGGGCAGTGCGGCCTGGAAGCGGATGTAGGACGAGCGGGGCCGTTTGGCGGGTGTGGGGGTGATGAGCCCGTGCCGGGTCAGGTAGCGGCTGATGGTGGCCCGGGAGACGGCGCGCTGGTGATGGTGGGCCAGGTGCCAGGCGATGGTTTCCGGGCCGGCGTCCAGGCCCTGCCCGGTCAGCTCCTTGCGGAGCCGGAGGATCAGCTCGACGGTCTCGGTGTCGAGCGCGGTCGGTGAGGTCTTCGGCCGTCTGGAGCGCGGCTCGAACGCCGCCTCGCCCTCGATGCGGTAGCGGGCGAGGAGCTTTGAGACCCACCCCTTGGAGACCCCGTAGGCCCGGGCCACCTCGGCCTGGGACCGTCCTTCGACGACAACAGCGGTGATGATCAGTCTGGCCTTCGACACAGCCGCCAGACTCGCGAATGTTTCCTATCTCTTGAGACACCCGTTTCCTATGTCCTGAGCGAGCACACTGCCGAGCGCGCACAGCTCAGAAGCCCCTCGGAGATCATCCGGGGGGCTTTCGCGTGCCGTAGGCAGTGAAGCGACAGCCGCCGGGACCGGCCCTCGCTGCCGGATGGCACGGGTGGGGCGGAATCCCCGCGCAGGAGCAGGGGCGGAACGGGCTGGTCCTCGCGGTGGCGCCGCTGGTGAGCTGAAGGGCCGGCCCTCACGTCACGATGGCGTCTCCGGCGGCTTCTCCGGTTCTCCGTCGACCTGCCGGGTCACGTGGCAGGCCACCTCGCGCAGTACCTCGACCTGTTGCTTGGTCAGCCCGTCGATGACGTAGCGGCGCACTGCCGCGACGTGCCCCGGAGCCGCCTCGACCACGCGCTGCAGGCCGGCGTCGGTCAGTACCGCGACGGTGTAGCGGGAGTTGTCCGGATCGGGCTCCCTGTGCAGCAGGCCGCGCCGCTCCAGCCGCTTGACGACGTTCGACAGCCGGGACAGTGAGCTGCTGGTGTGCTGGGCCAGGTCGCTGAGCCGCATGGTCCGCCCGGGTGTCATCGACAGGGAGCTGAGCACCAGATAGTCGAAGAGCGTGAGGTCGCTGTCACGCAGGAGCTGGGCGTCCAGGGCGCCGGGGAGCTTCAGCATGAGGCCCGCCAGGGCCAGCCAGGCCTCGCGCTCCCAGCTGGACAGCCACCGTGGTTCGTCCTGCATGCCGCTCAGCGTAGCCGTTCGCTTCACGAGTGAAGTAACAACCTCCCTAGTTCAGTTCAAGCTTGAAGTTGAGGTGTTATGGTGACTTCAAGCTTGAACCAATCGATCCGAGGAGGGGCCGTGACCCTGTTCCGGCTGGATGCCAGCATCCGCACGCATGACTCCGCGAGCCGCGAGATCGCGGACATAGTCGAGAAGCAGTGGCTCGCCGCCCGCCCCGGGGACACGGTCGTGAGCCGCCACATCGGCGTCGAGACCCTGCCCGCCACTGCCTGGGCCGCGGCCGTGACCAGCGGCATGACGCCGGAGTCCGAGCGCACCGCCGAACAGCGGGAGGCCGTCGCTCTGGCGGCGGCGCTCGTCGACGAACTGATCGCCGCCGACGCGGTCCTGTTCGGCGTCCCGCTCTACAACTACGGCGTCTCCCAGCACTTCAAGACGTACATCGACCTCGTCTGCGCCGACCCGCGGGCGGCCGGAGAGCGGTTCCTCGGCGGCAAGCCCGTGGTCCTCGCCACCGTCCGCGGCGGCGCGTACGGCCCGGGCACGCCGCGGGAGGGCTGGGACCACTCCACGCCGTACCTGCGGCGCATCATCGCCGACCACTGGGGCGCCGACCTCACCGTGGTCGAACGCGAGTTCACCCTCGTCGGCGTCAATCCCGCCCTCGACTCCTTCAAGGACCAGGCCGCGCAGATGCACGCCGGAGCACTGGAGTCCGCCCACCGTGCCGGCCGCGCGCTCGGCGCCCTGCCCAGCCCGGTCTGAGGCGCGCGTCGCCGGCACGGCATCCGATGCGGGCACCGGGCCGGTCGGTCCGGTGCCCGGCCGATCGGGGCATGCTCCGAGAAGGCCCCTCCGCATCGGACCGATGGTGAACGACAAGCGAGGAAGGTGAACGGTATGGATCCGCATCGGCTCCCGGTGCACGTGGCCGCGTCGGACCGGCGAGGCCACGGCTGCCGTCCGGATCAGATGCCCCTCCCACACCTGCCGGGCAGACCCGCGGCGCATACTGGCGGCTCCGTGACCGCCGAGCCGGGGAGCATGCCGTATGACCGGGAGGACTGAGCCGCCGAGGCACGCCGGACGGGGCGCCGGCCCGGCCGGGAGCGGGGCGCCCGCCGAGGAGAGCCCGGGGGAGGGCGGCGGGGCGGAGGTGCGGGAGGTGGCCCGGTTCCGGCGGGAGCTGGGGCTGGCCGGGCTGATCGACGTCCACACGCACTTCATGCCCGAGCGTGTGCTGCGCAAGGTCTGGGCCCACTTCGACGCCGCCGGGCCGCTGACCGGGCGGCCCTGGCCGATCACCTACCGGCGGACGGAGGAGGAACGCACGGCCCTGCTCCGGGCCTTCGGGGTGCGCGCCTTCACCTCGCTGCTCTATCCGCACAAGCCGGGGATGGCCGCCTGGCTCAACTCCTGGTCCGCCGATTTCGCCCGCCGCACACCGGACTGCCTGCACTCGGCGACCTTCTTCCCCGAGCCCGGGGCCGGGGGGTATGTGCGGGAGGCCGTCGAAGGCGGTGCCCGCGTCTTCAAGTCACACCTTCAGGTGGGGGCGTACGACCCGAACGACCCGCTGCTCGACCCGGTGTGGGGGCTGCTGGCGGAGGCCGCCGTCCCCGTAGTGATCCACTGCGGTTCGGGGCCCGTCCCGGGGAGGTTCACCGGCCCGGGGCCGGTCGGCCGGCTGCTCGCCCGCCACCCGCGGCTGCGCCTGATCGTCGCGCACATGGGCATGCCCGAGTACGCGGACTTCCTGGACCTCGCCGAGCGCCATCCGGGGGTGCGGCTGGACACCACCATGGCGTTCACGGACTTCTCCGAGGAGATCTGCCCCTTCCCCCTCCCGGAACTCCCCCGGCTGGCCGCGCTCGGCGACCGCGTGCTGCTCGGCACCGACTTCCCCAACATCCCTTACCCGTACGCGCACGCCCTCCGCGCGCTGGCCCGGCTCGGCCTCGGGGACGACTGGCTGCGCGCGGTCTGCCACGACAACGCCGCCCGCGACTTCGGCATCCGCCCCGCCGGCCCCGCGGCTCCGCCGGTGCGGCGCGAGGGCGGCGGGGCGGAGCGGCGGCGTGCGGAGCCCGGAGCGGGCGGCGCGTGAACCGCGGGGCCGACCGCGCCGGGACCCTTCCGCGCGGGGGTGCGCGGCGGCGCCGTCAGCCGTTCTTTCCGTCCGGCGGGGAGGCCGCGGCGCAGGCCCGGTGGCTGCCCGCCGCGGCGAGGGGGCTCGCTGGCCCGGCGTCCGTGGTGGTTCCGGCTCCCGCGGGGGTCCGGGGCGCCGTCTTCCCGGTGTCCGGGCCGGCCGCCGCCGTCTCGTCCGCCGTCCGCCGGGCGACGGCCTCCTGGAGGCCGCCGGTCGTCCTCAGCGGTACCTCCTTGATCAGCAGCGTCAGCACCAGCGCGACCAGGGCGACCGGGGCCGCGTAGAGGTAGATGTCCGCGACGCCGTGTCCGTAGGCGCTCTCGACGACCGCGCGCACCGGCGCCGGGAGCGTGTCCAGGTCGGGGATGCCGCCGCCGTCGCCGGACTGCCGGACGCCGATCCCCGCCAGGCCCTCGCGGACGTAGCCGGCGACGCGGTGGCCGAGGACCGCGCCGAGCGCCGAGACGCCGATGGCGCCGCCGAGGGAGCGGAAGAAGGCGACGACGGAGCTGGCCACGCCGAGGTCGCCGGGCTCCACCTGGTTCTGCGTGGCCAGGACGAGGTTCTGCATCATCATGCCGACCCCGAGCCCGAGCACGGCCATGGAGACGGCGAGCTGCCAGTAGGCGGTGTCGTGCCGCATGGTGCCGAGGAGGCCGAGGCCCGCCGTGAGCAGGACGGCACCCGTCACCAGCCAGCGCTTCCAGTGGCCGGTCCGGGTGATGAGGACACCGGAGACGGTCGAGGAGAGGAACAGGCCCGCGATCATCGGAATCGTCAGCACGCCCGACATCGTGGGCGACTCGCCCCGGGCGAGCTGGAAGTACTGGCTGAGGAAGACGGTGGCGCCGAACATCGCCACACCGACGAAGAGGCTGGCGAGCGAGGTCAGCGTGATGGTCCGGTTGCGGAAGAGGCGCAGCGGGATGATCGGTTCGCTCGCCCGCGACTCGACGAGGACGAAGGCCAGCCCGAGCAGGATCGAGCCGCCCACCATGACGGCGGTCTGCCAGGACGCCCAGGCGTACGTGTCACCGGCGAGGGTCACCCATATCAGCAGCAGCGACACGGCCGCGGCGATGAGCGAGGCGCCCGCCCAGTCGACCTTCACGTCCCGCTTGACGACCGGCAGCCGCAGGGTCTTCTGCAGGACGATCAGCGCGGCCACGGCGAACGGCACACCGACGTAGAAGCACCAGCGCCAGCCGAGCCACGAGGTGTCGGTGATGACGCCGCCGATCAGCGGTCCGCCGACGGTGGCGACGGCGAACGTGGCCCCGAGGTAGCCGCTGTACCGGCCGCGCTCGCGGGGCGAGATCATCGCGGCGATCACGATCTGCGTCAGCGCGGCCATGCCGCCCATGCCCAGGCCCTGGACCGCCCGGAAGGCGATCAGGGTGCCGGTGTTCTGTGCGAGGCCCGCGCCGGCCGAGGCCAGCACGAAGACGACCAGGGACAGCTGGATCAGGGTCTTCTTGCTCGCCAGGTCGGCGAGCTTGCCCCAGAGCGGGGTGCTCGCCGTCATGGTGAGCAGCGACGCGGTGACCACCCAGGTGTACGCGCTCTGCCCGCCCCCCAGGTCGGAGATGATCTCCGGCAGGGCGTTGGAGACGATCGTCGACGACAGCACCGCGACGAACATGCCGAGCATCAGCCCGGAGAGCGCCTCCATGATCTGCCGGTGGGTCATGGGCGGGGTGTCTCCGGCGGACGAGCCGGTGGGGGCGTCCCTCCGCACACCGGCGGGCGGGGTGGTGGCCATGCGCTTCCTTTTCCTCACGGGGTTTCGGGGATCACGGTGACGGCGGAGTGGTGCGGAGAGCCGGGGCGTGCTGGTGGCGCTCACCACGGGCCCGGCAGGTGGTGCCGAAGTCGGCCCGCAGCCGGGCCAGCAGTTCGTTCAGGCGCTCGACGTCCTCGTCGGACCAGTCCGCCAGGGCCTCGGCGAGGGCCGCGGCGCTGCGGGCGGAGGCCCCGCGGAGCAGCTCGCGGCCGCGAGGGCTCAGGCTGAGCAGCCGGGACCGCTTGTCGAGCGGGTCGGGCGCGCGGTCGATCCAGCCGCGGTCGACGGCATGGGCGACGTGCCGGCTGGTCACCGACATGTCGATGCCGAGCAGTTCTGCGAGACGGCTCATGCGCATCTCCCCGTGGTGGTGGAGCAGCGCGAGCACGGTGGTCGAGGCGGGCTGGCAGTCCGGCGGGAGTGCGCGGGAGAGGGCGCGCTTCACCGCCTCGACGCCGCCGAGCCGGCGGGCCAGCTCCTCGAAGTGGCTCAGCTCCGCCACGCATCCTCCCGGGTAGTTGCTCAAGGCAACGGTAAGTCTGTTGGTTGCTGAAGGCAAGTTCATAACGGGTGATCCGGGTAAAGGAAGCGGAAAGACTGCCGCCCGGGCGTCGTGCGCCTGCCGGGCGCTGCCGTGTGCTGTCGCCGGTGTTCCGGCGGGAAGCGGCTGCCGTCCCCCGAAACGGGCCGGGCACCCGGGCGCGGCCGGCCCGGAGCGGCCCGGCGGCGGGCGGCCCCGGGCCGCCCCGGGGGTTGGGGCGCGGCCGGTGGTTCGCTAGGGTCCGCCCCATGACGAACAACCCTCACGGCCCCGCGCACCAGCCGGACCCCGCGGGCAGCACCCAGATGTTCCGCGCCTTCGTCGACGAGGGCGCTCCGCAGCGGCAGCCCGCCCCCGCCGCCTCCGGGCCGCGCGTCGGACTGATCGTCGGCGTCGTCGCCGCGATCGCGATCATCGCCGGGGTGGCCTGGCTCGCCATGTCCTGAGCCGCCCGGGCCCCGGCCCCGGGCCCCTTCACTCCCGGGTCGGGGCGCGCCGTCCGCGCCGCTCGGTACGGCCCGGCGCGAATCCGCGTACGGAGCCGTGCCGGGAGCACCCGGCGGACGCGCTCGGCGGGCCCGTCCCGCCCCTCACCCTCCGCACCACACGGACGGCCGCCGCGGCGCTTCCCTGCGCCGCGGCGGCCGTCCGTGCGTACGTACGTGTCACCGGCCCCGGGGGCCGGCGTGGGTCACTCCTCCGAGACCAGGCCCTCGCGGAGCTGGGAGAGGGTGCGGGTGAGCAGCCGGGAGACGTGCATCTGGGAGATGCCGACCTCCTCGCCGATCTGCGACTGCGTCATATTGGCGAAGAAGCGGAGCATGATGATCTGGCGCTCCCGGGGCGGGAGTTTGGCCAGCAGCGGCTTCAGCGACTCCCGGTACTCGACGCCCTCCAGCGCCGTGTCCTCGTAGCCCAGGCGGTCCGCGAGGGAGCCCTCGGTGCCGTCCTCCTCGGCGGCGGGCGAGTCCAGGGAGCTGGCGGTGTAGGCGTTGCCCACCGCGAGGCCGTCGACCACGTCCTCCTCGGAGACACCGAGGCAGGCCGCGAGCTCGGGGACGGTCGGGGAGCGGTCGAGCTGCTGCGAGAGCTCGTCGCTCGCCTTGGTGAGCGCGAGCCGCAGCTCCTGGAGCCGGCGCGGGACCCGCACCGACCAGCTGGTGTCCCGGAAGAAGCGCTTGATCTCTCCCACGACGGTCGGCATCGCGAAGGTCGGGAACTCCACGCCCCGTTCGCAGTCGAACCGGTCGATCGCCTTGATCAGGCCGATGGTGCCGACCTGGACGATGTCCTCCATGGGTTCGTTGCGGCTGCGGAAGCGGGCGGCGGCGTAGCGCACCAGGGGGAGGTTCAGCTCGATCAGGGTGTCCCGGACGTAGGCACGCTCGGGGCTGTCCTGGTCGAGGAGGGCGAGCCGCAGGAACAGGGAGCGGGAGAGGGTGCGGGTGTCGATGGCGGCGCAGTCGTCAAACACATGCGGTGCGTCATTGGTGAGCACCTTCGAGCTGCCCAGTTCTACGGACATGCCACCCCCTTGGGTTGCGGACGAGTCGCAGCGGCATCCTCGCGGAAGAGGAGAACCAGCCTCCACCTGAATACCGGAGGCGGCGCCACGGCAAACACAGTTCCTGCAGAATGTCACATGTCGGCAACGCGCTGTAGTGCCAAGTCGATTTATCTGCGCAGGAATGGCCACTCGTCCCGGTTACGCCTCGATTCTATTGGCGGACCTCAGGCGTGCGAAGCTCCTCGACAGCAGTCGTGACACATGCATCTGACTGACCCCCAGCTCCGCGCTGATCTGCGACTGCGTCAGATTGTTGTAGTAACGGAGCATCAGGATGCGCTGCTCCCGCTCGGGCAGTTGGACCAGCAGATGCCGCACCAGATCGCGGTGCTCGACCCCGGCGAGCGCCGGGTCCTCGTAGCCGAGGCGGTCGACCAGACCGGGCAGACCGTCGCCCTCCTGGGCCGCCTCCAGTGAGGTCGCGTGGTACGAGCGGCCGGCCTCGATGCAGGCGAGCACGTCCTCCTCGGGGATGCGCAGGCGCTCCGCGATCTCGGCCGTGGTGGGGGAGCGTCCGTGCAGCACGGTCAGGTCCTCGGTGGCGCCGTTCACCTGGACCCACAGCTCGTGCAGCCGGCGGGGTACGTGGACGGTGCGGACGTTGTCGCGGAAGTAGCGCTTGATCTCGCCGATGACGGTCGGCATGGCGAAGGTGGGGAACTGGACGCCGCGTTCGGGGTCGAACCGGTCGATGGCGTTGATCAGGCCGATGGTGCCGACCTGGACCACGTCCTCCATGGGCTCGTTGCGGCTGCGGAAGCGGGCGGCGGCGTAGCGCACCAGCGGCAGGTTCGCCTCGATCAGGGCGGTGCGCACCCGGGCGTGCTCGGCGGTGCCGGGGGTCAGTCCGGAGAGCTTCTGGAAGAGGACCTGGGTGAGGGCGCGGGTGTCGGCCCCGCGGCTCTCGCGGGATCGGCCGATGCCGCTCCGGAAGGGCGTCGCGGGCGCGGTGCGAGCCGAAGCGGTCATGCCACCCCTTCACAGAGTTCATCATCCGGCAAAAGCGGTCATAGCATCACAAGACATGCGCGTCGTGTGCAAGCACCGGATACTGCCGTGTCCGTGGCAAGTTGGGCCGTCGGCGCGGCCCGTGAGGAGCGCGCGGAAGCGCCGCGCGGAGCGGCCGCCCGGGCGGTTCCCGGCCGCTCACGGGCGCGCCCCGGGGGTGTTCGGGGCCGGCCCGGGTACGGCGGCGGCCCCTCACCCGGGGTGGGTGAGGGGCCGCCCGCGGCCGGAGCCGGGCTCAGAACTCGTAGTCGGCGATCACCCAGGTGGCGAACTCACGCCACATTGCCGCGGCGGCCTGGTGCGCCGGGTGTTCGAGGTAGCGCCGCAGGGCGTCCGCGTCGGCCACGGCGGAGTTGATGGCGAAGTCGTAGGCGATGGGCCGGTCGGCGATGTTCCAGGCGCACTCCCAGAACTCCAGCTCCGGGATCACTCCGCCGAGCTCCCGGAACGCCTCGGCGCCGGCCACGGCGCGCGGGTCGTCGCGCCGCACGCCCTCGTTCAGTTTGAAAAGGACCAGATGGCGGATCACGGGACGCTCCTCGCGGGGCTCACAGGGCACAGGGCTCACGGGGCGGGCGGGGGCCCCGGCCGGGTACCGTCCGGCTCAGTTGACCAGCCGGGACATGAACTCACCGACGCCCTGGGCGGCGGTGGATATGCCGTCGAAGCCTATCTGGACGAGCTCACCGGCCCGGTCGGGGGAGGTGATGATCGTGTACAGCACGAAGACGATGAGCAGGTACATCCCGATCTTCTTCGCCTGTGCCATGACGAACCGCCTCCCTGCCCCGGTGCCGAGCGTGCTGCCCCCTGAGCAGTCGCGTGAGTCTAGCGCCCGAACGCCGGTGCGGGGCCAGAGCGTACGGCGATCTTGCGGCTCCGGGCAATGGGCCGGTGGCCTGCGGATACCCACGGGCGCGGAGAGGGCCGGAACGGGACGCGCGAAGGGCCCCGCCGGATCGGCGGGGCCCTTCGCGAAGAGCGGTAGCGGAGGGATTTGAACCCTCGGTGACTTGCGCCACACTCGCTTTCGAGGCGAGCTCCTTCGGCCGCTCGGACACGCTACCGGGAGAGAGCTTAGCGGAGGCGGCCCCGGGATCGAAATCCGGTTCCCCGTGCGGCGGGCGGGACGGGCCCGTCAGGGCTCTCCGCCCCGGAAGAAGCGGGTCAGCGGGGCGGCGCACTCCTCGGTGAGCACCCCGGCGATCACCTCCGGGCGGTGGTTGAGCCGGCGGTCCCGTACGACGTCCCAGAGCGACCCGGCCGCGCCCGCCTTGGCGTCGGGCGCCCCGTACACGATCCGGTCGACGCGGGAGAGGACGGCGGCGCCGGCGCACATGGTGCAGGGCTCCAGGGTCACCACGAGGGTGCAGCCGGACAGCCGCCACTCCCCGCGGGCGCGGGCCGCCTCGCGGAGCGCGAGCACCTCGGCGTGCGCCGTCGGGTCGCCGGCCGCCTCCCTCTCGTTGCGGCCGCGGCCGAGTACGGCCCCGTCCGGGCCGAGGACGACGGCGCCCACCGGGACGTCACCCGTCTCCGGCGCACGGGCGGCCTCGGCCAGGGCCAGGCGCATGGCGGGCCGCCAGCGGTCCCGTACCGGGTCGTGCGGGGGCTCGGGGCGGCCGTCCGGGCCGGGGCGTCCGGTCCGGACGGCCGGGGAGGGGGTGGGGTCCATGGGGACAGTGTCGGGCAGGGGCGGGGCGGGCCGCTCCTCAGCGGACCGCTTCCAGGACGTCCACGCAGCCGAGCGCGTCGGCGATCGAGCTGAGCGCGTCCGCGTCCAGGGCGAGCAGTTCGCTCTCGGGCATCCCGAGGTCGTCGAGGATCAGCGAGTCCCCGATCGGGCCGGGGGGCACGCCGTCGTCGGCGGTCTCCTCGTCGTCGTCCGGCTCGCCGTCCTCGGTGCCGTCGAGGTCGACCAGGTCGTCGAGGTCGTCCGGGTCCCTGCCGAGCAGTTCGTCGGTGAGCATGATCTCGCCGTACGAGCTGCGGGCGGCGGCCGCCCCGTCGGAGATGAAGATGCGCGGATCCTCTTCGCCGTCGACCCGCAGGAGGCCGAACCAGGCGTCCTCCTGCTCGATGAAGGCGATCACCGTGTCGTCGTCGGTCGATGCCCCTCGGGCCAGATCCATCAGATCGGCCAGGGACTCCACATCGTCGAGCTCTGTGTCGCTCGCTTCCCACCCGTCTTCGGTGCGCGCGAGCAGTGCGGCGAAGTACACCGTGACTCTCCCACTGGTCATAGGCGTGTGCCGGGGCCGTACCGGGCGCGGCTGTTCCGCTGTCCCGTCCACTCGGAATCGTGGCAGAAACAACGCCATTGTGAGAGGTCTTCGACTGTGCGTCGTGTACCAGTCCTGTGATCGGTCTCTTATCGAGCCTGATCGAGACGGTTCGGGGCTGCCCTGAAATGCCAAGAGGGGAAGGGCCGCCGGCGGCGTGTCCGGCTCCGCTCACCAGCGGAAGGTGCGCATCCGCATCTGCTGGCGCATCCGGGCGGCGCGGGCGCGCCGCGGCTGCACCCGGTCGCGGAGCTCCCGGGCCTCGTGGAGTTCGCGCAGGAACTGGGCACGGCGCCGGCGCCGCTCCGCGGCGGACTCCGCCGCGGTCGCGGGCGAGGCCTCGTCGGTTCCCCGGTCGCGGTCCGCCATGCAGACACCATCCCCATCCGCTCGCGGCACCGCCCGGACGGCGGTGCCGGTCCCGGGCCCCGTGGCCCGGGGGTATTCCTCCCACTTTCCCCGCGCGCGGATATTGATGCGACCGGACGCGGGCGGGCGGGCCGGGCGTGCGCCGGGGGCCCGCGCGGCGCACGCCCGGCCGGGGAGCGGTTAGTGTCGGTGCCATGCGGATCCACGTCGTCGACCACCCGCTGGTGGCGCACAAACTCACCACACTGCGCGACAAGCGCACCGACTCCCCCACCTTCCGGCGGCTCGCCGACGAACTGGTGACCCTGCTCGCGTACGAGGCCACCCGTGATGTGCGCACGGAACAGGCCGGCATCGAGACCCCGGTGACCGCGACCACCGGGGTACGGCTCTCCCATCCGCGCCCCCTGGTGGTGCCGATCCTCCGGGCCGGGCTGGGGATGCTGGAGGGCATGGTGCGGCTGCTGCCCACCGCCGAGGTGGGTTTCCTCGGCATGCTCCGCAACGAGGAGACGCTGCAGGCCTCGACCTACGCGACCCGGATGCCGGACGACCTCTCCGGGCGCCAGGTCTACGTCCTCGACCCGATGCTGGCGACCGGCGGCACCCTCATCGCGGCGATCAACGAGCTGATCACCCGGGGCGCGGACGACGTCACCGCCCTCTGCCTGCTGGCGGCGCCCGAGGGCGTGAAGCTGATGGAGCGGGAGCTGGACGGCGCCCCGGTCACGGTCGTGACGGCCGCGGTGGACGAGCGGCTGAACGAGCACGGCTACATCGTGCCCGGCCTCGGCGACGCGGGGGACCGCATGTACGGCACCGCGGGCTGATCACCAAACCCACGCGGCGGAGCCCGTCACCTCACGGGGTGGCGGGCTCCGCCGCGTCCGGCGGCGGCCCGTTCAGCACTTCGGGGTGGCGGAGGGGCTGGGCGAGGGGCTGACCAGGGCGGTGACGGTCTCGACGGCCTGCTTCTCCGGCGCCAGCCCGGTGAAGGCCTTGCCGATGATGAAGTCGACCTCGGCCGGCTTCTTGCGGCTCTTCTCCTGCTTCGAGCGGGAATCGGTGACGTGGGCGCCGAGCACCTCGAACGCGCCCTTCTCCGCCGCGGGCGCGCCCAGCAGCAGCGCGGTGTCCTCGACCTTCTTGTCGTACGCGGCCGGGGCGTTGTCCACCTCGCCGATCGTGAAGCCGCGCTTCTCCAGCGCCTTGGCCGTCTTCTTGGCCAGCCCGGCGCGGGTGGTGGCGTTGTAGACGTTGACCGTGATCTCGCCCGGTTTCGGCAGCACCCTCGGCTTCGGCGCGGGGGAGGCGCTCGCCTGGCGGCTCACCGCGCAGTTCTTGTTGCCGGCGGCCGCGCGGGCCTTGCCGCCGGCGCCCGTGAAGATGTCGACGACCTGGAGCGTGCCCCACCCGATGAGGGCGACGGCCGCGGTGGCGCCGATCGCCGCGAGAACGACGCGGCGGTGCCGCGGCCTGCGCATACGGGGGTAACGGTTGCCCGTGATGCGGTACTTCCCGCCCATGCCGGGAGGAGTGAGCATGCTCATGGGCGCAGCGTAGTGCGGGCTGTCATTTCTGCCTACTAAAGGATCAATGTGTGGCGGGCCCCTCAACCCGAAAGGGGCAACAGGCGGGCCGGGCTCAGCCCAGGTCGAGCACGCGGGCGTGGAGCACCTGGCGCTGCTGGAGCGCGGCGCGGACCGCGCGGTGCAGCCCGTCCTCCAGATACAGATCGCCCTGCCATTTCACGACGTGGGCGAAGAGATCGCCGTAGAAGGTGGAGTCCTCGGCCAGGAGCGTCTCCAGGTCGAGCTGCCCCTTGGTCGTCACCAACTGGTCGAGGCGGACCGGGCGGGGAGCCACGTCCGCCCACTGGCGGGTGCTGTCCCGGCCGTGGTCCGGGTACGGCCGCCCGTTTCCGATGCGCTTGAAGATCACACGGAAAGCCTACCGGGCCGGGCACTCCGGGCGCAGCCTCGGAGCGCCGGGCGATCCGCGGCGGCCCGGCCCGGGGCGCCCGCGCGTGCGCCGCGGGCGCCGGGCGGAGGGCCCGGCACCCGCGGTCACCCGGGTGGGGAGACGGCTGGGGTACTCCTCGGTTCCGCCCGGTGTTACTCGGTGGGCCGCTCGTGGGTGTGGCCATCGTGCAGACCGCCGCCGCTGCCCGCGTCACCGTCGGTGGGGACGGACTCCACCGGCTCGGTGAGGGAGCGCAGGTCGTGGGCGTAGGTGCCGACGGCGTTGGCGATCACGTCGATGTTGACGTCGAACGCCTCCATGCTGATGTTCGACAGGTCGTCACACGCCTCGTGGTAGCACGGGTCGTACGCGACGCCCGCCTGCCCGCCGAACAGCTCGGCCTGCTGCTCCGTCTTGACGCCCTCGGCGCCGGTGAAGGTTCCGCCCGAGGGGATGCCCGCCTCGATGAAGGGCCCGTAGTCCGAGCGCCCGGTGAAGTCCGTGCCCGCGTGCGGCGTGCCGCGGCGGTCCAGGAAGTCGGTGATCTGGCGCTCGATCTGGGCCGACCCCTCGGGGCCGGGGCCGGCGCCCACGGCGTCGGAGTCGTCGCCGTCGTAGACGAAGAGGCCGTAGTTGGGCGAGGCGATCATGTCGAAGTTGAGGTAGAGCTCGATCTGCTCGCGCTGCGCCTCGGTCAGGTCGGCGACGTAGTTCTCGGCGCCCTGCAGGCCCAGCTCCTCGGCCGACCACCAGGCGAAGCGCACCTTGTTGGCGGGCTTGGCGTGGGACTTCGCCAGTTGCAGCGCCACCTCCAGCAGGCCGGCCGAGCCGGAGCCGTTGTCGTTGATGCCGGGCCCCTTGGCGACGGAGTCGAGGTGGGCGCCGAGCATCACCGTGCGGTCGGCCCTGCCGCCGCGGGTCTCCGCGATGACGTTGCGGGTGGTGCGCTCCTCCTGGAGGGCCCGGATCTCGTAGGAGACGGTCACCTCGCCCTCGGCGGCCTCGGCGGCGAGGGCCTCACCGGCCTCCTGGGTGATGCCGCCGGTGGGGATGCGGCCGGCGTCGGCGGCGCCGAGGGTTCCGGCGAGGGAACCGTCGGTGTTGTTGTAGATGATCGCCCCGACGGCTCCGGCGTCGGCGGCCGTGGCCTGCTTCTGGGCGAAGGTGCAGCCGCCGCGCTTGACGAGCGCGATCTTCCCGGTGAAGGTCTGGCCGGCGTAGTCGGCGGCGTCGCAGCCGCTGGTGCCGTTCTCGTCCACCGGCGCGGCGGCGACGGGCGCCGTGATGCCGCCCTCCGGGGTGCTGGTGGTGTAGGTCATCGCCGAGACCTCGATGTCCCGCGCCTCCGGCGAGACCACGGAGAGCTTCTCGGCGAGCGTCTCGGTGTAGACGAACGTGAAGTCGTCGTAGGCGACCTCGTAACCGGCCTTCTTGAGCAGCTTGTAGACGTAGGCGGCGGAGGCGTCGTAGCCGAGCGAACCGGCGGCGCGGTGGCCGCCGGTGGAGTCGGCGATGGCCTGGAATCTCTCCAGGTGGCGGTGGGCGTTCTCGGCGGAGGAGCGCTTGACCAGCTTCTTGGCGAGCTTGGCGGCCCGGTGGGCCGGGTCCGGGTGGGCGGTGGCCGGGCCGGCCGAGGCCAGCAGCAGCGGAGTGGCGAGCGCGGCGGCGGCTATGGCCGCTATCGCCCGGCGCGGGTGGCGGACATCCACGGAGGTTCCTTCCGGCAGAGGGCTGGGCCGATGGGGGGCGGTCGGCGACGGCTGTCCGGCATCCGGTGGAGCAAGTCCGTGATGCGAACAGTCGGTGTGGAAGGGAAAGTTAAGGGATGCGGGCGGCCGCTGGGAACGGCCGCGACGTTTTCACCTCGAATTTTCACGTCCGGCATCCGGGCCCGCCGGACGGGTGCGGCGGACGGGAGCCGCCGGGCGGCCCGGCGACGGCCGCTC
The DNA here is from genome assembly GCF_000220705.2 of Streptomyces xinghaiensis S187. Classification (GTDB taxonomy): domain Bacteria; phylum Actinomycetota; class Actinomycetes; order Streptomycetales; family Streptomycetaceae; genus Streptomyces; species Streptomyces xinghaiensis. The sequence goes on along the minus strand of NZ_CP023202.1, from coordinate 3,420,724 downwards.
CGTCCGCCACCGTGCCCTCTCCGCGCGGGCGTGCCAGGCTGGAGGCGGAAGCTCCGGCAGAGAGCGGTGAGGACGATGCAGGCACAGCTCGGCGACCAGATCGTAGTGGAGAGCGGAACGACGGGCGGCGCCCGGCGCGACGGCGAGATCGTCGGACTGCACCACGCCGACGGCACTCCTCCGTACGACGTGCGCTGGTCGGACACCGGCCGGGTGACGGTGGTCTTCCCGGGGCCCGACGCGCACATCCGTCATCTGCACCACGAGGGCGGACCGGACCGCCGGTCCTGATCCCCCGGGCCTGAACTCCCTGGCCTGGGCGCCTCCGGGCTTGAACTCCCGGGCCGGGACGGCGGGACGGCCGGGGCGGGCTCCGGGCGCGGGCGCCACCGGGGCCGCGGCGCGGCCGCCGCGGCCGCGGTGGGCAGGGTGGGTTTCAGCGGCCCGGTGTGCCCAGGACGCGGGTCTCGATCCGCCGGCGGACCTCCTCGGTGAGCCGGGCGAGCGCCTCGGACACCCCGGCCTCCGGGGCCCGCGGATCCCTGATCCTCCGTGCGGCGTCCGGGAGTTCGGCCAGATCGGCCTCGAAGCGGCGCCGGGCGGCGTCGAGCGGGGCCGCCGGGGCGGTGCGCCGCCCGCCGGTCATCACGGTCTCCAGCAGCGGTTCGGCGCCCGGCGGCACCGGCTCGTCCCGGAGCGCGATCGTGTCCCGCAGGCCGGGGCGGCGGAAGACCTGCTTGGCCGCCGGCCGGGTGACCTTCCGGCTGGACAGTTTCATCACCGGGCGGCCGTCGTAGGAGACCAGCTTGTAGGCGGAGTCCAGGTACGGGGCGTCGGCGGAGACGCCCGCCCGGGTGCCGACCGCGTAGGTGTCGATCGGGGCGCCCGAGGCCACCAGCCGGTCGATCTCGTACTCGTCCAGGCCCCCGCTGGCGGTGATCCGCACCTCGGGCAGCCCGGCCGTGTCGAGGATGTGCCGGGAGCGGACGGCCAGTTCGCCCAGGTCCCCGCTGTCGAGGCGGACCGCGCAGCCGGGTCCGTAGCCGAGGTCGTGCAGGACGCGGGCCGCCGCGTGGACGCCCTCCTCGGTGTCGTAGGTGTCCACCAGCAGGGTGACCGGCCCGGGGTGGGTGCGGGCGAAGGCCCGGAAGGCGGCCTCCTCGTCCTCGTACGCCTCGATGTACGAGTGCGCCATGGTGCCGACGGCCCGCAGGCCGAAGGCGCGGGCGGCGGCGACGTCGCTGGTCCCGGCGAAGCCGGTGAGGGCGCTCAGCCGGGCCATGGCGTGACCGGCCTCGGTGCCGTGGGTCCGGCGCAGCGCGAAGTCCACGACCGGGCGGCCGCGGGCGGCGAGGACGCAGCGGGCCGTCTTGGAGGCGACCGCCGTCTGGTGGCTGACCTGGTTGAGCAGGATGGTCTCCGCGAGCTGGGCCTGCGGGAGCGGGGCGGTGACCTCCAGCAGCGGCTCGCCGGCCAGCACGATCCGGCCCTCGGGGACGGCGCGGACCTCGCCGCGGAACTCCAGGCCGTTCATCGCCTCCAGCTCCTCGGCGGGCCGGTGCATCGCCGCCGCGAAGGCCGTCGTCTCGGCGGGGCCGACCCGGAGCCGGGCCAGGTGGTCGAGCGCCGGTTCGAGGCCCGCGGCGACCAGGAAGCCGCGGCCGGACGGGAGCTTGCGGACGAACAGGCTGAAGGTGGCCTCGCCGGTCATGCCCTCGCGCAGATACGCGAGGCACATGGTCGCCTCGTAGAGATCGGTGGTGAGGACGTCCTGTGACGGCGCTTCTCCGGTCATGACGGCAGTATCCGGTCCGGTGGGGTGCGCGGCATGTGCGGCGAGTGCGCCATCGGTGTCCGGTGTGCCCGGCCGGCGGCGGGAGGGGAGCGGTCCCGCACGGCCCGCTCCCTACTCCTGCGGGGCCTCCACCGGCAGGGGGGAACCGGTGGTCGCGCCGCCGTCCACGACGAACTCGCAGCCCGTGGAGTACGTCGCGTCCGCGACGACGAACAGCGCCATCTTCGCGACCTCCTCCGGCCGCCCGAAGCGCGGGATCGGCTGGGTGGTGACCAGGGACGGGTCCAGCCCGGCGGTCATCGGCGTGGCGATCGGGCCGGGGTGCACGGAGCAGACCCGCACCCCGTCCGGGGCCAGTTCCAGCGCGGCCGACTTCGTCAGACCGCGCAGACCCCACTTGCTCGCCGTGTAGGCGCCGAGGTTGGCGTAGCCCATCAGCCCCGCCGTGGACGAGATGTTGACGACCACGCCCCCGCCGGCCCGGCGCAGGGACGGTACGGCCGTGTGCAGGCCCAGCCAGGCGCCGTGGAGATTGACGTCCAGGACCCGCCGGAAGGCTTCCGGGCTCTGCTCCCCGACGGTGCCGAAGTCGACGATGCCCGCGTTGTTGACCAGCACGGACACCGGGCCGTACGCCTCCTCCGCCACCGCGACGGCGGCGGACCAGTCGTCCGCGACGGTGACGTCCAGCGGGTGGAAGCGGGCGGCGGGGCCCAGCTCGGCGGCCAGCGCCTCGCCCTCCTCCCGCAGGACGTCGCCGAGGACGACGGAGGCGCCCTCCGCGGTGAAGAGGCGGGCCATGGCCGCGCCGATGCCCCGTGCGGCACCCGTGATGATGGCCGTGCGACCGTCCAAGCGGCCCATGTCGGCTCCCGGTTCGTCGGTTCGTCGGTGCGTCGGTGCGTCGATCGTCATCCTGCGGCCCGTCGCCCGGTCCCGCCAGAGGAGAGCGGCCCCGGCCGCGGGGTGCGGCGGGGGCCGGTGGCGGCGGTGCCCGGGCGCCGGGGAGCGGTGTGCCGGGGGGTGCGCGCGGGCGAAGAGGGTATCCGGAATTTCCGGTTTTGTTTCCGCCGTTCGGGGCTACCCGGGGCGGCATGGCCAGTCAGGATGCCGGCCGGGACATGGTGCGGTGGTTCGAGGACCTCTCGTCCGGCGATGTCGCGGTGGTCGGCGGCAAGAACGCCTCCCTGGGTGAGATGATCTCCAACCTCTCCGCCCGGGGCGTCCGGGTGCCCCCCGGCTTCGCCACCACCGCCGCGGCCTACGAGGAGTTCCTCTCCACCGGGGACCTGCGGGACCGGATCCGGGAACGGCTCGACGCGCTGAGCGCCGGGGCCGCGCCGGCCGGGGCGGGCCGGGCGATCCGGGAGCTGATCCTCGGCGCGGAGCTCCCGCCCGGCCTGACCGCGGCCGTACGGGAGGCGTACCGGGAGCTCGCCGCCAGGCTGGGGCGGGACGACCCGGATGTCGCGGTGCGCTCCAGCGCCACCGCCGAGGACCTCCCGGAGGCCAGCTTCGCCGGGCAGCAGGAGACCTTCCTCAACATCACCGGTGAGGAGGCGCTGCTCGACGCCTGCCGGCGCTGCTACGCCTCGCTCTTCACCGACCGCGCGATCAGCTACCGCGAGCACCACGGCTTCGGCCATCTCCAGGTGGCGCTGTCCGTGGGCGTCCAGGAGATGGTCCGCTCCGATCTGGCGGGCGCCGGGGTGGCGTTCACGCTCGACACCGACAGCGGTTTCCCCCGCGTCGTGCTGATCAACGCCGCGTACGGGCTCGGGGAGTCCGTCGTCTCCGGCACGGTGGACCCGGACGAGTACCTGGTCTTCAAGCCGCTGCTCGGGAAGCCGGGGCTGAAACCGGTGATCTCCCGGACGGCCGGCCGCAAGCAGACGAAGATCGTCTACGGCCCCGGGGGCCCGGGCCGGGCGCCGACCGAGACCGTGGAGACCTCCGGGGAGGAGCGGGAGTCCCGCGTCCTCGGCGACGAGGAGATCCTGGCGCTGGCCGAGTGGGCCGTCGTCGTCGAGGAGCACTACGGCTGCCCGATGGACCTGGAGTGGGCCAAGGACGGGCGGACCGGCGAGCTCTCCGTCGTCCAGGCCCGCCCCGAGACCGTGCAGACCCGCAAGGACGCCGGGATCCTCCGCTCGTACCGGCTGACCGGCCACGACGGTCCGCTGGTGACCGGCCTGGCCGTCGGTGACGCCATCGCCACCGGCAAGGTCTGCCGGCTGCGGACCGCCCGGGAGATCGCCGACTTCGAGGACGGGGCGGTGCTGGTCACGGGCGCGACCGACCCCGACTGGGAACCGATCATGAAGCGGGCGGCGGCCATCGTCACCGACCGCGGCGGCCGCACCTCGCACGCCGCCATCGTCAGCCGGGAACTGGGCCTCGCCGCCGTCGTCGGCACCGGTGACGCGACCACCGTGCTCAGCAGCGGCCAGGAGATCACCGTCTCCTGCGCCGAGGGCGAGGAGGGCCGCGTCTACCCCGGCATCCTCGACTACGACGAACAGGAGACCGACCTCGCGGACATCGCCCCCACCCGCACGCGGGTCATGCTGAACATCGCCAACCCCTCGGCGGCCTTCCGCTGGTGGCGGTTGCCGGCGGACGGCGTGGGGCTGGCCCGGATGGAGTTCGTCGTCAACAACCACATCAAGATCCACCCGATGGCGCTCGTCCACCACGCCACCCTGGAGGACGCGGACGCCCGGGCCCGCATCGACGCCCTCACCCGCGGCTACGAGGACAAGACCGCCTTCTTCGTCGACCGGCTCGCCCACGGCGTCGCCCGGATCGCCGCCGCCTGGTGGCCCAAGCCCGTCATCGTCCGGATGAGCGACTTCAAGACCAACGAGTACGCCAGGCTCATCGGCGGAGAGCCGTTCGAACCGGGCGAGGAGAACCCCATGCTGGGCTGGCGCGGTGCCGGCCGCTACTACAGCGAGGGTTACCGCGAGGGCTTCGCCCTGGAGTGCCGGGCCATCCGCCGGGTGCGCGACGAGATGGGGCTGACGAACACCGTCGTCATGATCCCGTTCTGCCGCACCCTGCAGGAGGCCGACCGGGTGCTGGAGACGATGGCCGCCCACGGCCTGGAACGCGGCCGGGAGGGGCTGGAGATCTACGTGATGGCGGAGATCCCCTCGAACATCGTCCTCGCCGCGGAGTTCGCCGACCGCTTCGACGGCTTCTCCATCGGCAGCAACGACCTCACCCAGCTGACCCTGGGGATCGACCGCGACTCGGAGCTGCTGGCCCGGGAGTTCAACGAGCGCGACCCGGCCGTCACCCGCAGCATCGAGCATCTGATCGACACGGCGCACCGCAAGGGCCGCAAGACCGGGCTGTGCGGGCAGCGCCCCAGCGACGACCCGGACTTCGCCCGCTTCCTGGTGGGCGCCGGGATCGACTCGATCTCCGTCACGCCGGACAGTTTTCTCCTCGTCAAGGAGAACGTCGCACGGGCGGAGCGGGAGGGCGGCGGGGCGGGCGGTCCCGGTGCCTGAGCGCGGCCGAGGTGTCCGAGCGGACTTCCGGCGTGCTGCCCTCCGAGGTGCCGTACCGGCCGGGGACGGGCTAGCGTGACGGCATGTCCGATCCGGCGGGAGCGACGCGGGTGCGCCCGGGGCCGCCCCGGCACGTCCTGGTGGCCACCGACCTCTCCGCGCACGCGGAGCGGGCCGTCGGGCGGGCGGCGGCGCTCGCCGCGGAGCACGGCGCCGCGCTGACCGCCGTCCATGTGACCGACCCGGATCTGGATCCCGGCCTCCTGGCGCACGCCGGTGAACGGCTCCGCGCGCAGCTCGGCCGGTGCGCGGGAGCGGTGGAGGCGCACGCCGTGGTGCGTTCCGGAGGAACGGCGGCCGAACTTCTGGAGGAGGCGGGGGAGCGGGGCGCGGACCTGCTCGTCGTCGGGGCGCACGGCGGGCACCGGAGGACCGGGGGGCTCCTCGGCGGCACCCCTCAGGACCTGGTACGGGCGAGCGACGTCCCGGTGCTGGTCGTCCGCATCCCTCCCGAGGTGCCCTACGGCAGGGTGCTGCTCGCCGTCGACACGTCCGAGTCCTCCTTCGTCACGGCCGGAGCCGGTATCGCGCTGACCCCGGGCGCGGAGCATCTGCTGGCCCACGCGATCACCGTCCCGGGCGAGCACCTGCTGCTGATGCGGGGGATGGGCGAGCACGAGCTGGAACAGCTGCGGGGTACGGCCGCCGAGCGGTCGCGGACGGAGATCGAGCGCGGGGCGGCCGGGCTCGTGCCGCCGCCCGCGCAGATCCTGGTGACCCCGGGCCGGGCCGAGGACGCCGTCCCCGAGCTGGCCGACCGCTACGGCGCCGGCCTGGTCGTGGTCGGCACCGGCACCCGGCACGGCCGGCTGGGCCGCGCCCTGCTGGGCAGTGTCGCCCGGCATGTGACGCAGGAGGCGGTCTGCGACGTCCTCGTCGTCCCGGCGGGGGCCGAGGGGCCGTGACGGTGTCTCAGGTAATCCCGGCCGGAAGACCGAGCAGCGCCCGCATCGACTCCGCCGCCCGGACGGCCGCGTCACCGCAGCAGTTGTTGAACAGCACGTGGAGCCGCTCCGTCCGCTCCGCCATCCCGCGCACCTTCGGTATCCAGGCGGCCAGTTCTTCCTCCGTGTAGCCGTGCCGGAACCGGTCCTCCTTGCTGCCGGTCCCCCAGGCCGTGCTGCGGCCGTGGAAGCGGACCACGCCCAGCCGCGGCGACGTCACCGGGGTGACCGGGGGCACCGAGGCGGGCAGACCCTGCGCCATGTCCATCGCCACGGCCGCGAAGCCGAGCCGCGTCAGCAGGGCGGCCGTGGCCTCGCGGGTGTCCGCGCGCCACCAGTCCGGGTGCCGGAACTCGACCGCGACCGGCCGGCCCGCGGTGCGCTCCGCACAAGCGTGGAGGGCGTCTGCGGCCCGCGCGCCGGGCGCGAACCACGGCGGGAACTGGAACAGCACGGTGCCCAGCCGGTCTGCCTCGCGCAGGGGTTCGAGCGCCGTGGTGAAGCGCTGCCACACCTCGTCGAGCAGCGCCGGGTCGGTGCTGCCGGGGCCGCGGCCCCGCTGCCGGGGGAGCGCGGGCCGCAGATCGGCGGGCAGGGACGCCTGCGGCGTCGGATGCCCCGTCAGCAGAGAGAACGCCTTGACGTCGAACACGAAGCCGGGCGGGGTGCGCTCGGCCCAGAGCAGGCTGTTGCGACGGCTCGGGAGGGCGTAGTACGAGGCGTCGACCTCGACGACGGGAAACCGCTCGGCGTAGTGCCGCAACCGCCCCTCCGGATCCCGGCGGCCCGGCGGATACCAGCCCGAGGCGATCAGCGCGCGGTCCGTCCAGGAACACGTCCCCACCAGAATCTCGCCCATGACCGCTCGGCTACCCGGCCCGGGGCGGGACACGGCACGCCGCGCCGGTGTGAACCGGGGGCGGCGGCGAGCCCGGGCGCGGACCCGGAGCCGGCCCCGGGGGCGGTGCCGTCGAACGCGCGGACGGGCGTCACCGGTGCTCGGGCGTGCGCCGGGCCGGTTCCGCGGCCGGTCGGTCCCGGCCGTCACCGGTCTCCGGCCCCGTCGTCTGCTGCCCTGCCTTTTTCCGTCCTGGCTCCGCTGCCGCACCGGCGGTTCGGCGGGCGCGGCGGAGGAGGAGCACCGCCGCCAGCAGCCCGGCGAACACCGCGGCCACCACGGGCACACCGATCTCCGCCAGCGCCCCCGCCAGCAGCCGCTGCACGGCGCCCGCGCCGTCCACCACGGGGTCGGCGACCGGACCGCCGTCCAGCACCCGGATCTCGTACCAGCCGTAGTACGCCACATACGCGCCGGCCAGGAGCAGCAGCCCGCCGCCCAGCCGTGCCGCGGCCCCGCCGAGCCGGCGCAGCCGGCCCACCCGCGCGGTGCGGGTCAGGGCCACCGACAGCGCGGCCGCACCGGTGATCAGGCCCATCCCGGCCGCGTAGGCCGCGAACAGCGCCACGCCCGCCGCCACCGAGCCGCCGCGGAACGCGGAGACCACGATGGCGAGGAACGGCGCGATGGTGCAGCCGAGGGAGGCGATCGCGTAGGCGCCGCCGAACAGGGCCATGGACGGCAGGGAGCGGGAAACGGTGGGCGCGCGGCGGAGCTTGGGGAGCAGCGCGGGCAGTTGGCGGCCGGCCAGCAGCCAGACGCCGACGAGGCCCAGCAGCAGCCCGAAGACGATGGTGAACCAGGGCAGATGCCGCTGCACCTGTCCCGCGACGGGGGCGACGGCCAGCCCGAACACGGCGAACACGGCCGTGAAGCCGGCCGTCATGGCGGCGGTCGCGGTCAGCGCGCGGCCGACCAGGACCGCGCGGGAGGGGGTGTCCCCGCCGTCGCCCAGGACGAGCAGGGAGAGGTAGGCGGGCAGCAGTGCGAATCCGCAGGGGTTCACGGCGGCGAGCATGCCCGCCGTCAGGGCCAGCGCGAGAGGGAGGTCCGGCACGGCGGATCAGCCGACCAGCTCGCGGACCTTGCCGGCCAGTCCCTCACCGGCCGGCAGATTGCCGGTGAAGACCGTCTCGCCCTTGTCGTCGAGCACCACGTAGACGCTCTGCTCGGTGACCCCGAACTTGCGCCACAGTGCGCCCGGTTCGTCGTTGAGCTGGGGGAAGCCGCCGACCTTCGCGGAGCTGACGAAGTCCTTCATGGCCGCCGGCTTGTCGAGGCCCGCGACGCCGACCACGTGCGCCTTCCCCTCGAACTCCTGTGCCACCTTCGCCGTCTCCGGGGCCTGTGCCTTGCACTTGGGGCACCACGGGGCCCAGAACCACAGCACGGTGGGCTTGCCCGCGAGCTCCGCTCCGTCGAACTTCTGTCCGTCCAGGGTCTGTCCGGTGAACCGGAAGGCGTCGGGCACCTCCGCCGACCCGTTCGCGTCCCCGTCCTCCGTCCCGCCGTCCGTGCCGGCCCCGTCGGCCGGCTCCTCGCCGGACCCGGCCTCCGGCGAGGATCCGGCGGCGGTGCCCGCCTCCCCCGATCCGCCGGACGCGCCGGACTCCCCGCCGGAACCGCACCCGGCGACGGTGAGGAGGACGGCGGCCGCGAGGGCCGGAAGGAACGAGCGGTGGACGGGGACACGGACGCGCATGGCAGCTCCCAGGATTCGGTGTGTCAGCGGCGAATCTAGGCGCCACCGGCCCGGAAACGGGCCGCCGAGTGCTTACGGTTCCGTGACACCGCCGCCGCACCGGCCGCCCCGCACGCAGGTCCCCGGTGCCCCGGCCTCCGGCTGCGCCCCCGGGCTCCGCCGTCCACGTGGCCGTCCGGCCCGTGGAGTTCCCCCTCCGTACCGGGCCCGTGACCGATCGCCACTAGGCTTCCCGCGGAGGACGACGTGGACAGACAGAGCCGAACGACCGGCGCGAGCACGGGAATCGGCACCGGCACCGGCCCCGGCGCGGGCCCCGCCGCCGGCCCGCCCGCCTGTGACGGGACCCCGGTCGGGGAGCACGGCGCCTGCCTCGCCCATCTCACCGACGCCGACCGGGCCGCCTATCTGGCCTCCCTGACCCCGGGCGCCGATGTCGACCACCGCGGCACCCCCTTCACCCAGGAACTGCTCACCGCCCTCCTCACCGCGCTGCGCGACCCCGCCATCCGGCGGCCGCGGATCGGCACCGCCCGGTTCGACGGGGCGCGGTTCGCGGGCGGAGCCGACTTCGGCGGAGCGTGCTTCACCGGCGACGCCTGGTTCTCCGGGGCGCGGTTCGCGGGCGACATGTCGTTGTCCGGGGCGGAGTTCGCCGCCGACGCCTGGTTCCAGGGGGCCCGCTTCGCCGGGACCGCGGGCTTCGGCGCCGCCCAGTTCCGCGGCAGCGCCTGGTTCCACGACACGCGGTTCGGCGGCGACGGATGGTTCGGCAGTTCCCGGTTCCACGGGGCCTGCTGGTTCACCGGCGCCCGGTTCCGGGGGCGGGCCCGGTTCGGCGCGGCACGCTTCGCCGGTGACGCCCGCTTCAACGACACCCTGTTCCAGGGCGACGCCTACTTCACCGTGACCCGGTTCTCCGGCGCCGCCGGCTTCGACGGGACGGAGTTCCGCGGATCGGCGGGCTTCGGCGGGGCACAGTTCTCCGGGCAGACCTTGTTCCACGGCGCACGCTTCGCGGGCAACGCCCGCTTCGACATGGCGCGGTTCGACGACGCGCCCGTACTCGGCCCGCTGACCTGCGCCGACACCCTCGTCCTCGCCGGTGCGGTGTTCGCGGCGCCCGTCGTCGTCGAAGCAGCGGTCACGAAGGCGGTCTGCGTACGGACCCGCTGGTCGTCCACGGCCACGCTCCGGCTGCGCTACGCCGGCGTCGACCTGACCGACGCCGTCCTCGAATACCCCCTCACCGTGGCCGCGGCCCCGGCCCCCTTCACCGCCCCGGAGGGCGGGACGGTCCCCGGGGCGGAACTGCCGGACGGCGACCCGGCGGTCCGGATCCTCTCGCTGACCGGAGCCGACGCCGCGCATCTGACGCTCAACGACGTGGACCTCACCGCCTGCCGCTTCTCCGGCACCCTCCACCTCGACCAGCTGCGCCTGGAGGGCCGGTGCGTCTTCGGCCGGAGCCCGGCCGGCCGGACCGGGACCCCGCCGCGCCGCTGGGCCCGGCGCAGCACCCTGGCCGAGGAGCACCACTGGCGGGCCGGGCGGGAATCCGGCCGCCGCCCCGGACGGCCGCACGGCTGGGAACCGCCGCCCGACGGCACGCGCCCCCCGGAGCCCGCCGCCCTGGCCGTGCTCTACCGCCAGCTGCGCAAGTCCCTGGAGGACGGCAAGAACGAACCGGACGCCGCCGACTTCTACTACGGCGAGATGGAGATGCGCCGGCACGACCCCACCCGGGCCTCCGCCGAACGGAGACTGCTGACGACCTACTGGGCGCTCTCCGGCTACGGGCTGCGCGCCTCACGGGCCATGTGCTGGCTGCTGGGCGCCGTCTCCGTCACCGTGCTGGCGCTGATGCTGTGGGGCATACCCGCGGCCGTCCCCGAGCCGGGGCAGGCGGCCGGACCGGACCGCGGGAGCGCGCAGCCGGCCGGCGAACCGGCCACCGAACCAGCCGCCGAACCGACCGCGCCGGACGGCCCGTTGGCCGAACGCCTCACCACCGAACGGTGGGAGAAGTCGGTACGGGTCGCGGTCAACTCGGTGGTCTTCCGCTCCGCCGAAGCCGAACTGACCACCGCGGGCGTCTACATCGAGATGGCCTCCCGCCTCACCGAACCCCTCCTGCTCGGCCTCGCCGTCCTGGCCGTCCGCGGCCGCGTCAAACGCTGAGGCGCCTGCGCCTCCGGCGAGCTGCCGGAAACCGGACTTTGCCCGCTCTTTACAACCCGCTCCGCCGCCGCCTCGTCTCTCCGCTCGACCGTCACCCAGTCCGCCGGGCACCCGGGCGGACCGACGAAAGAGAGCGATCCCATGCGCCGAACTGTCCTCAGTGCCCTCGCACTCGCGTGCACCGCCGTGCTGGCGGGCACCGGGCCCGCGTTCGCCGGCGGGGCGGCCGAGGCCCTCACGGCCCGTCCGGCCGCGGACGCCTCCCCGGCCCCCACGGCCGTCCCCACCGAGGCGCCGGCCCCGGACTCGCAGGCTCCGCGGGACGAAGCGTCCGAGGCGCCGGCTCCCGCCTCCCCGGTCCCCACCGTCGAACCGTCCCGCGAGCCGGCCGAGGGACAGGTCTCCGTCGTCCCGTCGGGCGCTCCCGACACCGGAGTGACCGCGGACGCCTCGCCGTCCGGGACCGGCGGCGGGCTGATCGGCGGTGCCGCCGCCGCGGTGCTCGTCGCGGGCGGCGCGGGGGCCCTCGTCGTACGCCGCCGGCGGGCGGCCGGGGCCTGACCCGTGATGCCGCTCTCCAGGCGCGCCTTCGCCACCGCGGCGGTGTCCTCCCTGCTGGTGGGGTGCGGAGGCCGCGGGGCCGCGGCCCCGTCCTCCGGCAGCAGCCCGCCGCCCCCGTCACCGCCGTTGTCCTCCCCCGCCACCGGGAAGCCGGGGCGGACCTCCGGGCGTCCGGCGGCGGTGCCGGTCCGGCTGCGGATCCCGGCCATCGGGGTGGACACCCCGGTCATGCGGCTGGGGCTGGCGGCGGACGGCACCGTGCAGGTGCCGCCGGCCACGGCCGGCGACCGGGCCGGCTGGTACCGGCACTCGCCGCCCCCGGGGCGGACCGGCCCCTCGGTCATCCTCGGCCACGTCACGGTCGGCGAGGGCCGGGACGGGGTCTTCCGCCACCTCGCGCGGCTGCGCCGCGGCGACCGGATCGAGGTGCGCCTGGAGAACGGCACGACGGTGGCCTTCGCCGTCAGCACCGTACGGACGGTCGCCCGGGCGGACTTCCCGGCCGACGACGTCTACGGGGACGTGGACCGCCCGGAGCTGCGGCTGATCACCTGCGGCGGCCCCCGCACCGCCGACGGCTACCGCGACAACGTGATCGCCTTCGCCGCACCGAGCCCGCCGGGCCCCTGACCCCGGAACAAGCCCTCTTCCGGAACAAACCCCGGCCCCGGAACGGACGCCGGGCCGGTGGAACGCACACCGGCGGCCCGGCATCCTCCCAGCCGGGCACGGCACACCACCACGACCCTGGAGAGCGTTGAAACGGTCCCGTGACGAGGCGGCGTCCGAGCTGTTCGCCGCCCTCTACCCGCGCCTCGCCGGCTGGTGCCGCCGTCTCGTCGACGACGACGAGACGGCCCACGAGGTCGCCTCGGAGGCGTTCACCCGGCTCTGGGCCCGCTGGACGTCCGTGGAGGAGCCCCGCGGCTTCCTCTACGTCACCGCGGCCAACCTCGTCCGGGACCACTGGCGCAAGCTGGAGCGCGAACGCAAGGCGGTGCGCCGTGCCACCACCGAGGCCGCCGTCCGCCCGCACACCGAACAGTCCGACCCGTCGGTGCGCCTGCTCGTGCAGTCGCTGCCGCAGCGGCTGCGGGTCCCGATCCTGCTGCACTACTACGCTGACATGCCGATCCGGGAGGTGTCCGCGCTGACCGGGCGCAAGGAAGGAACCGTCAAGGCCGATCTCCACGCGGCCCGTGAACTGCTCCGCGCACACCTGAGGAGAAGCCTTGACCACACGCTTTGACGACGGTCCGGAGCCCGAGCCCCCCTTCGAGCCCGACGACCCCCTCGCGGTGATCCTGCGGCCCGCCTCCGACCGCCTCGGCCCGCCCCCCGGCCGCTACGAGGCGATCCGCCGCGCCGCGTCCCGCCGCCGGCTGCTGCGCACCGCGGCCGGCGCCGGCCTGTCCGCCGCCGTCGCGGCCCTCGTCGCCCTGCCGTTCTACCTGGCGTCACCGGGAGCGCCCGCGACCCCGACAGTCCCCCAGGCGCCCCCGCCCACCCACGGCCGGGTGACGCCCTCCACCCCGCCGGCGGAGCCCACCCCGTCGACCGCGCCGGAGACCCCCGGCCTTGTTCCCTCCGGCAGCCCGCGCCCCGAGGAGTCCCGCCCGCCGACCGGTCCGGGCACCGCCACGCGGGAACCGGCGGACACATGGGCGACCCCCACCCCGACCGAACCGCCCGCGAACCGGACCGGAACGTCCGCCGCCACACCCGGCGGACAGGCCCCGCCGTAGGGGGCCGCGCCGGCGCTGCCGGGAGAGGGGGCGCCACGGCTGCCGGCTTCACCGGGAGGGCTTGCTTACGCCCGGCCGTAGAGACTGTTCAGGCCGACGAGTTGAACGCTCGGTGAGGCTTCGGCGGCTGCGTATGCCTTGTCGTTGAAGCCTGCTCCGCTGAAGCACAGCAAGCGAGTGCTGGTGGTGTCGTAGCGGCCGGCCCGGGCGATGAGCTCGCGGATGTGCTTGAGACGTTCGATGTGGGCGATGCCCATGGTGTCGTTCCACTTGGCTTCGCCGATTGCCAGGAGCGGGGGCTTGGCATGTCCGTCGGCGATACCCACAACGGCCACGTCGATCTCGTGGCCCGTGCGGGCTTTGAGGTCGTGGACCACTCCATGTCCGACGCGGGCGGGCAGGCCACCGAGTACGTCGGCGTCGGCATGATGCAGGGCCCAGTCGCGGCAGACCTGTTCGAAGTGGGGCCCGAGGACATTGCTGACGAAACGGCGGCGGCTGGCCTGCCAGACCCGGGTCGCGCTGCCGGGGCGTTCGAGCTGGTCCCATACCGGTCGCATGATCGCGTGGTAGAAGCCGATCAGCGGTTCGGCGATGCGGTAGGTGGGCCGGTTGTCGCGGAAGGCGTCCGCGTCACGGTGCAGCAGACCCGCGTCTTCGAGGACGTTGATGGGGTGGGCGATGTCGGTGGCCTTGCGTTCCAGGTAGCCGGCCATGCCCCCGCGGGTGGCGTTGCCGTCGGCGACGGCCGCCAGAACGGACAGGTACAAGGCGGTGTCGCGAAGGTCGGGCTCTTCGGCCAGCAGATAGCGGGCCTCGCGGAAGAGAGGCGTCTCGGGATTGAGGACGGTGCGGACGACCCAGTCGTCGAAGTCATCCGGCCCCTTTGGCGTGTCGCCGCGTGCGAATTCGCGCCGGTAGGCGGGGGTGCCGCCCACGATCGCGTTCACCTTCATCGCCAGGTGGGGGTCGGTGATGCCCCAGAACTCGGCGGCGAGGCGGTGGTCCAGGGGGCGGACGACCAGTTCGAGCCCCGCCCGTCCGCGCAATGGGGCGCTGCCCGACAGCAGTCGGCCCATGAAGGACAGCGCCGAGCCGCACAGCAGCAGCCGGGTGCGGGAGCCCGTGCGCTGGTCACGCAGAGGCCGCAACGCCTCTTGGATGATCGAGGGCAGCTCCGGGTTGGCCTTGGCAAGATACGGAAACTCGTCGATCACTACGGGGACGGGCCGCTCGGCGCCGAGCGCGAGTAGAGCGTCGACGGCTTCCGCCCAGTTGGCGAAGTGGAACGGGCTTGCGGGGCGGACGTGCGCGGTCAGCGCTGTGCTGATCCGCCGTAGCGACTCGGCGTCGGCGGCCTCGGTCGCACCGAAATAGAACCCTCCGGCGGCACGGCAGGCGGCATCCAGCAGGAATGTCTTGCCTTGGCGGCGACGCCCGGAGACCACGCCCAGAGTCGCTCCCGGCTGAGGATCGGCGATGAACCGGCTCAGCGCTGACCACTCGTAATCTCGGTCGAACATCTCGACAGGCTTGTCCATGAGCCGCCTCAGATATAGAAGTACACCTCCATAAAACATACTCCTATCTTCTGGCGTTGCCGTGCGTCTGCCGGTCCGGGCGTTCGGCGCCGGCTGGAGAGGCCTCGCGGCGCATCGCGAAGAATGTCGCGCATGTCAGGAATGGAGAGCTGAAACCGAGACCGGGGAAAGCCGAAGACCCCGGACCGTTGAAGCGGTCCGGGGTCTTCCGTGCGCCTGAACAGGCGGCTGCGGAGGATACGAGATTCGAACTCGTGAGGGGTTGCCCCCAACACGCTTTCCAAGCGTGCGCCCTAGGCCTCTAGGCGAATCCTCCGCCGCAAACAATACAAGACGCGAGGCAGTGCTAGCGAACCCGTACCCCGGGCTTCCGGCGGCGGCCGGGCGGGGCTGTCGCCGGGCGGTGTGCGGGCGTCCGGTGGGTACCCCCGCCGGTTCGAATCGGGGTCCGGGATCCGCTAGGGTAGGGGCCAGCCCCTCACGTGGCGCTATCTCACCGAACTCCCCCAGGGCCGGAAGGCAGCAAGGGTAAGTGGGCTCTGGCGGGTGCGTGGGGGGCGTTGACGTTCCCGGGACCGGCCGGTGAGCGGGGACGGGCCCGGGGGCGGGGCGGGCGAGGCGCCTCGGGTCGTGTGCGCGGGGTCATTCGCGGGGTGGGGCCGGTTGTCGGCGGCGGCCGATATCGTCGTATGCGTGTCGTCCCTCGCGCTCTACCGCCGCTACCGTCCCGAGACCTTCGCGGAGGTCATCGGGCAGTCGCATGTCACCGACCCGCTGCAGCAGGCGCTGCGGAACAACCGGGTCAATCACGCGTATCTGTTCAGCGGGCCGCGTGGCTGCGGCAAGACGACCAGCGCCCGGATCCTCGCCCGCTGCCTGAACTGCGAGCAGGGGCCGACGCCCCAGCCCTGCGGTGACTGCCAGTCCTGCCGCGACCTCGCCCGCAACGGCCCCGGTTCGATCGACGTCATCGAGATCGACGCCGCCTCGCACGGAGGTGTGGACGACGCCCGTGACCTGCGCGAGAAGGCGTTCTTCGGCCCCGCCTCCAGTCGTTACAAGATCTACATCATCGACGAGGCGCACATGGTCACCCCGGCGGGCTTCAACGCCCTGCTGAAGGTGGTCGAGGAGCCGCCGGAGCACCTCAAGTTCATCTTCGCGACCACCGAGCCCGAGAAGGTCATCGGCACGATCCGGTCGCGGACGCACCACTACCCGTTCCGGCTGGTGCCCCCCGGCACCCTGCGGGACTACCTCGCCGAGGTCTGCGAGCGCGAGGCCATCCCTGTCGAGGAGGGCGTGCTGCCGCTGGTCGTACGGGCCGGGGCCGGCTCCGTGCGGGACTCGATGTCCGTGATGGACCAGCTCCTCGCGGGCGCCGCCGAGGACGGCGTGACCTACGCCATGGCCACCGCCCTGCTCGGCTA
Organism: Streptomyces xinghaiensis S187; assembly: GCF_000220705.2. Taxonomy (GTDB): domain Bacteria; phylum Actinomycetota; class Actinomycetes; order Streptomycetales; family Streptomycetaceae; genus Streptomyces; species Streptomyces xinghaiensis. The sequence goes on along the minus strand of NZ_CP023202.1, from coordinate 3,404,349 downwards.
CACCGACAGCTCCCTCCTCGACGCCATCGTGGACGCCTTCGCGGCGGGGGACGGCAGCGCCGCCTTCGAGGTCACCGACCGCGTCATCGAGGGCGGCAACGACCCGCGCCGCTTCGTCGCCGATCTGCTGGAGCGGCTGCGCGACCTGGTCATCCTGGCCGCCGTGCCGGACGCCGCCGACAAGGGGCTGATCGACGCCCCGGCCGATGTCCTCGACCGGATGCGGGCGCAGGCCGAGCGGTTCGGCGCGGCCGAGCTGAGCCGGGCCGCGGACCTGGTGAACACCGGGCTCATCGAGATGCGCGGGGCCACCTCCCCGCGGCTCCAGCTCGAACTGATCTGCGCGCGCGTCCTGCTGCCCGCGGCCTTCGACGACGAGCGCTCCTTCCAGGCCCGGCTGGACAGGCTGGAGCGCGGGGCCCTCGCGGGCGGCGCGGCCATGGGCGCGGGGGGAGCCGGGATGAGCGGCCAGGTCCCGGGGCCCGGTCCGGACGCCTACGCGGCCCCGGCCGGCGGTCCGTCCGGTCCGGCGGGGCCCGCCGCGGCCCGGGCCGCGCTGCCGAACCGGGCCGCGCAGCAGCCGCCGGCTCCCGGTCAGGAGCCCACGGCCCCGGCGGCTCAGGGGCCGCCTCCGGTCTCCCCCGGGGCGGGCGGCCCGGGGGAGGAGCAGGGAAGGACGACGGCTCCGGGCGGTGCCCCGGGGCAGCAGGGCGGAGCGGCCCCGGCCGGTCCCGGTGCGGGCCCCGGAGGGTGGCCGAGTGGCGCGGCTCCGGCCGCGGCGCCCCCTGCCGCGTCCGCTCCGGGAACGGGTGCGGGCGCGGGCACCGGTGAGGAGCGGCGGCCTGCCGGAGCCTGGCCCGGTCAGGGCGGCGGGGCCCCGTCAGGTCAGGGCGGCGGGGCCGCCGACGGCGGGCAGCGACCCGGTGGACGGCCCGGCGCGGGCGCGGGCGGCCCGGGTGCCGCACCGGGCGGTGCGCAGGGCGCGGCTCCCGGTACAGCCGGTGCGGAGGGCGCGGGCCACCGGCCCGGCGGCTGGCCCACGGCCGCCGCGCTCGGCCAGGGGCCGCGAGGCGGTGCCGCCGGGCCGGGCGGGGCCGGAGCGCCCGGGCCGCAGGAGTCCGCACCGGCGCCGGACGCTGCCGCGTCCGCTCCCGCGCCGGGGTCGGCACAGGGCGCCGCCCAGGTGCGGCAGATGTGGCCGGACATCCTGGAGGCGGTCAAGAACCGCCGCCGGTTCACCTGGATCCTGCTGAGCCAGAACGCCCATGTCATGGGCTTCGACGGCACGACCCTGCAGATCGGCTTCTCGAACGCGGGTGCCCGTGACAGCTTCGTCAGCGGTGGCAGCGAGGACGTGCTGCGGCAGGCGCTGGCCGAGTCGCTCCATGTGCAGTGGAAGATCGAATCGGTGGTCGACACCACGGGAGGCGGCGGGGGCGGTTCGGCCCCGCCCGCCTCCGGGCCGGGATCGGGCTTCGGCGGCGGAAGCGGTTACGGCGGCGGAAGCGGTGGAGGAGGCTTCGGCGGAGGTGGCGGAGGCGGTTTCGGGGGCGGAGCCCCGTCCGGGCCCCGGCAGTCCGCTCCGGCCCAGCCCTCCGCCGCACCGGCGCCCGCCGCGGACCCGGGGTCGCCGGGTGCGGCCCCGGCGCAGCCGCGGTCCCGTCCGGAGGCGACCGCTCCGGTCCCCTCCCAGCCCTCGCGCCAGCCGCGGCGCACCCCGGTGGCCCCGGAGGACGACATGCCGGCCGCCGACGACCCCGACCTCGACGATTCGGCCCTCTCCGGGCACGAGTTGATCGTTCGCGAACTGGGGGCGACGGTCGTGGAGGAGATCGCCCACGAGTAGCGGGCCCGGAGTGGCCACCGGCACGGAGCGACCACTGGCCCCCGAGTGCCCTCAGCCCTTGAGTGCACTCGTCGCCGGAGGCCCTGGTGTCCCGTGGTGTACGGACGGTTGACGGCCCTCATACGCAGCGGAGCGGAAGCCGGGGCGGTGGCGCACGGGTCGGTGTCCCGTACCGGTTTCTCCTTCTTGCGGTGTAGAGCGCGGCGCCCGGGGACCACGTAGGCTCGTCAAGCGAAGACCGAACCGTTGTCGATGCCAGGAGCGAACTCGCGTGTTTCCCGGTGGTGGCCAGCCCGATATGCAGCAGCTGCTGCAGCAGGCCCAGAAGATGCAACAGGACCTCGCCGAGGCGCAGCAGGAGCTGGCCGAGTCGTCGGTCGAGGGCTCCGCGGGCGGTGGGCTCGTCAAGGTCACGGTGTCCGGATCCGGTGAGCTCCAGGGTCTGGTCATCGACCCCAAGGCGGTGGACCCTGAGGACACGGAGACCCTCGCCGACCTGATCCTGGCGGCGGTGCGCGATGCCAACGCCGCCGCGAGCGCGCTCCAGCAGGAGAAGCTGGGCCCGCTGACCCAGGGGCTCGGCGGAATGCCGGGCCTGCCCTTCTGAGCCGGCCGGTCCGGACCCCGGCCGCGGTCTCCCGTCCGGGTCCCCGCCCGGCCAACCGCGGCCGCCCGGCGACCGGTTGAGCACAGCAGCACCGCAGCAGGACAGCAACACGGCAGAACGGCAACACCGCGGGACAGCGGCACAGCACCGCCGCCCCACCGCTCCGGGCCCCGGCCCGGTGAGGCGGCGGCGGGAAGAGAAGAAGGAGAAGGCGGCCCGTGTACGAAGGCGTGGTCCAGGACCTCATCGACGAGTTGGGCAGGCTGCCCGGCGTCGGTCCCAAGAGCGCGCAGCGGATCGCCTTCCACATCCTCCAGGCGGAGCCCACCGATGTCCGCCGGCTCGCCCAGGCGCTGACCGAGGTGAAGGCCAGGGTCCGGTTCTGCGAGGTGTGCGGCAATGTGGCGCAGGAGGAGCGGTGCCGGGTCTGCCAGGACCCGCGCCGCGATCCGTCCGTCATCTGCGTGGTCGAGGAGCCCAAGGACGTCGTCGCCATCGAGCGCACCCGGGAGTTCCGCGGCCGCTATCACGTCCTCGGCGGAGCGATCAGTCCGATCGAGGGTGTAGGGCCCGATGATTTGCGTATACGGGAATTGTTGGCCAGGCTCGCCGACGGCACCGTCACCGAGCTGATCCTGGCCACCGACCCGAACCTCGAGGGAGAGGCCACGGCCACCTACCTCGCGCGCATGATCAAGCCCATGGGCATGAAGGTCACACGACTGGCCAGCGGCCTCCCGGTCGGGGGGGACCTGGAGTACGCCGACGAGGTCACCCTCGGGCGTGCCTTCGAAGGGAGACGACTGCTCGATGTCTGACGCCACGCTGCACAACCCCCAGATGAACCCGGACGACTTCTCCGTTCAGATCGCGGACCAGATCGAGAGTTTCCTGGTCGCGGTCACGGAGGTGGCGAAGGGCGACGAACCCGGCAGCGCGATCCCGTTCCTGCTGCTGGAGGTCTCGCAGCTGCTGCTGGCCGGCGGGCGGCTCGGCGCGCACGAGGACTTCGTCCCCGTCGAGCGGTACGAGCCGGACACCGGCCCGGAGCCCGACATGGACGAGCTGCGCGAGCGGTTCGCGGTGCTGCTCGAACCGGCGGACGTCTACTCCGAGGTCTTCGACCCGTACGTGCCGCGGAGCGAGCCGGTGCCGCACCGGATCTCCGACGACCTCGCCGACATCATCAGCGATCTGCGGCACGGCATGGCCCACTACAAGGCCGGCCGGGTCGCCGAGGCGCTGTGGTGGTGGCAGTTCTCGTACTTCAACACCTGGGGCCCGACGGCCTCGGCCGCCCTCCGCGCTCTCCAGTCGCTGCTCAGCCACATCCGGACCGGCAGTCCGCTGGAGGAGCTGGACGGCCTCGACCTCGACGCCGAGGCCAAGACGGACGACGGTTCGCTGGAGGAGGAGGCGGGCCGGGTGATGGCCGCCGAGATCGGCATCCCGCTCGGCGTCACCATCGAGTCCGGCCGGTCCTGACCCCGGCCGGTGTCCGGAGGGCCTGCCGCGCGTCAAGGGCGGGAGCCGGCCCGGGCCTCAGGGACTGCGCTGCCCGGTCCGGGCGGCGGCCGCGGCCCAGGCACGCCGGTCGCCGCCCGGCTCGTAGCGCCGTAGCGGCTGCGTCGCGGCGACCAGCCGGCGCAGTGCGGAGCGGTCGTCCCCGACGGCGCCGTGGGCGCGGGCCTGGAGGAGGAGACTGCCGATGGCCGTGGCCTCGGCGGGTCCGGCCACGACGGGCAACCCGGCCGCGTCGGCGGTGAGTTGGCACAACAGTGCGTTGCGCGAGCCGCCGCCGACCAGATGCACCACGGCCACGTCCCGTCCCGTCAGCTCCGCCGCCCGCCGCACCGTCCGGGCATGGGCCAGGGCCAGCGCCTCCAGGATGGTGCGCACCAGCGAGCCCGGGCTCTCCGGGGGCGTCTGCCCGGTGCGCTCGCAGAAGGCCGCGATCCGGGCGGGCATGTCACCGGGCGGCAGGAACCCGGGCGCGTCCGGGTCGATGACGGCGGCGAACGGCCGGGCCCGTGCCGCCTCGTCCAGCAGCGGCCCGAGAGCGTGCGGCAGGCCCCGCGCCGCCCAGGTGCCGAGGGTCTCCGTCAGCAGCCACAGGCCCATGATGTTGCGGAGGAAGCGGACGGTGCCGTCCGTGCCCAGTTCATTGGTGAAGCCGGCGGTCCGGGCGGCCTCGGTGAGCACGGGCGCGTCCAGCTCCAGACCGGCCAGGGACCAGGTGCCGCAGGAGACATAGGCGAAGTCCGCTCCGCGGGCGGGCACGGCGGCGACCGCCGAGGCGGTGTCGTGCGAGGCCACGGTGGTGACGGGGGTCGAGGGCGGCAGCCCGGTGTACGCGGCGACGTGCGGCAGCAGGGTCCCGGCCGGTTCGCCGGGGAGGCGCAGCGGGGGCAGCAGTCCGGGCCGGATGCCGAGCCGGTCCGCCAGCGCGGCGGACCAGGTGCGGGTGGTGGCGTCGAACAGTCCGGTGGTGGAGGCGTTGGTGGCCTCCGCGCCGACGGTGCCGGTCAGCCAGTGCACCAGCAGGTCGGGGACGAGCAACAGGGTTTGCGCGGCGTCCAGTTGGGCGCTGCCCCGGGCCGAGGCGAGCTGGAAGACGGTGGTGAACGGCAAGTGCTGCAGGCCGGTGATCCGGTACAGCTCCTCGGGCGGCACCACGGCGAACACCTGCTCGGGCGCGCGCTCCGTGCGCTCGTCCCGGTAGTGGTGCGGGTTGCCGAGCAGCCGGCCGTCGGCGTCCAGCAGTCCGTAGTCCACGGCCCAGCCGTCGATGCCGACGGATGCGACGCCGCCCGCCCGCGCCGCCGCGCGCAGCCCGTCCAGGACGCCTTGGTGGAGGGCGAGGACGTCCCAGTGCAGCCCGCCGGGCAGCCGGACGGGGATGTTGGGGAAGCGGTGCGCCTCGGTCAGGTCGAGCCGGTCCGGGCCGAACCGGCCGAGGATCACCCGGCCGCTGGTCGCCCCGAGGTCCGCCGCGGCGAACACGAGCCCCCGGACGTCGGCGGACGGGGAGGAACGGGAGGGGACGGAGAAGCGGGGCGGAGGGGTGGACGTCATCGGCACCTCGGCGGAAAGGGGGACGGGCAGGAAGCGGTCGCGGTACGACGGGCGGGGCGGTCGCGACGAGGGGTACGGGGCACGGGCCGGACCGGACTACGGCAGGTGGGCGGGCGCTCCGCTTCCGGGGCGCGGTGGACGGGGCCCCCGCGGACCCGTGGGGGACAGGGCGCAGGGGGCCGCGGCGGACGGGCTCACCGGAGCCCGCGGTATACGGCGCCCACGGCGCCCGCGGTGCGTGCACCCCCGCGCTCCGTACGCCGCGGTGCGTGCAGCGCCCTGGGCCCCGCACCGCACGCGGGAGGCGCCCGCCGCACGTGCCGGCACCGCACCGGACCGGCCCGCGACCCTGTCCCCGGTTCACCGCAGGAACGCCGCCGCCACCCCCGCGTCCACCGGGATGTGCAGCCCCGTGGTGTGGCTCAACTCCCCGCCCGTCAGCACGAAGACGGCGTTCGCGACGTGCTCGGGCAGCACCTCCCGCCCCAGCAGCGTTCGCCGGGCGTAGAACTCGCCCAGCTTCTCCTCCGGCACCCCGTACACCGCGGCCCGCCGCGCGCCCCATCCCCCGGCGAAGATGCCGGAGCCGCGCACCACGCCGTCCGGGTTGACACCGTTGACGCGGATGCCGTGTCCGCCCAGCTCGGCGGCGAGCAGCCGCACCTGGTGGGCCTGGTCGGCCTTGGCGGCGCCGTAGGCGATGTTGTCGGGGCCGGCGACGACGCCGTTCTTGGAGACGATGTAGACGATGTCGCCGCCCAGGCCCTGTTCGGTCATGATCCGGGCGGCCTCGCGGGAGACGAGGAAGGAGCCGCGCGCCATGATGGCGTGCTGCCGGTCCCAGTCCGCGGCCGTCGTCTCCAGGAGCGGCTTGGAGACGGAGATCCCGGCGTTGTTGACGACGAGGTCCACCCCGCCGAAGGCGAGCGCCGCGGCCCGCAGGGCGTCCGTGATCCCCTCCTCCGAGGTGACGTCGGCGGTGACGGCGACCGCCCGGTCCGGCCCGCCCAGCTCCCCGGCGACCGTCCGCGCCCGCTCCCCGTCCAGATCGGCGACGGCCACGGCCGCGCCCTCGGCGGCCAGCCGGTGGGCGACGGCCCGCCCGATGCCCGAGCCGCCGCCGGTGACCAGCGCGATCCGCGTCGCCAGCGGCTTGGGCGCCGGCATCCGTCGCAGCTTGGCCTCCTCCAGCTCCCAGTACTCGATCCGGAACTTCTCGCTCTCCTCGATGGGCGCGTACGAGGAGACGGCCTCGGCGCCGCGCATCACGTTGATCGCGTTGAGGTAGAACTCACCGGCGACCCGGGCGGTCTGCTTGTCCTTTCCGAACGAGAACATGCCGACGCCCGGCACGAGCACGATCGCCGGGTCCGCGCCGCGCAGGGCGGGGGAGTCCGCCGTCGCGTACCGGGTGTAGTAGGCGGCGTACTCCTCGCGGTAGGCGGCGTGCAGCTCCCGCAGCCGGGCGGCGGTCTCGGCCGGGGGTGTACCGGGTGGCAGGTCCAGCAGCAGCGGGCGGACCTTGGTGCGCAGGAAGTGGTCGGGGCAGGAGGTGCCCAGGGCGGCCAGCCGCGGATGCGCGGCGCGGGAGAGGAAGTCGAGGACGGCGGGGGAGTCGGTGAAGTGGCCGGCTTGGCGGGCGTCGGTGGAGACCAGCCCGCGGATCAGCGGGGCGATGGCGGCGGCGCGTGCGCGGCGCTCCTCCTCGGGCAGCGGTGCGTATCCGTCGAGTACGGGTCCGAAGGGCTCGGCCCGGCCGCGCTCGGCGAGGAACTCCTCGGCGCCCCGGATGATGCGCAGCGCGTTGTGCTCGCACTCCTCGGAGGTGGCGCCCCAGGCGGTGATGCCGTGCCCGCCGAGGACGACGCCGATGGCCTCCGGGTGGGCGGCCTCGACGGCGGCGATGTCCATCCCGAGCTGGAAACCGGGGAGGCGCCACGGCACCCACACCACGCGGTCGCCGAAGCACTCCTGGGTCAGCGCCTCGCCGTCGGCGGCGCAGGCGAGCGCGATGCCGGAGTCGGGGTGCAGATGGTCCACGTGGGGGGCGCGGAGGAGGCCGTGCATGGCGGTGTCGATGGAGGGGGCGGCGCCGCCCCGGCCGTGCAGGCAGTAGTCGAAGGCGGCGACCATCTCGTCCTCGCGTTCGACCCCGGGGTAGACCTCGCGCAGGGCGCGCAGCCGGTCCAGGCGGAGCACGGCGAGCCCGGCTTCGGTGAGGGTGCCGAGATCACCGCCGGAGCCCTTGACGTACATCAGCTCGACCGGGCCGCCGGTGACCGGGTCGGTGGCGGTGGCCTTGGCGGAGGCGTTGCCGCCCGCGTAGTTGGTGTTCCGGGGGTCGGAGCCCAGCCGGTGCGCGCGTTCGAGCAGGGCGGCGACCTCGGGGCGGACGGTGGGGACGGTGGCAGCCATGGCGGAGCCCTTCGGTACGGGGACGGGCCGGTGCGGGGGAGGCGTGCGGACTGGCGGGGCGGAGTGGCGGGGAGGGGGCGGGAGACGACGGTGCGGGGGACCGGGGTACCGCCGCGCGGGCGGCGTACCGGCGGGGCGTCCGGTGGAACAGGCGGGCGATCGGCCGGGTGTATCGGCGGACCGGGTGAGGCGGGGGGCGGGTGAGCCGGGGGCGCGGGCAGGACGGGACGGGCCGGCTCAGGCTCCCCAGCCGGCCTGTTCGCCCCCCACGCGCTCCGCGACGATCCATTCCTGCCAGCCGGATTCCCGGTAGGCGGCCATCGGGTCCGGGTGCAGCCCCTGCTCCTCGCGGAGTCCGGCGAGCAGCGGGCGGACATCGGTGTTGTAGGCGTCCATCAGGACGGCGTTCGCGCCGAGGACGTCACCGGCCCGCTGTGCGGCGCGCAGCGCGTCGAGGTCGACCAGCAGGGCCTTGGCGGTGGCCTCCTGGACGTTCATCACCGAGCGGATCACCCCGGGGATCTTGGCCTCGATGTTGTGGCACTGGTCGAGCATGAAGGCGACGCCCTCCATGCCGTCCCCGTCCCGGAAGCCGCCGTTCTTGGCCACCTCGTGCAGGATGCGGAAGAGCTGGAAGGGGTCGGCGGCGCCCACCATGAGGTCGTCGTCGGCGTAGAAGCGGGAGTTGAAGTCGAAGCCGCCGAGTCTTCCCTCGCGCAGCAGGAGGGCCACGATGAACTCGATGTTGGTTCCGGGGGCGTGGTGCCCGGTGTCGACCACCACCCGTGCCCTGGGCCCGAGTCTGAGGCAGTGCGCGTAGGCGGTGCCCCAGTCCGGCACGTCCATCGTGTAGAAGGACGGTTCGAAGAGCTTGTACTCCAGCAGCATCCGCTGCCCCTCGCCCAGCCGTTCGTACACCTCGGCCAGGGCCTCGGCGAGCCGGCCCTGACGGGTGGCGGTGTCGTCCTGGCCGGGGTAGTTGGTGCCGTCGGAGAACCACAGCTTCAGGTCCCGCGATCCCGTGGCGTCCATGATGGCGACGCACTCCAGCAGGTGGTCCGTGGCCTTGCGGCGCACGGCCGGGTCGGGGTGGGTGACCGAGCCGAGCTTGTAGTCGTCGTCCTGGAAGACGTTGGAGTTGACCGTGCCCAGCCGCAGTCCCCGCTCCCGGGCGTACGCGGCGAGCGCCGCGTAGTCGTCCACCCGGTCCCAGGGGATGTGCAGGGCGACGCTCGGCGCGACGCCGGTGTGCCGGTGCACCTGGGCGGCGTCGTCGAGCTTCTCCCGGACCGTGCGCGGGACGCCGGGCTGTGCGAACACCTTGAACCGGGTGCCCGAGTTGCCGTACGCCCAGGAAGGCGTCTCGATGGCCTGGGACCTCAGGGCCGCCTGCACGGCGGATACGGCGGCAGTCATGGATCGGCGCTCCCCGGGCCTCGGCATTGAATCGTTTTGACTCGGAAACTAAGGGCGCCTTCCAGGGCTGTCAAGGTGCGGAACGGACCGACCGGGCCCGACAGCCCTGGCTCACGGGCGAAGATCGGGAACTTCCGCGTGCACGCCCATTGACGCCGCCGCCGGGGCGGTTCTACGTTCCCCGGCAACTGGATGAATCCTTTCATCCACCCTGCTCGCTTCCCACCCCTTCGCCGTCCCGGCCCCGGAACCGTCGAGCCGCCCCCGCCGCCGAGGAGCCCCCATGAACGAGCCCGACCCGGGCGCGGGACCCGCCGGGGCCCCGGAGCCCCGGAAATCCCAGGAGCCCGCCGGTCCCTGCGCCCCCGCCGAACCCGTCCTGTCCCTGCGCGCCGTGCACAAGTCCTTCGGCGCCGTCCGCGCCCTGCGGGGCGTCTCCCTGGAGCTGTTCCCCGGTGAGGCCCACGCCCTGGCGGGGGAGAACGGCGCAGGCAAGTCCACGCTCATCAAGATCCTCGCGGGGGTCCACCGCCCGGACGCGGGCGAACTGCTGCTCGACGGCCGCCCCGTCGTCTTCCACGGTCCCGCCGACGCCCGGCACGCGGGCATCGCGGTGATCCACCAGGAGCCGACGCTCTTCCCGGACCTCTCCGTCGCGGAGAACGTCTTCATGGGCCGCCTGCCGCGCGTCTCCCGCCCCTTCCGGACCCCCGCCCCCTCCGACGGTTCCCGCCCCTCCCGCCCTTCCCGCCCCTTCCGCCCCGCCCTCGGCCGCATCGACCGCGCCGCCGTCCGCGACGCCACCGCCTCCCTCATGCGACGGCTCGGCGTGGACCCCGACCCCGACCGGCCCGCCCGCGGCCTGTCGATCGCCGACCAGCAGATCGTCGAGATCGCCAAGGCCCTCTCCTTCGACGCCCGGGTGCTCGTCATGGACGAGCCCACGGCCGCCCTCACCGGCACCGAGACGGCACGCCTGTTCGGGGTCGTGGAGAGCCTGCGCGCCGAGGGCACGGCCGTGCTCTTCATCTCCCACCGGCTGCGGGAGATCTTCGAGCTGTGCCGGCGGGTCACGGTCCTGCGCGACGGCCAACGGGTCTCCTCCGAGCCGCTGGCCGGCCTCACCGAGGAGGACCTCGTCCACCGCATGGTCGGCCGTGAGCTCGACGACCTCTACCCCAAGCGGCCCGCGGACGTCGGGGAGACGGCCCTGTCGGTGCGCCGGCTGACCCGCGAGGGCGTCTTCCGCGACGTCTCCTTCGACGTGCGCCGCGGCGAGATCGTCGCCCTCGCCGGCCTGGTGGGCGCCGGGCGCTCGGAGGTGGCGCGGGCCGTCTTCGGCATCGACCGCCCGGACGCCGGAGAGGTGCGCGTCAACGGGCGGCCGCTGCGCGCCGGTTCCCCCACCGCCGCCATGGCGGCCGGGCTGGCGCTCGTCCCCGAGGACCGCCGCCGCCAGGGCCTGGTCATGGACCTCTCCATCGAACGCAACATCGGGCTGACCGGCCTCGGCCGGCTCGGCGGAGCCGGCCTGGTGCGCCGCTCCCTCGAACGCGGACGGGCCGCCGACTGGGCCGTGCGGCTGCACCTGCGGTACGGCCGCCTCTCCGACCCGGCCGGGGTGCTCTCCGGCGGCAACCAGCAGAAGGTCGTGCTGGCCAAGTGGCTCGCCACCGGCCCCTCGGTGCTCGTCGTCGACGAACCCACCCGCGGCATCGACGTCGGGACCAAGGCCGAGGTGCACCGCCTGCTGTCCTCGCTCGCGGCCGACGGGCTCGCGGTGCTGATGATCTCCTCCGATCTCCCGGAGGTGCTCGGCATGGCGGACCGGGTCCTCGTCATGCACGAGGGCCGGCTGACCGCCGAGATCCCCCGGGAACGGGCCACCGAAACCGCCGTCATGGCCGCGGCCACCGGGCTCGCCGGGAAGGAGCGGGCGGCATGACCACCACCCTCCGGCCGCCCCCCGCGGCCCCGCCCGCCACCGGGCGCTCGGCACGCGCCCTCGCCGACGCCGTCCTCCGGGCCCGGGAGATCAGCATCGCCGGCGCCCTGGCCCTGCTGATCCTCTCCACCTGGGCGGCCAACCCCCGCTTCCTGTCCGACCAGGGCGTCAAGGACCTGCTGCTCAACGCATCGATCCTGGTGCTGCTCGCGGTCGGCCAGGCGGTCGTCGTCATCACCCGGAACATCGACCTGTCGGCCGGTTCGGTGGTCGGCCTCTCCGCCTTCGCCTGCGGCACCTTCGCCGCCGGCACGGAGCACGGGCCGCTCACCGTCCTGCTGGTCGGCACCGGGATCGGGCTGCTCGCCGGGCTGGTCAACGGCGTCCTCGTCAGCTTCGGCCGGGTACCCGCGCTGGTCGTCACCCTCGGAACGCTGTACATCGTCCAGGGCGTCGACTACTGGTGGGCGCAGGGCGAGCAGATCAGCGCGGGCGAGGTGCCCGGCGCCGTGCTGCGGCTCGGCAGCGGCAGCCTCCTCGGTGTGCCGTATCTGCTGCTGATCACCGCGGCCGTGCTCGCCGCCACCGCCTTCTACCTGCGCTCCTACCACGGCGGACGGGAGCTGTACGCGATCGGCTCCAGCCCGGAGGCCGCCCGTCTCGCGGGAATCCCGATCCGCCGCCGCGTCCTCGCCGCCTACCTCTTCTCCGGGGCGGTCGCGGGCTTCGCCGGAGCCCTCTGGCTGGCCCGGTTCGGGACCGTCGTCGCCGACAACGCCCGCGGCTGGGAACTGACGGTCGTCAGCGCGGTCGTCGTCGGTGGCGTCGCCATCACCGGCGGCGTCGGCACCGTCTGGGGCGCGGCGCTCGGCGCCCTGCTGCTCACCACCATCGGCAGCGCCCTGGTCGTCCTCAGGGTCGACGCCTTCTGGCAGGGGGCCATCACGGGTGCGCTGCTGCTGGCGGCCATCAGCGTCGACCGCGTCGTCCACCTGCGCGTCACCCGCGCCCTGCGGAAGAGGAGCCCCCACCATGCCGACGGCGTCTGACACCGCGGCGGGCCGGCCGCACCCGGAGCAGCGCCCCGGCGGGCGTTCCGGGGGCAGCTCCGGCGGACGCCCCACCCGCCCCGGGCCGGCCGGGCGGGTGAAGGGCGTGGCCCTGCGCTGGGACACGGTGATCGGCATCCTGCTCACGGCCGTTTTCGCCACCGGGCTCGCCACCACCGAGGGCTTCGCGGACCCCGGCAACCTCGCCTTCGCGCTCAACGACATCGCCGAGGTGGCACTCATCGCCCTCCCGATGACCCTGCTGGTGGTCGCCGGGCAGGTGGACCTCTCCGTCGCCTCCGTGCTCGGCCTGGCCAGTGCCCTCACCGGCGCCCTCTGGGAAGCCGGATGGGCGTTCGAGCTGATCGTGCCCGTGGTGCTGCTGGCCGGGGTCGCGGGCGGGCTGCTCAACGGCTGGCTGGTCACCCGGATCGGGCTGCCGCCGCTCGCCGTCACCATCGGCACCCTCGCGCTCTACCGCGGTCTCGCCTCGGTCGTCCTCGGCAGCAACGCGGTGACCGGTTTCCCCGAGACGTACGCGCGCTGGGCGAGCGACACCACGACGCTCCCCGGCACCTTCCTGCCCTACCCCGTGGTGCTGTTCCTGGCGCTGGCGGTGGTCACCGGCGTCGCGCTGCACGCCACCGCCCTCGGCCGGGCGCTCTTCGCCATCGGGGCGCAGGAGGAGGCCGCGTACTTCGCCGGCCTCCGGGTGAAGCGGATCAAGCTGCTCCTCTTCACCGTCACCGGACTCCTCGCGGCCTTCGCCGGGATCGTCTTCACCCTCCGCTACGGCAGCGCACGCGCCGACAACGGCTTCGGCTTCGAGATGCTCGTCATCGCCGCCGTGCTCCTCGGCGGGGTCGACTTCAACGGTGGCAAGGGCACGCTCATCGGCGCCGTGTGCGGGGTGCTGCTGATCGGCGTCCTCAAGAACCTCCTCACCCTCAACGACGTGGCGAACGAGGTCCAGGTGATCGTCACCGGGCTGCTGCTCGTCGGCTCCGTCCTCACCCCCCGCGCCGTCGCCGTGGCCGCGGAACGGCGGCACCGGCGCGCGGCCGCGGCCACCGCCGCCCCGCCACCGTGATCCGCCGTCCCGCTCCCGAAGCCCGCATCCGCCGTTCCGCTCCCGAAGCCCGCCGCGCCACCCCCGACGTCCCGTCCCGCCCTCCCGAAAGGCCCACCGCCATGTACGCGAACCTCCCCGCCCGGCGCCGGGCCGCCGCGGCGACTGCCGCCGCCTGCGCCCTGGCCACCGTCCTGGCCGGCTGCTCCGGCACCACCAAGGACTCGGAGGAGAAGGCCGCCGCCTCCCGGGGCTCCGGCGCCACCGCCGACCCGGACGCCCCGCTGAGGAAGGGCCTCAAACTGGCCTTCCTGCCCAAGCAGATCAACAACCCCTACGAGAAGATCGTCGACGAGGCGGGCATCGCCGCGGCCGCGGAGTTCGGCGGCACCGGCAAGGAGGTCGGCCCCTCCGACGCCGGCGCCTCCTCCCAGGTCTCGTACATCAACACCCTCGTCCGGCAGCGGCAGGACGCGATCCTCATCGCCGCCAACGACCCCAACGCCGTGTGCGGACCGCTCAAGCAGGCGATGCGGAAGGACATCAAGGTCGTCGCCTACGACTCCGACACCGCCAAGGACTGCCGCCAGCTCTTCATCAACCAGGCGAGCACCGAGGAGATCGGCCGCAGCCTCGTCCGCGACATGGCCGAGCAGATCGGTCACCAGGGCAAGATCGCGATCCTCTCCGCCACGCAGAACGCCACCAACCAGAACGCGTGGATCCGCTACATGAAGGACGAGCTGACGAAGCCCGCCTACCGGAAGATGGATCTGGTCCGGGTCGCGTACGGCGACGACGCCGACCAGAAGTCCTTCCAGCAGACCCAGGGACTCCTCCAGGCGTACCCGGACCTGAAGGGCATCATCTCGCCCACCACCGTCGGCATCTCCGCGGCGGCCCGCTACCTCAGCGACTCCTCGTACAAGAAGAAGGTCGTCCTGAACGGCCTCGGCACGCCCAACCAGATGCGCAAGTACATTAAGGACGGCACGGTGGAGCGGTTCTCCCTGTGGGACCCGGAGAAGCTGGGCTACCTCGGCGCCTACGCCGCGGCGGCCCTCGCCTCCGGGCAGATCACCGGTGCGGAGGGCGAGACGTTCACGGCCGGGGAGCTCGGTGAGTACACGATCGGCACGGACGGAGAGGTCGTTCTCGGCCCTCCGGCGGTCTTCACCGAGGACAACATCGACGACTTCGACTTCTGAGCCCGGCCGACGGGGACCGGAAGGGGACCGGACATGCGGCGTGTCTGCTTTCTGCTCCAGGTCCGCCGGGAGCGCATCGACGAGTACCGGGAGCGGCACGCCGCCGTCTGGCCGGAGATGCTCGACGCGCTCTCCGCGGCCGGCTGGCGCAACTACTCGCTCTTCCTGCGCGAGGACGGCCTGCTCGTCGGCTATCTGGAGACGGACGACTTCGGGGCCGCCCTGCGGGCGATGGCGGAGACGGAGGTCAACGCCCGCTGGCAGGCGGAGATGGCGCCCTTCTTCGAGACACCCGGCGGGGCGCGGCCGGACGAGGCCATGCGCCCGCTGGCCGAGGTCTTCCATCTGGACTGAGGCGCCGTGCCCTGGCCCGTGCCCCGGCCCTCACCGCGGCGCCCGCCCTCGTGGACGCCCCCGTCCTCGTGGACGCCCGCGCCCATGCCCATGCCCATGCCCCTGTTCCGCCTCGCACCCGCCCCAGTTCCAGGAGTCCCGGATGGTCACCCGCGTCCCCGCCGTCACGCGCGCACCGATCGGCCCCGGAGGCGGGGCGGACGGGGCCGGAACCCGTGCCGGAACCGGGGTCCGGGCCCGAGTCCCCGGGGCGGTGCTCTGATGGCGGCGCAGTCGGTGGGCATCAAGGACGTGGCCAGGGCCGCCGGGGTCTCCGTCGGCACGGTCTCCAATGTGATCAACCGCCCGGACGCGGTGGCGGTGGAGACCCGTGCCCGGGTCCAGTCCGCCATCGAACGGCTGGGCTACGTCCGCAGCGAGTCGGCCCGCCAGCTGCGGGCCGGCCGGAGCCGTATCGTCGCCCTGCTCGTCCTCGACATGGGCAACCCCTTCTTCGTGGACGTCGCGCGCGGCGCCGAACGCGCGGCGCGGGCGGCCGGGATGCGCGTCATGGTGTGCAACAGCGCGCAGAGCCCGGAGGAGGAGGCCGAGTACCTCTCCCTCTTCGCCGAGCAGCGGGTGCGCGGCGTCCTGCTCACCCCGGCCGACGCCACCGGCCGCAACCTGGACGCCTTCCGCCGGCACGGCATCCCGTTCGTGCTGGTGGACCGGGTGGCGGCGGACGCGGCCGAGTGCTCCGTCTCGGTGGACGACGTGGCGGGCGGCGCCCTGGCGGTCCGGCACCTGGTGGCGGCCGGCCACCGCTCCATCGCGTACATCAGCGGACCGCCGCACCTCCAGCAGATCCGCGACCGCCGCGAGGGCGCCCTCCGGGCCCTCGCCGAGGCCGGACTGGAGGCGGACACGCTCCGCGAGATCCCCACCGAGAGCCTGGACGTCCCCGCCGGACGCGACGCGGGAGCCAGGCTGCTGGGCCTGGCCGACCGCCCCACCGCCGCGTTCTGCGCCAACGACCTGCTGGCGCTGGGCCTGCTCCAGTCGATGTTCGCCGCCGGGGTGGCCGTGCCCCGGGACATGGCCATCGTGGGCTACGACGACATCGAGTTCGCCGCGGCCGCGACCGTCCCGCTGACCTCGGTCCGCCAGCCGGCCGTCCGGATGGGCACGCTGGCCGCCGAACTGCTCCTCCAGGAGTCCGGCGGCGACATGGCGGACCACCGCCACGAGCACATCGTCCTCCAGCCCGAACTCGTCGTCCGCGACTCGAGCCTGCCGCGCCGCTGACGCCGGCCGGGCGGACGGGGACGTTCGAGGCGGGGCGGTCTGCCGCTGCCCTTCCGCCTGCCGGCGCGCACCGGCCCGGCCGGCCGGGCCGGACCGTCCGTACCGGACCTCAGGGGCACATCCCCTCCGGAACCGGGCAGACGAACGGAGACCGATGCCCACCGCCCGCGGAACCGGCACCGCACACCGCCGCCGCCGAAGTGGTCCGGGCGCGAGCACTGCGGGAGGAGCGACCGATGGACGGCACCGCCGGGACGGACACCGCCGGCCCCGGGGCGAACGGCCCCAACAGCAACACGGCCTACGGACACCAACCCTTCCGGCGCTCGAAGAGCCACTTCACCGACCGGATCACGGCCGACGCCCGCGACGGCTGGCCGGTCGAAGCCGGCCGCTACCGCCTGGCCGTCAGCCGCGCCTGCCCCTGGGCGAGCCGTGCCCTGGTCTCCCGGCGGCTGCTCGGCCTGGAGGACGCGCTGTCGCTCGCCGTCGCGGACCCCGTCCAGGACGACCGGAGCTGGCGTTTCACCCTCGACCCGGACGGCCGCGACCCCGTCCTCGGCATCCGCTTCCTGAGCGAGGCGTACGAGGCGCGGGAGAAGGACCACCCGGGCGGCGTCAGCGTTCCCGCGGTCGTCGACATACCCTCCGGCAGGCTCGTCACCAACGACTACCAGCGCCTCACCCTGGACCTCGCCACCGAGTGGACGGCCCTGCACCGTCCCGGCGCCCCCGATCTCTACCCCGAGCCCCTGCGCGACGAGATCGACGAGGTGATGGAGGGCGTCTACCGGGACGTCAACAACGGCGTCTACCAAGCCGGTTTCGCCACCGGCCAGGACGAGTACGAGGAGGCGTTCCGGGGCGTCTTCCGCCGCCTGGAGCTGGTCTCCGGACGCCTGGCCGACCGCCGCTATCTGGTCGGCGACAGCATCACGGAGGCGGACATCCGGCTGTTCACCACCCTCGTGCGCTTCGACGCCGTCTACCACGGGCACTTCAAGTGCAACCTGCGGAAACTCAGCGAGGACCCGGTGCTGTGGGCCTACGCCCGCGACCTTTACCAGACGCCCGGCTTCGGCGACACCGTGGACTTCGACCACATCAAGTGCCACTACCACCGGGTCCACACCGGCATCAATCCGACGGGCATCGTCCCCGCCGGCCCGGACCTCTCCGGCTGGCTCACCCCCCACCACCGCGAGCAGCTCGGCGGCCGTCCCTTCGGCGACGGCACCCCGCCGGGCCCGCCCCCGTCCGCCGAGCGCATCCCCCCGGCGGGACGCCCGTGACCGGTTCGTTCACACTGAGTGCGGGTGCGGTCATATGCCCGCCCCGCACTGCCCCGCAACCGCGACCGCCCCGCCCGGCCCGGGGCGCAGCGGGTGAGCAGCGCGGCAGCATGATGGGTCCCGTGCCGCGGAGCGCGGAGCGGAGTGCGGAACGGTGTGCGGAGACGTGACGTGCGGAGGAGCATGACGGCCGCGGTGGGACGGCCGGACGGGGACACCGGTACGGCCCACGCGGCTGCCCCGGTCGCCCCGGCGGTGCCCCGGTGACCGGCATCGTGGCGAAGCGCTTCGGACGGAGCGGCTACCGCCCCGGGGTGGCGGCCCCGCTGCGCCATCCGGGGCAGATTCTCGTCGGCGGGTTCGCGGCGGCGGTGGCCGTCGGCACGGTGCTGCTGTCGCTCCCCGTGGCCACGGAGACCGGGGAGCGCACGCATCTGGTCGACGCGGTCTTCACCGCCACCTCCGCGGTGTGCGTGACGGGTCTGGTCACCGTGGACACCGCCGGGCACTGGTCCACCTTCGGCGAGGTCACCATCCTGGTGCTCATCCAGGCCGGGGGCCTGGGCATCATGACGCTGGCCACGCTGCTCGCGGTGCTGGTGTCGCGCCGGCTGCGGCTGCGCACCCGGCTCCTGGCGCAGATGGAGACCAAGACGCTCAGCATGCGGGGGATGCGCCGCGTCGTCCGCAATATCGTGCTGTTCAGCCTGGCCGTCGAGGCGGTGGTGGCGGCGGTGCTCGCCGTGGTGTTCCTCACCGTCCACGACCGTCCTCTCGGTGCCTCCCTCTACGACGCCGTCTTCCACTCGGTCTCCGCCTTCAACAACGCCGGTTTCTCCCTCAACTCCGACAGCCTCATGGGATACGTGGACGACCCGTGGGTGTGCCTGCCGATCGCGGCGGCCGTCGTCGTCGGCGGTCTCGGGTTCCCCGTCGTCTTCGAGCTGGCGCGGGGCTGGCGGCGGCCGCGGTCGTGGTCGGTGCTGACCCGGATCACCGTCGTGCTGACGTCGGTCCTGCTCGTCGTGGGCACCCTCGTGATCACCTCCGCCGAGTACACCAACCCCCGGACGCTGGGTCCGCTGGACACTCCCGGGAAGTGGCTGGCGGGCTTCTTCGCCTCGGTGATGTCCCGCACGGCGGGCTTCAACAGCATCGACACCTCGGCCCAGGTGCCCGAGAGCCTGCTGGCGACCGATGTCCTGATGTTCATCGGCGGGGGCAGCGCGGGCACCGCCGGCGGGATCAAGGTGACGACCTTCGGGCTGCTCGCGTTCGTGCTGTGGGCGGAGATGCGGGGCGAGCCGGGGGTGCAGGTCGGGCGGCGCCGGGTGCCCGAGAGCAACCAGCGGCAGGCGCTCGCCATCGTGCTGCTGAGCGTCGGCGGTGTGGCGCTGGCGACCTTCAACCTGCTGGTCCTCACCTCCTACAGCCTGGACCAAGTACTGTTCGAGGCGATCTCGGCCTTCGCCACGGTGGGTCTGTCCACCGGGATCACCGGCGATCTGCCACCGGCCGGGAAGGTGCTCCTGACCGTCCTGATGTTCGTGGGCAGGCTCGGCCCCCTGACCGTGGCGTCCGCCCTCGCCCTGCGCGACCGCGCCCGCCGCTACGAGCTTCCCGAGGAGAGGACCATCGTTGGCTGACAGCAGCAGGGAACCCGTCGTCGTGATCGGCCTGGGCCGCTTCGGGAGCTCCCTGGCCCTGGAGCTCACCAGCCGGGGCACCGAGGTCCTGGCCGTCGACAGCAGGCCCAAGGTGGTGCAGAGCCTGTCGGGCCGGCTCACCCACACCGTCACCGCGGACTGCACGGACATCGAGGCGCTGCGTCAGCTGGGCGTGCCCGACTTCTCGCGCGCCGTGGTCGCCATCGGCTCGGACATCGAGTCCAGCATCCTGGTCACCTCGCTCCTGACCGAGCTGGAGATCGAGACCATCTGGGCCAAGGCGATCAGCATCCAGCATGGCCGGATCCTGGACCGGATCGGCGCTCACCACGTCGTCTTCCCCGAGCACGACATGGGCGAGCGGGTGGCCCATCTGGTCTCCGGCCGGATGCTCGACTACATCGAACTCGACCCGGCGCACGCGCTCGTCAAGGTCAGCCCGCCCCGGGAGCTCGTCGGCGTGCCGCTGCGCGAGGCCCGGGTGCGGAACCGGCACGACGTCACCGTGGTCGCCGTCCAGCCCTCCGGCGGCGAGTTCACCCACACCACCTCCGACACCGTCCTGGCCTACGGGGACGTCATCCTCATCCTCGGCCGCATCGACAAGGTCGAACGTTTCGCCAATCTCCCCTGAGACGGCTCCCCGCAGCCCGCCCCGGGTGCGGGACCGTGAGCATCCCGTTACGCGCCGTCTCAGTACGTGAGCTGCGTCTCCTTCCCGTGTGGGGTGCCGGAAACCGGGCAGGGGTCGTCGCTGGAGCGGGTGGGGACGCCCGCCCGGTGATCATGTTCTGAGACGGTGTCTCAGTGGGTGAAACCCGGGCGTCCGTTTTCGCCCGCTCGATAAACTGAGCCGACCGCAGGGTTCCGCTTCGCCGCGGGGCCCCCGGAAGACAAGAGTTGCGAGGAGCGCACCGTGGGCCTTGTCGTACAGAAGTACGGCGGCTCCTCCGTCGCCGATGCCGAGGGCATCAAGCGCGTCGCCAAGAGGGTCGTGGAAGCCAAGAAGAACGGCCACCAAGTGGTCGTCGTGGTGTCCGCGATGGGCGATACGACGGACGAGCTGATCGAACTCGCGGAAGAGGTGTCCCCGATGCCCTCGGGGCGCGAGTTCGACATGCTGCTGACCGCCGGAGAGCGGATCTCCATGGCCCTGCTGGCGATGGCGATCAAAAACCTGGGCCACGAGGCGCAGTCCTTCACGGGCAGCCAGGCCGGTGTCATCACCGACTCGGTCCACAACAAGGCCCGGATCATCGACGTCACGCCCGGCCGGATCCGCAGTTCGGTGGACGAGGGCAACGTCGCCATCGTGGCCGGTTTCCAGGGCGTCTCCGCGGACAAGAAGGACATCACCACCCTCGGCCGCGGTGGTTCCGACACCACCGCCGTCGCCCTCGCCGCGGCGCTCGACGCCGAGGTGTGCGAGATCTACACGGACGTCGACGGCGTCTTCACCGCCGACCCGCGGGTCGTCAAGAAGGCCCGGAAGATCGACTGGATCGCGTCCGAGGACATGCTGGAGCTGGCGAGCTCCGGCTCCAAGGTGCTCCTGCACCGCTGCGTCGAGTACGCACGCCGATACAACATCCCGATCCACGTGCGGTCCTCTTTCTCCGGACTGCAGGGAACCTGGGTCAGCAACGAACCGCGAGGGGACCAGCCGATGGAGCAGGCACTCATTTCCGGTGTCGCGCACGACACGTCCGAGGCGAAGGTCACGGTCGTCGGGGTGCCCGACAAGCCGGGCGAGGCCGCCAAGATCTTCCGGGCGATCTCGGACGCCGAGATCAACATCGACATGGTCGTGCAGAACGTGTCGGCGGCCACCACCGGCCTCACCGACATCACCTTCACGCTGCCGATGACGGACGGCAAGAAGGCCATCTCGGCGCTGGAGCGGACCAAGGACGCCGTCGGCTTCCAGTCCCTGCGCTACGACGACCAGGTCGCGAAGGTGTCGCTGGTCGGCGCCGGCATGAAGACCAACCCGGGCGTCACCGCGACCTACTTCGAGGCGCTCTCCAAGGCCGGGGTCAACATCGAGCTGATCTCCACCTCCGAGATCCGCATCTCCGTGGTCATCCGCGCCGACGAGGTCAACGAGGCCGTGCGCGCCGTGCACACCGCCTTCGGCCTGGACAGCGACAGCGACGAGGCCGTCGTCTACGGAGGGACCGGCCGATGAGCGCCGCCGGCACAGGAACCGGCACAGGCGCCGGCGGCGGGGCCGGCCGCAAGCCGACCCTCGCCGTCGTCGGGGCGACCGGTGCCGTGGGCACGGTCATGCTCGGCATCCTCTCCGAGCGCAAGGACGTCTGGGGCGAGATCCGGCTGATCGCCTCGCCGCGCTCGGCGGGGAAGAAGCTCACCGTGCGCGGTGAGGAGGTCGAGGTCGTCGCGCTGAGCGAAGAGGCGTTCGAGGGCGTCGACGTCGCGATGTTCGACGTGCCCGACGAGGTGTCCGCGCAGTGGGCGCCGGTCGCCGCCGCCAAGGGCGCGGTCGCCGTCGACAACTCCGGCGCCTTCCGGATGGACCCGGACGTGCCGCTGGTCGTCCCCGAGGTCAACCCGCACGCCGCCCGGATCCGTCCGCGCGGCATCATCTCCAACCCCAACTGCACCACGCTGTCGATGATCGTCGCGATGGGCGCGCTGCACGCCGAGTTCGGCCTCAGCGAGCTGATCGTCTCCTCGTACCAGGCCGTCTCCGGCTCGGGCAAGGAGGGCGTCGACACGCTGCGCGAGCAGATCGGCAAGATCGCGGGGACGGAGCTGGGCACCCAGCCGGGCGACGTCCGCCGCGTGGTCGGCGACCTCGGCCCGTACCCGGCGCCGATCGCCTTCAACGTGGTGCCGTTCGCCGGCTCGCTCAAGGAGGACGGCTGGACGTCTGAGGAGCTGAAGGTCCGCAACGAGTCCCGGAAGATCCTCGGCCTGCCGGATCTGCGGGTCACCGCGACCTGCGTCCGGGTGCCCGTCGTCACCACGCACTCCCTGACCGTCCACGCGCGCTTCGAGAACGAGGTCACCGTCGCCCAGGCGCACGAGATCCTTGCCGCCGCCCCCGGTGTGGTGCTCTACGACAACCCGGCCGCGGGGGAGTTCCCCACCCCGGCCGATGTCGTGGGCACCGACCCGACCTGGGTCGGCCGGGTGCGCCGGTCCATGGACGACCCCCACGCGCTGGAGCTGTTCGTCTGCGGCGACAACCTCCGCAAGGGGGCGGCGCTCAACACCGCCCAGATCGCCGAGGTGGTCGCCGCGGAGCTCACGGCCGCGGTGTGACGCGACCGCGGTGTGACGCGGACGCCGCCCCGGACGCTGGGGGGTACGAAGGCACGGGACGCCGTGCCCGCTCAGCGGACGGAAACCGGTCGACAAGGTTGACCCGGGCGATAAGATGTGGACGCTTTGCGGGTTCTGTGAAGGCTTTGTGATCGTAACGATGATCAAGGGCGCTTGAACTGGATCATTGTTCTGTTCGACGATGCGCTCCCCGCCTGCCGCAACCGCGGCCGGGCGGGGAGCGTCTTTGCAGCAGTCCCTCGAAGTCGCTCAACTCAATGGGGCATTGGGGGATGAACTGTGCACATGAGGGCATTCGATGCATCGGCAAACGTGGCGGGGCGCGCGTACAACCCTGACGGGGGGTCGCGTGTCCAACAGGCGTGGCAGAGGCATTCGGTATGGCATCAACCCCTGGGGGCGGCGCGGCGGTTCTGCGCCCGCCCCGTTCGCGCACGCTCGGCGGGATGCCGGTGATCGCCCCGATGCCCGCAGCGCGGCCCGCCCGCATCCCGAACCAGCGCGAGGGCGCTGACGACGTGACGGCAGCGGGCACCACAGTCGACTACCTCACCGAGACCTACCGCGCGCACTACCGCTCCCTGCTCGGTCTCGCCGCACTGCTGCTCGACGACACCGCCTCGTGCGAGGACGTCGTCCAGGAAGCCTTCATCCGGGTGCACTCCGCCCGCAACCGTGTCCGCGATCCGGAGAAGACCCTCGCGTACCTGCGGTAGACGGTCGTCAACCTCTCGCGCTCGGCCCTGCGCCGCCGCATCCTCGGGCTCAAGCTGCTCTCCAAGCCCATGCCCGACATGGCGAGCGCCGAGGAAGGCGCCTACGAACAACTCGAGCGGGACCAGCTCATCCGCGCCATGCGGGGGCTGCAGCGCCGGCAGCGCGAGGTCCTCGTCCTGCGCTACTTCGCGGACATGACCGAAGCGCAGGTCGCGGACACGCTCGGCATATCGCTCGGCTCGGTCAAGGCATACGGATCACGGGGGATCGCGGCGCTGCGCGTCGCCATGGAGGCCCCGGCATGACAGATCTGCAGCATGGAGCGGACGGCCCCGAGAGGCCGGACCGTTCCCATGATTCGCCGCGCCCCGAAGAGCCGGAACCCTCGGGCTCGCCGGAGAGCGCTGACCGCACGGACGGGCCCGCGGAGGAATCCGGTGGATCCGGTGTCGAGGGATTGCTGAAAGCCCTGAGAGCGACCGGGGGGACCGGAGCGACCGGAGCGTCGGGAGCGCCGGAGAGCGGGGCGGAACCGGAGTCCCCGGAGGACACCGGCCCCCGGGGCGATCGCCCGGAGCCGTCCGGCCGGCCGGAGAAGTCAGGCGGCCCGGACGCCGCCGGGCCGGACTCGGCCATGGACGAGGAGGCGCTGCGGCGGCTGCTGCGGACCGTCGTGGAGGACATCGAACCGTCCCGCGACTCCCTGGATCACCTGCGGCACGCCGTACCGGCCCGCCGTGCGCGCAAGCGGCAGGCGCTGGTCGGTGCCGTCGCGGCCGTACTCCTCGTCGGCACCGCCGTGCCGGGCCTGCTCCGGGTCGCGGACTCCGGCACGACCGATGAGGACCAGCGGGCCAACGCGGCCAGCAGCCAGCGGACCCAGGGCGGCGCCGACGGAACCGGCGGTGACGACTCCGGGGCCGGCGAGGCCGATGAGCGCAAGCCCGGCAAGGCCGCGGAGAAGGAGGGCGGCCAGGACACCGGGAACGGCGGGAAGAGCGAGCACGACCGGCAGCGGAACGGCAGCGGCGCGAGCGCGGGCGCCACCCCCTCCCAGGGCATGGCCGCCAGTTCGCCCAGCTGTGAACGCACCCAGCTCGGCAGCGGAACGGCGGTCAAGGGCGAACCGGACTCCGAGAGCAAGATCTACGGCAGCTTCCGTCTCGTCAACGTCTCCGACACCACCTGCACCGTCTCCGGTCCCGGGCTGGTGACCGCCGCACCGCAGGGCACGGCCGAGAACATCCAGGTCGTCGACCACACGCTCGGCGACGCGGCCACCGGCCTGCCGGACCCGGCAGCGGACACGCAGAAGCTCATCCTCGAACCCGGTCAGGCGTACGAGGTCAGATTCGCCTGGGTGCCGGCCCAGGGTGGTCCCGGAGGGTGCCCGACCCCGGGCACGTCCCCGGAACCGGAGACCTCCGACAGCCCGAGCGGAGACGGCACCATGTCCGACGGCGGCAACCAGACCATGGGCGCGTCGACGGAGGAGGAGCCGCCGCCGAGCGGGAGCGTGCTGCTCACGCACATTCCCGAGGCGGGTGAACCGGCCGCGTCCACGGTGACGATCGGCAATGTCTGCGCGGGAACGGTCTACCGCACCGGCGTCATCGCCGGCTGAACCCCGGTCGCGCTCCGGCCGCCGTCCCCGCCGGACGGAGTCGGTGCGTCCGGGGACGGGCCGGGGCCCCGCACACCCCGGCATCCGCTCCGCGGCCGTCTCCCCGTACCGTGGGTGTGTGTACCGGTTTCTGCTGACTCCCCGATGGTGGGGGATCAATGTCTTCGCCGCACTCGCCATTCCCTTCTGCCTCTTCATGGGCAGCTGGCAGCTCGGCCGGTTCGAGGCGCGCGCCGACTCGCACCGGGAGCAGCAGCAGAGCGCGGAGTCCACGGCGCGGCAGACCGCCGAGCCGCTGGCCGAGCTGCTGCCGGTCACCCAGCGGACCACCGGCCGGATCGCCGAGGCGACCGGCACCTACGGCACCCAACTGCTCGTCCCGGAACGCCGGCTGGACGGCCGGGACGGCTTCTACGTCCTGACCCTGCTGCGTACCGGTGACGGTCCCGCCCTGCCGGTCGTCCGGGGCTGGCTGCCCGGCGACGCGAACACCGCGGACGCACCGGCGCCGCCGGAGGGCGAGGTCAGGGTCGTCGGCGCGCTCCAGGCCCCGGAGAACCGGAGGTCCGAGGGAGCGCGCGCCGGCGGCCTGCCCGAGGGGCAGATCGGCATCATCAGCGCCGCCGCGCTCGTCAATGTGGTGCCGGACGACGTGCACAACGCCTGGATCACCCTGACCGAGGGCAGCGACGGGCTGCGCCCGGTGCCCCCGGCCGTCGCCCAGAACACCGGGCTCGACCTCAAGGCGTTCCAGAACCTCGGCTACACCGGTGAGTGGTTCGTCTTCGCCGGCTTCGTGCTCTTCATGTGGTTCCGCCTGTTCCGCCGCGAGGTGGAGACCCAGCGCGACCTGGCCCTCGGCCTGGTCCCGGCCGCGGCGGGCGGCCCGGCCACCGCACTCGCTCCGTCCGCCGGAACGGTGCCGGCCGGAGAAGCCGCGCCCTCCGCCGGGACGGCCGGGACGGCCGTGTCGGAGGAGCCCACGGAGACCGCCGCCCCGGACAATTCCGCGTCTGCGGACGAACCCGCGCTTCCGCCACCGGCGGGGACGGCCACCGGCCGGAGCGGCGGCGGGCGCACCGGAGCGGAAGCCTGACCCGCACGCCCCGCCCGGAGCCACGCCGCCGCCCCGGCGCCGGGGTCACACCCCCAGGTGCCGCCGCACGAAGTCGATCTCCATCCGCAGCTGCTTGATCCGCTCCTCCACCACGAGCGATCCGTGCCCGGCGTCGTAGCGGTAGACCTCGTGCGGCACGCCGCGCTGTTCCAGGCGGCGGACGTAGTTCTCCACCTGGCGTATCGGGCAGCGCGGGTCGTTCACCCCGGCCGAGATGTAGACCGGGACCCGCACCGCGTCGACGTAGGTCAGCGGCGAGGAGGCCTCGAACCGCTCCGGGACCTCCTCCGGCGTCCCGCCGAGGAGCGTCCGGTCCATCGCCTTGAGGGCCTCCATCTCGTCGTGGTACGCCGTGACGTAGTCCGCGACCGGCACCGCCGCCAGCCCCAGCGACCACGACTCCGGCTGGGTGCCCAGACCGAGCAGGGTCAGATAGCCGCCCCAGGAACCGCCGGACAGCACCAGCCGCTCCGGGTCGGCGAGCCCCGACTCCACGGCCCACTCCCGGACGGCCGCGATGTCCTCCAGCTCGATCAGCCCGACGCGGTGCTTGAGAGCGTCGGTCCACTCCCGGCCGTAGCCGGTGGAACCGCGGTAGTTGACGCGGACGACGGCGAAGCCGTGGTCGACCCAGGCGGCCGTGCCGGAGGCGAAGGCGTCGCTGTCGTGCCAGGTGGGCCCACCGTGGATGTCGAAGACGCAGGGATAAGGCCCCTCGCCGGCCGGCTTCTGCACCAGCGCGTGCACCCGGCCGCCCGGCCCCTCCACCCAGGCGTCGGTGACCGGCACCGAGCCCGGCGCCTTCGCTCCCGGCGGATCGAGGACGACCCGGCCCGTGGTCGAGCGGATCTCGGGCGGCTGCGCCGCCGAGGACCACAGGAACTCCACGGTGCCGTCCGGCCGCGCCGTCGCGCCGGAGACCGTACCGGCGGGCGTGTCGATCCGGGACAGCTCGCGGCCGGCGAGGTCGTACCACCACAGCTCGCCGCGGGCCTGATGGCTGTGTTCGACCAGCAGGGCCGAGCCGTCGGGGGACCAACCCGCGCCGATGTCCCCGGGAAGGTCGATGGCGAGGGCGGTCTCCTCGCCGGAGACCGGGTCCCAGATCATCGGCTCCCAGCGCCCGCCGCGCTGGTGCCCGACCAGCAGCCGGGAGTCGCCGGCCACCGGCGCGAAGCCCATCACCATCAGCCCGAGCTCCTCGGAGCCGCCCTTGGTGTCGTCCAGCTCGGCGACCGTCTTGCCGTCGAGCGTGACGACGCGGATAGCCGAGTGCATGGCGTCGCCGTGCTCGGTGTGCTCAATGGCGATCAGGGAGCTGTCGTACGACAGATCGCCCACCCCCGCGGACTCCGGATGCCGGTAGATCTCCACCGGCTCACCGCCGGGCCGCACCACGTGAAGGGACGAACCCCCCTCCCCCTCGCCGTCCGCGGACTCGTCCACCGACCGGCCGACGACCGCCGTGCCGTCCCGGCCCAGGGCCAGCCCCGCCGGGTACGAGGGGTCGAGGCCGGGCACCGCCGGTGCGTCCTCCCCGCCCTCGAACGGCTGCCGCATCCAGACGCCGAACTCGTCCCCGTCCGTGTCGCGGAACCACCAGATCCACCGGCCGTCCGGGCTCAGCACGCCGTCCGTCGTGCCGTTCGGCCGGTCCGTGACCTGGCGCTGCGCGCCCGTCGAGCGGTCCCAGGCGTACAGCTCGAAGACGCCCGTGGCGTTCGAGACGAACAGCGAGCGGTCCGGGGCGTCCTCCGCCCACTCGGGGAGGCCGACCCGCGGGGCCCGGAACCGCAGCTCCCAGTCGGGCACACCGGGCCCGGAGGGCGCGGCGGCCCCGGTGGCGGCGGACGCGGGCAGGGCGGAGGAGCGGGCAGAGGTCTCGTCGGTCATGCCCCCATTCTGCGGGAGGCGTACGACAAGCCGCTGGTGCGGTCCGCCGCCTGTGGATAACGTGCCCGGCATGCATGCGAGACGCGCCGCCCCCGACGACTGGCCCGAGCCGGAGGACTCCGACGACCTCGACGCCTTCCGGCACGGACAGGACACGATCCGCGAGATCGAGGCGTCCGGGGTGGGGGACGTCACCGGCAGAACGCTGCTGCACCTGCGCTGCCGCAGCGGCCTGGACACGCTCTCCTGGGCGCGGCAGGGAGCCCGGCACGTCGTCGGCCTCGACAGCTCCGAGGCCGCCGTGGAGGCCGCCCGGGAACTCGCCGCCGACCTGGGCCTCGGCCCGGACCGCGCCGCCTTCGTCACCGCCCCCCTCTACGACGCGGCGCAGGCCGTGCCGGACCCCGCGTACGACATCGTCCACACCGGCGCCGGAACCCTCTCCCGCCTCCCCGACCTGCGGCGCTGGGCCGAGACCGCGGCGGCCCTGGTCGCCCCGGGCGGCTTCCTCCACCTCACCGAGTTCCACCCGCTCACCGGCGTCCTCGACGACGAGATGGGCGCCCGGATAGTACGCGACCACTTCAGCCGCGACCCGTTCGACGACACACCGGACAGCCACCCGGACTTCGACACCCAGGCCGTCCGCCACCCGATGGGCGAGGTCGTCACCGCCGTCGCCGAGGCGGGCCTGCGCGTCGACTTCCTCCACGAGCACGACATCACCCGCTTCCAGCGCTTCGGCTCCCTGGAACCCCGCCGACCCGGCCCCCGCCGCCCCGCCGACCGCCCCCTCGTCCCCCTGCTCTACTCACTCCGCGCCACCCGGCTGTGAGGGGGCGCCGCCCGCGCGGGCATGATCGGACCAGCAGCTCCACGACAACCGACAGCCGAGGGAGTGACCAAGGATGATCGTCGCGTTCTCCGTGACGCCGATCGGATCCGGCGAGGACGTCGGCGAGGACGTGGCCGAGGCCGTACGCGTCGTACGGGAGAGCGGCCTGCCGAACCGCACCGACGCGATGTTCACCAGCGTCGAAGGTGAGTGGGATGAAGTGATGGACGTGGTGAAGCGCGCCGTCCAGGCGGTCGAGGCCCGCGCGGGCCGCGTCAGCCTCGTCCTCAAGGCCGACATCCGCGAGGGCGTCACGAACGGCCTCACCAGCAAGGTCGAAACGGTGGAACGCCTCCTCGCCGAGGACTGACCGCGCAGGGTGTCGGCTGAAGCCCCGGTCACCGAGCGGCGAGTTGATCAGTTCGTGGCCGGGGACGCCGTGTCATCGGCCTTGATGTCGAAGTTGATCTGGTCTCCTTCGACCGAGGTCACCTTGACCGATACCCCCAGGGTGCTGCCGTCGTCCGCTGTGAGCATGCACCGAGTGGTTGTGCCGACCTTTCCGGCCAGGTTTTCGGGACAGTCGACACGCGGCTCCGGCTGGCCGGTCGTCGCGGCGAGCTTCTCTGCGACCGTGGCAGCCAGTTTCTCCGCGGACAGTTCCGGTGCCGATTTGCCGGTCTCGACCGAGGCCGAGGCCGAGCAGCTGGTGAGCAGCACGCCGGCGGCCACGGCGGAGAGGAGCAACGGCACTGCGGACAACCGGCTTGCGGTCATGACGGACTCCGGCCTTGGCGATCACGGGTGGGAAGACGCGGGAAGCATACGTGGCGAAGGCACTCGGCGAGGGCGCTTCGGCACGAGCGGTGAGCCGACGGGCTTCCCGACCGGCCGGGGAGGCGGATCAGGGATTCTCGGTGATCTCCACGCGGTCGCTGTCCTGGTCGGAGAGGAACAAAGCCAGTGCCCGGCCCTCTTCGGCCACGCCGGAGCGTTCCGTGCGCCTGAGGCGGCGCAGCGGGGTGATGGTGACGGTGGCGTCCCGGTCGGTGGTCCACGTCGCGCTGACCCGGCCGTCGACCAGGACGACGCGCTCGCCGGCGACCGACAGGCCGCGGTGGGCGTCGTCGATGATCCTGCCGCGGTACTGATAGCCGAGGACAGCGTTGTCGAAAGCGGGCAGGAACCGGACGGGGGCGGGGGTGCCGGGATCGGGGCGGGGAGCGTCGGGCAGGTCGAGGAGTTCCCGGCCGCGCTCGTCGCGGAAGGTGACCAGCTCTTCGCGTATCGCGGCGATCGCCGCGGGCAGTCCGGCGAGGCCGCACCAGGCGCGCAGATCGGCCGAGGTGGCGGGCCCGTACGCGGCCAGGTAGCGCCGTACGAGGGCCCGGCCGACGGGGTCGGTGCCGTCCGGGGCGGGCGGGGGAATCTCACGGCCGAGCCAGGCGGACAGCAGGACGTGGCGTACGCCGGCCCTGGTGCGCCACAGCCCCCGCGGCGGGATCTGCGCGGCGGGCACCAGGGCCGGGACCAGCATTTCGCCCAGTGCGCGCCGCTGCCGCCCCGCGGCCGGCCACTGCCCCGCCACCGGGCCGCTTCCCCGTCCGCACCGGACGCCGACGGCAGCACCGGCGCTCCCTCACCGCGCCGGGCCGAGCCCCACCACCTGATCACCTGGGGCGGGCGCTGGTACCTCGTCGCCTGGGACCTGGACCGCGAGGACTGGCGCACCTTCCGCGCCGACCGCATCGCCCCGCGCACCCCCACCGGCCCCCGCTTCACCCCGCGCGAACTGCCCGGCGGTGACGTGGCCGCCTTCGTCACCGCCGGATTCCGGGGCTCGGAGAACCCCGCCGGCCCCGGCGACCACGGGAGCTCCGACAGCCCAGGCGGCTCCAGCACCCCAGACGGCCACGGCTGGCCCTTCCGAGGCGAGGTGATCCTGGACCTGCCCGCCGCCGAGGTGGCCCCGTACGTCCACGACGGAACCGTCGAGGATCTGGGGCCGCACCGCTGCCGGCTGGTCCTGGGCTCCTGGTCCTGGCCGGCTCTCGCCACCGCCTTCGCCAGGTTCGACGCCGACTTCGAGGTCGTGGGCCCCGCGGAACTCACCGACGCCTTCGCGCGCCTGGCCCGCCGCTGCGCCGCCGCTTCCCGATGAGCCGGGCGCCGTGCCGGGCCGACCGGTGATCCGCGCTGCCCGCCGCGAACCTAGGCGGGCAGGCCGCTGCCCCCGCCCGCCACGGAGCCCTGGTTGAGGTCCTGAAGGCCGACCACGCGCAGCAGTTCGAGCCGTTCCTGGGACCTGCTGCCCGGACGGGCGGTGTAGACGATCAGCCGTTGGTCGTGCTCCGGACTCAGCAGGACCTCGCAGTCCAGCTCCAGCAAGCCGACGACCGGGTGCAGGAAGCGCTTGACGTCGGTGCGGCGCACGGCGACGTGGTGGGCGTCCCACAGCGCCGAGAACTCCTCGCTGCGGGCACGGAGTCGGCGTACGAGCCCGGCCAGCCGGGCGTCGTCCGGGCGGCGGGCCAGGGTGGCGCGCAGGTCCGCCACCGCCGCGCGACCGGCACGGTCGCGGTCCTCGGCCGGGAAGAGCTCCCGCGCGGACGGGTCCGTGAAGTAGCGCCAGACGATGTTGCGTTCCGCTGCCGGGCGGGCGGAGACGTCACCGTGGAGCGCCCTGGCCATCGCGTTCTGCGCGAGGACGTCGCCGCGGTCGCTCACCACCTGGGCGGGCGTGTCCGTCAGCCGGTCGAGGACGAGCAGCAGGCCGGGGCGGACGTGCTCGGTGACCGGCCGGTGGCGCGAGGGCTCCTCGCCGGCTAGGTGGAAGAGGTGGTCGCGTTCGTCGCCGGTCAACCGCAGCGCGCGGGCGACGGCGGCGAGCATCTGGCGGGACGGGCGTGAGCCCCTGGCCTGCTCCAGCCGCGTGTAGTGATCGGTGGACATACCCGCCAGCTGCGCCACCTCCTCGCGGCGCAGCCCCGGTGTGCGGCGCCGCGCGCCCTGCGGCAGGCCCACGTCGGCAGGGGCGAGCCGGGCACGGCAGTGGCGCAGGAAGTCGGCCAGTTCGGTTCTGTCCACGCACCCACTGTGCCCCGGCCCGCCGGGCGCAGCCAGGGACCGCCCGTCCCCGGACAAGGACGTCTCTCCCGCCGCCGCCCGCACCGCCGCACGCTGGAGCCCGGCGCGGCGGACCGATGCCGTCCGCACGGCAGTTCGTCCGCCTCCGCGAGGTCTGCCGGCGCTGCCGTGCACTCCCCCTTCCCAGCGAACTTCCCAGCGAGCAAAGGACTGTTCCGTATGCAGTACCGCACACTCGGGCGAACCGGTATCAAGGTCAGCCCTTACGGGCTCGGCGCACTGATGTTCGCCACGTCCTTCGGCAACCCCGACCCCGGCGACTCGGCGCGCATCATCCACAAGGCGCTGGACGCGGGTATCAACCTCATCGACACCGCCGACGCCTACGGCGACTCGGAGGAGGTCGTCGGCAAGGCACTGCAGGGCCGGCGGGACGGTGTCGTCCTCGCCACCAAGGTGAGCCGGCCGATGGGGGACGACCCCAATCACCAGGGGGCCTCACGGCGCTGGATCATGACCGCGGTCGAGAACTCGCTGCGCCGTCTGCGGACCGACCACATCGACCTCTACCAGATCCAGCGGCCGGACCCCACCACGGACATCGAGGAGACGCTCTCCGCGCTCACCGACCTGATCCGCAGCGGAAAGGTCCGGGCGATCGGGACGTCCACAATGCCGGCGTCCGGCATCCTGGACGCCCAGTGGGTCGCCGAGCGGCGCGGTCTGGCGCGCTTCCACACGGAGCAGCCGCCGTACTCGCTGCTCGACCGCGGTATCGAACGCGAGGTGCTGCCGGTCGCCCAGCGCCACGGCGTGGGGACGCTGGTGTGGGGCCCGCTCGGGCAGGGCCTGCTCACGGGGCGCGTCCGCAAGGGCGGGCCGAACGAACTCCGCCGCGCCGGCCTCTTCCGGCACATGTCCGACGAGCGCCGTGTCGACGCCGTCGAGCGGTTCACCTCCCTCGCCGAGGAGGCCAGCCTGCCGCTCACCCACCTCGCCATGGCCTTCGCCATCGCCCATCCCGGCGTGACGAGCGCGCTCGTCGGACCGCGCACGATGAACCATCTCGACGACCTGCTCGCCGGCCTCGACGTGACGCTCACCGACGACCTCCTCGACCGGATCGACGAGATCGTCCCGCCGGGCACCGATGTCGGCCCGCTCGACCAGGCCTACGTGCCGCCGGCCCTCCAGCAGCCGGGCCTCCGCCGCCGGCCCGCCGGCGAACGCGGCGCTGCCTGAAGCGCCTTGACACCTGCCGCCGATGGCAGGACCGCCGACCGCAGCGTCCCGGACGCACCTGCGGAAGGAGCAGCCGGTCCGCATTCTGGACTTGAGTCCTTGAGCGTGAGAGGCGGGCAGCCCCGACCGCCCGTCAGGGCCACGTGCGTTCGATGCGGTCGTGCCGCACCGCGTAAGCCGCAGGGCCGCCCTTCTCGACGGCCCGGTGGATCGCATCGCGGCGCGCGACGAGCCGTTCGACCATCTCGTTGCTGCGAAGCTGCTGGTTGTCCAGGTAGAACAGCACCGCCTCGCGCTCCAGGACGGGCTCGATCTCCAGATCCCGGGTCTTGATCCGTCCGTCCTTCGACAGCGGCACCCAGGACCGGTCGAGCCCGTGGGTGATCCACTCCTCGTCGGGAACGTCCTGCCCGTCATCCGGGAAGACCTCGCCGATCCGGTGAACGATCCACCCGCAGGACCTCAGCCCTTCGGCGACACGGCGGCCGAGGTTCCGGTCGAGGAAGAACTCAGGCGGCAAGGCGCACCACTGCATGGCACAGGGCGTCGACCTGTTCCGGCGTCATGTCGAAGTCGTATGCGATGTCCTCGACGGTCTCCCCGGCCTCCCAGAGATCGGTGATGGCCTTCACCGGGACGCGGTTGGAGGCCACGACGGGGCGGCCGTGCCCGAACCGGGGATCGATCAGGACCGGCACGGAGTCCGGGTACTGCCTCAGCCGCAGACTGGAGGGGAAGTCGTCGTCCGGCTGCCAGGTCAGATAGCGAAGGTAGTCGGAGACCACCTCCTGGATCGGTGCTTGACCATCTCTGGCCCGGCGAAGATCCCCGAATCCGTGCTCCACGAAGATGTCCACGCCATCCGTGGCGATCCGCTTCGAAACAAGGCCGTAAGGAGTGTCGAAGGCATCTCGCACGGCGGCTGCGGCTTCCCTGATCTCGCTCATCCGCAGGCCCAGGGAGCGCAGAGAACGGAGTACGTGTGCCTCGGCGACGGCGATGAACGGTACCGATGGCTGCCCCGTCCGTACGGGTTCCACCTGGTGGACGAGGGGCGCTCCGGCGGCCTGGCCCTTGAGCCACGACTTGAGGGTCGACTGCGGGATCTCAAGGTAGGAGGACGTTTCCGTGGGCGTCAGGAGTCCGTCCGTGAACCGGTCGACCATGATCCAGCTCCTTCCCGTGCCGAGGCTCGCATGGTCGCACACCAAGCCTTCCACCTGCGGCCCGAGCACACATCGGCTCACCGTCTCAACCGGCCGCACGCAGCGCCTCCTCGGAGCGACAGTCCCGGCAGCGTCCGGGCACCGGGGCGCGGAACGCGCGTTCGCAGCCGTCGCAGGTCTGGAAGGGCAGGACGGCCGGGTGGTTCACGGGGTGCGCCGGTGGGGGTGGAGGTGGGGCGGGGAGGGGTGTTTCGCGCAGTCGGAAGGCGAGGATGCCTGCCGGGCGGGCGTGGAAGCGGTCCGGGAGCCCGGTGGTCAGCAGTTCGGTGATCTGTGGTGCTTCGACGCCCGCAGCGAGCCACTGGGCGACGGCCGGTGCGAGACGCGCGGCCTCCCGCGCGGAGAGGACCAGACGCGGATCGGCCCGGCGCAGGGCGGCGAGTACGGCGACGGCTCGGGGATCGGCGGCTGCTTGCGGATCGGCGGGTTCCCGGGGCTGAGCGGCAGGCTCCGGGCCGGTGGCGGGCTGCGGTGCGGCGCCGGTGAGTGGTGTCGGCCTCTCCGCCTCACTCCGCTCGGGCGGGGGAGCGGGCGCGGGCGCCGGTACGGGTACGGGCGAGGCCGCCGACGGGACCGACCGCTTCCGGGGTCCGGTCCGGCGCGGCCTCGGCGGCCCGGGAGGAGGTCCGTCCGGATCGGTGCCGGAGCCCGGCACGTCGCGGACGTACGTTCGGGTGCGGATCCGCCCGGAGGGCAGCCGCTCGCGTCGGCGTTCCAAGTACCCGGCCCGCTCAAGCTCTTTGAGCGCCCGGGAGATCAGGATCTCCCCCTCGGTGAAGTGCTCGCAGAGCGCGGCGATGCTCACGGGGGAGCCGTCGGGCAGGGAGAGGATGTAGGCCGCGACGCCGATCGTGACCGCGCTGCCGCGCCGCTGGGCGAGGGCGTTGGAGATCACGGTGAAGTCGGCCGTGAGGCGGGTGCGGAGGTGGATCACGCCGGAGGTCGGAGCTCCGGCGTCGGCGCGCAGGCGCGCGTTAGACTGCGGGTCAGCCATCGGGAAGGTGTCTTCTTCCTGATCGGTCAGGCCCTCGATCGGGATTGCCGTCCCGGCCGGGGGCCGTATCTGTTTGCGGTTGTCCCGGTGAACGTAACGGCCCAAATCCCGCCCCGGCAAGCCGGTCACCCGGACGGGTGACACGGGCCGGGAGGGTGGGTGGGCGGGTAGTTCTGTTCCCGGTTCTTTGGGAGGTCAGCGGCCCGCCGGGCCCTGGTGGACAAGGAACCGGCGGACCCGGGAGACGGCTTCCGGCCAGAGCCCGGCCAGCTCAGAGGCGGTGCCGCCCTGACTTCAACTCGGTTATGAACGCCGTCCAGGAGCTGGCTTCGAAGGTCAGGGCGGGGCCGTGTGGGGTCTTGCTGTCACGGACGGGGACGAGGCCGGGGAAGCCGTCGGCCACTTCCACGCAGTTGCCGCCCGCCTGATTGCTGTAGCTGCTCTTGCGCCAGTCGGCGCCGTTCGGATCGGGACGGGACTTTCGCTCCACGGTGGTTGCCCTCCATCACGCATCGGGTCATGTCGCGGACGGAACGGCTACCGGGCTCCGGTCGGTTCAGACCCGGTGCCGCTCTGACTTCAACTCGGCTATGAACGCTGCCCAGGAGCTGGCTTCGAAGGTCAGGGCGGGGCCGTGTGGGGTCTTGCTGTCACGGACGGGGACGAGGCCGGGGAAGCCGTCGGCCACCTCCACGCAGTTGCCGCCCTCCTGATTGCTGTAGCTGCTCTTGCGCCAGGCGGCGCTTTTCGGATCGGGATGGGACTTTCGCTCCACGGTGGTTGCCCTCCATCACGGATCGGATCATGTCGAGCGACATGAGCGGGGGCAGAGCTGCCGCCCGCAGCCGATCGTAGGTCAGTACGAAACCCTTGACCTCGCTCGGCTCCTCGATGAGTTGGCCGTAGTGCGCGCCCTCCGTATAGGCGACTTCCGAGCCGTCCGGCATGGTGAGTACGGTGAGCGAACCGCCCATGACGTCGTGCTCGCCCTGGTCGAACGGCAGTACCTGCACGGTGATATGTGGCTCCGCGCCGACCTCAAGAAGGCGCTCCAACTGGCCGCGCATCACAACCTGGCCGCCGACCGGACGCCTCAACACAGCCTCATCGAGAACGACCCACATCCTCGGCCGATCCGGGGTTCCGAAGCGTGACTGCCGTGCCATACGAGCCGTGACACGCTCTTCCAACTGCTCGTGGCTGCCGAGTGTTCGACCGACGCTCAGGACGGCCCGTGCGTAAGCCTCGGTCTGCAGCATGCCCGGCACCACATGAGCCGCGTACTCGCGGATGGCCACCGCCCGCTCCGCGTGCGCCATGAACTTCCGCGACCAGTCCGGGAAAGCCTCCCGATGCACATACGGCCACAGGTCGACCAGCAGGTTGTCCGCACCGAGGACCGCATCGAGCGCCCGCGCGAGCTCCAGCGTCGGTTTCGCCCCGGAAGCCCGTTCGATCTGCGTGATCCGGGTGCTCACCACGTGCGTTCTCCGGCCGAGTTCCGCCTGGGTCAGGCCGGCCGCCGTGCGCAGTCTGCGCACCCGTGCACCGAACAGCGCCGCCATGGACGTACTGGGGTCAATTCCGTTGGCCAAGGCGTTACTTCCGTTCCTTACGAACCACAAGATAAGGCTGAGCCATCTTCCGAGCCTAGGGCCGACCGACGACGCTTGAGCACGGAACGTGACACATCGCCTACACCGCGAGACGTGCGACGGCTCAACGGGCAAGGACGGAAGCACTGTGCTGACAGGAACGACCATTTCGGGTGAAGAACCTCCTCGGGGCGCCGGATCCCCGGTGGCGGAGGCCGTCGCGCCCGACGGCGAGACCGGCGAACGCCCTGCACCCGCACCGCAGTTCTCTGCACAGCTCGCCTCGTCCCCCCGAGGCGCGCGGCTCGCCCGGCGTCTCGCCGTGCGGCGCATGGAGGACTGGGGGTACCCGCCGGAGTCCGACGTGTCCTGCGCGGTCGCGCTCGTCGTCGGGGAACTCGCCGCCAACGCCGTGCGGCACGGCCGCGTACCGGGACGGGACTTCGCCCTCCGGCTCGGCCTGGACGGCGCGGCGGGCCTGGTCCGGATCGAGGTCGCGGACGCGGCCTCCGGGAAGCGGCCGCCCGCCGCCCCGCCCCCGTCGTGTCCCGAGGGCGAGTCCGGCCGCGGTCTGCTCCTGGTGGACATCCTGGCCGTGCGCTGGGGCTGCGAGCCCCGTCACCCGGTGGGCAAGACGGTCTGGGCGGAGGTGTCGACGGACGCCGTGGCCGGCGCCCACGCGGTGCCCGCGACGTGCCCCCCGCCCGCCGTTGCCGCTCGTAGGCGCTCTCCGGGACAGGCTTCCGTGTAAGCGGTGGGCGCCTTCCACTGCTCGTCCGCGCGGTCCGTCGCGTCACGGCCGCCGCGGTGGACGCGGCGCGGGCGGCCGGCCCGGCGAGGTACTCGGCCCGCAGCCCGGCGCGCGGGGTCAGCCGGACGAGGAGGCGCCGCACCATCCAGCCGCTGCCGGCCTCCCCCGCCGCGATCATGGTGATCGCGCTCTACGCCGTCCCCGGCCCGATGGGAGGCCGGAGCCTGCGCACTTCTCCGGCCACCGCCCGACCGGCGACGTGCGGGCGGGCGGTGGTTCTCACCTGGCCCAGGTGACCGGGCTGTCGCTGTACGCGTCGCCCTCGTCGAACGCGGCGGCGACGACGGGCGCGGTCTTCGTGGCGCTGAGCGAGCAACTCTCGTACGACGCACCCTTGGTGGTGAACTCGCGGGGCGCTGTCTCGCTGTCGCACTTGCCCGGGAGGCCGCCGATCAGGATGACGCCCGTGCCGCTCCCGCCTTCCAGCTCCCCGTCCAGCTTCAGCGACGCGTACGACAGGTCGGTACCGCCGACGTTCTCCACCTTCATCTTGATGAAGTACGGCGTCATTCCCTTCGCCTTGTCACCGAAGGCGGCCATGTCGGACTCCGTGCCCTTCTCGATCGCGGTGACGGTCACCGCGATGGTGCCCTTCTTGTCGCTCGTGTACTCGAACGGCAGGACAGCTCTGTCGCCGACCTTGAGTTCCGTGCCCGGCGCGGTGACGTCCCCCTCAGCCGGTGCGGCACCGCCGTCGCCGCTGTCGGCAGCCGGGCTCTCGCTGCTCGGCTCGGTCGCGGCCGAGGGCGGGACCGACTCCGCCTGCGAGTCCTGCGCCGCCGGCTTCTCCGCGCCGCTGTCACAGGCGGTGAGGAGTAGCCCGGCGGTGACCAGAGCTGCCGCGAACCCGATATGTCCCTTGTGCGTCACTGCTTCTCCATGGGAGTAACCGTCCGAGATGATCGCTCGAACGTCATTTCGCTTGCTGCCGGCAAGATGGCCGGAACTGTTCGGCGGGGTCGCCCGACGGGGATCGCGCCGCCAACGCGCACGGTGGCACATCCCGGAATATGGCCGGTACACGCCGGGAATACGTGAGGAGGCAGGTGCGCGCGGCACAGCTCGGCGGCTCAGCGGACCTTGCCCCGCACTGCGGACGCCTCCATGGCCAGGTTCTTCGCGGTTTTGACGTCCCCCGCCGCGGCCCGCAACCGGGCGAGCCCCTCCAGCGCACCTGCAAGCAGGTACGGGTAGCCGATCGTGCGGGCCACCTGCACCGCGCGTTCCCCCTGACAGATCGCGGCAGGCAGCTCGTGACGGTCGTGCAGGCGCACGTCGAGCAGATCGACGAGAACACGGGACTCGAACAGGGGATCATCAAGCGTACGCGCGATCTCGGCGCCTTCGAGGAGACGGCGGCGCGCATCGGCGTCCTCCCCGCGTGCCAGATGGAGACAACCCCAGGCATGAGCCAGGTAGAACGCGCCTGACGGCCCGATGTCCACGGCACGCGCGGCCAGCTCGGTGAACGACTCCGCCGCCTCCGCGTGCCGGCCCAGTGCGAGCTGAGCATGGCCGAGCCAGTAGGTGTCCCGCGCGATCAGGGTCCGGATCCCCTCCTTCCGTGCCCCGGCGACGATGTCCGTGAGGACCTCTGCCGCGGCCGCCGGTCTCCCCGCCTGGAGGTGAGCGAGACCGACCTGCGAGTACGCGTGCAGTGCCGCCGCGACCTGTCCGTTGGCGAGGAGCCGTTCGTAGGCCTCTCGGCCCGCTTCGATGGCCTCGCTCAGACGCCCTTCGGGCACGAGGAAGAACGGTGCGTTGCTCAGCGCCTCCAGGTAGCCCCTTGAATCCCCGATCTGCTGGAACAGGCGCATGGCCTCGGTGTTGGCCTCCTCGGCGGGGCCGTACCGGCGCCTGGTGTAGCGGAGTCCGGCCATGGAGATCAGCAGCCTGGCCCGGCCCCGCACGTTGCCCGCGGCCTTGGCCAGGCTCATCGCCGTCTCGTAGCACTCCTGCCAGTCGTCGAAGTACCGCTCCGTCTCGAACAGCGGGTGCCCGCCCAGGGCCAGCTCCCAGCAGAGTTCGTCCTGCCCCAGCTCCGCGGCCTGCCGCACACCCGCCACCAACGGCGCGCGCTCCTGATCCAGCAGGGCCATCGGCGGTCTGCACGGCGGCAGGCTCGCCTCCACCCGCTCAGGTCGCCACCGAGCGGCATCCCGTTGGAACATGCTCTGTCCCATGTGATCACGGTCGGCGATGTCAGTGAGGGCCAGAAGGGCGCTGAGGGCGCGGATGACGGCCGTGTTCCGGGCCGCCACCGACTCCTCCGCCTCCGCGCGTTCCTTCGCATACACGCGGATCAGGTCGTGGAAGCCGTAACGCGCCTGACCGTCCGGTGTTCCGCGCACGTCGAGCAGATGGACATCGACCAACTCGTCGAGGAGTTCCTGGGCCTCGGGCAGTTCGCTGTCGAGGGTGGCGGCCGCTGCCCAGAGCGGGAAATCGGGTGCTTCCAGCAGCCCGAGGAGCCGGAACAGCCGCCTTGCCTCCGGTCGGAGTCCGTCGTAACTCAGCCCGAAACTGGCCCGTACCTCAAGATCGCGGTAGCGGAGCGCGTCCAGGCGGTGCCGTTCGTCCGCCAGCTGCGACACCAGGTCCGCAAGACGCCAATGCGGTCGTGACACCAGGAGGGACCCCGCGATCCGCAGCGCCAGCGGCAGCCGCGC
The DNA here is from genome assembly GCF_000220705.2 of Streptomyces xinghaiensis S187. Lineage (GTDB taxonomy): Bacteria > Actinomycetota > Actinomycetes > Streptomycetales > Streptomycetaceae > Streptomyces > Streptomyces xinghaiensis. The sequence goes on along the minus strand of NZ_CP023202.1, from coordinate 3,364,003 downwards.
ACACAGCCGGGCCAGGCCGGACAGCTCCGCCCCGGTGGCCGAGGCCAATCGGCCGTCCGTGCTGTTGCGCAGCATGGCCGTGCTGTCGGCCTCGGACATCTCGCGGAGCTCCACCCGGTGCGCGCCACCGAGCCCGCCCAGCCGCACACGGCTGGTGGCGATCACACCGCATGTACCGCTGGCCGGCATCAGCGGAGCCAGCTGCTTCTCGTCGGACGCGTCGTCGAGCACCACCAGGATCCGGCGGTCCGTGAGCATGCCCCGGTAGAGATCCACGCGTGCCTCCGGATCGTCCGGCACCGCGTTGGCCGGCACACCCAGCGCTCGCAGGAAACGACCGAGCACGGTGACCGGGCTGACCGGCTGGGTGCGCGCACCGGCCAGCGCCGCGAACAGCTGCCCGTCGGGGTAGGCGCACCTGAGGCGATGCGCGGCCTGCACCGCGAGCGCGGTCTTGCCGATCCCGCCAGGGCCCGAGATCGTCACCAGGGCGGCCGGCTCGTCGGCCGCGCGATCCTTGCGGAGCACTGCCACGATCCCCGCCGTTTCCGCCTGCTGGCCGCTGAAGTCGGCGAGTGCCGGAGGCAGCATCCGGGCGCGGTCGGCGGTCCGGGGCTCCGGCACCGCGATCGCGCTCACGGGGTCCGGCGGGCTGTCCGGCGTGGGCTTCTCACTGAGGATGGTCCGGTGCAGGTCGCGCAGCCTCTGTCCCGGTTCCAGACCGGTCTCCTCGATCAGGACGTCACGGACCCGCAGGTAGACCTGCAGGGCGTCCGCCCGCCGGCCGCAGCGGTGGAGCGCGAGCATGAGCTGGGCCCACATTCGCTCACGGAACGGGTGTTCCATCGTCAGCGCGGTCAGTTCGCCGAGAAGCCCGCTGTGCAGGCTGAGTCGAAGGTCGATGTCGATCCGGTCTTCGACTGCGCCGAGCCGCACTTCTTCGAGGCGAGAGGCCTCTGAGGCCAGAGTCGGGACATCGGCGATTCCTGCGAACGCCGGTCCCCGCCAGAGGCCCAGGGCCTCGTTGAAGAGCCGACGCGACCGCACGGGATCACCGGCCGCCGCCGCTCGGGCCTTGCCCACCATGTCCTCGAAGCGAGCCGAATCCAGTTCGCCGGGTTCGACACGCAGGAGATAACCCCGGCCCTGTCTGACGACCCGTCCGGAATCCCCCAGCTGCCGCCGGAGCCGGTGGGCATAGGTCTGCACGTTCTTGGTGGCGCTCTTTGGCGGTTCATCGCCCCAGAGCGCCTCTGTCAGCGAATCCTCGGAAATCGGTCGGCCGGGCTTGTGCAGCAGCACCGCCAGCAGCAAACGCACCTTCGGCGTGCCGAGTTCCAACGGTACGCCGGCCTGCCGCACAATCAACGGGCCCAATATTCCGAAGTCCACAGCCGCCCCCGTCTTTCGGCAGCGACTATATCGGTGGCCGCCTTGTCATGGGCCCGGCAGAGCCTGCCGAGCGGCAACCCCGGCTGTTCCGCGGAATCGGGCGATACTCGCGCCGGTGTCCGCCAGGTGCGGGCGAACGTGCTCGCTCCGGCGTACCGCACAGGGCCGGGGTGCCCGGCCGTTCGAGAGGAGACCGTCCGGGGCCGGGGCCTGCCCTACGAGGATTCCCCTTGACCGGTGCTCGCCGCAGCGTCGGGCCTGGCGCTCACGGGCAGGAGCCGGGGGCGTTTCGCGGTGCGGCCGTCGCCGGAGGACTGACCGCGCAGACGGCGCAGGAGCCAGGGGCCGAGGTGTGCGGCCGCCCAGCGCAGTTCGGCTTCCGCGGCTTGCCGGGCCGTGGGAACCCTCTGCGGCGGGAGGGGGAGTGCCCAGGCGTCATCGCTTCCGGGCAGGTTGATGGCTTGGGCGAGGGCCGCGGCGATCCGTTCGTGGCCGAGAGCGCTGGCGTGGAGCCGGTCCGCCGTCCACAGCCGTGGGTCGGTGGTGACGGCGTGCAGGCCGGTTTCGGCGACCACGACCCCGTGACGAGCGGCCGCTTCACGGATGTGGGTGTTGAGGTCGAACACGCGGGACCTGACGGGCCGGGCGAGGGGCGCGATCTTTCCGATGTCGGGGAAGGTCAGTGTCACCACCTGGGTCCCGGCCCCGGTGAGCGCGGCGAACATCTCCTCCAGGTGCCCGGCCACCTCCGCGGCGTTGAACCGGGGCCGGAGCAGGTCGTTGACCCCGGCGACGACGGTGGCCAGGTCTGGGCGCAGGGCCAGGGCAGGTTCCAGTTGTTCGGCGCGGACCTGGCCGGCGGTACGTCCTCGCACGGCCAGATTGGCGTACTGGAGCCCGGGGTTGACGGCCGCGAGGCGCTCGGCGAACCGGTCGGCGAAGCCGCGCAGGCCGGCGGTTTCGTCCCCGTCGCCCATTCCTTCGGTCTGACTGTCGCCCAGGGCGACGTAGCGCGTGTACTCACCGCTCGGCATGAGCTGTCCGCCTCTCCCGCAGGACGGTCGCGATCCGCAGGCACCAGTCCCGGTGTTCCTGCTCGAAGGCGAGGCCGCGCAGGCAGGTCAGATACGGCCCGATCCGCTCGCCCTCGCGGAGGAACTCCTCCTCGTCCGCATCGCCGCGCAGTCGCAGCAGCAGCTTGCCGAGAACCTCGATCTTGCCCTTGGCCGCGGACGCCCGCTCCTCAAGCTGTTCGATCACCGCTGCGGTACCGACGCGATCGGCGGCCTGGACCTTGACGAGCAGATCGTCGCGGATGAACGAGGGCCTCGACGCGGCCGCGGCGAACTCTTCCAGCTCGGCGCGACCGGCGTCGGTGACCTGGAAGAGGCGTTTGTTGGGCCGGGTCTCCTGGATCACCTGCCGGCCCGCGACCAGCCCTTCCTTCTCCAGCTTGGCCAGCTCGGCGTACAGCTGCTGGGGCAGGGCGTGCCAGAAGTTCGCGACGCCGACGTCGAACGCCTTCGCCAGCTGGTATCCGCTGTACTCGCCGTCCAGCAGCGCCGCCAGCACGGCATGTCGCAAGGCCATGGACGCAGCCCTCTTCCTCTCCTCGTCCGCCGCCGCGCATCATACTCAAGAAAATGACTAATCATATCCATGAGTACAGGCCGGGGAAGGTCATGGAGACGGTGGACGCTTCCGCGCCGCTGTGGAACAGGCGCCGACCGGGGCCGGCTCGGATGACATGACGGGACGGCGGGTGCGCCGGGCCCCGGGCGGAACCGGGGTGGGCTCACGTGCGCCCGACGGGCGCTCCGCAGCCGGTCAGCCGGTCGGTCGGCGCTTGAACGTCCTCGGCCAGCCATCCGTACGAAGCGTCGAACAGTCTGTTCCCAGACGTTTCCCGAGGCCCCGGAGGTGCCGCATGGCAGGCGTTGCCCCCGACGCCGTCGGCACCCTGCGCCTCGCGCGGGCCGGCGTGTTCGCGGCCGTCTGCGTGGTGACGACGGCCCTGGGGCATGCCCTGACCTCCGGCGGCCCGCTGCTCTGGTGGGCGGTGGGCCTGGCTTTCGCCGTGGCGGCGCCGGGCGCCTGGTGGCTGACCGGCCGGGAGCGCGGCGCCGTGGCGGTCGTCGGCACGACCGTGGGCCTACAGGCGCTGCTGCACCTGAAGTTCAGCCTCGCCGCCCACTGGCCGGTCCCTCTGCCGGACGCGACCGCCGCCGGCGGGCCGGGAGCCGGACACGGCTTCGGCGCGCACCACAGTGCGGCGTTCGCCCGCTCCGGTGTGGTGGTGCACCACCACGGGACGCATGCCGCGGCGGCGCCGGGAACCGGGACGGGAAGCGGGGCGGTCACGGGGACGGGGATGGCCGCGGATCCCCCGTCGCTGCTCGCAGCCGTGAGCCACGGGAACTCCGCCGGGATGCTCCTGGCGCACCTGCTGGCTGCCGTCGTGTGCGGGCTGTGGCTGTGGCGGGGCGAGGCGGCGGCGCACCGGCTCGGCCGGGCACTGGCCGCTCTGCTGTCCGCACCACTGCGCCGCCTTCGCGACGTGCCCTTCCACCCGGCGGACGTACGGGACGCGCGCCGCCCGTGCCGTTCGGCCGCCGCCGGCTGGGAGCGCCCCCAGCCGGTACCCGTCTCCCTGCGGCACGCCGTCGTCCGCCGAGGGCCACCGCGTGGCCGGTCCGCGATCGCTCGCCCGTCTCCCGGTCCACTGCTGCTCGCCGTACGGCCCTGAATCCGGCCGGTTCCCGGCGTTCCGGGCCAGGGGGACGGGCCGACGGCCGATGCCCGTACGCGCACCGGCCTGTCCTCTCCGGCCCGGGCCATTGCCCCTCGGTGGCCGCGCGGTGGCGTGCCTGTACGCGCCACCGCCGTCTCCTCGCCCGGGCCCGGTCCGACCCAGCATTCGATCGGGAGTACGACCCATGAACCACCACACCTCCGGCCGCCCAGTCCTGCGGGACGCCACCCCGGCGGCGCCTGCGCCGTTCCCCGGACGGGACGGAGGCGCCACGGGTGCACCGCGCCGCCCGCGTTTCCGTCTCGCCGCCGCCTGTGCCGCCGTCGCGGCGGCGGCCGCGCTGCTGTCCGGCTGCGGCGGCGACTCCTCCGGACACGCGTCCGCCCACACGGAGTCCCCCGGCTCCTCGTCCTCGTCGTCCAACAGCACCAAGGACAAGGCCGGCATGGACGGCATGGAGGGCATGGACGACAAGGCGATGGGGGACCCCTCGGCCACCCCCGCCGACAAGATCGCCGACGCCGAGATCACGCGCGGCGCCTTCCGGCTGCTCGACACCAGGCCGCCCGGCATGGACGACGTCAAGGGCACGGCCTGGCTGGCGCAGCACAAGGACGGCACCACGGTGACGGTGTCCCTCAGCGGCCTGAAGCCGGGCGCCGCCTACATGGCGCACCTGCACGCCCAGCAGTGCTCCGATGACAACGGAGGCGAGCACTTCCAGTTCAGGAAGGGCGGTGCGACGACACCGCCGAACGAGGTGCACCTGATGTTCGAGGCCGGCAAGTCGGGCAAGGCCACGACAACGGTCAACAACACCCGGAAGACCGGCGAGAACGCGGTCGCCCTCGTCGTCCACCCCCGTGAAGCGATGGACAACCGGATCGCATGCGCCGACTTCGAGTTCTGAGGGTCCTGGCCGCCCTGCCGGCCTGTCTGTTCGCGCTGCTGCTTCTCGGCGGCACACCGGCGGCGCACGCCCACAGCGCGCTGAAGGACGCGACACCGGCACCCGGCGCCACGGTCGGCTCCGGGACCGGCGTCGTCGCCCTGACTTTCGGCGCTCTGCGGCCCGGTGCGGCGGCAAAGGTCGCCCTGACCGGCCCCGACGGCACCCAAGTGCCCGTCGGGCGGCCGGTCGTGGCGGACGACTCCGTGGTCTGCGCCGCCGTCACGCCGCTGCGCGCGGGCGTCACCACCCTGACGTACACCGTCACCGCCGCGGACGGCGACGAGCAGACCAGCGCCTACCAGTTCGAGGTGTCCGACGGCACGGAACCCGCCGCGGAGCCGTCCGCCTGCCGGGGCCTGGATCTGGCGGCACCGGCCGCCCCGGAGGCACAACCGGAGCCGGAGGCACAACCGGCAACGGGATCGGCTGCGGGCGGGGACGACACGAATCCGGGGCTCAGGGGCACCACAGCACCGGTCGTCCTCGCCGGCGCCGCCGTCGTGGCTGCCGTGGCGGGTGCCCTCACCGTGCGCATGCTGCGCCGGAGGCGGCACACGGAACGGCGGGAGGACACCGTCTGACCCCGGGGCGTCCCCTCGCGTACCCGCATACCCGAGGTCCGGGCACGCTTGGGCGGACGCCGGTGTCCGGCTCCGCCATCGCCCCTTGGCGACGCGGGAGCTCCCGGCCCTGACCGGCCCTGGCCGTTTCTGACCGGCCGGGAGCTCCCGTTGCGCCGGCGCGGACCCCGGTCAGTCCGGCGCGTGGGCGTCGGGTGGGCCGGGCGGGCCGGGCGGGCCGGCCGCGGTGGCCGCGTTCCGGAGGGCGTCGAGGAGCGCGAGCAGGGCGGGCTGCTCCAGGGAGGTCTTCCGGGCCGCCGCCGAGATGACCCTGACCGGTTCGGGGTTGCGGACGCGCCGTACGACGACTCCGGGGTGCGGGGTGCGCAGCGCCAGTCCCGGCATCAGGCCGACGCCGAGACCCGCTGCCACGAAGCCCTGCGCGGTCGCGTAGTCCTCGCTCTGGATCACGACATCCGGGCTGAAACCCGCCGCCGCACAGGAGTCGAGCACCGGTTCGAGGCAGGGCCCGGCGGCTCGCTGCCGACCCACTGCTCCCCGGCCAGCTCGTGCAGGTTCAGCGCCTCCTGCTCGGCGAGCGGATGTCCGGCGGGCAGGACGGCGGCGTACGGGTCGTGAAGGAGGTGCACCATACGGACGCCGCCCTTGCCGTCGCCGTCGCCGGTCCGGTGGTCCCGGGGCCGGACGACCACGGCCAGGTCCGCCCGGCCCGCGGCCACTTCGTGGAACGGGTCCGCGGGATCGGTGAGTTCGAGGTCGATCCGGATACCGGGGTGCTCCTCGCGGAGCCCGGCCAGCGCGGGCGCCACCAGGGTGGAGCCCGCCGTGGCGAAGTGGCGCACCGACAGCCGGCCGGTGCGCCCGGCGCGCAGATCGGCCAGGGCCGTCTCGGCCCGGGCGACGCTGCCGGTGGTCTCCGTGCTGCTGGGCGCGCTCGTCCTGAACGAGGACATCGGCCCGCGGGTGGTCATCGGCATGGTGGTGGTCCTGGCCGGGGTGGGGATGACGCGGCGGCAGGGGGAGCGGCAGGACGAGCGCACGGCCCCGGCGGCGAACGCGCCCCTGGAGACAGCACGGTGACGTGACGGTTCCTCGCCGCACTCCGCACGTCGGGGTTCGATCAGGACGTCAGGGTTCGATCAGGCCGACGCGGATGGCATAGCGCGTGAGTTCCAGGCGGTCCTTCAGGCCCAGTTTCTGCAGCAGGTTGGCGCGGTGGCGTTCGACGGTCTTGACGCTGATGAACAGGATGCCGGCGATCTCCTGGGAGGTGTGGCCCTCGGCGACGAGCTTGAGGATCTCCTCCTCGCGGTCGGTGATGGCCTTGGCGGGCGGGGCCTTCCCGTCCCGGACACTGTCGAGGTAATTGCGGATGAGGGCGTTGACGGCGCCGGGGTAGAGGAAGGGCTCGCCGCGCATGGTGGCGCGGCAGGCCTCGACGAGGTCGCGGTCGGCCACGGACTTGAGGACGTAGCCGGAGGCGCCGGCCGCGAGAGCTTCGAAGAAGTACTGCTCGTTGTCGTACATGGTCAGGATGAGGATGCGCAGCCCCGGCTGAAGGCGGGACAGTTCGCGGGCCGCCTGCAGTCCCGTCAGGCGGGGCATGGCGATGTCGAGGATGGCCAGGTCCGGGTGGTGGGTGCGGGCGGCCTCGACGGCTTCGGCGCCGTCACCCGCCTCCGCCACCACGGTGAGGTCCGGCTCGCTGTCCAGGATGAGGCGGACTCCGCGGCGGACCAGCCGATGATCGTCGGCCAGCAGGATGCGGGTGGGCGGCGACTCGGGCATGGTCACTGACTCCGGTGGTGGGTGGGGACGGGGGCAGGGGGCGACGGGACGGTCAGGGGCGCGTGGGAACGGTCAGGCGTACTTCCGTGCCGCCGCCTTCCGTGCCGCCACCGCGAGCGGGGCCGAGGGCGAGATCGGCGCCGATGAGCAGGGCGCGTTCGCGCATGCCCTGGATCCCGGCTCCCTCGGGTGCGCCGCCGATGCCCCGGCCGTCGTCGCACACGCGCAGTTCGACGGCGTCCGGGGAGCGCTCCAGGGTGAGCGTGACGTGGGCGGCCCCGGCGTGGCGGACGGTGTTGGTCAGGCTTTCCTGCGCGACGCGGTAGAGGACGAGTTCGGCGTTCTCGCTCAGGGGCGGCAGGTCGGGGGCGACGCGGTGGCGTACGGAGAGGGAGGGGCCGCCGAACTCGCCCGCGAGGGACTTGAGGGCGCTCGTCAGACCGAGTTCCTCCAGGACGCCCGGGCGCAGGCGGCGGGCGATGCGCCGGATCTCGTCCAGGCCGGCGCGGGTGGTCTCCTGCACCTGGCGCAACTGCTCGCGTACGGGGTCGGACGCCTGGTCGGCGACGTGCTTGAGGTCGAGCAGGACGGCGGTGAGGGTCTGCCCGACCTCGTCGTGGAGTTCCTGGGCGATGCGGTGGCGTTCGGACTCCTGCGCGGTCAGGACGCGGGCGGTGCTGGTGGCGCGTTCGGCCTCCAGCCGGTCCAGCATGGTGTTGAACGTGGTGATCAGCTCGGCGACCTCGCCATGGCCGCCGACGGCCGGGCGGGCGCCGGGGCGCAGCAGGTCGGCGGTGGTCATGGCGCGGGCCAGGCGCTGGAGCGGGGCCAGGCCGATGCGCAGCAGGAGGGCGTTGGCGACCAGCATCGCCACCAGGCCCACGGTGAGGATCGCGGCCTCGGTGAACAGGACGGGGGTCGAGACGGTGACCGGGCCCAGCAGCAGCGCGGTGGCGATGACGAACACCACCGCGTTGAGCAGGAAGATCCTCCAGAACAAGGGCACCGCGTACCGCCTCCTCGACCTCGGCCTCTCCCTCACTATCGCCTCCCCGGCGGTGGATGGTGGAGCGACCGGCTGCCGAGAGCTGCCGTCGGCGCGCGGTGCTCGTTCGTCCCGTGCCCGCCTGTTGACGTGCCCGTTTGCTCCAGCGTGAGTGCTGAGCCGGGCGGGCGTCCATCGGGTCCGGCACCCATTCCCCGTCGCCGCCCGGACCGGATCTACAGGTCGGACCCGCCGGGATGTGGGTGTCGGACCCGATGGTGCCGACCGCGTGGGGTGGGTGAGGCTGGAGTCAATCGCACTCCGGCCCCGGACCGCCGTACTTCGTACGTCGTACGGCGCCGTGGCGCACGTCAGAGGCGACCGTTCGCCGCGTCGCCGGTCGGCCCCTGTCCCCTCACAGCGGCAGCCGTACACATGTGCTGACCCGTCGTTGCCGCCCCGGGCGGGGCAGGAGCGGTTCCTGCCCGTCCTGTGCCCGGCGGGTGGGAGCGGCCGCGGCCGTGGGAGCACGAGAGGAGCCCGGTATCGATGCATGCAGCGCTACTGCGCCCCGGACACAGCAGGGCGTTCTCCGGCCTGGTTCCGCTGGTGCGGCTTTCGCGTCGTACGGCAGCCGTGTGGGTGCGCTGCCTCGCGGGCACCGCCGCTTCCCGGACCGGGCTGGGGCGATGACGGCTTGCCGGGGGCGTCACGCCCCTCACCACCGGCACCGTCGGCGTGTCGGCTGCCGCGCGTGTGCTGCCGCGCCCCTTTGTTCCGGTGTGATCGAAACGTCCCGACCCCGTGAGGAGAGCAGATGGCCCGTCCTGCCGACCGTGATGCCTGCCCCCCGCCCCGAGCCGGGAGGAGGCCCGCATGCCTGGTTTCGATGACCAGCGGCTCAGCGAGATCGAGCAGCGCTTCCACCGCGAGGACCCGCGGTTCGCACACGCCCTCGGCGCCGGCCGCCCCTGCCGCCCGCGCGAATACCGGTACCCCTGGCCGTGGCTGCTTCTCGCCGCTGCCCTTGCCGTGCTGGGTGCGGGCATGGCCCTGGCCCACGGGCTCCTCATCGCCACCGGGCTCGTCCTCGCCGGTATGGCCGGGGAACTGCTCGATCCGGAGCGGGACGCACGCAGGCATCCGCCCCGGCCGTGAGCCCGCCGACGCCCGGGTGCCCGCCGACGGCGTGAGGACCGCGCGATGACCCTGGCCGAGCTGTACCTGACCCTGCTCATCGGCGGCACGGTGCTGCTGGCCAGCATCGCCGCCGCCCGCACGGCGCACCGTCTCGGCCTGCCCAGTCTGCTGCTGTTCCTCGCGGTCGGCGTCATCGCCGGCGAGGACGGGCTCGGGCTTCAGTTCGACGACGCACAGCTGGCCCAGGCGCTGGGCACCGCCGCCCTGGCCGTCATCCTCGTCGAGGGAGGCCTGACCACCCAGTGGGACGACGTCAAGCGCCTGCTGGCCCCCGCCGGCGTGCTCGCCACCGCGGGCGTGGGCATCTCCGTCGGGGTGACCGCCGCCGGCGCGCACTGGCTGCTGGGGCTCGACTGGCACCTGGCCCTGCTGCTCGGCGCGATCGTCTCCTCCACCGACGCGGCCGCCGTCTTCGCCGTCCTGCGGTCGCTGCCGCTGCCGAAGAAGGTGACCGGGCTGGTGGAGGCCGAGTCCGGTTTCAACGACGCCCCGACCATCATCCTGGTGCTGATCTTCTCCACGAGCACCACCGAGATGCCCGGCCTCCTCCCCATCGCGGGCGACCTGCTCTACCAGCTCGCGGTCGGCGGCACGCTCGGCGTGGTGACCGGCCGGCTGGGCGCCGCCGCGCTGCGGCACATCGCGCTGCCCGCCACGGGCCTCTACCCGCTGGCCACCGTCGCGTTCGGCATCATCGCCTTCGCCGCCGCCGGAGCGGTGAGCGCCAGCGGCATCATCGCCGCCTACCTGTCCGGGCTCGTCCTCGGCAACACCGATCTGCCCCACCGCGCGGCCACCCGGTCCTTCGCCGAGGGCACCGGCTGGCTGGCCCAGATCGGCCTGTTCGTCATGCTCGGCCTGCTCGTCGACCCCAGCGAGCTGGCCTCCGCGGTCCTTCCTGCGCTCGTCATCGGCTCGTTCCTGCTGCTGGTCGCCAGGCCCGTCTCCGTCCTGACCTGCCTGCTGCCCTTCCGCGTCTCCTGGCGCGAACAGGCGTTCATCTCCTGGGCCGGTCTGCGCGGCGCGGTGCCGATCGTGCTCGCCACCTTCCCCATCGTGGCGGGGGTCGCGGGCGCCCGCGACGTGCTCAACATCGTGTTCGTCCTCGTGGTGCTGTTCACCCTCATCCAGGGTCCGGCCCTGCCCGCCATCGCCCGCCGCCTGGGCCTGGCCCGCACCGGGGCGCTGCGGGAGATCGACGTCGAGACCGCCCCTCTCGACGTCCTGGACGCCGATCTGATGACCGTGACCATTCCGCCGGGATCCCGCCTGCACGGCGTCACGGTCTTCGAACTGCGGCTGCCGCCCCCGACGGCCGTCACCCTGATCGTCCGTAACGGCACGGCGCTGATGCCCGACCGCGACACCGTGCTGCAGGCCGGCGACGAACTCCTGCTCATCACCACCCCCAGGACCCGGGAAGCGGCGGAACGCCGGCTCCGCGCCATCGGGCGGCGCGGCAGACTCGCCCGCTGGTTCGGCGAACACGGCGCCCCCGAACCCGGGCCCGCCACGCCGGCAGGGACCGTATGACGCTCAGTGCGGTCCGGCCGGCGCCCCGGCGCGGGGGCGCTCGGCGGTTCCGAGGATGTGGGTGGCCGCGGGGGAGGGGAAGCGGGTCTCGGGGAAGGGGAACTTCTCCAGCGAGGTGACCGCGAACCCGGCGGCGACGACGGCCGCCCCGGTGTCGCGTCCGGTGTGGCAGCCGCCGGCCAGCAGGGGCCAGAGGGTGGCGTCCAGGGCCCGCTGGACACGGCGCATCCCGGGCGTATCGGCGCGTACGTGTTCGAAGAAGCGGAGTTGTCCGCCGGGCCGCAGGACGCGGTGGAGCTCGGCGAGGGCCGCGTGCGGGTCGGCAACCGAGCACAGGGTGAGGCAGGCGACGGCGGCGTCGAACGAACCGTCGGGGTAGGGCAGTTGCTCGGCGACGGCGCCGACGACGTCCACCGGGACCGGTGCCGTGCGGGCGCTCCGCCCGGCCAGGGACCGCAGGCGCGGCTCGGGTTCGACGGCCACCACCCGCCGCACCCCGGGCGGGTAGTGGGCGAAGTTCAGCCCGTTGCCCGCGCCGATCTCGACGACCTCGCCGGTGAGCCCGGACAGCAGGCGTCTGCGGTACTCCGTGATGCCGGCCCGGTCCAGGGCGGGCCCTGCGTACTTCGCGTAGACGCGGGCGAAGACCGGATGGCTTCTGGCCCGCGCGGCGGTCCGTGGGGTCATGGTGGGTCACCGTCCTGCTCGGCGGCACTGTCTCGGGGCTACGATGGAGCGTGGAGGTGCTACATAGTGAAGTCACTTCACGATAGGCCCGGGGAGTCCGCTTCCGCCAGCGCCTCGCTGAACCGGCTCTTCGAACTCGCCGAAGTGCTCGGCGCACTGATGGAGCGCGGCGTCGCCGAACGCGGACTGACCCGGGCCCGGGCCGGCCTGCTGTGGGCGCTCCTCCACCACGGACCGATGACGCAACGGGCCCTGGCCGCGCACCTGCGGGTCACCCCGCGCAACGTCACCGGCCTGCTGGACGCCCTCCAGACCGACGGCCTGGTCGCCCGCGAGCCCCACCCGGACGACCGCCGCGCCACCCTGGTCACCCTCACCGAACCGGGCCGCGCCCTGACCGCCGGCCTGCAAGCCGGCCGCGACGAACTGGCCGCACACCTCTTCGGCGACATACCGGCGGCACAACTGACGGCCATCCAGGACGGCTTGGAGACGGTCATCGCCCGCCTGCGCGCCACGGACGAGGCACGCCGCCGGGAGTGATGAGCGCACGCATACTGCCGTGCGTGCGCACTACGGAGACCGGGTTGCCCCCGCCGCGATGAGAAGACCGGCCGTCTCCGGGTGGGGGCCGGCGTCAGCCCATGCCAGCGGGGAAAGGCCGGTGCCGTGGTCCTCGCGCAGGTTCGGATCGGCGCCGTACGCCAACAGCTCCCGCACCGCCTCGGCGTGCCCCCAGCAGGCGGCCGCGCACAACGGCGTGCCCTCCGAGCCGGGTCCGCGGCTCTCGGTGTCGGGGGAGGCCCCGGCCGCCAGCAACAGTCGGACGATGTCCGCGGCGCCCTGCACGGATGCCGCGTAGAGCGGGGTGACGCCGTCGCCGTCCCTTCGCTCCGGATCGGCTCCGGCGCGCAGAACCGCCCTCACCTGGGCGGCATCACCCACGAGAATGGCTCCGAAGAGACGCCGGGAGAGCTTCTTCCGCTGCCGCTGGTTCATGAGGGCCGAGGTTAGCCGCGGGGCTCCGGGTCCGGGCACAAGCTTTTCCCGCTCGGTGACTGCCCCCGGCCCGGCCGCCACCGTCACGGCCGAAGTCTCATGCGGAGGCCCCGGCAGCCGGGGGAACGGCCGCTTCCTGCCCGGTGCCGCTGATGAGGCACCACGCATTGCCAGCCGACCTGGTCACAAAGGCACTGAGCTCGCCGGGGCTCCGCTCCGGATGAGTGGATCAGCGCAGTCCGGCGAAAAGATCGTTCTCGGGTACGGCCGCGCCGGTCGCGTCCTGGACCCGTACGAAGGTCTCCATGCCCATCAACTCGCCGAACCTCTCCTTGCCCATCCTGAGGAAGAAGATGTTCTCGCCCTGACTGGCGTGCGCGGCCAGCGCGTCGAACTTCTGGCTGCTGAACGCGGTGGTGTCCACCCACGTGGTGATCTCGTCGTCGGGGAGGCCGATTTCGGCCATCGCGGCGGCCTCGGCAGGATCCGGCTCCGGCATGTCCGGATGGAACTCCCGCATGATCTCGCCGAACCGCTGCATCCCCGAGCGGGGCATCGTGGTCCAGTACACCTTCGGTGTCAGCGCGGTCATCTCCAGCGCCGCCATCGTGATGCGGTTGGCCTGGATGTGGTCGGGGTGACCGTAGAAGCCGTTCTCGTCGTAGGTGACGACCACGTCAGGCCGGTAGTGCCGCATGAGTTCCGCGAGCCGGGCCGCGCCTTCCTCCACGGGGGTCTGCCAGAAGGATCCGGGGGCGTCGTTGCTCGGCCAGCCCGTCATCCCGGAGTCGGCATAGTCCAGCATCTCCAGATCGCTGACCTTCAGGACGTCACAGCTCGCCCTGAGTTCTTCACGGCGCATCAAGGCGACAGCCGCCGGATCGTGCCCGGGGTCGCCCGGCTTGACACCCCCCGGTCCGTCACCGCAACCGCCGTCGGTACACGTCACGAGAACCGTGCGGATGCCCTCCGCGGCGTACCGCGCGAGGACCCCTCCGGTTCCGGTGGCCTCGTCGTCGGGGTGGGCGTGCACCGCCATGAGCGTCAAGGGCCGGTCAGCCATCAAGCAGTCCTCCTGCGGAAATACTTCTTGGTCGAGTGCGCGGCGGGCGTACCGCGATCCCGGGGCCCGGATCCTGTCGGGGCGGATGACCTTGTGGTCTCCGAGCTCCTCGTCATGCAGCGCCGGTCCCTCGGTCGATGCAACAGCGCCGGCCGCACCCGCTGTTCCCGGCGCGGCTGTGCGTCTCAGCGCCAGGTCGGGTCCGGCAACCATCCGGCACCAGGCGTGAGATTCCGAAGCAAAACTTGAGACCCTACATGTTCATCTATCCACCAGTTCGCCACAGGCAGCAGGAAAGATCCCTAAACGACTGGTGAGCGGCTGCGCAGCGACAAACCTGCCGGACCCGGTTTACTGGGCCACCCCGCGTCACCTGGCCGGTGACGACGGTGGTTGCTGATCTGGCCTGCGTGGACGGTGCTTTCCCTGGTCAGGGCATTGGCCTGTCGTGGTCTCGGCTGGTCTCCAAGGGTCTCGGGGAGCGGCTTGGCTTCCAGATGGCTCCCCGTTATCTTCTTCGCGGTCCTGCAAGAGGGCTGCTGGCCTCCGGGCCCGGCATGACTGTTGCCCCCTGTCGTTGGGATGACCTGGGGGGTGGTGTCACCGGGCCCGAGGGGTGCCGTCGGAGACGCTGATCAGAGGCCCGACCACCGCCCGGCCGGGCGCAATGCCCGGCCACTCGCGGGCGGCAGGTCTGCATAACGTGGATGCGCGCGAACGGCCCCGCCACCGAGGCCGGCACGGCATCGACGCATGTGGGGGCACGGTGATCGACATCGACGAGACGGGCGTCTTCCTCGGCCTGGACGTCGGCAAGAGCAGCCATCACGGACACGGACTCACCCCGGCCGGGAAGAAGGTGTTCGACAAGCCGCTGCCCAACAGCGAACCGAAACTGCGGGCCGTCTTCGACAAGCTCCGTGACAAGTTCGGCCGGGTGCTGGTGATCGTGGACCAGCCCGCCTCCATCGGCGCCCTGCCGCTGACCGTCGCCCGCGACGCGGGCTGCCAGGTCGCCTATCTGCCCGGGCTGGCGATGCGCAGGATTGCCGACCTCTACCCGGGTGAAGCCAAGACCGACGCCCGCGACGCGGCCGTTATCGCGGACGCTGCACGCACCATGCCCCACACCCTGCGTTCCCTCGACCTCACGGACGAGATCACCGCCGAGCTGACCATGCTGGTCGGCTTCGACCAGGACCTGGCCGGCGAGGCCAACCGCACCTCCAACCGCATCCGCGGCCTGCTCACCCAGTTCCACCCCAGCCTCGAACGCGTCCTGGGACCCCGCCTGGACCATCCCGCCATCACCTGGCTACTGGAGCGCTACGGCTCCCCGGCCGCCCTGCGCAAGGCCGGCCGCCGCAAACTCGTCGAGGTCATACGGCCCAAGGCCCCGCGCATGGCCCAGCGACTCGTCAACGACATCTTCACCGCCCTCGACGAACAGACCGTCGTCGTCCCGGGAACCGGCACCCTGGACGTCATCGTGCCCTCGCTGGCCAAGTCGCTGGCCACCGTCCACGAACAACGCCGCGCACTGGAAACCCAGATCGAGACCCTGCTGGAGGCTCACCCTCTTTCCCAGGTCCTGACCTCGATGCCCGGCATCGGCGTCAGGACCGCCGCAGTCCTCCTGACCACCATCGGCGACGGCAGCTCCTTCCCCACCGCCGCCCACCTCGCCTCCTACGCCGGCCTCGCCCCCACCACCCGACAGTCCGGATCCTCCATCCACGGCGAACACGCCCCCAGAGGCGGAAACCGACAGCTCAAACGCGCGATGTTCCTCTCCGCGTTCGCCGCCCTCCACGACCCCGCCTCCCGCACCTACTACGACCGCTGCCGAGCCCGGGGCAAAACCCACACCCAAGCCCTCCTCCGCCTCGCCCGCCACCGCATCAGCGTCCTCTTCGCCATGCTCCGCGACGGCACCTTCTACGAACCCAGAACCCCACGACTCGCTTGACGAAAGACATAGAGGCACCCCCCCCGGGACCTCAGCCAGCGGCTACCCCTGAGTCCGCCCTTCCCGCTGTGCCCGCGGAACCCGACCGTGGCGAACAGCTCGACCTCGGCTGAGCCGCACGGACTGGCTTAGCGTTCCGCAATGTCGGCGTCGCTTGAGAACTTTTCAGCCGCCGCCGACACCGCAACAGGTGCGAACCACGTGACGCACGGCGCAAGGCCCATTCTTGCCAGCCTTTGGCCTGCCCTGCATCAGGGCCTGCGTTATGCCCGTGACTCAGCGTTACGTCTCGTCACGCTCTAGGGTTGCATGTGTCGCAGAGAGTGATACTCGTGGCCGGCTGGTCGACGGACGGTTCCGTGCTGCCCTGGCCGAGTCACACCCTACCTGGGGATAGTCCGGTCTGATGCCATGGATGAAGAGCGGGTTGGGGACCATCGTTGGGGGCGATGTGGGCACATCCACGCGATGGAAAGGGCCGAACGGCGAGCGGTGGAGCTCCGCTGGGAGGCGGCTGGCGCGCTGGCGAGAGGACTCGCGCAACGCGGATCAGCGGCTGGACGAGATCGCCGCGGACCATCTCCATGCCCTGCACGAGACGATCCGTGCCGATCGGTCGGCTTTCGGGTTGTACGACACGGCCTGTGCGGCCGGTGAACGGCTCGCCGCAGCTCTTGGCCCGCTGGCCGCGGAGGGCGCGGAGTCGGAGCAGGCGCTCGTCGCGCGTCTCGTCCCGGAGGTCGGGGGAGACGGGGGCACACTCGCCGACGCCGCGGTGCGCCGGGCGGTGGCCGGGGCGGTCCGTGAGGTCCGGAACAGGCACCCCGAACTGGACGAGGCCATGGGGGGAGGCGCCGCGCGTGGCGGCTTCGCCGGGGACATCCTCTGTGATCTCTACCAGGTGTTCTTCGCCGACATGGTGGGGGAGTTTCTCCGGTCCGTCGCCGCCGAGCACGTCCGGCTGGCCGTGCCCGCGCTCGTCGCGGCCGATCCGGAAGGCCGGATCGCCGACTGGGTCGCGGAGAAGGTGGTGGACCTGGTGCCGAACCCCTGCGAGGAGTCCGCCGAAGCCACGGATCTCGCACAGGCTGTGGGCACCGGCACCGCCGAGCACCCACCGCCGGCGCTGCCCGAGATCGCGCGGGCGCTGGTCCCGCGGGCGGTAGGCCGGGCACTCGGCCTGATCACCGAGGAGATCACCGGATCAGAAGGAGCCGCGGCATGACAGGGACCGGCCATGCCCTGTGGTGGAGCGGCCCCCGAGGGGACAGGCCTCGCGACACCCGGTGGACGGAGATCGGCGAGGAGTCCTTCCAGGAGAAGGAACGCCGTGTCACCGGCCGACACCACCTGCCCGGCCCGGTCCCCGATTGGGCCGAGGACCTGTTCCGCGTCGCCCGGGCCGCGTTCATCGCCGACAAGTACGTGCGCCGGACCGCCGTCCCGGACCGGTGGACCCGCCGCATCAGCCTGGCCGTGCCCGTCACGGAGCACGAAAGATGGCAGAGCGCAGCCGCCCGCAGACACCTCGCCGCACTGCTTCGGATCCTCACGGGAGACCTCTGGAACGTGGAATTCCGGCCCCTCACCGACAACTACGTCGAGGAGGTGATCGTCTCCCCCGAGGACCCGCGCGCCTCGGAGGTCGCGCTGTTCTCCGGTGGACTGGATTCCCTCAGCTGGGCCGCCACCCGTGCGCGTGCCGACGACCCCCGGCCGCTGCTGCTCGTGATGTTCCGGGAGATCGGACTGCTGCGTCTCCAGCAGAGGGTGTACAAGGCCGTAGAACACCTGGGCGGCCAACGACCCGTGACGCTGCTTCCGATGAGTCAGACCCCGGCGGGCGACGGTACCGGACAGCGGCTGGAAACCTCCTCCCGCACCCGGGGACTGCTGTACGCGGCGGGCGCGATCCGCGCCGCCACCGCGCACGGAGCGGACACCGTCCACATCCCCGAGAACGGCCAGCTCGCCCTCAACCCACCTTTGACACCCGCACGTTCGGCGGCCTGCTCCACCCGTTCCGTGCACCCGTGGACACTGGGTCGTCTGAATGCTCTGGTGGCAGCTGTGAGCGGGACTGGCAGCGTGTTACGGGTGGTCAATCCCTGGGCGCGACTGACGAAGGGCGAGGTGTGCGAAGCCGGACGTGAGGCGGGCCTCACCCCGTCCGACCTGGAATCCACCCTGAGCTGCAGCAGGCCACCCGCCCGCCGCAGCGGCGGCCCTCGCATCGCCAACTGCGGTGTCTGCTTCCCGTGCCTTGTACGCCGCTCCGGACTGCTTCACGCGAACGGCACCGACGGCACCCGGTACGAGGCACTGCCATGGTCGAAGGGCGTGCCCTTCGACCGGTGCACGGACTGGCGCGCACTGCAGCGCTGGCTGCTCGGCCGGTACACCCTTACGGACCTTCTCACCGACACCCCGCTGCCACCGGAGGCGGACCCGGCGGAGGCGCTCGATGTGATCAACCGCGGGCGGCGGGAACTGGCCCGGCTGCTCCGCATCACGGAGGCGGCCGCAACCGCTGCTGCGGCGTAGGCGATGCAGACGAAACCACCCGGACTTGGGGGAGAGCTTTGATGGTGGCTGGACGGGGGCGCGGACGGGGCGCAGCTGCTCGCAGGCGGCGGGCCGCGCGGCTGAAGAAGGCGGCTGCCGCAGGCGGCCTGGCACTGATCCCGCTCGTGATGTTCTGGTCTGACGTGTGGCCGTACCTCGTGGGAGCCCTCATCCTCGGCGGCATCGGAGCCGTGGGCTGGTGGCTGTGGCGCACGGACCGGCTGGCGCGCGGCCGGGACAGCCTCTGGCGACAGGAAGAAGCGGTGAAGGCCGGGCACAGGACACTCGCCGAGGTGGACGCTATGACCGGCACCGAGTTCGAGGAACTGGTCGCAAGCCTCTGCCGGCGGGACGGCTGCACCGACGTCCGGCGCGTGGGCGGCGCCAACGACAACGGCGCCGATGTCGTCGGTCGTCTCCCCGACGGCCGGAGCATGGTGATCCAGTGCAAGCGCTACGCACCCACCAGCACGATCGCGAGCCGCGAACTGCGCGATCTGCTGGGCGCGAAGGTGCACTTCGGGGCCGACCTGGCCGTGTTCGTCACGACCACGCGGTTCAGCCGCCCCTCCGAGAACTTCGCGCTGCAACACGGAATCCTCGCCGTGCACCGCGACCACCTCGGCCTGTGGAACAACGGCGCCCCCCTGCTGTCCCTGACCGAGGTCAACGGCCGGGGGCAGGGCGACTCCCGTCACCGAGCACGGTGGAAACAGGCGTACGGCAAGTGATCAGCCCGGCCCGGACCGACGACGGCCACGGCACCCCCGGCGCTCCTGGTACACAAGAGGGCTCGGAGACATTCCAGGGACCCGGCCCGTTGAGCATCTGCCGTGTCCCAAGGCGTTCCTACGCCCGACCCGACAGGTCGTCCACCAGAAGGTCGAGGGTGACCTCCTCGTGGAGCGCGACACCGAGGGCGGTCATGGCAGGAGCGAGCCCTGCGTCCCAGTCCGCTGTGATGGGTCGGCCGTCGAGCTGCAATTGAGGGATACCCGCGGCCTGGCTGTGAGCGGCCAGGTGCTCGTAGTCCTCGGCTGTCATACGCCATGGCTGGGCTCCGTAACGGCGGATGATCCGGTTCGCCAGAGCGATGCCCGGCCAGTCGAAGTCGCCGTGGTAGGCGAAGTGACAGCCGGTCGTGGTGAGGGCGTCGAGGAGGGTGAGAACCACTGTGGCGGCGCTACCGGAGGTACACACCAAGGGCCGTACGCAGGCCGCGTCCGCCACAGCTTCCACCACGCGCGGATTCTCACAGATGTGGATCACTGTTCCGGCAGGTAGTCGCAGGTGAAGGTCGTGCAGGTCACGCGGCGTGAGGTGGGCTTCGGCGTGATGGTCGGCCCGCTGTCTCAGGGCCTGCTCCCGCCAGCCTCCTCCGACGGGCCGCAGCCCGTAGGTCAGCACTGTGCTGGAGACCTCGTCCGGTGTAACAAACACCAGCCGCCACAGCGCACGCCGGCCGGCCGCGTCGCCGGGGAACTCGGTGCTGTGGGCGAGGGCGATGCCGCGTTGGACGAGGCGTGCGAGCCAGGTACCGTCGTCCAGGCCGTGTGCGGACCCGGTCGCCATGGCGGCCAGTTCTCCCCGGCCTCGGGTGCCACCCCGCTCCGGACCGAGCAGTACGGTGAGGACCTGGACAGCCTGCTGAAGTGTTCGTACCGCCGCTTCAGGAGTCACTCCTCTCGGGACGCCGGTACGGCGGAGCAGGTCGTACCACTGGCCGGCCCACTCCTGACCGGCGAGCGGAGAGGTGTCCAGCGCCGAGGCGAGCGACGACCAGATGTGTTCACGCCGTGCCGCGATGCCCGCGCGGACGGCACGGCGGTCGGTGAGCGGCCGGCCGAGTTCCTCCAGGACATCTCTGAGCCCTAGCCCGGCCGCCGAGGCGCGCAGGCGGGTGTCGAGTGCGTCGAGGTGCACGGTGACCGTGGCACCTGTGAAGGGCTTGCCCAGCAGAAGGGACAAGTCGTTGCGTTCCTCGGCGCTCACCGAGGTCAGCCGCAGGGACCCGGTGGCCTGCACGCCGTTTCTCTCAAGGCGCTTGCGTACCGCTTCCCAAAGCCGGGTGAGTCCGGGACCGGCCAGCCACGCCCGTGTCGCAGCGGGCAGCTTGCTCATACGGACACCAGACGCCGGTGCCGACCGTTCCAGGTGTAGTGCAGGGTGGCCACCCCGCGCACATGGGGGTCACGGAGGCATTCGTAGATGTGCAGGGACGGCACCTCCCGCCAGTTGCCCATGAGTCGTTCGCTGGTGAGGACGAAGTCGAGATCGAGGTCCACGAGGATTCGCCCCAGCCGCCCGTGGGTGGGTTCATCTACCTTGGCGAAGGCGTCGTCGAGCAGGATCAGCCGCGGCGCGTGTGGAGCCGACTCGGCGAGGCTGGTGAAGTGGGCGGCGGCCGCGGCGAAGAGCACGAGGTAGGAGAGCACCCGCTGCTCCCCCTGGCTGAGCCCGGTGCGGCCGGTCAATCTCCGCCGCCGTCCCGGAGCGGCGTCCTCGACCACGAAGGTGTGGAAGCGGAACCAGTCACGGTAGTCCAGTGCGGTCCGCAGATGGGCGGCATAACCGGCTGAGGGATCGGCCCGGCGGGCATCCTCGATCCGGCGTTGCAACACCTCGCGGAGCTGCTCGGTCTGCTCACGCGTGCGCAGGCTTGACGGGCTGCGCAGCAGCTCCACGGCCGCCCTCACGTCTGCGTCCACATCCTCGTCCAGCTTCCACAGCAGCTCCACGCCGAGACCGTGGGAGGTGCGTACGGTCCGTAGGATGTCGTTGAGAGCCGCGACCAGGTTCGCCGCGGTGATGACCTGGCCTGAGAGATGGTCGCCGAGCTCGCCGGTCAGGAATCGCTGGAAGACCTCACGTTCGCGTTCGGTGAGCCGTCCCCGGGCTTCTGCGGCTTGGCCGGCTATCCGCTCGCCCACGGCCGCGACGTCGTGGGAACCGTGGTCGTCGATCAGGCGGCACACCTTGATCCCGTCGCGTTCCTCCAGTTGCGCGTCGTAGCCGCCGGCCAGTTGGTCGCGCAGTTCGGTGTGCCGGTTGAGCAGGGTGCTGTCCGACACTTCGCCTTTCGGGCGGCCGAGGGCCTGTAGTACCGCGT
Source organism: Streptomyces xinghaiensis S187 (assembly GCF_000220705.2). Taxonomy (GTDB): domain Bacteria; phylum Actinomycetota; class Actinomycetes; order Streptomycetales; family Streptomycetaceae; genus Streptomyces; species Streptomyces xinghaiensis. The sequence continues at coordinate 3,342,428 of NZ_CP023202.1, read as the reverse complement.
CGGCCAGTGCCCGTAGCGCTCGCAGACGGCTGCGGATGTCCGAGTCGGGATTGTCCGCCACGTCCTCGGGCAGTGAGGGCCGGTCCAGCCCGGCGCCGCGCACCACCTCCGGCCGGCCCAGTGCGCCGCGAAGGGCGCCGCCGGTTGCGATGACCGCTGTCTCCTGGGCGGCCAGGTCTTCGCGCAGGCGCTTCTCCTCCTCTTCCGCGCGCACACGCCGGTCGTGCAGGTCGTTCCGCGTGCGTTGTGCCGCCGGGACGGCCTGGGCGGCGTGCGCGATGCGCTGTCTGGCTTCTTGCTCGCGGGTGAGGATCTCCTCTTCGGTCGCCCTGACCGCCTCCTCGCGGGTGCGCAGATCCTGTTGCGCGGTACGCAGCCCGGTGAGACGGAGCCGGTAATTCTCCTCCGCGGCCAGACGGTCTGTTCGGGCGCGTTCGTACCGTTCGGCATCGGTGTGATGGGCGCCGAGCCGGTCGCCCGTGCCGCTGACCGCCCTGCGAAGACGTCCGATGCCGGTGAGCAGGGCAGCCAGCGCGGTGCGTACGGGCTCCAGCTGGACGGGGTCACTGGGCAGGTCATGGGCGGTGGCGGTGGCGTCCGCCTCGGCGCGTGCGGCTACGGCGAGAGCGCGGGCATCCTCGGCCGACCGAGCCGCGCGGGTCGCCTTGGCGGTCAGGTCACGCAGTCTCCTCTCGTCCAACTCAACCCTGCTCCAGGCGTTGGCGAGACCTCGTGCCCGGGGGAAGTCCTGCTCCGCGAGCCTGAGAGCACGGCGCCGGGCATCGGCCTCGGCGAGTTCGTGACGGGCGTCGGCCAGCCGGTGTTCCGTCTGTGCGAGCCGCTCCTCCAGCTCGGCGAGGATGCGCCGCCGGGTCTCGGCGCGGACGGCGGCTCCCACGTACTCGGCGTCACTCTTGTGGTGCCGACCGCTGAGGATGCCGAGACGCCAGGTTCCGTCGTAGTACACCGCATCATGAGCGGACTTGTCCTCGGCCGGTGCGAGTGCGATGGCGGCCAGCAGGTGTTCCACTTGCTCGGACGTGACACCGCACCCCGGTTGGGGCGCCGGACGCAGGGCCGAGGCGAGATTCGGTCGGTCCGGCAGCCCGGAACTGGGACGCAGCAAAGTGTCACGGGTGCCGGGATCGACAAGGGCGCCGTCCGCGCCGACCCACGCGTCCAGGATCCCGCTGGCCTCCAGCGCCGCTTCCAGACCGGCCCGATGCGCAGGGCTCAGATCATCCGTGAAGTCCACCAGCCGGTAGAAAGGCGCTCCGGTGCCTGGTGTCCTTTCGGCGAAGCGGTGGTAGGGGACCGGCGGCTCGGGATCGGTACGTCGCTCCCAGTCACGCTTCTGACTCGCCAGGCCGTCGAGTTCCTCGTCGAGCCGGCCGACGGTGAGTGCGAGGGCGTCGCGGCGCCCGGTGAGTTCCTCGCCGTACGGCTCCAGTGCGGCATGGGCGGCCTGCCACGCCTGGCTGTCGATGTCGGACGGGAGCGTGCGGTCCGTGAACGGGGCGTCATCGGAGCTCTCGCAGGCAACCATGGTGTGGACGGCGTCCACCGGCGGACAGCCGGACCCGACAGCGGTCCGCGTGCGTGCTGCCCACTCGGCAACCCGGCGGACATAGGCACCGCTCTCCTCGGCGACCTTCTCGCGGCCGGCGTCGAGACGGTCGGCGGCCTCTTCCGCCTCGCCCTCCAGTCGCTCCCGCTCGGTGTCGGCCTGCACCGCCCGGTCTCGGACCTTCCCGGCCTGTGCGGTGAGGCGCGTCACTTCGTGGACCATTCGGGTCCGGTTTTTCATGACCGCCTCGGCGCCCTCCATCTGTCCCTGCCAGGATCGCAGCCCGTTCTGCACCGCTGCTGTGTCCACGCGGACGACCGACCGGTGCCGCACGAGGTGCGTCTTCCCGTCCGGAGCGGTCAGCTCTGTCTCCACGGCCCGGGAACGGACCGTGCGGGACAGGTCCGCTGCCGCACCGAGATGGCCGGTGGGAAGCCCGGCCTTCTCCGCCTGCGTCAGCAGTTCCCGGTGTTCGGTGCCCAGTTCGGCGAGCCGGCTGCCGAGGTGTTCGACACCGTCGGCCAGCCGCTCGGCCGCGCCCTCCTCTGCGCCGTGGGCGTTGTTGAGGGTGGCGAAGGCGGCTACGGCGGCGGTGTGCAGCGCCTCGACCGTGCTGCGGCGTTCCGACAGTTCGTGCAAGCTGCGGTAGGCGTGGCTGGCGTGGAGGGCGGAGAGGTCGGTCCGGGCGGCTTCTTCCTCTTCGCGCAGGGTTCCCAGTCGGGCTTCCGACTCCTCCTCCTGCCTCCTCAGGTCGCTGGTCCGCTGTGCGGCGTCTCCGGCCGCCCGGCGTCGCTGCGCGAGGACCTCCAGCTCCCGGCTCACTGCCTGCGCGGAGGTGCGCAGGACTCCGGACAAGTAGCCGCGGTAACTGGTGAGGAAGGTGCGCAGCGCCGTGTCAGTGCGCTCCAGGCGGCCGAGTTCGTCGCGTACGGCGTCAAGGTCGTGGAGGTTGCGCGCGACCTTCTCGACGACTTCCTCGTCGAGTCCCGGCAGGGTTTCGCTCAGCAGAGAGGCCAGCCCTCCATGCTCGATGCGGTCCCCGACCGTGGGCCGCCGCAGCCGGTGGAGGAGCTGGGTGAGGCTGCGGTAGCGCGTCGCGTCGGTGATGCCGAACAGTTCCCGGGCCACCCGCGAGCGGTGGAGAACCGCGCGGTCGGTGACGTTGTCGGAGCCGACGAGCTCTTTGAGCCGGTCGACCGGCAACGGCTTTCCGCCTTCGACCAGGTGCAGGTTCTCACCGACGCGCAGCGGAGTGACGAAGAACGTCGGCAGCGCCCTCTGTGTCGACTTCGAGGCTCGGACGGCGGCGCCGAGCGTGAGGTGGCGGTGATCGCCGCTGTCGGTCGTGCCCCCGAACTCCACCCACAGGTAGCCGAGACGGTTGGTCTGCTCGAACCCGTCCAGCATCAGCCAGGCGAGAGTGGTCCTGCCAGTGCCCGTCGCGTCCAGCGCTCGTGAGTCGCCGTCCAGAAGATACGGGAGCAGCATTTCCAGGGCTTTGGACTTGCCCGCGCCGTTCTTGCCGCGCAGCAGCAGCCGTCCGTCGCCAAAGACGAACTCCTGTTCGTCGTACTGCCAGACGTTCTGGATGCCCGCGCGGTGCAGCCGGAAGCGGCTGCCAGCGGTCGTCGTGGGGCCGGAACGCGGCAGCGGGACGAGACCACGCGCATTGGTGGTCACAGCGGCAACTCCTCCTGGACGTCGACGGCGCCCTTTCGAGCGGCGGTGGCCGGGCGCACGATCACGTGGGTGGCGTAGCGCGCCGCCGCGGCCAGCAGCACCCAGCCGTCACCGCCGGGTCGTGCCTCACGGACATCGGTCACGGTGCGCCCTTCAGGCGCCTCTTCGGCGTACCCCTCCGGCAGGCCCTCCCCCTCAGCACGCAGCCGGGCGGCGCGGGCCATCAGCCGCATGCGGGCCAGCAGGTCCAGCACGGCCTCCCGCAGGGCGGGGATGTCGTCCAGGTAGCCGCGCTGCCAGTTGCTGCGCTGTCCGTACTCGGTGACCAGTTCGGCCAGCAGCTCGTCCACAAGGCCGTCCGGGATAGCGACGCCTATGACGAGCGTTCCTCCGGTCGCCGGGTGTCCGGGCTCTTGCGGGCGAAGCCGCTCCACGAGCCGTTCCGTCAGCAGCAGCGCGGCCTGCGCCACCGTCCCGGTGCCCGGGAGACGCAGATCCGTCAGCTCATCCTCGGGGTCCACCAGTGCCACCCCCTCGGCGCGGATTTCCATCTCCAGGCCCAGAAGTTCGGAGAACGCCTGCGCTTCCCGGCGCTGCCGGGTGCGCAACCAGTCGCGTTCGGCGTCGGTCAGCTCGTCGAGGTAGACGACGGGTGTTTCGACGAGCGTCCGGCGCACGTAGGTGCGAGGCCCGCTGAACCCCGGGTCCGCCGCCCGCCGGACGAGGTCGGCGCCGTCACGGGCCTGGGCGAGCGGGCCGGCGACGACGACGCGGGCCAGCTCGCGGTCCACTGTGATCAGGGCCTCTCCGCCCGCATCCTGCGCGAGCGCGGCCACATGGCCCTCGGTCTCGATGAGGACGCCCCACTCGACCAACAGGCGCAGAGCCGCTACCAAGGTCCGTTTCCCGGCCGCCCTGCCCGTCTCCTCCAACTCGATCTCCGCGTCGGCGGCGGCGGCCCTGATGTCGGCCACCAGCTGTGACAGCAGCAGTTGTTCGGGGGCGGTCACCAGCACGGACAGGGCCAACGCGAGGCATGCGTACGTGTGAGGGCTGAACGGGGTGCCGGTGGAGCGCTCCAACCGGTGACCTGAGCCTGCCCCCAGCCCTGCCTTGAACAGCCGGGCATAGGAACTGTCGACCAGCAGGCGGTAGCCGAGCACCTGCTGGAACCGCTTGCCCAGCCAGTCGGCGTGCCTGCGGATCAGCGGGAAGAGGTCGGAGTGCGGGCCGTCCGAGGTGACCAGCGGATGGGCGAGCAGCAGCCGTGCGGCGCTGCGGCGCTCGGCGACCAGGGCGACGTCGTGTGTCGAGGGGAGGGTCATGACACGCTCACCTCCCCATCGCCGTCGGTCGCGTTGGAGGAGATACGGCCGATGTCCAGTTCCAGGTCGTCCAGCAGCAGGTCGCCGTCGGCCGAGTGCAGGACGCATCGCGCGCCCGCCGTGCGTCGCACGGTGAGCCGGATCCCCAGCTCGGCGTCCTCGCTGTGCGCTTGGTCAAGGTCGAATTCCGTCGTGCCCTCCCCGGCCACACTGGCGTGACGCCCGAGCTGCGCATTTCCGAGTGCGGTGGCCAGCAGCTCCAGGAGCAGACCGAGCGCTGCAGAGGTGAGGCGCATCTCGGCGAACCGCCCCGAGGCGCTGCGCAGTTCATCCGCCGCCGCTGCCCTGGCCGCTGCCCGCTCACGGGCGGCCTCACGCAGCCGCTGCTTCTGCGCGGAGTGGTCCTCCACCGTGGACGCCCGGCCTCGCTGGGCGCGGCTGCCCCTTTCCCTCAGGGCCACCGGCACCTTGACCACCGGGCCGGTCCACCAGCTCGTGTATGCGGGCACCACCTCGTCGGTGGCCGGGGGGATGCCCAGATGGCGGGCGCCGTACAGCCCGAAGGCGGCGACGGCGATGTCGTGCGCGTCCTGCGGCGCCGCTTCGTCGAACCACCGGGCCAGCCGCAGTAGATCCCTACGCCGGGACATCTCCCCGGTGGCCGACCGCAACATCCGCTTGGCGTTGGCGAGCAGCGACTGCAACGCACGGAGGGTGGCGTCCCGTAGTTGATCGACCTGGCTGCCCTGCCCGTCGGTGTCGCTGAACCAGCCGCGCAGGCCCTCCCAGTCCGTGAGTTCGCGCCCACGGCTGCGCTGGACCCGCGTCTCCAGTCGGCCGTCGCCCTGCGGTGACAGCCCTGTGAGGCCCTGTGCGTGGGCGTCAAGCCGGGTGAGCAGACCGGGGATGTGCGGCCACAGCGTGTCCAGGACCGCCGATATTCGTGGTGATCGGAACGCCACTTCCTCTGTGATCGCCTCGACGTAGTCGAGGAGCAGCTCCTTGAAGCCCTGGTACTCGGCGCTGTCCAGGTCGTAGCGGGCGAGAACCTGGCCGAGGTAGGCGTAGAAGTCCCGGATGGAGTCAGCGAACTCGGTGAACTGCACGAAAAGCGTGCTGACCCGTTCCAACCCGTCCTGCGGTTCGATGCCGCCAGGCGCGGTCACAAGCTCGGCCAGCTCCTTGAGTCCCCGCTCGACCAGGGCGAGCAGTTCGTTGCTCACTTCGCGAGCCGCATCGGCCTCGGCCAGGACTCCGTCGGCGTCCCGCTGTATGCGCTCGCCAAGCTTCGACAGTTGGTAGCGAGCGCGGGACCGCTGGTATTCGGTGATGCTGGTCGCCTTGACGGTGTGGCTGCTGCGCAGCAGGTTGCCCCACCGCACCAGTTGCTCCAACCGGACGGTGAGGGTGTCGGCGTCGAGCCCGGCGACAGGGCCTCCGGCCTGGCGCAGTTTCGTCAGGACATCCGGTACGGCGAGGTCCGCCAGAAGGGTTCCGCAGAAGGCCCGCATGATCGCGAGGTGCTCCAGCCGCTCGGGCGCGCTGAGGTACGTGTACCCGTCCAGCCGCCGGCGTGCTTCGCTGTGGGCGTCCTGCGCTGCGCCGTCTTGCCCGGCGCCGGGTGCGGGTGCCTCCATGCCCGCGAGGTTACGCGGCGCATCCGGTCGCCGCCGGTGTGCGGCCGAAAATGCCACGGACGCACGCCAGGCAACGGCTCGGTCTCCACTGGCCGACCGGGTTCGGACGCTTGCGTGGCGACAGGTCATGGCCCGGCACTTTGCGCTGAACCACTCTGAGTTCGTCATAGGCCCGCGGTTGTGTCTGTGCCCCGAGTTTCCTGGCCGGCCCGGAGATATTGGCTTCGGGTATGCGGGCTACAGATGCCAGGAATCAGACCCCGGACTGGGCCCCCACATGGCTCTCGAAGTAGCTCCCGGAACCACTCAAGGGCCCGACCCGCTGAGCGGATCAGGCCCCTGACCTGGTACTTCTCTGTCGGGGTGGCGGGATTTGAACCCACGACCTCTTCGTCCCGAACGAAGCGCGCTGCCAAGCTGCGCTACACCCCGAAGCAACGAGCTCTACTTTAGCGGACCCGGAGCCACAGGAGAAATCCGATATCCGGGGGTGGTGCCGCGGTCGCCCAGACCAGGGCCCCGGGGACCGTTCCGGCTGCTCAGGCCGCTAGCCCTCCGGGCCACGCGGCCCCTCGTGCCGACCGAGTGCCCGCCGCTCAGTCCCGCCGTTCCACCAGTGTCAGCAGCGTCGCCTCCGGGGGGCATGCGAAGCGGACCGGGGTGTAGCGGTTGGTGCCGCAGCCCGCCGAGACGTGGAGGTACGCGGTGTTGCCGCCCGCCCGGTGGGTGGAGAGGCCCTTCACGCGCTCGGTGTCCAGGTCGCAGTTGGTGACCAGGGCCCCGTAGAAGGGGACGCAGAGCTGCCCGCCGTGGGTGTGGCCGGCCAGGACCAGCGGGTAGCCGTCCGCCGCGAAGGCGTCGAGGGTGCGCAGGTACGGGGCGTGGACCAGGGCGAGGGAGAAGTCCGCGTCCTGCTCCGGGCCGCCGGAGACCTCCTCGTAGCGGTCCCGCTTGATGTGCGGGTCGTCGAGGCCGGTGAGGGCGATCTCGATGCCGTCCAGCTTCAGCCGCCCGCGCGAGTTCGACAGCCCGACCCAGCCGGCGGCGTCGAAGGCGTCCCGCAGGCCCTCCCACGGGTTGCGGCGGACGCCGATCGCCGGATCGTTCTTGCCGTTCAGCCCGTGCTCCCCGCGGACCTTCTCCAGCAGGTAGCGGCCGGGGTTGCGCAGCTTGGGCGCGTAGTAGTCGTTCGAGCCGAAGACGTAGGTGCCGGGGAACTCCATCAGCGGGCCGAGCGCGTCCAGCACCTCCGGCACACCCTCCGGGTCGGAGAGGTTGTCGCCGGTGTTGACGACGAGGTCCGGCCGCAGCCCGGCCAGTTCGCGCAGCCAGCGCTGCTTCTTCCGCTGCCCGCCCACCATGTGGATGTCGGAGACCTGCAGGACGCGCAACGGCCGCATCCCGCGCGGCAGGACGGGCACCGTCACCCGCCGCAGCCGGAACGAGCGGACTTCGAAGCCGGCGGCGTAGGCGACTCCCGCCGCGCCGACTGCCGTGATTCCCAGGGGTACTGCGTATCGCGCGCGCATCCCTCCATGGTCGCAGAGCCGGAGGGATGCGGTGCGACGAGGCGGCCGGTGCCCCGCGGGCCCCGCCCCGGCGGAATGTGCACGGTGCGCCGAGGGCCGGGTCCGGGCGCGGTGCGCCGAGGGGGCGGGGCTAATGAGCTGGGCGGATCGGCGCCCCTCCTGGCACACTCACGGCATGACCACGCTCAAGAACCGCCTGCAGGAGGACCTCACCGCGGCCATCCGGTCCCGCGACGAGCTGCGCTCCTCCACGCTCCGGCTGACCCTCACCGCGATCACCAAGGAGGAGGTCTCGGGCACCTCCGCCCGCGAGCTCTCCGACGACGAGGTGCAGAAGGTGATCGCCCGCGAGGCGAAGAAGCGCCGCGAGTCCGCGGACGCCTTCGAGCAGGGCGGTCGCACCGAGTCGGCCGAGCGGGAGCGGGCCGAGGGCGAGGTGCTGGCCGAGTACCTGCCGAAGCAGCTGTCCGACGAGGAACTGTCGGCGATCGTGGACGAGGCCGTGAAGGAAGCGGTGGCCGGCGGCGCCGAGGGTCCCCGGGCGATGGGCGCGGTCATGAAGATCGTCAACCCGAGGATCGCGGGCCGGGCCGAGGGCGGCCGGGTGGCGGCCGAGGTCAAGAAGCGGCTCGCCGCCGGCTGAGAGCCGGACAGCGGCCCAGCGCACCTGGACGGAAACGGCCCCACTCCCCTCTCCCGCGGGAGGGTGAGCGGGGCCGTCCGCGTCGGATGCGGGCCGGGCCGGGCCGCTCAGCGGCGTCCGCCGGAGCCGTTCCCCGGGCCCTGGATGAAGCCCTCCGGGATGGAGAACGTCGGGTTCGGCTCGGCGCCTCCGTCGCCTCCGCCACCGATGAGACCGCCGTTGCCGCCCGGGAAACGGTCGCGCGGCTTCCGGTCGTCCTCGTCCTTCTCCTTGTCGTCCTTCTTCGGCGGGTCGGCGATCGGCACCTCGACGAAGCCCGGCGCCTCCTTGCCCTCCAGCGCTCCCGCCATCGCGTCCCGCCAGATCGGGCCGGGGACCCCGCCACCGAAGACCTTGGGGTGGTAATCGCCGCCGATGGTGATGTCGATCATCTTGCGCTGGTGCTGCGGGTCGCCCACCCAGACGGCTCCGGCCAGGTTCGGCGTGTAGCCCACGAACCAGGCCGCGTACCGGGAGTCGGTGGTACCCGTCTTGCCTGCGCTGGGCCGTCCGCTGAGACCGGCCTGGGTGCCCGTGCCGTCCTCGACAACGCCCTTCAGCAGGGTGTTCATCGTGTCGGCGGTCCGCTCGTTCATCGCCCGGGTGCACTTGCTCTTGGGGACGTCCAGGGACTTGCCGTTGGCGTCCTTGATCGACTCGATGGCGACCGGGGTGCAGTACGTGCCACGGCTGGCGAAGGCGGCGTAGCCGGCGGCCATGGTCAGCGGGGACATCTCCTGGACTCCCAGGGTGACGGACGGCACCTGCTTGAGCTCGTCACCGCCGGCCGGCTCGATGCCCATCTTCTCCGACATCTCGACCACCGGGCAGATGCCGATGTCGCTGATCAGCTGCACGTAGTAGGTGTTCACCGACTTCGCGGTGGCCTCCCGCATGCCGTACGGACCGACCTCGGACTCGTTCTCGTTCGCGACCTTGGGCGGGTTCGCCGACGACCACTGGCCCTCGCACTTCGGCACCGGGCTCGGGTAGGTCATCTCGTACGGCGACGGGTACGCCCGTGACGGGTTGACGCCCCGCTCGAGCGCGGCCGCCGCGACGATCGGCTTGTACGTCGAGCCGGGCTGGTAGCCCATGCCGCCGCCCATGCTCTTGTTGACCGAGTAGTTGATCGTGGTCTCGTCCTTGGCGAGACCGTACGGCCGGGACTGGCCCATGCCGAGGATCTTGCCGGTGCCCGGCTCGACCAGCGAGACCGCGGCGGCCACCTCGTCGCTCTGGTAGACGTGCTCCTTGACCGACGCCTGAACGGACTTCTGCGCCTTGGGGTCGAGGGTGGTGCGGATGGTCAGCCCGCCCTCGTTCCAGCGCTTGGTCCGCTCCTCGGGGGTCTTGCCGAACTCCTCGCTGCCCAGGAAGACCCTGCGGACGTAGTCGCAGAAGAAGCCGGCGCCGTTCACGGCGGTGATGCAGCCGTTCTGCGGTTTGCTGACGTCGAGGCCCAGGTCCTTCTTCTTGGCCTCGGCGGCCTCCGCCTTGCTGACGTGGCCCTGCTCGGCCATCCGGTCCAGGACCAGATTGCGCCGCTTGAGCGCCTGGTCGCCGTTGGCCACCGGATCCCAGCGGCTGGGCGACTGCACGATGCCGGCCAGCAGCGCGGCCTCCTGCAGCTCCAGGTCCTTGGCGGACTTGCTGAAGTAACGCTTCGCCGCCGCCTCCACGCCGTAGGCCTGCTGGCTGAAGTAGGTGATGTTGAGGTAGTTCTCCAGGATCTTCTTCTTGCCGAGCTCTTCCTCGACCTGGATCGCGTACTTCAGTTCCTTGATCTTGCGCCCGAGGGTCTGCTGGGTGGCGGCCTCGAACTTCTCCTCGTTGTTGCCCGCCTCCTCGACGAAGACGTTCTTCACATACTGCTGGGTGAGCGTCGAGGCGCCCTCGGAGACCTCGCCCGACCGGGCGTTCTTGTTGAGCGCGCGGAGTATGCCCTTGAGGTCGATCGCGCCGTGCTCGTAGAAGCGTTCGTCCTCGATGGCGACGATCGCCTTCCGCATGTGGGGCGAGATGTCCTTGAGCGGCACCACCGTGCGGTCGCGCGAGTAGACGGTGGCGATCAGACCGCCCTCGGAGTCGAGGATGCTGGTCTTCTGGCTCAGCGGCGGGCGCTTGAGGTTGGCGGGGATCTCGTCGAACCCCTCGACCGAACCCTTGGCCACCAGTCCGAGCGCGCCGGCGGCCGGAAGCGCGATGCCGGCCAGTACGGCTCCGGAGAGCACACTGACACCGAGGAACTTGGCGGCCTGTCGCGAGGTCGAGCGGCCACCGCCGGGGCGCTTGTTAGCCATAGAGGCAGCCTACGTTCTCATTCGCCGGACAGGTACGCATCCCTTGGCCTAAGCTCGTCACGAGCGTAACGACGCTGTCATCGCGTACTCTCTTCCGCTCCTTCGGGTGCGACATCTGTCATCAATGCGGACATGTACCCCCCGATCTCCATCGGGACGAGCCTGAACCACCCCGCTCTGGCCGGGATTTCCGTGATGTCCCCGGCTCACTCCGTTGGGTGATCTGCCGCGTACGCATAGTCCGTTCGGGCCATTCAAGATTGGGCCCGCTGGGGGTGTTGCGCTCTGTCCACCTTCCGTAACGTCCTCAACTGGCAACGGTGAATATGCCGCTGCCGCCGTGGGGGAGCCTCGATTCGGGAGAGGACGGCGCCAGCATGGGCTGGGTAACCGACTGGAGTGCGCAGGCAGCCTGCCGCACTACCGATCCGGATGAACTGTTCGTTCAAGGAGCGGCTCAGAACAGGGCCAAGGCCGTCTGCACCGGCTGTCCGGTGCGCACGGAGTGCCTTGCCGACGCTCTGGACAATCGCGTCGAATTCGGCGTCTGGGGGGGAATGACGGAGCGGGAGCGGAGGGCACTGCTGCGCCGGCGGCCGACGGTCACGTCCTGGCGCAGGCTGCTGGAGACCGCACGCGCGGAGTACGAGCAGAGCTCGGGCCTGCTGCCCGTGGAGCTGGAGGAGGCCGGGAACTACGCCGCCGCCGGCTGACCCGCCAACTGCTCCCCGATGGCACGCAGCCCCGCCAGGTCGTGTACGTCACCGGGCAGTGCGGCCACCTCCGTCACCGGCACATCCGGGTGGACGGCGGTGAAGCGCTCCCGGGTGCGCTGCTCCCGGGCCAGGGTCCGCATGCGCTCGGCGTGCAGCCGCAGCAGCCGCGCGGCGAGCTGATCCGCCGTGGGTCCGTCCACCGCGTCCGCCGCCGCGGGCCGTGCCGTCGCCGGCTCGCCGGCGGCGCCGTCCTCGGCGGTGTCCGGAGCGGCGGGGGAGTCCGCGGGCGGGGCATCGCCGGGAACCGTCCCGGTGGGGTCAGCCTGCCCGCCGGCAGCGTCGGCGATGCGGCCGTTCTCAAGATTTTCCGACTCGTTCTCCGCCTCGAGCTGCTCCGCGGCGGCCAGGGCGCGCTCGGCGCTGATCCGGTCGGCCCCGCTGCCGTGCACCCGGTTCAGCACCAGCCCGGCCAGCGGCATCTTCTCGGCCGCGAGCCGCTCCACGAAGTACGCGGCCTCCCGCAGCGCGTCCTGCTCCGGCGCCGCCACCACGAGGAACGCCGTACCGGGCGCCTGCAGCAGCCGGTACGTGGCGTCGGCCCGGGTGCGGAAGCCGCCGAACATGGTGTCCATCGCGGCGACGAACGTCTGGACGTCCCGCAGCAGCTGCCCGCCCACCAGCTTGCTGAGCGTGCCCGTCATCACCGACATGCCGGCGTTGAGGAACTTCATCCCGGCCCGGCCGCCGACCTTCGCCGGCGCCATCAGCACCCGGATGAACTTGCCGTCCAGGAAGGAGCCGAGCCGCTTGGGCGCGTCCAGGAAGTCCAGCGCGGACCGGCTCGGCGGGGTGTCCACGATGATCAGGTCCCACTCGTCGCGCGCCCGGAGCTGGCCCAGCTTCTCCATGGCCATGTACTCCTGCGTGCCCGCGAAGCCGGCGGAGAGCGACTGGTAGAAGGGGTTCGCCAGGATCGCCCGTGCGCGCTCCGGGTCGGCGTGCGCCTCGACGATCTCGTCGAAGGTGCGCTTCATGTCGAGCATCATGGCGTGGAGTTCGCCGGACGCTCCGGCTCCGGTCTCGCCGCTCCCTCCGGCCTCGCCGGCTGCTCCGGTGTCCCCGGCATCCCCGGCGGACAGGCCCTCCACCCGGCGCGGGATGTTGTCGAGCGAGGCGATCCCCATCGACTGGGCCAGCCGCCGGGCGGGGTCGATGGTGAGCACCACGACCCTGCGCCCGCGCTCCGCGGCCCGTACGCCCAGGGCCGCGGCCGTCGTCGTCTTGCCCACCCCGCCCGAGCCGCAGCACACGATGATGCGTGTCCCCGGATCGTCCAGGAGGGCGTCCGTGTCCAGCCGGGGCACCGGCCCGTCGAGGACCGAGTGCCCGGTGGACTCCGGCCGCTGACGCTCGCCGCTCATCCGGCCACCCCCGGCACTCCCTGCTTCCGTATGTCCTTGGCCAGCCGGTAGAGACCGGCGATGTCCGCGCCCTCGTCCAGGAACTCCAGTTCGGGCGCGGGAAGTCCGAGACCGGCTATCTCCTTGCGCTGCTCCTGCTCCAGCCGGACCCGTACGACATGCTCCCGGGCCTGCTCCAGCAGCGGATCGACCAGCCGCTCGGCCAGTCCGCCGCGGCGGGCCCCGCCGAGACCGGCCCGGGAGAACGCCTTGGCGACCGCCGGGCGCTCACCGTCCGCGGCCCGGCTCAGCTCCTCCTCGCCGAGCAGCGGCGGCCGCACCATGTTGATGAAGATCCCGCCCACCGGCAGCGCGGCGGCACGCAGCTCCGCCACCCCGTCCACCGTCTCCTGGACGGGCATCTCCTCCAGCAGCGTCACCAGGTGGACCGCCGTCTCGGGGGATTTCAGCACCCGCATCACGGCCTGCGCCTGGTTGTGTATCGGGCCCACCCGGGCCAGCCCGGCGACCTCGTCGTTGACGTTCAGGAAGCGGGTGATGCGGCCGGTCGGCGGCGCGTCCATGATCACGTGGTCGTAGACGGGGCGGCCGTTCCTCCGCTTGCGGCGGACGGCCTCGCACACCTTGCCGGTCAGCAGGACGTCCCGCAGGCCCGGCGCGATGGTCGTGGCGAAGTCGATCGCCCCGAGCTTCTTCAGCGCCCGGCCGGCGCCGCCGAGCTTGTAGAACATCTGCAGATAGTCGAGGAGGGCCCGCTCGGCGTCCACGGCGAGGGCGAACACCTCACCGCCGCCCGGGCCGACCGCGATCTTGCGCTCCTCGTAGGGCAGGGCGTCCGTCTCGAAGACCTGCGCGATGCCCTGCCGGCCCTCCACCTCGACCAGCAGGGTGCGCCGCCCCTCGTCGGCCAGGGCGAGCGCGAGGGCCGCGGCGACCGTGGTCTTCCCGGTACCGCCTTTGCCGCTGACGACGTGGAGCCTGCTCATGCAAGGGAGCCTAACCAGTCGGGGCCCGGGCTACGCACGAGCCCGGGTGTCGCAGGCATTACAGTCACCACCATGACCAAGTGGGAATACGCGACCGTGCCGCTGCTCGTCCATGCCACCAAGCAGATCCTCGACACCTGGGGCGAGGACGGCTGGGAACTCGTCCAGGTCGTACCGGGTCCCAACACGGAGCAGCTCGTGGCCTACCTGAAGCGGGAGAAGACCGCGTGAGCGCCGTCGAGGACAGGATCGCGGAGCTCGGGCTGACGCTGCCCGGCGTGGCCGCGCCGGTCGCCGCGTACATCCCGGCCGTGCGGACGGGCCCGTACGTCTACACCTCCGGGCAGCTGCCGCTCGTCGCGGGCAAGCTGCCGCTGACCGGGAAGGTCGGCGCGGAGGTCACCGCCGACGAGGCCAAGGACCTGGCCCGCACCTGCGCGCTGAACGCCCTGGCGGCCGTCAAGTCCGTGGTCGGCGACCTCGACCGGATCGTCCGTGTCGTCAAGGTCGTCGGCTTCGTGGCCTCCGCCCCGGACTTCACCGGCCAGCCGGGCGTCGTCAACGGCGCCAGTGAGCTGCTGGGCGAGGTGCTGGGCGAGAAGGGCGTGCACGCGCGGAGCGCGGTCGGAGTGGCGGTCCTGCCGCTGGACGCGCCCGTCGAGGTCGAGATCCAGGTGGAGGTGGAGGGCTGAGCCCGGGGCTGGGCCCGGGGCCGGGCCGTCGAGGAGGCCGGAAGTCGCCGGCCGGGCCGGCGGGCCGTGCGGCCCGCCGTGCCCCGTCCGGCCGCCGCAGGCCTCACCTGCCCGGTCGCCCTCGAACATCAGCCCGGGAGCGCATAGCATCCGGCCATGTCCGCAACGAATGGCCAGTGGTATCCGCCCGAGTGGCCCGAACGCATCCGGGCCCTGGCGAGCGGTGAACTCACCGCCGTGACGCCGCGCCGGGCCGCGACCGTCCTGCTGCTGCGGGACGGCACCGCCGGGCCCGAGGTCCACATGCTCCGCCGGCGCACGTCCATGGCGTTCGCCGGCGGCGTGTACGCCTACCCGGGCGGCGGCGTCGACGCCCGCGACGAGCGCCCCGTCGGCTGGGCCGGCCCGTCCCGCGCGGACTGGGCGCGGTGGCTCGGCACCGACGAGCCGGCGGCCCAGGCCATCGTCTGCGCGGCCGTCCGGGAGACCTTCGAGGAAGCCGGGGTGCTCCTCGCCGGATCGAGCCCCGGCACCGTCGTGGAGGACACCACGGGCGAGGACTGGGAGGCCGACCGGGCCGCGCTCGTCGCCCGCGAGCTCTCCTTCGCCGACTTCCTCTCCCGGCGCGGACTGCTGCTCCGCAGCGACCTGCTGGCGCCCTGGGACCGCTGGATCACCCCGGAGTTCGAGCCCCGGCGCTACGACACCTGGTTCTTCGCCGCGGTCCTGCCCCGCGGCCAGCGCACCCGCGACGTCTCCACCGAGGCGGACCGCACGGTCTGGATCCGCCCCGCCGAGGCTGCCGCCGGACACGACCGGGGAGACCTGACGATGATGCCGCCGACCATCGCCACGCTGCGCCGCCTCCAGCCGTACGCGTCGGCCGCCGAGGTGCTCGCCGCGGCCGCGGACCGGGAGCTCACGCCCGTCCTGGCGGTGGCGGAGCTGCGCGACGACGGCATCGTGCTGAGCTGGCCGGGCAACGACGAGTTCACCACCCACATCCCGGGCGGGCCCGGAGCGCCGCGGTCCTCCCCGGATCCGTCCCCGGCTCCCGCTCCCGCTCCGGCGCCGTCCCCGTCCGCCCCGGCCGAGGGGGCGGGCGCATGACGGACGCGGCGGCGCTGCCCGGGCAGCCGCGTGGCCTGGTCGTCTCGGGACCCGCGACGGAACGGGCGGTGTGCGTCCTGGCCCCCAACCCGTCGCCGATGACCCTGGACGGCACCAACACCTGGATCCTCTCCGAACCCGATTCGGACCTCGCCGTCGTCATCGACCCGGGACCGCTGGACGACGCCCATCTCACCGAGGTCGTGGCGACGGCCGAGCGCGCCGGCAAACGGATCGCGCTGACGCTCCTCACCCACGGGCACGCCGATCACGCGGAGGGCGCGGTCCGTTTCGCCGCGCTGACCGGCTCGGCGGTCCGGGCCCTGGACCCGGCCCTGCGCCTCGGGGACGAAGGGCTCGGCGCGGGGGACGTCGTCACCACCGGCGGTCTCGAACTGCGCGTCGTCCCGACCCCCGGGCACACCTCCGACTCCCTCTCCTTCCATCTCCCGGCCGACGCGGCGGTCCTCACCGGCGACACGGTGCTCGGCCGGGGCACGACGATGGTGGCCCACCCGGACGGGCGGCTGGGGGAGTACCTCGACTCGCTGCGGCGGCTGCGTTCCCTGACGGTCGACGACGGGGTGGACACCGTGCTGCCCGGTCACGGCCCCGTGCTCGACGACGCCCGGGGCGCCCTGGAGTTCTATCTCGCCCACCGGGCGAGCCGGCTGGCGCAGGTCGAGACGGCGGTCGAGGCCGGCCACCGCTCCGCGCCGGACGTCGTGGCCCATGTGTACGCCGACGTCGACCGCACGCTGTGGCCGGCCGCCGAGCTGTCGGTCCGCGCACAGCTCGACTATCTGCGGGAGCACGGACTGATCTGAGGACACGGCTCCGCGGCGGACCGGTACCGCCGTGGGGCGGTAGGCCAGTGGGGCGGTACGGCCGTGGGCCGCGGAAGATCAGCGGGAGCGCTTCGCGAGCCGCTCGACGTCCAGCAGGATCACCGCGCGCGCCTCCAGCCGCAGCCAGCCGCGGCCGGCGAAGTCGGCGAGCGCCTTGTTGACCGTCTCGCGGGAGGCGCCGACCAGCTGGGCCAGCTCTTCCTGCGTCAGGTCGTGCACCACGTGGATGCCCTCCTCCGACTGCACGCCGAAGCGGCGGGAGAGGTCCAGCAGGGCCTTGGCGACACGGCCCGGAACATCGGAGAAGACCAGGTCGGACATGGTGTCGTTGGTCCGGCGCAGCCGCCGCGCGATGGCGCGCAGCAGGGCCGTCGAGACCTCGGGCCGGGCGTTCAGCCAGGGCTGCAGGTCGCCGTGGCCGAGGCCGAGGAGCTTGACCTCGGTGAGAGCGGTGGCCGTGGCCGTCCGCGGGCCCGGGTCGAAGAGCGACAGCTCACCGATGAGTTCACCCGGGCCGAGCACGGCGAGCATGTTCTCGCGGCCGTCGGGGGAGGTGCGGTGGAGCTTCACCTTGCCCTCGGTCACCACGTACAGGCGGTCGCCCGGGTCGCCCTCGTGGAACAGGGCCTCCCCTCGCGCGAGGGTGGCCTCGGCCATCGAGGCGCGCAGCTCAGCGGCCTGCTCGTCATCGAGCGCCGCGAAAAGCGGGGCGCGCCGCAGAACGTCGTCCACGAGATCTCTCCTTGTCGACATGCCCAGAGGACCTTGGTCCCCATGATGCCGGACGGCAAAACTGTGTGATCAAACACAAGTGTGGCGCATCGCTGCCGCAAGCCATACGGCAGGGGGCCGATTGGGGGGTGATTCTTTGCGGCCGGGGCGGATGACGGTGCCTGGCCTTAGGCTGGCCGGGTATCCAATACGCCTTTGAGAGCACAGGATAAGGGGGCCGGACGGGTGACTGAGGCGCCTGATTCCGCTGTGGGCGAACGTGAGCCCGCGGCAGCACGGAAAGCCGCGAAGGCCGGCCGGGCGGCCAAGTCCGCCGGGGCGGCGAAGCCCGAGTCGCGGCTGGCCCTGGTCCGCCGGGCGCGGCGGATCAACCGCGAACTCGCGGAGGTCTACCCGTACGCGCACCCCGAACTGGATTTCCGTAATCCCTTCGAGCTGCTGGTGGCCACGGTCCTCTCCGCCCAGACCACCGACCTCCGGGTCAACCAGACGACACCCGGCCTCTTCGCCGCGTACCCCACCCCGGAGGAGATGGCGGCCGCCCACCCCGAGGAGCTGGAGCAGATCATCCGGCCCACGGGCTTCTTCCGCGCCAAGGCCAAGTCGCTGCTGGGCCTCTCCGCCGCGCTCCGGGACCGCTTCGGCGGCGAGGTGCCGGGCCGGCTGGAGGACCTGGTCAAGCTGCCCGGCGTCGGCCGGAAGACGGCCAACGTGGTGCTGGGCAACGCCTTCGGGGTGCCGGGGATCACGGTCGACACCCACTTCGGGCGGCTGGTCCGCCGCTGGAAGTGGACCGAGCAGGAGGACCCGGAGAAGGTCGAGGCCGAGATCGCCGCCCTCTTCCCGAAGAGCGAGTGGACGATGCTCTCGCACCGGATCGTCTTCCACGGCCGCCGCATCTGCCATGCCCGCAAGCCGGCCTGCGGGGCCTGCCCCATCGCCCCGCTCTGCCCGGCGTACGGCGAGGGCGAGACGGACCCGGAGAAGGCGAAGAAGCTGCTCAAGTACGAGATGGGCGGGCAGCCGGGCCAGCGTCTGAACCCGCCCGCGGACTACCCGGGCCGGCCGGCGCCGCCGCTGGGGGCGGAGTGACGGGCTCCGCGAGTCCCCGGCCGGCCCGCGCGGGCGACATCACCGTCACCGCCGACGGGCTGCCCGGCTGGCTGGATCCGGTCGCGCAGGCGGCCCGTACCGTTCAGCCGCGGCAGCTCAGCCGGTTCCTGCCGCCGGAGTCCGGCGGCAGGCAGTCCGCCGTGCTGATCCTCTTCGGGGAGGGCGACGGCCGCGCCGGAGACGGCGGACGGGACAGCGGGCGTGGGGGCGGCCGCGGTGCCGGACGCGAGCCGGAGTTGCTGCTCATCGAGCGCTCCAGCAGCCTGCGCTCGCACGCCGGGCAGCCGTCATTCCCCGGCGGGGCGCTCGACCCGGAGGACGGCGATCCGCAGAGCGACGGCCCCCTGCGCGCCGCGCTGCGGGAGGCCGAGGAGGAGACCGGCCTCGACCCGGCCGGGGTGCAGCTCTTCGGTGTCCTGCCGCGGCTCTACATCCCGGTGAGCGGCTTCGTGGTGACTCCCGTGCTCGGCTGGTGGCGCGAGCCCACGCCCGTCGCCCCCGGCGACCCGGCGGAGACGGCGCGGGTCTTCACCGTCCCCGTGGCGCATCTCACGGACCCCGGCAACCGCGCGACCACCGTCCACCCCAGCGGCCACCGCGGCCCCGCGTTCCTGGTCGGAGAGGCGCTGGTGTGGGGATTCACGGCCGGCGTGATCGACCGGATCCTGCACCACGCGGGCTGGGAGCGGCCGTGGGACCGCGGCAGACAAGTGCCGCTCGACTGGCGCGCGTGAGACGGTGTCCCGGTGAATGTGCTGGACATCCTGTTGCTGCTCGCCGCCGTGTGGTTCGCGGTCGTGGGCTACCGCCAAGGCTTCGTGGTCGGCATCCTCTCGGTGATCGGCTTCCTCGGCGGCGGTCTCGTCGCCGTCTACCTGCTGCCGGTGATCTGGGACCGGCTCACCGACCGCTCCCCGCCGGGCACCGCGGCGGTGGTGGTGGCCGTCGTCATCGTGATCGTCTGCGCCTCCGTCGGACAGGCCTTCACCACGCATCTCGGCAACAAGCTGCGCCGGCACATCACCTGGTCGCCGGCGCGCGCGCTCGACGCGACGGGCGGCGCGCTGGTCAACGTCGTCGCGATGCTGCTGGTCGCCTGGCTGATCGGCTCGGCGCTGGCCGGCACGGCGCTCCCGCCGGTGGGCAAGGAGGTCCGCAACTCCAAGGTGCTGCTGGGCGTCGAGCAGGTGATCCCGGACGCCGCGAACAGCTGGTTCTCGGAGTTCGGTTCCGTCCTGGCGCAGAACGGCTTTCCCCAGGTCTTCAGCCCGTTCTCCAACGAACCCATCACCACCGTGGAGCCGCCCGACCCCGAGCTGGTGAACAGCCCGGTCGTCGCCCGCGCGCAGCGCAGCATCGTCAAGGTGCTCGGCACCGCGGACAGCTGCAGCAAGGTTCTGGAGGGCACCGGCTTCGTCTTCGCGCCGAACCGCGTCATGACGAACGCCCACGTCGTCGGCGGTGTGGACGAGCCGACTGTGCAGATCGGCGGCGAGGGCAGGCTGTACGACGCCACGGTCGTGCTCTACGACTGGGAGCGCGACATAGCCGTGCTCAACGTCCCCGGCCTCGGCGCACCGGCGCTGGAGTTCGCCGAGAAGGACGCCGAGCGCGGGGACGGCGCGATCGTCGCGGGCTTCCCGGAGAACGGCGGATTCGACGTCCGCGCGGCGCGCGTCCGCAGCCGTATACAGGCCGACGGCCCGGACATCTACCACCGGGGCACCGTGAGCCGCGACGTCTACTCCCTCTTCACGCTGGTCCGCCAGGGCAACTCCGGCGGCCCGCTGCTGACCCCCGACGGCCGGGTCTACGGCGTGATCTTCGCCAAGTCCCTCGACGACGAGGACACCGGGTACGCGCTGACGGTCGACGAGGTGCGGGAGGACATCAGCCGCGGACGCACCGCCGAGCAGACCGTGGACAGCCAGGGCTGCGCCCTGTAGCGGCGGTGCCGGGAGCACCGTACGCATGAGGGCCGCCCCGGTCCCGTGGGGCCGGGGCGGCGTCGGATGTCGTACGGGACGGTGGTGCGGTGGCGCGGGATACCGGAACCGTCTCTGCGAGTCGGCCCGGATCCGGCGGCCGGCCGTCAGCGGTCGGCGATCAGTCGCGCGGATGGCGCAGGCGCGCCGACACCCAGCGGGCGCGGCGGCGGAGAATGTGCGGGATACCGAGACCCGGAGGCTCCAGATGGAAGGCCACGGACGGGTTCTGGGCCCGTTTCCCGGAGGATCCGGGGGAGACCACCCCCTGGGGGGTGTTCCGCACGATGGCGGCGCGGTGATCACGAGATACGTCACGGTAGTCGTGCGTCCAACCCATACCGGGGGCTTTCCCGGGACCGGTGGTCGGTAACCGCCCGGGACTCGGCCAGTTGGCCTATGCGCCGGGCAAGTGGCCGGTCCCCCCGCGCGGCAGCGGTCCGGCCGGTGGCGGCAGCCGGGCCTACCGGTCCGGTTCCGTGTCCTTGAGCCAGCTGATCAGCTCGTGGGAGAAGGCCGCCGGGTCCTCCTCGTGCGGGAAGTGGCCGAGGCCGTCGAACAGCCGCCAGCGGTACGGCGCTTCGACGTACTCGCCGGAACCGGCGGCGCTCCGCGTCCGCATCACCGGGTCGAGTGAGCCGTGCAGATGCAGGGTCGGGACCCGGACCGGGCGTTTCATCCGGCGGTTGAACTGGATGCCGTCGGGGCGGGCCATCGAACGCACCAGCCACCGGTACGGCTCGATCGAGCAGTGGGCGGTCGAGGGGATCGACATGGCCCGGCGGTACGCGTCCACCGTCTCGTCCTCCGGCAGCCGCGGGCCGGACCACTCCCGTATCAGCCGGCCCACCAGCGCGGCGTCGTCGGCGAGGAGCTGCCGCTCGGGAACCCAGGGGCGCTGGAAGCCCCAGACATAGGAACCGGCCCGGGTCTGCCGGACGTCCGTGAGCATCGCCGAACGCCAGCGGCGCGGATGCGGCATGGAGGTGACCGCGAGCCGGCGCACCAGCTTGGGGCGCATCACCGCGGCGGTCCAGGCCAGATAGCCGCCGATGCCGTGGCCGACGAGGGCGGCGTCCGGTTCGCCGAGGGAGCGGATCACCCCGGTGACGTCGAGGGCGAGGTTGGCCGGATCGTAGCCGCGCGGGGTGCGGTCACTGCCGCCCACGCCGCGCAGGTCCATGGCGACGGCCCGGAAGCCCGCGTCGGCGAGGGCGGTCAGCTGGTGCCGCCAGGCCCACCAGAACTCCGGGAAGCCGTGGAGCAGCAGGACCAGCGGCCCGTCACCGGCCTCGGCGATGTGAAAGCGGGCGCCGTTGGCGGCGACGTCCCGGTGGGTCCAGGGACCGCCGATCCTGACGGCCGTGGCGGGGGTCTCGGGCGAGGTCATGCGGAGAGCGTGCCACACACTCCCGCTACGGCGCCGGTTCGGCGGGCACGGCCGCCCGCGGGCGCGGGTGGGGTTTGGCGTTGCCGAGCACGGCCGCCGTCTCCCGGGCGGAGGCCATGCTCTTCTCCGGCTTCTTCACCTTCTTGAACTTGGCGACGGCGAAAAGACCCAGGAGCGCGGCCAGCAGCAGATAGGCGCTCCCCACGATGAGGAAGGACCAGGCCAGCCCGAGCCCCAGGTTGTGGATGCCGTACGCGGCGGCGAAGCTCAGCACGGGCAGGGAGAACAGGGCCAGGACTCCGGCGGTGGTGATGGCGAAGCCGCCGATGCCCGCCCGCTTCGCGTCCTGCCGCAGCTCGGCCTTGGCCAGCGCGATCTCGTCGTGCACGAGCGCGGACAGCTCGGTGGTCGCCGTGGCCATCAGCTGTCCGAGGCTGCGGTCGGCGTCCTGTTCGACTGGGCTCATCGCTTCATCCCTCAATTCCGGTCTGCTGGGACTCCCTGACGGGACTCAGCGGTCGGTTGCCCCCGATCATGCCGGATCATCGCCCGTCGCGCGTTCCGCGGCGGCGACTTCCGCCTGCTTCCGATGCTCGGCGGCTTTTTTTTCGTGGATCGCCGCCATCCGGAGGTGGTACGCGGGGTCGTGCCGCTCGTAGATGTCCGGGATGCCGGACTCGTCCTCGTCGAGGTTCTCCTCGTAGTAGAGCTGCTTGTACTTGTTGTTGCGGAGCTTGAGGAGGATGCCCGCGGTGACGGCGGAGATCAGGGAGCCGATGAGGACCGCGGCCTTCACCTCGTCCGCGAGGGCGGGGTCCTCGGTGAACGCCAGCTCGCCGATCAGGAGGGAGACGGTGAAGCCGATGCCCGCGAGCGAGGAGACCGCGAAGATGTCCGCCCAGGCCAGCTCGTCGTTGAGTTCGGCCCGGGTGAAGCGGACGGCCAGCCAGGAGCCTCCGAAGATGCCGACGACCTTGCCGAGGAAGAGACCGAGGACGACGCCGAGCGGCTCGGGCTTGGTGAAGACGTCACCGAGGGCCCCGCCGGAGACCGAGACGCCCGCCGCGAAGAGCGCGAACAGCGGTACGGCGACGCCGGCGGAGACCGGGCGGACCAGATGCTCGATGTGCTCGGCGGGGGAGTGGCTCTCGTTGCCGCGGACGGTGCAGCGCAGCAGCAGGCCCATCGCGACACCGGCGACCGTGGCGTGTACGCCACTGGCGTGCATCAGCGCCCAGATCACCGCGGCCAGCGGGACGTAGACGTACCAGCCGCGGACGCCCTTGCGGTGCAGGAACCAGAAGAGGGCCAGCCCGGCCAGCGAGAGTCCCAGGGCGGGGAGGCTGATGTCGGTGGTGAAGAAGAGGGCGATGATGAGGATCGCGCCGAGGTCGTCGACGACCGCCAGGGTCAGCAGGAAGGCCCGCATCGAGGCGGGGAGCGAGGTGCCGAGCACGGCGAGGACGGCGAGGGCGAAGGCGATGTCCGTGGCGGTGGGCACCGCCCAGCCGTCGAGGCTGCCGCCCAGGCCGGACGCGGTGGCGATGTAGACGAGCGCGGGGACGATCATGCCGCAGAGCGCCGCGACGACGGGCAGGGCCGCCGCTCTCGGATCGCGCAGCTCACCGGCGACCAGCTCCCGCTTGAGCTCGATGCCGGCCACGAAGAAGAAGATGGTGAGGAGGCCGTCCTTGGCCCAGTCGCCGATCGAGAGGTCCAGGTGGAGGGATTCGGGACCGACGGTGAAGTCCCGCACGCTCTGGTAGAAGTCGCTCAGCGGGGTGTTCGCCATGACCAGGGCGACGATCGCGGCCGCGAGCAGCAGTACACCGCCGACGGTCTCGGTCCGCAGCGCGTCGGCGACGAAGTTGCGCTCCGGGAGCGACATGCGGCCGAGGAACTTGGGGTGCTGGGGCGTGGCCACGGAAAAGAAACCCTCCGGTCGGTGACATGGAGACCTGCCGGAGCCGCGCTTTCCGGGCACGACTCGGCGGTTGCCGACCAGACTTCCCGGCGCACCTTGAGGACTATCGAACGACTGCTGTGTTCTTCACCCTACCCGGGAGAGCCGGGAGAAACCGTCCTGGTCGGCGGCGTCTCCCGGCTCTCGGCCGGTCAGGGGTGGTGCCCGGGGTGTCAGTCCTCGCTGGAGGCGGCGCCGGGCAGCCGGGTCTGGATGAGGTCCATCACCGAGGAGTCGGTGAGGGTCGTGACGTCACCGAGGGCGCGGTTCTCCGCCACGTCGCGCAGCAGCCGCCGCATGATCTTGCCGGAGCGGGTCTTGGGCAGCTCCGCGACCGGCAGGATGCGCTTGGGCTTGGCGATCGGACCGAGGTGCTTGGCGACATGGGCGCGGAGCTCCTCGACCAGTCCCTCCTCCTCGCTGTCCACGTTGCCGCGCACGATGACGAAGGCGACGATGGCCTGTGTGGTCTGCGGGTCCGTGGCGCCGACCACGGCGGCCTCGGCCACCTTGGGGTGCGAGACGAGCGCCGACTCCACCTCGGTGGTCGAGATGTTGTGGCCGGAGACCAGCATGACGTCGTCGACCCGGCCGAGCAGCCAGATGTCGCCGTCGTCGTCCTTCTTGGCGCCGTCGCCCGCGAAGTAACGATTCTCGAAGCGGGACCAGTAGGTGTCGAGGTAGCGCTGGTCGTCACCCCAGATCGTGCGGAGCATCGACGGCCACGGCTCGGTCAGGACGAGGTAACCGCCACCGCCGTTCGGGACCTCCTTGGCCTCGTCGTCGACGACGGTCGCGGAGATGCCCGGCAGCGGGATCTGGGCCGATCCCGGCTTGGTGGCCGTGACACCCGGGAGCGGGCTGATCATGATGGCGCCGGTCTCGGTCTGCCACCAGGTGTCCACGACCGGGGTGCGGTCGCCGCCGATGTGCTTGCGGTACCAGATCCAGGCCTCGGGGTTGATGGGCTCGCCCACGGAGCCGAGGATGCGCAGCGACGACAGGTCGAACTTGGCCGGGATGTCGTCACCCCACTTCATGCAGGCACGGATCGCGGTGGGCGCGGTGTAGAGGAGCGTGACGCCGTACTTCTGGACGATCTCCCACCAGCGGCCCTGGTGCGGGGTGTCCGGGGTGCCCTCGTAGACGACCTCGGTCGCGCCGTTGGCCAGCGGGCCGTAGACGATGTACGAGTGGCCCGTCACCCAGCCGACGTCGGCGGTGCACCAGTAGACGTCCGTCTCCGGCTTGAGGTCGAAGACGGCCCGGTGGGTGTAGGCGACCTGGGTGAGGTAGCCGCCGGTGGTGTGCAGGATGCCCTTCGGCTTACCCGTCGTACCCGAGGTGTAGAGGATGAACAGCGGGTGCTCGGCGTCGAAGGCCTCGGGGGTGTGCTGGTCGGACTGGCGGTCCACCAGCTCGTGCCACCACACGTCGCGGCCGTCGGTCCAGGCGGTGTCCTCACCGGTGCGCCGGACGACGAGGACGTTGCGGACGTTCTCCGTGCCGGGGCGGGTCAGGGCCTCGTCCACGGCCGGCTTGAGAGCGGAGGGCTTGCCCCGGCGGTAGCCGCCGTCGGAGGTGATGACCACCCGGGCGTCGGCGTCCTCGATACGGGTGGCCAGCGCGTCCGCGGAGAAGCCGCCGAAGACGAGGGAGTGCGGGGCGCCGATGCGGGCGCAGGCCAGCATCGCGAAGACCGCTTCCGGGATCATCGGCAGGTAGATCGCGACGCGGTCGCCGGCCTGGACGCCGAGCTCGGTGAGGGCGTTGGCGGCCTTGGAGATCTCGCGCTGCAGCTCGGCGTAGGTGATGGCGCGGGTGTCGCCGGGCTCGCCCTCGAAGTGGATGGCGACGCGGTCGCCGTTGCCCGCTTCCACGTGGCGGTCCACGCAGTTGTAGGCGACGTTCAGCTTGCCGTCGGCGAACCACTTCGCGAACGGTGGGTTGCTCCAGTCGAGGGTCTGGGTCGGCTCGGTCGCCCAGGTCAGCTGACGGGCCTGCTCGGCCCAGAAGCCCAGCCGGTCAGCCTTGGCTTGTTCGTATGCCTCGGCGGTGACATTGGCGGCCGCTGCCAGGTCGGCCGGCGGTTCGAACCGCCGCTCTTCTTTCAGCAGGTTGGCCAGGCTTTCATTGCTCACGACTACTCCCATTCCCAGGGTGTCCGCTGTGGTCCCGGCGATAGCACATCAGGCCACTGCCGGACCTGACAAGAGCTTGCCACAAGAGGTCTAGACCTGTAGAGGTGGAGATTCCGCCGACTCACCGGCCCCGGTGGACCAGACCTCCGGCTGTACGGGTGCGAAGGTTTTGCCCTGGTTGATGAGCAAGTACGCCTGTGCCTCCGCCACATGGAAGTACATTCCGTGCAGGGTGAGGGTGCCCTCGGTCACCCGCCGGGCGACCGAGGGGTGCGCCGACAGATGCTCCAGCTGCTGGATCACATTTGTGATACAGAGCCGCTCAACTGAGTCCCCGGCGGGCCTGCCGGAGATCACCGGTTCCGGCTCCCCGCCGCGCAGCCGTTCCAGACTGGGGACCCCGTGGCGCAGCCAGCGGCCCAGCGGGGTCGCGAAGCCGTCCGGCGGTGACTCCAGCAGCGCCTGCATGGCGCCGCATCCCGAATGGCCGCAGACCGTGATACTGCTCACCCCCAGGACGTCGACCGCATACTGGATGGCCGCCGCGACGGAGTCGTCGGCGGAGTCCGCTCCCGGTGGCGGCACGAAGTTGCCGACGTTGCGGACGGTGAAGAGGTCGCCGGGTCCGCTGGACGTGATCATGCTGGTGACGAGCCGGGAGTCGGCGCAGGCCAGGAAGAGCTGGGACGGCCGCTGGCCCTCCCGCGCCAGACGGGCCAGCTCCTCCCGGACCAGGGGTGCGGTGTTGCGCTGGAAGGCCCGGAGTCCGCCCGTGAGCTGGACGCTGCCGGCCGTCGGCCGGCGCTCTCCGCGGGGCACCGCCTCCCCGGCCGGCCCCTGCACGCACTGGTGGTTGCGCCACGGGGTCCAGGGCCTGCAGCCGTGTCCCGAGGAGGGCTCACAGACGTCCTGCCCGGCCCGTCCCGTCACGGCGACCCGTCCGCCCCGCGCGACATGTGTCTCGCGCCAGTGCTGCAGGGTTTCGTACGCCGCGTGGTCCATGAAGGAGCCGTCCAGTTCGACGAACGCGGTGGCCCCGGGCGGCACCCGGCCCAGGGCGCGGCTCAGCCGCGGCACCGCCAGGAACGTCAACTGGCCGTGCGCCCGGACCCGGTGGACGCCGCGGGCCTCGGCCACGGAGATGCGGGTCCGGGCCAGCCTGTGCAGGGACACGGCCAGGGCGGCGGCGATCCCCAGCAGGACCCCTTCCAGGACGCCGGCCAGCACCACCCCCGCGATCGTCGCCGCGTAGACGGGGAACTCGCGGTGCCGGTGGACGTTGCGGATGTGGGCGTAGCTCACCATCTGCACGCCCACCACGGCCACCAGCGCGCCGAGGGCCGCCAGCGGGATCTGCTCCAGCACCGAGGCCAGGAGCCCGGCGGCGAGCAGTACCCAGACCCCGTGCAGCACGGTGGACCAGCGGCCGGCGGCTCCGGCGCGGACGTTGGCCGAGCCCCGCATCGCGCCACCGGAGACCGGCAGTCCGCCCAGCAGGCCGGAGACGGTGTTGGCCGTCCCCTGTCCGCGCAGTTCGCGGTCCAGGTCGGCCTGGGGCGGCACGGCACCCGCGGGGCGGTCGCGGGCCAGCCGGTCGACGGCGACCGCGGAGAGCAGTGACTCCAGGGCGCCGACGAGCGCGACGGTGAGCACGGCGGCGAGCAGCCCCAGCAGTGCGCCGTCCGGTGCCTCCGGCAGGATGTGGGCCCGCCAGGTGGGGAGATCGACGCGGTCCAGCCCGGGAGCGGCCACGACCGTCACGAGCGTGGCGACGGCGACCGAGGCCAGGGCGGCGGGGAGGCGGCGCAGCGCCCTGCCCGCACGGCCCGGCAGCCGCGTCCAGCCGATGAGGACGGCCACGGTCAGCGCCCCGACGGCGAGCGCGGCGGTCGGGGCCCCGGCCAGTTCGCCGGGGAGGGCGCGGAGATTGCCGAAGACCGTGCTGTGCGGCTCACTGCCGAAGACCACGTGCAGCTGTCCGAGGGCGATGGTGACGCCGATGCCGGCGAGGGTGCCGTGCACGATGGCGGGGCTGACGGCGAGCGCCGCGCGGGCCACCCGGAGCCAGCCGAGGGCGAGCTGCAGCAGGCCGGCGAGGACGGTGATGCCACAGGTGGCCGGCCAGCCGTAGACCTGGATCAACTCGGCGGTGACGACGGTCAGTCCGGTGGAGGCGCCGGTGACCTGGAGGGGAGCCCCGCCGAGCAGGCCGCCGAGGATGCCGCCGACGGCGGTGGCGATCAGGCCCGCCTGCAGCGGGGCGCCCATGGCCACGGCGAGACCGAGGGACATCGGAACGGCGATCAGGAAGACGGTCACGGAGGCGGCGAGATCGCCGGACCGGGGCGGGGTGCAGGGGGACACGGGGACGGCCTCCTGGGCTCTGCCATACGCGGTATGCCAACTCTTGGTAAACGAACCGTAATGCAGAGTAAAGACGGTGTGGGGTCATCCGGGACAAAGCGCCTGGTGAATGACTCAATGGGGTGAATATGTATGTTTATCGGCTTGTCGGTATGAACGTTTCTTCCTCCCATGCGACCTTGGTCCGCGCTGTGTCGGCAGCGCACGAGGCGGAGGAAAGAAGGTGGGCCGATGGCCGCCCCGCGGAGAGTGACCACAGGGACCGTCGCCACCGTTCTGGCATTGGCGGTCACCGGCTGTTCCGCCACCGGGGACCGGGAAGGGGACGACGCACGGCAGGGATCCGCGGAGCACGGGGCGGTCTCGGGCCCGGTCAGGCTGATCGGTGACGGGTCGACGGCCTTCACCGGCCGCCAGCCGAACCAGCCCGTCCCGAAGCGGCTGGAGGCCGGCCACCGCCCGCCCCAGTTCGTGGTCTTCTCCTGGGACGGGGCCGGCGAGGACGGTCAGAAGCTCTTCTCCCACTTCCGCAGGATCGGCCGGGAGTACGACGCGAAGATGACGTACTTCCTGAGCGGTGTCTACGTCCTTCCGCACGCCCGGCGCGAGGTCTACAAGCCGCCGCGGCACGCCCCCGGCTCCTCGGACATCGGCTTCAACGACATCGGGGGGATCAAGGCCACCCTGGAGCAGCTGCGCGGGGCCTGGCAGGAGGGCAACGAGATCGGCACCCACTTCAACGGGCACTTCTGCGGCCCGAACGGCGGCGTCGGGACCTGGACGACGGACGAGTGGCGCCACGAGATCCGGCAGGCCGAGGCCCTGGTCAAGAGCTGGAAGACGCACGCGGGTCTCGACGGCGCCCCGCCACTGCCCTTCGACTACGGCCGGGAACTCGTCGGCGGCCGCGCCCCCTGCCTGGAGGGGCAGCGGAGCCTGTTGCCGGCGGCGAAGGCCGAGGGCTTCCGCTACGACGCCAGTTCACCCGGGGGCCTGCAGGTCTGGCCGTCGAAGAAGGGCGGCCTCTGGGACTTCCCGCTCCAGCAGATCCCCATGCCGGGGCGCGGTTTCGAAACGCTCTCGATGGACTACAACTTCCTCGCCAACCAGTCGGGCACGGTCCGGGGCGACCCCGCGCAGCACGCCCTCTGGAGCCGCCAGATGCGCGACGGGCTCCTCCAGGGGTTCCGGCGGGCCCACGAGGGCAACCGGGCGCCCTTCTTCATCGGCAACCACTTCGAGTCCTGGAACGGGGGCGCCTATATGCGCGCCGTCGAAGAGGCCATCAAGGAGATCTGCCCGCAGAAGGACGTCCACTGCGTGACCTTCAAGCAACTGGCGGACTGGCTGGACGTCCAGGACCCCGGGGTGCTGGCGAAGCTGCGCACGCTGGGGGTCGGGGAGCGGCCGGAGGAGGGCTGGAAGGCCTTTCTCGGCGGGCCGGCCGCGGGGCCCGCCGGTTCCGCGGCGCCCCGGCGCCCCGCGGAACCGGCGGGGCCGGCCCGGCCGGCGATCGGACCGGCCCGGATCAGGCAGGCTGCGGACTGACCAACCGCTCGTCCAGGACGAAACCGGGGTCCACCTGGGCCGCCAGATCGGTGCCCGTCCGCGTGTTGCCCCAGCTCTCCGCGTTCCGCAGGTGGAAGTGGACCATCTGGCGGGTGTAACGCCGCCAGTCCCGGTGCTCGTACGAACCGTCCGCGGCCTCGTGCAGGGTCCGCAGGGCCTCGCGGTTGGGCTCCTCCAGCAGGTCGAAGCGGGGCGGGCGGCCCTTCTCCAGGGCGCGGACCCAGTCCGAGTGGCCGAAGGCGGTCAGCAGGTCGTCCCCGGCCTCCTCGCGGAGGAAGGCCAGGTCCTCGGGGCCCTGCACCTTGTTGCCGACCACGCGCAGCGCGACGCCGAAGTCGCGCGCGTACTCCTTGTACTGGCGGTAGACGGCGATGCCCTTGCGGGTCGGCTCGGCCACCAGGAACGTCATGTCGAAGCGGGTGAACATCCCGGAGGCGAAGGAGTCCGAGCCGGCCGTCATGTCGACGACCACGTACTCCTGCCGGCCGTCGACCAGGTGGTTGAGGCAGAGTTCGACCGCCCCGGTCTTCGAGTGGTAGCAGGCCACGCCCAGGTCGGCCTCGGTGAACGGGCCGGTGACCATCAGCCCGGCCTCGCCCTCGTCCAGCGGGACCGGCCGGACGCAGGCGGCGAAGACGGGGTTGTCCTCGGACAGCCGGAGCAGCCGTGAGCCCGTGCCCGGCGGGGTGGTCTTGATCATGGTCTCGGCCGAGCCGATCCGCGGGTTGGTGCCCCGAAGCCAGTCCTTGATCAGCGACAGCCGTGCGCCCATGGCCGGCAGCGCGGCCGCCTCCTCGTCGCCGAGGCCGAGGGCGGTTCCCAGGTGCTGGTTGATGTCGGCGTCCACGGCGAGCACCGGGATCCGGGCGGCGGCGAGCCGGCGGATGAAGAGCGAGGACAGCGTCGTCTTGCCGCTGCCGCCCTTCCCAACGAAAGCGATCTTCATGTTCAACAAGCGTAGTGGACCGGAAGCACGGAGTGAGGGACGCCAGTGAACAACACCACTCCATCGGGAGCGCCGGCCTCCGAGTGCGTAGGGTCGTTCCCATGCGTACGAATGCCGATCCGCTCGCCGCTCTCGGCGCCCTCCCGGGCGTGACCGATTCCGTGGACTCCGTACGGAAGGCCGTGGACCGGGTCTACGGCCACCGGGTGATGCGCCGCCGGAGCACCGAGATCACCTCCGAGGCCGCCCTGCGCGGGGCCCGCGCGTCCGCGGCGCTGGCCGGCGCCGACTGGGCGCTGGAAGAGGTCCGCAGGCGCACGGACTTCAGCGCCGCGGGGGAGCCCCGGGTGGTGGGCGCGGCCCTGCGGCTGACCGCGGAGGCGGGGCAGCTGCTGGGCGTGTGGCGGCAGTCGCCGCTGCGCGTGCTGGCCCGGCTCCATCTGGTGGCCGCCTCGGGCGCGGCGCCGGAGGACTCGGTGGGCCGGCCGCGGCTGGCGGGCGAGGCCGTCGACGAGCCGCTGGTGACGCTGTCGCTGCCGGAGGCGGACGAGATGGCGGGACGGCTGGAAGGGCTCGCCGGACTGCTGCTGGCCGGGGGCGGCGCGCCGGCCCTGGTGACGGCGGCGGTCGTGCACGGCGAACTGCTCACCCTCCGCCCGTTCGCCTCGTGCAACGGGCTGGTGGCGCGGACCGCCGAGCGGATCGTGCTCATCGGCAGCGGACTGGACCCCAAGGCGGTGTGCCCGTCCGAGGTCGGGCACGCGGAGCTGGGATCCGCTGCGTACGCCGAGGCGCTGGCGGGTTATGCCTCCGGTACGCCCGAGGGGGTGGCGGCATGGATCGCGCACTGCGGACGGGCGGTCGGACTCGGGGCCCGGGAGAGCACGGCGGTCTGCGAGGCCCTCCAGAGGGGCGCGGCCTGACCGGGGAGGAGGCCGGGCCGATCCGGATCCGGAATGCGGCGGGTGCATTTCCGGCAGCGCCGCGGAGGGGATGCGGAGAGTATTTCCCACGGCTCCGGGCGGGCATTAATGCGGCGGTACCTCGCGGTACCGCCGCTGGCACGTCCGTCGGGTTACCAGTGCGTGCACGAGATGCGCATCAGGTCGGGTCTGAGCCCGTGACCTGTGCGACTGGCCCGTAATCGACGGGTCGGCGTCGCGTGGGTGCCCGGCTTCCGTGCTTCGGTCCGTGGGGCCGTGGACAATTGCGGAAGACCTCTTGGAAAGGTCTCCCCGGTCTCACGGGCCGGTAATTCCTTTGTACTCCTCCAGGCCGGTAAGCGGAAGCCCGGGCCGGGATTCTTTGCCCGGTTCTCATGCCGGCGGGCAGGCGGCCGCACGGCGCCGGCCGGCGTACCAGACGAGTCCGGCGGCCGCTGCCGCCGCCGTCACGGCGACCGCGCCGACGACCAGGGGGCGGCTCGGGGACGTCCAGGCCGGTCCCCAGGCGGGGAGGGAGAGCGACGGCGCGCGCTGCTTCAGCCGGACCGGCCGGTCGAAGGAGAGAACGGGCCAGCCACGGGCGACGGCCTCGCGGCGCAGTCCGCGGTCGGGGTTGACGGCGTGCGGATGGCCGACCGCCTCCAGCATGGGTATGTCGGTGATCGAGTCGCTGTAGGCGTAGCAGCGCGCCAGGTCGTACCCCTCGCTCCCGGCGAGCCGGGTGATGGCCTCGGCCTTCGCGGGCCCGTAGGCGTAGTACTCCACCTCGCCGGTGTAGCAGCCGTCCTCGACGACCATCCGTGTGGCGACCGCGCGGTCCGCGCCGAGGAGCCGGCTGATCGGTTCGACCACTTCGGCGCCCGAGGTGCTGACGATCACGACGTCGTGGCCCGCGGTGTGGTGGCGTTCGATCAGCGAGGCCGCCTCGTCGTAGATGATCGGATCGATCAGGTCGTGCAGGGTCTCCGCGACGATCTCCCGCACCTGCTGCACGTTCCAGCCGCGGCAGAGCGCGGAGAGGTACTCCCGCATCCGCTCCGTCTGGTCGTGGTCGGCCCCGCCGAGGAGATAGACGAACTGGGCATAAGCGGTGCGCAGGACGGCCCTGCGGTTGATGAGGCCGCCCTGGTAGAAGGACTTGCTGAAGGCCAGTGCGCTCGACTTGGCAATCACTGTCTTGTCGAGGTCGAAGAAGGCGGCTGTGCGCGGCAAGGAGGGGTTTTCCACGGGTCGAGCATAAGGCCCTCCATTCGGCGTAAGCTGAGGCGTGTGGGTTTGCCTGAGAAGGCCCTCGGGTACACCATGGAAGTCACGGATCGTTCGCGACCGTGCTAACCCGGCCCGACTCCTCCCCCCCCGAGTCGGCCGTGGGGACGACCCCCGCTCTCCCCCCCGGCGGGGGTCGTCGCATGTCCGGACGCATTTTGCCGTCCTCCCGCCCTTCGCCGGGCGCTCCGTCCGGCCCTCCGCCGGACCGCTTCCTCCTGCCCTCTGCTGTTACAGAGTGTAATCGTCATGCTGCGGATGGAAGTCACCGGTATAGGTGGTCCGGATATTCACAACCGCCGAGTTGTCCACAGATTTCGACCAAGATCCACGGGATTTCCCGGATCGCCGCACGCTGATTCCCGCGAGGTTCGCGCAGTGGGAGTGCTGAAGCGAGAGGGGATCGGCCATGAACGGACTGAACACTTCCGATCGGCTGGAAAGTGCCGTAACAGGAGCGGGGCCACCCCTGGTGGTCACGGAGGACTCGGAACTCCTGGACGAGCTTCTGCGGTTGTGCGCCGCGGCGGGCGCCGAGCCGGAGGTCTGCCACGGCGTCCCTGGACGCGGCAGCTGGGAGCGAGCCCCCCTGGTGATCGTCGGCGACGACGCCGTGCCCCGGCTGCGCAACGCCGTACGGCGGGCCGGGGTCCTGCTGATCAGCCGGGAACCGGGGGACCACGGCATCTGGCAGCGGGCCGTCGGCGTCGGCGCCGACCACGTCGTTCCTCTGCCCGGCTGTGAGGCCTGGCTGGTGGACCGGATCGCCGACGCCCTGGAGGGCACCGCCGCACCGGCG
Organism: Streptomyces xinghaiensis S187; assembly: GCF_000220705.2. Classification (GTDB taxonomy): domain Bacteria; phylum Actinomycetota; class Actinomycetes; order Streptomycetales; family Streptomycetaceae; genus Streptomyces; species Streptomyces xinghaiensis. Next base: position 3,308,720 of record NZ_CP023202.1, on the reverse strand, counting down.
CTCGCCGTCGGCGTGATCGGAGGCCGGGGCGGTGCCGGGGCCTCCACCCTGGCCTGCGCGCTCGCCGTCACGGCGGCCCGCGACGGCCGGCGCACCATGCTCGTGGACGGTGATCCGCTCGGTGGCGGGCTGGACGTGCTGCTCGGCGGGGAGAGCGCCGAGGGGCTGCGCTGGCCGGCGTTCGCCCAGTCGCGCGGCCGGGTGGCCGCCGGCGCGCTGGAGGAGTCGCTTCCGCGGCTGCGCTCCCTGCGCCTGCTCAGCTGGGACCGGGGCGACACGGTGGCCGTCCCGCCCGAGGCCATGCGTTCCGTGCTCTCCGCCGCGCGGCGGCGGGGTGGTGCCGTGGTCGTCGACCTGCCCCGGCGGCTGGACGAAACGGTCGCCGAGGCGCTGGCCCAGCTCGATCTGGGGCTGCTGGTGGTGCCGGCCGGGCTGCGTTCGGTCGCCGCGGCGCACCGCGTGGCGTCGGCCGTCCGCACCGTCCTCCCGGATCTCCGGGTCGTGGTGCGCGGGCCCTGCGGCGCGGGTCTGGAGGACGAGGAGATCGCCGCGCTGCTCGGGCTCCCGCTGGCGGGGGAGATTCCCCCGGAGCCGGGACTCCCCGTGGAGGCGCCGGGTGGATCCGTCCCGGGCGACAACACCCGCGGACCGCTGGCCCGGTTCTGCTCGGCCTTCTGGGACCGGGCCCTGCCGGGTGGCGGGGGTGCCGCCGCGTGAACGGTACGGAGACGAACCGGAGGCCCGCGCCGCCCAGTTGGGCGAGGGAGCCAGGGGAACCCGGAGCACGGAGTCCGGGACCGCCATCGGTTCCTGGGCGTGCCTGCCGGGCGCCTGCCCCGGGGCCGGAAGCGGCGGGGAATTCGTGGCAGCGGCAGCCGGTACCGCCGTCCCTGGTCGACGCGGTCCGGTTGCGCCTCGCCGAGACGGGGGCCGAGCCCACACCGGCGCGGGTGGCCGCCGCGCTGCGGGCCGAGGGCCGGCTGCTCGGTGACGCGGGGGTGCTCGCCGTGGTGACGGCGCTGCGCTCCGAGCTGGTGGGGGCGGGCCCCCTGGAACCGCTGCTCGCCGATCCCGCGGTCACCGACGTCCTGGTCACCGCGCCCGACCGGGTGTGGGTGGACCGTGGCCGCGGGCTGGAACTGACGGATGTGGGTTTCCCCGACGCCGCGGCGGTACGGGCACTGGCCCAGCGGCTGGCCGCCGTGGCCGGGCGCCGGCTGGACGACGCACGGCCCTGGGTGGACGCCCGGCTCCCCGGCGGAACCCGGCTCCACGCGGTGCTGCCCCCGGTGGCCGTCGGCTCCACCTGTCTGTCGCTGCGGGTGGTCCGCCCCCGGGCCTTCGGCCTGACGGGGCTGGTCGCCGCGGGAACGGTGCCGCCCGGTGGCGAACGGCTGCTGCGCGCACTGCTGGAGGCCCGGCTGTCCTTTCTGGTCAGCGGGGGCGCCGGAGTGGGGAAGACCACCCTGCTCTCCAGCCTGCTGAGCCTGGTGGATCCCGCCGAGCGCATCGTGCTCGCCGAGGACTCGGCGGAACTGCGCCCCGAACACCCGCATGTGGTCCGCCTGGAGACCCGGCCGCCGAACCAGGAGGGCACCGGCCGGGTCACCCTGCGGGATCTGGTGCGGCAGGCGCTGCGCATGCGGCCCGACCGGCTGGTCGTCGGGGAGGTCCGCGGTCCGGAGGTGACCGATCTGCTCGCCGCGCTGAACACCGGTCACAGCGGTTGCGGCACGGTGCACGCCAATGCCGCCGCCGATGTTCCCGCCCGGCTGGAGGCTCTCGGCTCCACCGCGGGGCTCGACCGGGCGGCGCTGCACAGCCAGTTGGCGGCCGCCCTGTCGGTGCTCATCCACCTGGTGCGGGACCGGCGGACGGGTCTGCGCCGGATCGCCGAGATGCACGTGCTGGAGCGGGGCGGCACCGGCCTCGTCACCACGGTCCCGGCCGCGGTCTGGGGTACGGCGGGCGGTGAGCCCGTGCTCGGTCCCGGATGGCCGCGGCTGAACCGGCTGCTGGCCGTGTCCGCCGGCGCGAGCCCGGAAGAGGGAGGCACGTGGTGACCGGGGTGACGGCACCCGCCGCCCACATGACGGTCTGCGCGGCTCTGGTGTCCGCGGGTCTGGCCGTGTGGCTGTCGGCGTGGCGGCGGGGCCAACAGCGGCGTGCGCGGCTGCTGTTGCCCGGAGCGCGCCCGGTGGTCCACGGGGACGGCGGCCTCCGCCGGTACGCGCGGTGGCCGGCCGCGGCCCGGGAATGGTGGGAGCGGACCCGGACCCGGCTCGGCCAGGAGTGGCTGTGCCTGCCGGCCGGGTGCCTGATCGGTTGGTTCGGGGATTCCCCGCTGCCGCCGCTCGCGGCTCTCGGGGCCGTACCGCTGGTGCGGCGCCGGCTGCGGCGGCGGGACGGGAGGCGGGCAGCGGAACGGCGTGCCGGGGAGGTCATCGAGTGGTGCGCGGTGATGGCCGGGGAGTTGCGGGCCGGTCGGCAACCGGCCGAGGCGCTGCTGGCCGCGCCGGTCCGGCCGGGGCCCTCCCAAGCCTCGGTGGCGGCCGCGGCCCGGTTCGGCGGCGACGTGCCCGGAGCCCTGCGGCAGGCCGCCCGATGGCCGGGCGCGGAGGGCTTGGCCGGGGTCGCGGCCTGCTGGCAGGCGGCGGCCGACACCGGGGCCGGGCTCGCGGGCGGGCTGGACCGGGTGGCGGCCGCCCTGCGAGCCGAACGGGAGCAGCGGGAGGACCTCCGCGCCCAACTGGAGGGGACGAGATGCACCGCGCTTCTGCTGGCCCTGCTGCCCGCCTTCGGGTTGCTGATGGGCGGCCTGCTCGGCGCGGATCCGCTCCGGGTGCTCCTGCACACACCGGCCGGACTCGCCTGTCTGCTGACGGGGGCGGCACTGGAATCCGCCGGACTGGCCTGGACGGCGCGGATCGTACGGACCGCGGAGGGGTCCGGCGGGGCGCGGCCGGCCGCGACGGAGCACCCGGGGCCCGCACACGGCCGGTACGCCGGGGGTGCCGCGCATACCGACGGCCCGGGCAAGGGCCGGGCCACCGCACTCGGACCCGGGAGGACGGCGTGAACACGGAACTCGTCCACAGCCTGTGGGCGGCGGCGCCGGCGGGTGGGGCGGTCTTCGCGGCAGCGGTGCTGCGGAGCGCGCGGTCCCGGGCCTCCCGGCGGCGGCTGGCCCTGCTGCTGACCACGGCCCATGCTCCGGGGCGCGACGGTGCCGCGCTGCGCCGCCCACCCGGCCACGGCATGTCCTGGCGGGGCCGCCGGCGCTCCGGCCGCGCCCGCACGGCGCGGTGGACCGGGGTGGCCCGGGAGTGGTGGCCGGTGGTCGGTGCGGGACTGGCCGCGTCGGCGGTCATCGGCGGAGCGGTGGGCTGCGCGGTGGGGGTCGCGACCGGATACGCCGTCCGGAGATGGGCCCGGAGGAGACCCGGTCCAGGAGCCCGGCGGAGTGCCGAGACGGCCGGGCTGCCGCTGGCCGCGGATCTCCTGGCGGCCTGCCTCGCGGCGGGCGCGGGGCCGCGAGAGGCCGCCGTGGCCGTGGGCCGTTCGCTCGGCGGGCCGGTCGGTGAGCGGCTGAACCGGGTTGCCGCCGAACTGCGCCTGGGCGGTGATCCAGAGGAGGCGTGGGGACGGCTGGCCGAGGTGCCGGGGGCGGCCGGGCTGGCCCGGTGCCTGGCGCGAGCGCAGGTCACGGGCGTGTCGGCGGTGGAGCCGGTGGCTCGGGTGGCGGCCGAGTGCCGGGCCGGAGGGGCGCGGGCGGCGGCAGCGGCGGCGCGGCGGGCGGCGGTGCTCGCCACCGCGCCCCTGGGCCTGTGCTTCCTGCCCGCCTTTCTGACCGTCGGGGTGGCGCCGGTGCTCATCGGCCTGGCCGGCGATCTGCTGAGCGGGCCCGGATGAGCCGTCGGACATGGCCCAGGGCCCCTCCGGACGAAGGGGGCTCAGGCGGTATCGGCACGGAACGACGCATGAACGGACGCCCCGGGAGCGGGGCGGGACAAGGGGTGGGCATGTACACCTGGTTGCGGGACCGCGGGCGTGCGCTGCGCGGGAAGGACGCGCAGGCCGGTATGACGACCGCCGAGTACGCGGTCGGCACCATCGCCGCTGCCGGCTTCGGCGCGGTCCTCTACAAAGTGGTGACCAGTGACGCGGTCACGGGTGCCCTGCAGTCCGTGATCGGAAAGGCGCTCGATGCGCAGTTCTGACCGCGGATACGTGACGGCGGAGGCGGCCGTGGCGCTGCCGGTGCTGGCACTGTTCGCCATGATCCTGATCTGGGGTCAGATGGCCGCGTCCGCACACATCCGGTGTGTGGACGCGGCACGGGCGGGGGCGAGGGCCGCCGCCCGGTCCGAACCCCGGGAAGCCGCGCTGGCCGCGGCCCGCGCGGCCGCGCCCCGGGGCGCGGAGATCGGCCTGCGCCGCGGGGAGGGGCTGGTCCGGGTGACGGTCGCGGTCCGGGCTCCGGGCCCGGGGCCGCTGGGCCTCCGGCTGCGGTCCGAGGCCGTCGCCCTGGACGAGTCCGTGGCCGGACCACCGGAGGAGACGGAGCCCGGCCGGTCCGGCACCGGCTCTCCGGCACCGGATGGTGGTGCAGCGGAACCGGTGGACCCGGCAGGCCCGCCGGAGAAGTCCGGGGGTGGACGGTGAGAGCGGGAGGAGCACCGGATGCGGACCGGGGCTCGGCCACGGTGTGGACGGCCGTGACGGCCACGGCTCTGTGCGCCGTGTTCGCGGCTGTGCTGGCCCTGGGGCAAGCCGTGATCACTCGCCACCGGGCGGGCGGCGGTGCGGATCTCGCGGCCCTGGCGGCGGCCGATCACGCGCTGTCGGGCCAGGACGCGGCCTGTGGACTGGCCCGGCGGGTCGCCGAGGCTCAGGGGGTCCGGCTGGTGCGCTGTGTGGTGCGCGGTGAGGTCTCGGACGTGACCGCCGAGGCCGCTGCCGGACCGTTCGCGTCCCGGGTCCGGGCCCGCGCGGGCCCGGCGGACCACCCGGTGGGAGGCGCGGACCCGGAGAGGGACGGCCCCGGCCGTCCCCGGGAACGGATACCCGGTTCGGACGGGGGATGACCCGGGACGGCAACCTGCACGGCGGCCTGCACGACGAGCGGCAGGGCGACCGGCACAGCGTCCGACGGCGGGCACGGCAGCATCCGTGCGCCGGGGACGGCGGGGCCCGGGCGGCCCCGGCCGTCACTCCGCGGGGGCTGCGGCCAGAAGAACGGAGAGCAGCCGGACGGCGGCGTTCTTGTCCAGGGGGTCGTTCCCGTTGCCGCACTTCGGTGACTGGACGCAGGACGGGCAGCCCGACTCGCACTCGCAGGCCGCGATGGCCTCCCGGGTGGCTGTCAGCCAGCGCCGGGCGGTGTGGAAGGCGCGTTCGGCGAAGCCCGCGCCACCGTGGTGGCCGTCGTAGACGAAGACGGTCGGCAGCAGGGTGTCGGGGTGCAGAGGCACGGAGACACCGCCGATGTCCCACCGGTCGCAGGTGGCGAAGAGCGGCAGCATGCCGATCGAGGCGTGCTCCGCGGCGTGCAGTGCGCCCGGGAGCTGCTCCGGGGAGATCCGGGCCGCTTCGAGCTGGTCCTCCGTGACGGTCCACCAGACACCGCGCGTCCGCAGGGTGCGGGGCGGCAGATCGAGCCTGGACTCGCCCAGCACCTCCCCGGTGATGAGTTTGCGGCGGAGGAAGGAGACGACCTGGTGGGTGACCTCGACGGAACCGAAGCACAGCCGGGAGCCGCCCCAGGGCACCTCGGTGCTGGTGTCGAGGACGGTGACGGCCGTGGTGTCCCGCGCGGTGGTCGAGTAGGGCGGGTCCGCCTCCTCGACCAGGGCCACGGAGTCCTCGAGGTCCAGCCGCTTGACGAGGTAGGTGCGGCCCTGGTGGAGGTGGACGGCGCCGTCGTGGACGGCGGTGTGGGCGGAGGCGGCGTCCACGGTGCCCAGCAGGCGGCCCGTCGCGGCCTCGACGACCTGGACGGGGGTGCCGCCCTCACCGCGGATGTCCGCGAGATCGGCCGCCCGCTCCCGGCGGGTCCAGTGCCAGGCGGTGGCCCGCCGGCGCAGCAGCTTCCGGCGCTCCAGCTGCGGGACGAGATCGGGCGCGGCAGGGCCGAACAGCTCCATGTCCGCCGCGGTGAGCGGGAGTTCGGCCGCCGCGGCGCAGAGATGGGGGGCGAGGACATACGGGTTGTCCGGATCGAGGACGGTCGATTCCACGGGCTGCCGGAAGAGTGCCTCGGGGTGGTGCACCAGAAAGGTGTCCAGCGGGTCGTCCCGGGCGACCAGGACCGCGAGGGCGCCCTGCCCGGCGCGGCCCGCCCGGCCTGCCTGCTGCCACAGCGAGGCGCGGGTGCCGGGGTAGCCGGCGATCACGACGGCGTCGAGCCCGGCGATGTCCACGCCGAGTTCCAGGGCGTTGGTGGCGGAGAGCCCCAGCAGGTCCCCCCGGTGCAGGGCGGCCTCCAGGGCGCGGCGCTCCTGCGGCAGATAACCGCCGCGGTAGGCCGCGACACGCCCGGGAAGCGAACGGTTTACGGCGGCCAGCCGCTCCTGCGCGATCACGGAGATCAGCTCCGCGCCGCGCCGGGACCGTACGAAGGCGACGGTGCGCACGCCACGGGCGACCAGGTCGGTCAGCAGTTCGGCGGACTCCGCGGTGGCGGTGCGCCGGACCGGCGCACCGTGTTCGCCGTGCAGTTCCGTCAGCGGGGGCTCCCAGAGGGCGAAGACGAGCTCTCCCCGGGGTGAGGCGTCCTCGGTGACCTGGGCGACCGGCAGGCCCGTCAGCCGGCCGGCGGCCAGCGCGGGTTCGGCGGACGTGGCGGAGGCGAGCAGGAACACCGGGTCGGAGCCGTAGCGGGCACAGACCCGGCGGAGCCGGCGCAGCACCTGCGCGACGTGCGAGCCGAAGACCCCGCGATAGGTGTGGGCCTCGTCGATGACGACGTGGCGCAGCGCCCGCAGAAAGGAGGCCCAGCGCGGATGGGCGGGGAGGATGCCCCGGTGCAGCATGTCCGGGTTGGTCAGCACGTAGTTGGCGTACTGGCGCACCCACTCGCGCTCCTCCACGGGGGTGTCACCGTCGTACACCGCGGGGCGCACGGCTCGGCCGAGGGGAGCGGCGAGTCCGCCCACGGCCCGGCGCTGGTCCGCGGCGAGCGCCTTCGTCGGCGCGAGGTACAGCGCCGTCGCCCCCCGTCCGTTCGGTGCCTCGGAACCGTCCAGGAGGGAGCTGAGGACCGGTGTGAGATACGAGAGGGACTTCCCGGAGGCGGTACCGGTGGCCACGATCACCGACTCGCCGCGCAGGGCGTGTCCGGCGACCCGCGCCTGGTGCTCCCACGGCCGCTCCATCCCGGCGCTCCGGAGCGCTTCCACGACTTCCTCCCGGATCCCCTGCGGCCAGTCCGCATGGCGGCCCACGCGCGGGGGCAAGTGCTCCGTATGAGTGACGCGTGCAGCCCGGTCAGCCGTGCCGGCGAGCAGGCCGAGTACCGCCCGTGGGGCGGGGCGCGTGCCCGCAGACTGCGGGAGTTGGTCGTCGGCCATCGGCACCGAGTGTGTCACTGGCCTGATGAAGAATGGGCTCAAGGCGTCGTGCGCGCCTGCCGGTAAGTGATTGAATGCCATCGCGGCTGCCGATCCATGGGGGGCGACCGCTCGTTGCAAGGTGCTGGAGGATCCGTGGACCTGTCTCTGTCGACGCGTACCGTTGGCGACCGCACGGTCGTCGAGGTCGGTGGCGAGATCGATGTATACACCGCGCCCAAGCTGCGTGAGCAGCTGGTCGAGCTTGTCAATGAGGGCAGCTACCACCTGGTGGTCGACATGGAGGGCGTCGACTTCCTCGACTCCACCGGTCTCGGCGTCCTCGTCGGTGGTCTCAAGCGCGTCCGCGCGCACGAGGGCTCGCTGCGTCTGGTCTGTAACCAGGAGCGCATTCTGAAGATTTTCCGTATCACCGGTCTGACCAAGGTGTTCCCGATTCACACCTCGGTCGATGACGCCGTCTCGGCCACCGACTGACCGCTTCCGTGCCCCGGGTCGCGTGCCGTCCACCGGTCGCGTCCCGGGGGTGGGAGTGATGGGGGGTCGGCGGAGGGCCGCCGCGGTCCGCCCTCCATGACGTAAGCCTGTATGACCGAGGGGGATGGCATGGCCACCGTGGAGCTCTTGTTCAGCGCTCTGCCCAATCACGTCCGCACAGCGCGCCTGGTGGCGGCGGCGGTGGCGCGTCGGGCCGGGGTCGACGAGGCCGTGCTGGACGAGGTGAGACTCGCCGTCGGCGAGGCATGCAGCCGCGCTGTCGGGCTGCACCTCAGCAACAACGTTTCGGCACCCGTGCGCGTCGTCCTGGTCGAGGATGAGAAGAAGTTCTCCATCGAGGTCGCCGACGAGGTCGCCCACCGGCCCACCGGCCCCCGGCGGGACGAGCACGGCGGGCCCGGCGCCGTGACCCCGGGTGAGGCCGTCGCCGAGGACGAGGACGAGATGGGTCTCGCGGTCATCAGCGGTCTTGTCGACGATGTCGAGGTGTCCGCGGACGAAACGGGCGGCCGTATCAGGATGAGCTGGCCGACGACCCCCGACGCTCTCCTGCCGTAGCTCTCTCGGCCTCACGGCCCCCGGGGCTCCCAGCACGCGCCGCCCGGCCGGTGCTCGCGGTCCTTCCGGGCCTCGCGCCCGCCGGCCCCGGGCCGCCACGGGCCCGTACCGCCGGCCCGTCCGCGCAGTCTCCGCGGCTCCGAGCCGCTCTCCTCCCTCATGGCCGCGGCACCGGCCGTGGTGTGATCCACGTCTCCCACAGACCGCCGCTGAGCTGGCCTTTCATAGGATTTGAAGATTCAGCAAAAGGCAATATTCGACCGTCAGCGAATGGATCAATTTCCTTCGTCCGGGCGAATTAATCGCGGGCTCTCCGGCTCATCTCCCCCGGTGGGAGTCAATTGCCCCTCATGGCCCCTGTCTTGATCCCGGTCCGGATCCCTAGAATCCGTTCACAATCTTTGCTCAGGACGCCTGAGTGCCGCGGCAGTTCCCTGTGCTGCGCGCCCATGTGCCAAACGTCAAGGAGGACGAATGGCGGGGCCCGTTACCCCTCTTCAGCAAGACCTCTCCCCATCCCTGCCCCTCGCGGCCGCCGAACTGACCACCGACAACCGGCTGATCGTCGTGGTCGTCGCGCTCGTCGCGCTGGCCGCGCTGGGTGTCGCCGTGATGCTGGTGCGTCAAGTGCTGGCGGCGGGCGAGGGAACCGACAGTATGAAGAAGATCGCGGCGGCTGTACAGGAAGGAGCGAATGCCTATCTCGCCCGGCAGCTGCGCACCCTCAGCGTATTCGCGGTCGTGGTGTTCTTCCTGCTCATGCTGTTGCCGGCCGATGACTGGTCGCAGCGCATCGGGCGGTCCGTGTTCTTCTTGATCGGCGCGTTGTTCTCCGCGGCGACCGGCTATATCGGAATGTGGCTGGCCGTGCGGAGCAATGTGCGGGTGGCCGCCGCGGCGCGCGAGGCCACTCCCGGCGAGGGCGAGCCGGCCAAGGACCTCACGGACGTCTCGCACAAGGCCATGAAGATCGCCTTCCGTACCGGTGGCGTCGTCGGCATGTTCACCGTCGGCCTCGGCCTGCTGGGCGCCTGCTGTGTCGTGCTCGTCTACGCGGCCGACGCGCCGAAGGTGCTGGAAGGCTTCGGCCTCGGTGCCGCGCTGATCGCCATGTTCATGCGAGTCGGCGGCGGCATCTTCACCAAGGCCGCGGACGTCGGCGCCGACCTCGTGGGCAAGGTCGAGCAGGGCATCCCCGAGGACGACCCGCGCAACGCCGCCACCATCGCGGACAACGTGGGCGACAACGTCGGCGACTGCGCCGGCATGGCCGCCGACCTGTTCGAGTCCTACGCCGTGACGCTGGTCGCGGCGCTCATCCTCGGCAAGGTCGCCTTCGGTGACGCCGGTCTGGCCTTCCCGCTGATCGTTCCCGCGATCGGTGTGCTCACGGCCATGATCGGTATCTTCGCGGTGGCGCCGCGCCGCACCGACCGCAGTGGCATGACGGCCATCAACCGCGGCTTCTTCATCTCCGCCGTGGTGTCGCTCGTGCTGGTGGCCGTGGCGGTCTTCACCTATCTGCCGTCCTCCTACGCGGACCTGGACGGCGTGGACATCGCCATCGCCGGGCACGAGGGCAACCCCCAGGTCCTCGCGCTCGTCGCGGTCGCGATCGGCATCGTGCTGGCCGCGCTCATCCAGCAGCTCACGGGGTACTTCACCGAGACCACCCGGCGTCCGGTCCGGGACATCGGGAAGTCCTCGCTGACGGGGCCGGCGACCGTCGTCCTGGCCGGGATCTCGGTCGGTCTGGAGTCCGCCGTGTACACGGCGCTGCTGATCGGCCTGGGCGTCTACGGGGCGTTCCTGCTCGGCGGCACCTCGATCATGCTGGCGCTGTTCGCGGTCGCCCTGGCCGGGACGGGCCTGCTGACCACGGTCGGCGTCATTGTCGCCATGGACACCTTCGGGCCCGTCTCCGACAACGCCCAGGGCATCGCGGAGATGTCCGGCGACGTGGAGGGCGCGGGCGCCCAGGTGCTCACCGACCTCGACGCGGTCGGCAACACCACCAAGGCGATCACCAAGGGCATCGCGATCGCCACGGCCGTCCTGGCGGCAGCCGCGCTGTTCGGCTCCTACCGGGACGCGATCGCCACGGCGGTCGCGGACGTCAACGCCCGCGCGGGCGAGATGAACCTCAGTCTGGACATCTCGCAGCCGAACAACCTGGTCGGCCTGGTTCTCGGCGCCGCGGTCGTCTTCCTCTTCTCGGGGCTGGCGATCAACGCGGTGTCGCGGTCGGCGGGCGCCGTGGTCTACGAGGTGCGGCGGCAGTTCCGCGAGCACCCCGGGATCATGGACTACACGGAGAAGCCGGAGTACGGCCGCGTCGTCGACATCTGCACCAAGGACGCGCTGCGCGAGCTCGCCACCCCCGGCCTGCTCGCCGTACTGGCGCCGATCGCCGTCGGCTTCAGCCTCGGGGTCGGCGCCCTGGGTTCGTTCCTCGCCGGTGCCATCGGCGCGGGCACGCTGATGGCCGTCTTCCTCGCCAACTCCGGCGGCGCCTGGGACAACGCCAAGAAACTGGTCGAGGACGGGCACCACGGCGGCAAGGGCAGCGAGGCGCACGCCGCGACGGTCATCGGCGACACCGTCGGCGACCCGTTCAAGGACACGGCGGGCCCCGCCATCAACCCGCTGCTGAAGGTGATGAACCTGGTGGCCCTGCTGATCGCGCCGGCCGTGGTGCAGTTCAGCTACGGCGACGACACCAGTCCGGCCATCCGGGCGCTGGTGGCGCTGGTGGCGATCGGCATCATCATCGGCGCCGTCTACGTCTCCAAGCGGCGGGGAATCGCCGTGGGTGACGAAGACAACAACGCCGACCGGGTGTCCGAGCCGTCGGATCCCCCCTCCGGGGCCGCGGTGGTGTCCTGAGCACCGGACCGGTTCCGGCCGGTCCGTGCCAGGTCAGGCGGTGGACGGGCGGTGTGCTGCGGCGCACCGCCCGTCCGTCTGCCCGGCCCCGGAAGCGGAGGCGGACGGCTCGCACCGGCCCGGTGCAGAAGACCGCAAAAACCCCTTCGGGGATATCGGGCTCGCGATCCCGGGCCTTTGGCCGTGTATGTTCCGGGGCCGAGAGTCATGGAAGGGGCCATCCGGTGAACAAGAAGCTCGCGGCCGCGCTGTCCGGTGGTGCGGCACTCGTACTCGCGCTGTCGGGCTGTGGCGACGACACCGACGAGAAGGTCGACGCCTACGCCAAGAAGGTGTGCGACCAGGTCCAGCCGCAGCTGGAGAAGATCGCTCAGGCGAACCAGTCCATCACCTCCACGGCGGCCGACGGCAAGCCCGAGGAGATCAAGAAGGCCGACTCGGCCGCGTTCCAGAAGATCTCGGACGCCTACGCCGCCATGTCGGACTCGGTCGAGAAGGCGGGCGTCCCGCCGGTCGACGACGGTGAGAAGACGCGGCGGGAGGCCGTCAAGGAGCTCGACGACACCGCAGGGGCGTACGCGGGCCTGAAGACCTCCGTCGACAAGCTGAACACCAAGGACCAGGCCGAGTTCGCCGAAGGGCTGAAGGGCGTCGCGGAGGACCTCGACAAGGTCAACAAGGTCGGCGGCGACGCCATCCGGAAGCTGCAGTCCGGGGACATTGGCGCGGCGATGAGCGAACAGCCCGGCTGCCGGCGCCCGTCCGGCTCGCCCAGCGCGAGCACCTGACGGGCCCGGCCGCCGGGCCCCGTCCGTCCGACCGACCGACCGTGCCGCACGGCCCGGGTCCGGGAAGGCGTGCCGGGGCTCCGGGCCGTCGCCGTTCCCGGTCCGGAGCCCCGACAATGGGCCGGTGAGTACGCACGAGCACCCCCAGCCCGGCCGGTCCGAGCAGCCCGGCCCCTCCGGCGCACCCGGGTCCGGTGACGCCGCGCCGCACGACTCCCTCGCCGCGCCGCCCCGGTCCGGCACCGGTCTCCCGGCCCGGCTCCGCGAGGCGTTCCTGGCCGCGGCCTTCACCGCGGACGGGCTCCTCGACCTGCTCGGCGCGCCGGCCTACGCGGCCCTCGCCCGCAGCGAGACCGTGCCCGCCCTGCGGGCGACCCGTGGCGGATCGCCGCTGGAGACCCTGGTCCGGCTGTTCCTGCTGCAGCGCCCGGTGGAGTACGGGCAGGCATCGGCGGCGCTGCCCGCGGACGACTGCCTGGCCGAGGGCTGGCTGCTCCGGGACGGCGGCGAGGTGCGGGCGGCCGTGGACGTCCGCCCGTACGGCGGGCCGGAGGGCGAGGACTGGTGGATCGTCTCCGACCTCGGCTGCGCCGTCGGCGGCGCGGGGGGCGCGAGTGCTGCCGCCGGGCGGTCCGCCGGTGAGGAGCGGGCCGCGCTCGTCCTCGGAGTGGGCGGGGCGTCCACCACGCTCGCGGGTCTCACCGTGCGGACCCCCGTCGGACGGGCGCTGGATCTCGGTACCGGCTCCGGTCTGCAGGCCCTGCACGCCGCTCGGCACGCCACCCGCGTCACCGCCACCGACGTCAACCCGCGGGCCCTCGGCTTCGCCCGGCTGACGCTGGCGCTCTCCGGCGCGCACGAGGCCGATCTCCGCGAGGGCTCGCTCTACGAGCCGGTGGCCGATGAGGAGCCCTACGACCTGATCGTCTCCAATCCGCCCTTCGTCATCTCCCCGGGGGCCCGGCTGACCTACCGGGACGGCGGCATGGCCGGTGACGACCTCTGCCGGACCCTGGTCCGGCAGTCGGCGGAGCACCTCGCCGACGGCGGCCACTGCCAGCTCCTCGCCAACTGGGAGCACCGGGAGGGCGAGGACTGGCGGGACCGGGTCCGCGCCTGGGTGCCGCCCGGGTGCGACGCCTGGATCGTGCAGCGCGAGGTGCAGGACGTCACGCAGTACGCGGAGCTCTGGCTGCGTGACGCCGGTGACCACCGGGCCGGTCCGGAGACCTACGCCGCGCGCTACGACGCCTGGCTGGAGGAGTTCGAGGCGCGCGGGACCACGTCCGTCGGCTTCGGCTGGATCACCGTGCGCAAGTCGGGCGCCGCCCGGCCGTCCGTCATCGCGGAGGAGTGGCCGCACCCGGTCGAACAGCCGTTGGGGCAGACCGTGCTGGACCACTTCGCGCTCCAGGACTTCCTGCGGCGTACGGACGACGCGGCGCTGCTCGCCGCGCGGTTCCGGCTGGCGGACGACGTGGTGCAGGAACAGGTCGGGCTGCCCGGGGCGGAGGACCCGGAGCACGTGGTGCTCCGTCAGAACCGCGGGATGCGCCGGGCGACGAAGGTGGACACGGTCGGTGCCGGCTTCGCTGGGGTGTGCGACGGGACGCTCAGCGCGGGCCGCATCCTCGACGCCATCGCCCAGCTCGTCGGCGAGGACCCGGTGCTGCTGCGGGACCGCACGCCGGAAGCCGTCCGTCTGCTCGTCGAACAGGGGTTCCTCGTCCCGGTGGAGTGACCGGGGCCGGGCTCCAGGGTTCGGGCTCCGGGCTCCGGGGTCGACCGGTGGCGTGGGGACGCGCCGGGGCGTACGGCGGAGGCTGCTGTTCACCGGGCGTTCGCTCCCGCGCCGCGCGGACGTGCCACGCTCCGGCACACCATGCCCGGTGCTAGGGAGTACGCAGCGATGGAGAGCGGGCCGGCCATATTCGCCGGAACAGTGTTCGTCCTGTTCGGAGCGGCATTGCTGGTGTGGGCGGGAACGCGCCTGCGCAGCGGTGCGCCGGTGGTCGAAGGGGTGAGTTCCCCCCTGCCGGTCCCACTGGTTCTGCTCTTCGGCCCGGCCGCGCTCGTCACGGGGGGCTGGCTCCTGCTGTCCGCCTGACGGCGGGTCCGCCGCGCACGGAGGGCACGGCGGGCCGCGGCCGGTGGGCAGCAGGAGCCCGGTGTACAACCGGCGGCATGCGCGCGGCCCGCGTCCGTACGATCCGGAACGCGGGCCGCGGCGGGGAGCCGGCGGGGCGTCAGCCGCGCAGGATGCGGCCCTCGCTGTCCGTACGGTCGTTGCTGGTCAGGAAGAGGATGCCGTCGATCAGCGCCCAGATGCCGCAGCCTCCGAGGGTGAACAGCTGACCGAGGGCCATCCCCGTGTGACCCGTGTAGAACCGGCCGATGCCGAGGGTGCCGATGAAGAGCTGGAGGATGCCGGCGACGATCTTCGACTTCTCGGAGTACGGCTGCCCGTTGGGGGCCACGGCCGGCGGCTGAGCGGGGTACGTCATGAGGTGGGACTCTTCTCTCACGAATGAATGTTCTGCGCGGGACCTGGGGACGTACCGCGACGATCACATGACCCGGGAGAGAGCCGATCAGTTGTGCGGTTTGACGCATTGTGATCGTTCGGTGATGCAACGACGGGGAGAAGGGGACGATCCGGGCGGCCGGACCCGGCGGGCGGACCCTTCACGGGAGTTCACGGCGGCTCGTCCTCAGCCCGCGCCTCGGACCGCTCGCGTCAGCCCATCAGGTTGCGCCCGATGCCCCAGAGCGCGGTGAGCGTCAGCGCCACCGCGGTGAGCACCCGGCCGGGCGAGGGACGGTAGCGCCGGCCGCGCAGCCCTTCTCGCACCCAGCGCCAGCCGAGGAACAGGCCGGCGGGGACGCCGAGGACCAGCAGGGCCGCGTTGTCGTGGAAGGCCGCGACCACATCGCCGTGCATCAGGTCGTACACCATGCGGGTCGCGCCGCAGGTGGGGCAGTCCAGGCCGGTCAGCCAGTTGAAGGGGCAGCGCAGCAACCACTGCCCCGCCTCATGGGGGTTCGTGCCGTAGAGGTGGACGGCCCCGGCGGCCCCGGCCGCCAGCACCGAGAGCGGTGCCGCGGCCGGGTGCGAGGCCGCCTTGCGGAGCGCCGTCCGCACGCCTCCGCCGGCAGCGCCTCCGCCGGCAGGGCCTCCGCCGACCGCGCCGCCGGTGACAGTGGAGCCACCGGCCGCACCGCTGCCGGTCATACCGCTGCCGGCCATACCGCCGTCAGCCACGCAGCGGACGGCCCTGGGCGTCGGTGGGCTGGCCGGTGAGCAGCATGATGCCGTCGATCAGGGCCCAGATGCCGCAGCCGCCCAGGGTGAACAGCTGGCCGAGCGCCATACCGGTGTGGCCGGTGTAGAACCGGCCGATGCCGAGGGTGCCGATGAAGAGCTGCAGGACCCCGGCGACGATCTTCGACTTATCCGAGTAGGGCCGGCCGTAGGGGTCGTAGCCGTACGGGGCGTTGGGGTCCCCGGTGTACTGGCCGGGGGCCACGGGCTGCTGCTGCGGGTAACCGTAGCCGGGCTGCTGGCCCTGCTGCGGGTAGCCGTAACCGGGCTGGCCGTACGGCTGCTGGCCGCCCTGCTGCTGGCCCTGCTGCGGGTATCCGTAGCCGCTGTTGGGGTCCTGCGGCGGCGGGCCGTAGGGATTGGACATGGGCTTCCCCCCGTGAGTGCGAATGACTGAACGCGCGGCGCGCGCCGCCGGGAACACCCCCGGCACCCGCCATCCTGCCAGCCGGGCTCCGGGCGCTGGCAAGCACCTGTGGGCTCCCGGCCCCGGGATGTGAGGTTGGCGGGGTCCTCGCGGTACGGCGGCACGCACGCCCCTTGTCGGGTTACCGTTCGAGTGGCGTTGCGGGCTTTTTCCGCTTGACAGCGGGGCGGGAGGTACCGTCACACTCCGCATCGTCATGACAACGCCGTCACAGAAGTGGCAGTGATATTCACCGAGCGTCGACCGGAGAGAAGAGCGAAGTTGTCCCCGACCAGCGAGACCGCGAAGGGCGGCCGCCGACTCGTCATCGTCGAGTCGCCTGCCAAGGCGAAGACGATCAAGGGCTATCTCGGCCCGGGTTATGTCGTCGAGGCGAGCGTCGGGCACATCCGCGATCTGCCCAAAGTCGCCGCAGAGATCCCCGCGAAGTACAAGGGCGAGTCCTGGGCCCGGCTCGGCGTCAACGTCGACCAGGACTTCCAGCCGATCTATGTCGTCAACGCGGACAAGAAGAGCCAGGTCAACAAGCTCAAGGAGCTGCTGGCGGAGTCCGACGAGCTCTTCCTGGCCACCGATGAGGACCGCGAGGGCGAGGCCATCGCCTGGCATCTGCAGGAAGTCCTCAAGCCCAAGGTCCCCGTCCGCCGGATGGTCTTCCACGAGATCACCAAGGACGCCATCCAGGCCGCCGTGCGCAGCCCGCGCGAGCTGAACAAGCGCCTCGTCGACGCCCAGGAGACCCGCCGGATCCTCGACCGCCTGTACGGCTACGAGGTCTCTCCGGTGCTGTGGAAGAAGGTCATGCCGCGGCTGTCGGCCGGCCGTGTGCAGTCCGTCGCCACCCGGCTCGTCGTCGAACGGGAGCGCGAGCGCATCGCCTTCCGCTCGGCCGAGTACTGGGACCTCACCGGCACCTTCGCCACCGGCCGCACGGGTGACGCCACCGATCCCGGCACCTTCGGCGCCCGCCTCACCACGGTCGACGGCCGCCGCGTCGCCACCGGCCGCGACTTCGGCTCCACCGGCACGCTCAAGGAGGGCTCGCAGGTCCTCCACCTCGACGAGACCGCCGCGCGCGAGCTGGCCGCCGCCCTGGAGGGCGCCGCCTTCACCGTCCGCTCGGTCGAGTCCAAGCCGTACCGGCGCTCGCCCTACGCGCCGTTCCGCACCACCACCCTCCAGCAGGAGGCGTCGCGCAAGCTGGGCTTCGGCGCCAAGTCGACGATGCAGGTCGCGCAGAAGCTGTACGAGAACGGCTTCATCACGTACATGCGTACGGACTCCACGACGCTCTCCGAGACCGCGGTGGCCGCCGCCCGTGCCCAGGTCACCCAGCTCTACGGCGCCGACTACCTGCCCGAGAAGCCGCGGATGTACGCGGGCAAGGTCAAGAACGCGCAGGAGGCGCACGAGGCGATCCGCCCCTCCGGCGACCGCTTCCGCACCCCCGCCGAGACGGGCCTCACCGGCGACCAGTTCCGGCTGTACGAGCTCATCTGGAAGCGGACCGTCGCCTCCCAGATGAAGGACGCCGTCGGCCAGTCCGTCACCGTGAAGACCGGCGGGCGCGCGAGCGACGGCCGGGACGCCGAGTTCTCCGCCTCCGGCAAGATCATCACCTTCCACGGCTTCCTCAAGGCCTACGTCGAGGGCGCCGACGACCCCAACGCCGAACTCGACGACCGCGAGCGCCGCCTCCCGCAGGTCTCCGAGGGCGACCCGCTCACCGCACGGGAGATCACCGCCGACGGCCACGCCACCAAGCCCCCGGCCCGCTACACCGAGGCGTCGCTGGTCAAGGAGCTGGAGGAGCGCGAGATCGGCCGCCCGTCGACCTACGCCTCGATCATCAGCACCATCCTCGACCGCGGTTACGTCTTCAAAAAGGGCACGGCCCTGGTGCCGTCCTTCCTCTCCTTCGCCGTCGTCGGCCTGCTGGAGAAGCACTTCGGCCGCCTCGTCGACTACGACTTCACCGCCCGCATGGAGGACGACCTCGACCGCATCGCCGCGGGCGAGGCCCAGTCCGTGCCGTGGCTGCGCCGCTTCTACTTCGGCGCCGACGAGGCCGGCAGCGGTGCCGCGGCCGAGGCGGGCAACGGCGACGGCGACCACCTCGGCGGCCTCAAGGAACTGGTCACCGACCTCGGCGCGATCGACGCCCGCGAGGTCTCCTCGTTCCCCGTCGGCAACGGCATCGTCCTGCGCGTCGGCCGCTACGGGCCCTACGTCGAGCGCCCCGCGCCGCCCGCCGAGGAGGGCGGCAAGCCGGAGCCGGGGCAGCGCGCCGACGTCCCCGACGACCTCCCGCCGGACGAGCTGACCGTCGAGCTCGCCGAGGAGCTGCTGGCCAAGCCGAGCGGTGACTTCGAACTCGGCACCGACCCGGAGACGGGCCGAAAGATCGTCGCCAAGGACGGCCGCTACGGCCCGTACGTCACGGAGATCCTGCCCGAGGACACGCCCAAGACGGGCAAGAACGCCGTCAAGCCGCGCACCGCCTCGCTCTTCAAGTCGATGTCCCTGGACACGGTGACGCTGGAGGACGCTCTCAAGCTGATGTCGCTGCCCCGGGTCGTCGGCACGGACCCCGCCTCGGGCGAGGAGATCACCGCGCAGAACGGCCGCTACGGCCCGTACCTGAAGAAGGGCACCGACTCGCGCTCCCTGGAGCGGGAGGAGCAGCTCTTCACCCTGACGCTCGAAGAGGCGCTGGAGATCTACTCCAAGCCCAAGCAGCGCGGCCGGGGCGCGGCCAAGCCGCCGCTGAAGGAGCTCGGCACCGACCCGGTCAGCGAGCGGCCCGTCGTCGTCAAGGACGGCCGCTTCGGCCCGTACGTCACGGACGGCGAGACCAACGCGACGCTGCGCCGGGACGACGACATCGAGACGCTCACCCCGGAGCGCGGGTACGAACTCCTGGCCGAAAAGCGCGCCAAGGGGCCCGCCAAGAAGACGGCCAAGAAGGCACCGGCGAAGAAGAGCGCCGCCACCGCCAAGAAGGCCCCGGCGAAAAAGGCCGCGGCCAAGAAGACGGCCGCGAAGAAGACGACGGCGGCCAAGAAACCGGCGGCGAAGAAGACCACCGCCAAGACCCCCAAGAAGGCGGCGGCCAAGAGCGGTTCCGCGGCCGACGGTACCGAGTAGCCGGAGGGGCGGGCGGTGTCCGCGGGCCGGACGTGCCGCGTCCGGCCACCGGACCGCCGCCCGCGACGGGCCCGCCGAGGGCCCGCGGCCGGCCGTTTCCGGAAAGTACGGCCGCATGTTCGGACGGGGCGGCATGGATTCGGCCAGTCCGGATAGGCTGGCCGGATGACGCGAGCCGAGCAGCCAACGGTCGTGAGTCCCCCCTCGGACCACCTTGCCGCAGACTCCCGCGAACGCGCCGTGCGAGCCCTGCTGCGGTTCCCACCGCTGAGGCGGCTCTGGAGCGCCCAGCTCGTCGGCGGCGTCGGAGACGCACTGGCCCTGCTGGTGCTGCTGGTGCTGACCTATCAGGCGGCGGTGGCGGCGGGCACCTTCGGCGCCGGGTACCGCGGTGCGGCCTTCGCGGTCGCGGCGGTGTTCGGGGCCCGCATCCTGGCGACGCTGCTCTTCGGGGCGGTACTCCTGGGGCCGCTGACCTCCCTGATCGGGACCGGTGAGAAGAAGCCGGAGCCCGGACGGCGGGAGACGCGGGAGGAGCCGGACGGCGAGTCCGGCCCGGAGGAGCCCGGCGGGCCCGGGGAACCGGAGAAGCCCGGGAAGGGCGCCGGGGGAACCACGGCCCGGAAGAAGAAGAGCGGGACCGGCGGCGGACCGCTGGACCGCCGCTGGACCATGATGACCGCCGACGGTCTGCGGGTGGCGCTTCTCGTCGTCGCCCCGCTGTGGATCGACTGGACACCCGGCGAGGCCACCGCCGTCCTGCTGGTCACCGTCTTCGTCACCGGGGTCGCCGAACGCCTCTGGACCATCTGCCGGGAGAGCGCCGCCCCCGCGCTGCTGCCGTCCGTACCGGCCGGCGACGCCGCCGTACGGCCGCTTCCGGACAATCTCGACGCGCTGCGCCGGCTCTCGCTGCGCACCGGCTTCGTGGCGCTGCCGCTGGCCGCGGCGGCCTTCGCCACCATCACGCTCTTCAGCAACCTGCTCGGTGCCGTCGTCACGTGGTTCCATCTGCACCAGGCCGCGCTCGGCTCCTATGTGGCGGCCGGGCTCTTCGCCGCCTGCGTGTCGATCCTCTACTTCGTCGAACTGCCCGGCGGACGGACGCCCCGGGTGCGCTCCCCCCTGGAAGGGCTGCGCCGGCCCAGGAGCGGCGCCACGGGCGACAAGGGGCGCACGGCCGACAAGGGACGCACGGGCGCCGTCCCGCTGCTGGTGGCCGCCTCCGCGACCGTCGCCGCCGCGATCGCCGCGGCCGTCGCGGTGTCCCTGCTGCACATCGACGACCTGGGCGGAGGCCCGGTCGGCTTCGCCCTGCTCGTGCTGGCCCTGACCGGCGGCACCGTCCTCGGTATCCGCAGCGCGCCGAAGGTGCTGCCCGCGCTGTCGCGGCGGCGGATGCTGGCGCTGTCCATCGCGCTCACCGGGCTGGCGCTGCTCGCGGTCGGCCTCACGCCCGACCCGGCGACCGTCCTCTTCCTGGCCCTCGTCGCGGGCACCGCCGCGGGCATCGCCGCGAACACCGGGCACACGCTGCTCGACCAGGAGACCGAGGAGAGCCGGCGCGGCCGGACGACCGACCATCTGCACGCCGTCGTACGGGTGTTCGTCGCCGTCGCGGTGGTGGCGGCACCGCTGCTCGCCGGGGCGATCGGGGAACACCGGCTGGAGAGCGGCTCCTTCGTCTTCGCGCACGGCGGCGCCGGCTTCGCGCTGATGCTGACCGGAGCGCTGCTGCTGCCCGTCGCCGCGCTGGTCCTGATCCGGACCGACGACCGGTCCGGCGTACCGCTCCGCCGCGACCTGCGCGACGCACTGCGCGGCGGCGACCCCGACCGGCGCGCACCGGCCGGCAACGGCTTCTTCATCGCCCTGGAGGGCGGCGACGGAGCGGGCAAGTCCACCCAGGTCGAGGCGCTGGCCGACTGGATCCGCGCCAAGGGCCACGAGGTCGTCGTCACCCGGGAGCCCGGTGCCACGGCGATCGGCAAGCGGCTCCGCTCGATCCTGCTGGACGTCTCCTCGTCCGGGATCTCGCCGCGCTCGGAGGCCCTGCTGTACGCGGCCGACCGCGCCGAACACGTCGACAGCGTCGTACGGCCCGCGCTCGAACGCGGCGCCGTCGTCATCAGCGACCGCTACATCGACTCGTCCGTCGCCTACCAGGGCGCGGGCCGCGACCTGTCACCGACCGAGATCGCCCGGATCAGCCGGTGGGCCACCGACGGTCTCGTGCCGCATCTGACCGTGCTGCTCGACGTTTCTCCCGAGACCGCCCGCGAGCGCTTCACCGAGGCGCCGGACCGGCTGGAGTCCGAGCCGCCCGAGTTCCACCAGCGGGTGCGGTCCGGCTTCCTGGCACTGGCCGCCGCCGACCCCGCGCGCTATCTGGTCGTGGACGCCGGGCAGGAGCCCGAGGCCGTCACCACCGCCGTACGGCACCGGCTCGACCAGGTGCTGCCGCTCTCCGAGGCCGAGATCCGGGCCCGCGAGGAGGCCCGGCGGGCCGCCGAGGAGGAGGCCCGCCGCCGCGCCGAGGAGGAGGCCGCGCGCAAGGCCGAGGAGGAGCGGCTGGAGCGGGAGCGGCAGGAGCAGCTCGCCCGGCTGCGCGCCGAGGAGGAGGAGCGCAAGCGGCGCGAGGCCGAGGAGGCCCGGGTGGCGGAGGCCCGCCGCCAGGCGGAGGAGGCCCGCCGGCTCGCCGAGGAGGCACAGCGCCGCGCCGAGGAGGAACGCGTCCGCCGCGAGGCCGAGGAGGCGGAGCGCCGCGCCGAGCAGGAGCGGGTCCGCCGTCAGCAGGCCGAGGAGGAGCGGCTGCGCCGGGAGGCCGAGGAGCGCCGGCTGGAGAAGCAGCGGAAGGCCGAGGAGGCGCTGCTGCGGGCGGAGCGGGAACGGCAGGCG
The DNA here is from genome assembly GCF_000220705.2 of Streptomyces xinghaiensis S187. GTDB lineage: Bacteria > Actinomycetota > Actinomycetes > Streptomycetales > Streptomycetaceae > Streptomyces > Streptomyces xinghaiensis. The sequence continues at coordinate 3,286,625 of NZ_CP023202.1, read as the reverse complement.
GCCGAGGCCGCCACCGCCGCCGCGGCCGGAACGGCGGGCGGCGAGGCGGGCGGTACCGCTGCCGCCCCGCCGGACGACGCGCCGACGGTGCAGACGCAGGCCCCCGTCGCGAGCGAGCCGTCCCCCCGGAAGCCGGACGCCCCGCGCGCCCCGGAGACGGAGGCCACGCAGCCGGTCCCCACACCCCGGGCCGACCGGCCGGTACCGGACGCCGAGGAGACGGCCGTCCTGCCGCGCGCCTCCGAGACCGACGAGACGGCCGTCCTGCCGCAGGTGCCGGAGGCGGGCCCCGGCCGGGGGAGTGACGCCGCCGACGAGACGGCCGTCCTCCCGCCGGTGCGTCCCGGGGAGGGCGAGCCGCGCGGTGAGCGGTCGGGAGCGCATCCGGCGCCGTCCGCCCGTCCGGACCGGCAGGGTGACGTGGCGGACCGCGTACCGCCGTGGCTGTTCCGCGAGGAGGACGGGAACGGCCGGACGCCCGGCCCGGACGCGGGCCCGGACCCGGACCCGGACGCCGAGCGGACCCGGGAACTCCCGCAGGTCAACCCGGACGAGGACACCTCCCGGGGCGCCACCACGGGCCGCTCCGGACGGAAGCCGGGGCGCCGCGGCGGCCGGCCCCGCCCGGACTGGGCGGAGGAGACCCCGCTCGACGACCTCCCGACCCTCGCCGACGAACTCCTCGGCCCGAGGGACGACGAGGACGACGGCCGGCGGCGGGGCGGCCGCAGGGGCTGACATGGCCGGGCGGCGTTCCCGCCCCGGTACGCCGGATCACCGCTTCACCACGGCACCGCTGTACCACCTCACCGGGGTGCCCGGCCGGCCACGTGCCGCCGGGCGCCGGTGCGTCGAGGGCTGTCCGGGTCGGTGCCGCGGAGCCTTCCGGGCTCGGCCTGGGCCGGCACGGCCCACGGCTTTCCGGAGCCTGCGGGGGCGGTGGCCCGTACGAGCCGGCGCGCCGCAGGCGGGGCGCCCCGGGCGCGAAGCCAGGGGCCGGTTGCGGGAGCGGCCGACCGCGCGGACGGCTGCGCCCGGCGGCAGCCGGCGCCAGGGCCGGGACCCGGAGCTACCCGAGACCTCGTCCGGACTGCCCGGGACCGCCCGGGATCACCCGGAACCACCGGGGTCCGCCCAGGACCGCCCGGGGCTACCCGGCACTTCCCGGGACCGCCCGGGAGCTCGCGGAGCGGCCAGGGCGGGGCGGCCGACGGGGTCCGGCACCAGTCGCCCCCGGACCCGGTGCGCAGGCATGACGCCACCGGCCGGCCCCGGCCGGCGCCGGTTGTCGGCGCGGTGCACCACAATGGGGAGCCGCGAGGGCGTACGGACAGGAACCGGTGGAGAGGGGTGGCGGTCATGGCGGTGTGGGACGACCTGGTCGGCCAGGACCGGGTGACGGAGACGCTCACCGCGGCCGCCCGGGACGCGGACGCGTACGTCACGGCGGCGGAGACCGCGGGCGCCGAGGAGCGCGCGGACCACCGCTTCGGTACGGGCAGCCGTCCCACCGGGGCCGCGGCGGAGGCGGAGGCCCCGGCTCCGTTCCCGGCCTCCGGGCCCCCGGACGGCGACCGTTCGACCTCCCGGATGACCCACGCCTGGCTGTTCACCGGACCGCCCGGTTCCGGCCGCTCCACCGCCGCCCGCGCCTTCGCCGCCGCGCTGCAGTGCGTCAGCCCCGACCGGGCCCTGGGCGCGGCCCCCGGCTGCGGCTTCTGCGACGGCTGCCACACCGCCCTCATCGGCACCCACGCCGATGTGGAGATCGTCCGCACGGATCTGCTCTCCATCGGCGTCAAGGAGACCCGCGAACTCGTACGGCGCGCGCAGCTCTCCCCGTCCGCCGGCCGCTGGCAGGTAATCGTGCTGGAGGACGCCGACCGGCTCACCGAGGGCTCGGGCAACGTCCTGCTGAAGGCCGTCGAGGAGCCCGCGCCCCGCACGGTCTGGCTGCTGTGCGCGCCGTCGGTGGAGGACGTCCTGCCGACGATCCGCTCGCGCTGCCGCCATCTCACCCTGCGCACCCCGCCGGTGGACGCGGTCGCCGACCTGCTGATGCGGCGGGACGGCATCGAGCCGGAGCTCGCCCACGCGGCGGCCCGCGCCACCCAGGGCCACATCGGCCGCGCCCGCCGGCTGGCCACCGACGAGCGGGCCCGGTCCCGCCGCGCCGCCGTGCTGAAGCTGCCGCTCCGCGTCGACGACATCGGGGGCTGCCTCAAGGCCGCCCAGGAACTGGTGGATGCCGCCGCCGAGGACGCCAAGCAGGTCGCGGAGGAGGTCGACACCAAGGAGACCGAGGAGCTGCGCGCCGCCCTCGGCGCGGCCGCCGGACCGGGCGGCCGGCTGCCGCGCGGCACGGCCGGGGTGATGAAGGACCTGGAGAAGCGGCAGAAGACCCGCGGCACCCGCACCCAGCGCGACACCCTCGACCTCGCGCTGACCGACCTCACCGGCTTCTACCGCGATGTGCTCGCCCTGCAGTTCGGCTCCCCGGTGGCCATCGCCAACACCGAGCAGCGCGACGCCCTGGAGCGGATAGCCCGCGGGTCCACCCCGGAGCGGACGCTGCGCCGGATCGAGGCGATCCTGGCCTGCCGCCGTGCCCTGGACCGCAATGTCGCCCCGCTGCTGGCCGTGGAGGCCATGACGCTGGCGCTGCGCGCGGGCTGATCCGGGCGGCCGCGGGCCCGGGCAACCGGGACGCCCGGGCGCCTCGGTGCATCCGGGGCTCGCTCCGCCTGCCCGGCCGTGCCGCGGCTCTCCACCCGTCCGCCGTTCTCCTGCCCGCCCGTCCGCACCCCCTCTGCCCGCCCGTCCGGCGTCCCGCTGTCCGGCCGCGCCCGCGCTCGCTCACTCGTACGGGCCCCATGGGCCGCGTCCCCGAGAGCCCGTACGGTTACGCTCCGAACAGAAGCCGCAGATCGTCACGCACCACCGAGGCGGTGCCCGGGCCACCGGTGACACCATCCCCGCCGCGCGTGCCGCCCCGGTGGCACCTCCGCGCCGCACGCGTCCCGCGCGCCGGCCCGCCGGACGCCGAGTAAGCGCCGCACACCGAGAACGCGCCGACCCGAGGGGTACCCATGGACACCAGCCGCCGACCGCGCCGTACCGCCGGTGCCCTCATCGTGTCCGCCGTCCTGCTGCTCTCCGGCTGCTCGTCCGGCGCCGACACGGAGATCTCGGCCTCGGGCCCCGGCGGCCCCGGGCGCATGCCCGGCACCAGTGAGGTGCTGAAGCCCCTGCCCGCCGCCGTCCCGCCGGCCCTCAAGCCGTACTACGAACAGAAGCTGCGCTGGCGGGCCTGCGGAGCCGCCGGCTTCCAGTGCGCCACCCTCAAGGCGCCCCTCGACTACGACAAGCCGGGTGAGGGCCGGGACGTCCGGCTCGCCGTATCGCGCAAGAAGGCGGCCGGCCCGGGGAAGCGCCTCGGATCACTGCTGGTCAACCCGGGCGGCCCGGGCGGCTCGGCGGTCGGCTACCTGCAGTCCTACGCGGCCGTCGGCTACCCGGAGCCGGTGCGCGCCCGCTACGACATGGTGGCCGTCGACCCGCGCGGGGTGGCCCGCAGCGAGCCGGTCAAGTGCCTCACGGACCGGGCGATGGACGTCTACACCCAGGTCGACATCACCCCCGACGACAAGCGGGAGACGGACGCGCTCGTCGCCTCGTACAAGAAGTTCGCCGAGGGCTGCGAGCGGCACACGGGTGACGTCCTGGGGCACGTCTCCACCACGGAGTCGGCCCGCGACATGGACCTGCTGCGCGAAGCGCTGGGCGACGGGAAACTGACCTATGTCGGGGCCTCGTACGGCACCTTCCTCGGCGCGACGTACGCCGGGCTCTTCCCGGACCGCGTCGGCCGGATGGTCTTCGACGGCGCGATGGACCCCTCCCTGTCGTCCGTGCAGATGAACCGCGACCAGACGGCCGGCTTCGGCACCGCCTTCACCGCCTTCGCCGAGGACTGCCTGCGCGGCGACGACTGCCCGCTCGGCGACAAGAGCGTCGACGACGCGCGCAAGCGCCTCCGGGCGTTCTTCGAGAAGCTCGACGCCCGGCCCGTCCCCGCGGGCGAGGGCCGGGAGCTGGGCGAGTCGCTGGCCACCACGGGCGTGATCGCCGCGATGTACGACGAGGGGGCGTGGCCCCGGCTCCGCATGGCCCTGCAGTCCGCGATGGAGGGCCGCGGCGACGCCCTCCTCCAGCTCGCGGACCTGTACTACGAGCGGGATGAGGACGGCTCGTACGAGAACCTCATGTACGCGAACCCGGCCGTCAACTGCCTGGACCTCCCGGCCTCCTTCACGAGCCCGGAGGAGGTGCGGAAGCACACGGCGTCGTTCCGGAAGGCGTCCCCGGTCTTCGGCGAGGGGCTGGCGTGGTCCGCGCTGAACTGCGCGTACTGGCCGGTCGAGCCGACGGGCAAGCCCCACCGCATCGAGGCGGAGGGCGCGGCGCCGATCGTGGTCATCGGCACCACCCGCGACCCGGCGACCCCGTACATCTGGTCCCGCGGCCTGGCCGGCCAGCTCTCCTCGGGCACCCTCCTGACCTACGACGGCGACGGCCACACGGCGTACGGGCGCGGCAGCGCCTGCGTGGACCAGGCGGTCAACACGTACCTGCTGCGGGGCAAGCCTCCGTCGGACGGCACGAAGTGCACCTGAGACGGGGAGGCGCGGGGCCGGGCGGCAGGCCGAGGACGAACGGGCGGTCCCACAGCGGTACGGGCAGGGCAGCCGCCGGGCCGGTCACAACCCGGTACGGGGCACCCTCCCGCACTGTGTAGACTTGGCGCTGTTGCCGACACCCCCCGTGTGCCGCGAGGCCGGGTCGTCGCCGCAGCTCGCCGCCTTAGCTCAGATGGCCAGAGCAACGCACTCGTAATGCGTAGGTCTCGGGTTCGAATCCCGAAGGCGGCTCCACTCACGACCAGGTCAGAACCCTTCTGACCTGGTCTTTTGTATTGCTCCTCTGATGGCCAATCAGTTCGCAGCGTGGTCGTGGATGAGGGGGAGCGCAGGGGTGCGCATCCGGATCCGGTGAGCCGGAGCTGTGACCTGGCCCTTCACGGTTTCTGCCCGGTCGGCCGGTCGGCGTAGTCCTCGACCAGGTTGCTGATGAGCGCAAGAAGGGCGTTGGCCCAGTGCCGGTCCTCGCGCTGGCTGCGCAGGGCTTCGTCGACTGCGCGGAGGCGGGCCAGGGCGGCCGGGTTCCGGTCCTTGACCTCGTAGAGCAGCGGTGTGGTGGTCAGGTCCAGGCAGGCAGTGAGTAGCCGGCGGGTGGCGGGAGAGGGTGGGTTGGGGCCGGGGGCGGCGAATCCCGTGGTCAGGTACCGGGCAATCGAAATGCTGCGCCGGCCAGTTCGCGGGTGTCCGGGGCGAACCGGAGCTCGTCGGGATCGTCCCACAGCCATGCCTGGCTGCCGAAGGTGTCCGTGAGGAAGCGCTGCCATTGCTCCACGTCCGCGTACTCCGCGATGCGCACGCATTGGCCCGGGAAGTCGAAGCGCGGGGTGATGCGGAGGGGATCGCCGGTCACCGTCGCGTTCCAGTCGCCGCCGTCGAGGGTGAGTCTCATGGCGAATGCCGCCTCGTCCCCGACGTCTTCATGGCACGGGAACGCCCCGTGTCGAACTCGGTCACCAGTTTCCGTAGTCGTCGACCATGGTGGCGATGAGGTCGCGGAGGGCGTCGGCCCGGTGCCGGTCCTCCTGTTGGTTGCGCAGGGCTTCGTCAGCGGCCCGGAGGCGGGCCAGGGCGGCCGGTTCGCCGTCCACCAGGTCGTCGACCAGTGGCGTGGTGACCAGGTTCAGGCACTCGGTGAGCAGGCGACGGGTGGCGGGGGAGGGCGGGTCGGGGTCGGGGTCGGCGTAGGCGGTGGTCAGGTAGCGCGCGGGATCGGTGAGGCTCCAGCCGACGACGGTGCCGTGCTGGACGAGGAGCGCCACGTCGGGCGCGATGCCGATGCGGGCCTCCAGCGGCTCGTCGAGGACGTCGAGATCGCGCAGGCAGGTCAGCACGGCATCGCCGGGAGCCCGGCACAGCACTGTGCACATTTCGTGCCGGAAGTCTTTGACCTCGTCTGCGCGGAGCCCGCCCGGGCGTACTTCGGGCGTGACGGGAAGGCGGGCCGAATCCTCGGCTGAGGCGGACTCTTCCGGAATCCGGAATTCAGCCCCGACCAGCCGTCGGCCGCTCGGGGCGAAACGGAAAACGTCAGGGAGATCCCACAGCCAGTCCTGGCTGCCGAACGTGTCCGCGAGGAATTTCTCCCGTTCCACCCTGTCCGCATAAGGGGAAACGATCAGGAAGGTACCGAGGAGACGGGGCACGAGGTCGAGCGGTTCGCCTGTCACCGTCGCGGACCAGCCGCCGTCGAACTTCAGTTTCGTCGTCATCACTGCCTCATCTGATCTGTACTGCCGGGGGCTGGAAGCGGCCGTCCTTGGCGGGAATCCTGCCGTTCACGATGTCCTCGTGCGTCACCGGGGCGCCGGGGTCCGTGGGTTTACCGCCGAGCGCCGTGGCCCCGGACTCGCCCTTGATGCCCGACGGTCCGTACGCCGTGATGGCCTGACCCTGGGTATTGCCGGGGCCGTCGATCACCACGATGTCGTCACCCTGTCTGAAGGTGAACGTCCCGGCTGTGCCTGTCGAGTGGTACACGGCGTCCGGGTTCTTGAGGATTTCGACGACCCGTTCGTCGCTGAAGGCGTGCCGGGTGTCCCCGTGGTAGTCGTGGCGCTTCTTGAACCCGTCGTCCTGTGCTTTCTCGACGATGCCGTCCACGATCTTGTTGATCCGCTTCTGGGCCCGCTCCTCCTTCGTGTACTTGGGCATGAGGCCCAGCGGGTCACACCCGATGAGCGGATTGTCCACGTAGCCGACGGGATTCGGCGCGGGGGCGAGGCCGAGGGGGTCGGGAGAGGTGTAGCGGCCGGTTTCCGGGTCGTAGTGGCGGAAGTAGTTGTAGTGGAGGCCGGTCTCGGGGTCGTAGTACTGGCCCGGGAAGCGGAGAGGGGTGTAGGCGCTGCTGTCCCGGGACCAGGCCGTGGTGCCCCAGAGCGTGCTCCGGGTGCGCCAGGTGATGCCGCCCGTCTCGTCGATGAGCTCGGTCGGTGTGCCGATGAGGTCCGTGGCGATGGCGAAGAACCGGCGGTCGATCTCCTCCTGGCGGGTGCCGGCCGTGAGGATGCGCTCGGTCTGCGCCAGGGGGACGACGTCCCGGTGGTCCCAGGTGAGGGCGACCACGGTCGGGTCGTCCGGCCGGTGGCTGGTCTGTTCGCACAGGGTCAGGCCGTCCCAGGTGAACCGGGTCTCCTCCAGCACGGTCTCGCCGTCGGCCGCCAGGCGCTGTTTCGCGGTGCGGCGGCCGAGCGGGTCGTAGCGGTACCTCCACCGGGTCCCGTCGGGGGTGGTCACCGAGGTGAGGCGGTTCTCCGTGTCCCACGCGTAGCGCCAGGTGTCGGGCTTGCGGGAGAGGCGGGTCTTCCGGCGCAGGGTGACCCGGCCGAGGGCGTCGTACTCGAAGCGGACGTCTCCGGCGCGGGTGAGGGTGGTGCCGGTGTAGGCGCGCGGTCCGGTTGCCTCGCTGCCGGGGTGGCGGGACGGCCAGGACGCCGAGGTCTGGTTGCCGGCGTCGTCGTAGGCGTAGCGCTCCGTCCAGCCCCGGGCGTGGACGGCGGTGACGCGGCCCGCCCGGTCGAGATCGAAGGCGCGGGTGCCCGACAGCCGGTCCGCGACGGAGACCAGGTGACCGTCGGCGCGGTAGGTGTAGGCGCGGCTGCTGACGTCGCGCCCTCCGGCGGTGATGTGCTGCGTCGAGAGCCGTCCGGCCGCGTCCCGGGCCGACGTCATGGTGATCGCGTCGCCGAAGACCCCCCGCCGGCGGGCTGATCTGGGAAGTCGGGATCCGGTACCACCGCATGGCATACCCCGGCACCGTCCTTGCCGCCCTCGTCATGCGTAGGTCTCGGTTCGAATCCCGAAGGCGGCTCCACGGGAGCCCGGGTCACTGTCGTACACATGACCCGGGTTTTTCGTGCCGGGAGCTGCACGACGGTTCCCTGCAACTCCCCGCGCCCGTTTGCCGGGTGGTCGAGTTCCCTTCTCCGCCTCCACCGGTCCGCTCACCGGCCCGTCTCCCTCACCGGCGCGTCCCGTCGGCGAAGACCGTCGAGGATGACGTTCATCAGAGGGCGTGCTCTTGACTCCCATGCGGCCCGGTCCAGTCGGCCGAGGTAGGTGATTAGCTGGAGGACCCCGTGGGCGTCCACGTCCGTGCGGAGGGAACCGGCCGCTTTCCCGGCGTCCAGCAGGACAGCGAGAGCATCTTCGATGGGGTTGTGGCTGTGGGCGACCAGGTCCTGCCACGCCGCCGGTTCCAGCGCTGCCAGTACGCCGTGCTTGATCTCGGCGTAGTCGATCACTCGGTCGAGCCAGTGGCGCAGGGCTTCCACGGGCTCGTGTTCCGCCAGCAGAGCGGGGGCGGCGGTCACGAGTTCTTCGACGTCGCGCCGGTATACCTCGGCGAGGAGCGCTTCTCGGTTCGGGAAGTTCCGGTAGAGCGTTCCCTGTCCCACCCCCGCGCGTTTGGCGATCTCGTTAAGGTGCACGTGGTCGGACTCGGCGAGGGCTGCCCGGGCGGCCTCCACGATGCGGGTCCGGTTCTGCGCCGCGTCCGGGCGGCGTGCTGACGCGCTCATGGGGTTCTCCGTCAGTTGTTGAGCGGCCCGGGAGGGCCGGGTGTGGCTGATGGGTTCTTGTCGTCCGTGGCTCAGCAGGAGTGGCCGCCAGGCTCTCCGGGGCGCCCTGGCTGCCGATGGAGATGTGCGCGCCTTGTGCGGTGGCTGCTTACGGAAATGACAGCGGGGTGTTCCTCGGGCCGGCGGCATGCCGGATGGCCCGAGGAGGGGCGAGTGAACGAGCGGAAGGCCCAGGTGCGGTGCCCGTCCCGCGTGACTCCGGTCTCCGGACCGGCAACCTCCACCGGCCCAAGCGCTACAGCCGCCGCCTGCGCAGGGTGTTCTCCATGTCCGCGCAGACAAGTACGACCCGCGAAGGACCGACCCGGGACTTCTGCCTGAAGAAGCGTGGCGAGGGCTGCAAGCACGTCCAGGCCGTCATCGCCCTGGCCCGCCGACGAGCGAGCGAGTTGTGGGCCCTCCTGCGTGACAACCGGGTGTTCACCTCCGCCCCGCCGGTCACGCAAGCGGCCTGACTCCGTCATGGAGACTCCTGATGTTCCGCCTCACAAGTGGACACGTGTCCGGTACGGTGGAGCCCGTGCCGGACACGTGTCCACTTTAGCTTGGAGGCAGTGATGCTCTCTCTCCACGGCAAGACCGTCGCCATCACCGGAGCCAGTGGCGGCATCGGTGAGGCCACGGCCCGTCTGCTCGCCCGGCGCGGCGCCGCGGTCGTCCTCGCGGCGCGCCGCCGCGAGCGCATCGACGCCATAGCGGAGGGCATCCGGGAGGAGGAAGGCCGTGCCGCCGCCTGCGTCGTCGATGTCACGAAGGCGGACGATCTGCGGCGCCTGGTCTCCGCCACCGTCGGCCGGTACGGCCGTATCGACGTCCTGGTGAACAACGCCGGTATCGCCCCGATCGGCCCGCTGGCCGGCCTCGACACCGACAACTGGTCGGCCATGATCGACGTCAACCTCCGCGGCATGCTCAACGGCGTCGCCGCCGCGCTGCCCGTCTTCCGCGAGCAGGGAGCGGGCCACCTGGTCAGCATCGTGTCCGTGGCCGGTCTGTCGGTGTCCCCCTCGATGGCCGTCTACGCCGCGACCAAGAACGCGGTGCGCACCGTCCACGAGGGGCTGCGCGCGGAGTCCACCGACGGGGTGGTGCGTACGACGGCCATCTCGCCGGGGTACGTCCGCACCGAGCTCGCCGACTCCATGGCGGACCCGGACATCCGCGAGCAGACGCGCAAGACCATGGACGCGGTGGGCATCCCGCCGGACGCGGTTGCCCGCGCGGTGGCCTTCGCCGTCGAGCAGCCCGATGACGTCGAGATCGGTGAGATCAACGTCCGCCCCACCGTCCAGGGATGACCCTGCTGGTACCGGTCAAGGAGACGGCCGCCGACCGTTTGCGCTCCCCACCGGCCACGTGCGCCGTGCCGCTCTCCGGCCCCACATCCCGGAGTGCGGAACCTGCGCCCTGGCATCCGGACGCAGGGACACGGCCGAGGGCCCCGTTGGGTTGGCGAGTTGGCCCGTGGAATCCACGACGACGGGACCGCGGGACGGGTCACCTCGCGACCAGGGCCACCCGGAACATCCTGGGCCACCATTTGCCGGTGAGCAGGAACTCATCGGTGCCGGGGACGGCGGCGATGCCGTTCAGGACGCCGGCGTGCCGTTGCTTCCCCGGGACCCCCGGGACCGGCAGCCCCGACGCGTCGATCTCCGCGGTCACCCTGCCGGTTGCGGCGTCGACGCGCACGATCCGGCTGGAGGGCCAGACATTGGCGTACACGCTGTCGCCCACGCACTCCAGCTCGTTGAGCTGGGGCACGGGGCGGCCGTGGAGGGTGACGGCGATCCCGCCCGTCGGGGCCAGCGTCCGCGGGTTCCGGAAGGTGAGCCGGGCGGAACCGTCACTGGTGACCAGCCGATCGCGCCCCGGCTGGTGGCACACGCCCCAGCCCTCCTGCGCGTACGGGACCCGGCGCAGCTCCGCCAGTGTCCTGGCGTCGCGTTCGATCGCGACGTGGTCGAGCCAGGTCAACTGCCACAGCGTCGGCCCGAGGACGGTGATGCCCTCTCCGAACAGCGGTTCCGGCAGGTCGGCGCGCACGGTGGGAGGCCGGCCGGGCGGGCCCAGACGGACCGACGACTCCCCGGCCAGGCCGGTCGACTCGTAGAGGGTGCCGCCCACCATCTCGAGGCCCTGGGTGTAGGCCCTGGGATCATGCGGCATGGCGTCGAGGACCTCGGTCCGCAGTTGATCGACGCGATCGGCGGCGGGCGGGGCCGCGGCCTCCGGCCGGAGCGGTGAGTCCCCGTCCGTTCCACAGGAGGGGACGAGCACGGCTCCGGCCACAGCCACGGCGGCGACGGCCGGGTACGCCAGGAGTGCACGCAGGGGCCGGGACCGGGACGCCGGCCGGGAGCCACCGTGCGCCGCGCCGGATCCCGGGCGCGGACGACGACCCGGTCCACGGCACCATGCCCGCGTGCCGCCCTCTCCGGTCAGTGACGGTCTCCGCTCTCGTTCGCGGCCGACGGGGCGGAGCGGTTCTCCGCCGGGTCCGGGGAGCCGTCCCCGGAGCTGCCGCCGCGCAGGGGCGTGGAGCCGCGTACGGCCGGTGCCGCCGGCGCGGGAAAGGCGTCCATCGGCGCGGGCTTTCCGCGGCGCCGGAGCCGGGCCGGGCGTCCCCGAGTCCTCGGCTTGTACGTGTAGCCGTAGCCGTACTGCTCGGCGTCGCCCTTCGCGGGGGACATGTTGAGGATGCCGCCCAGCATCGCCGTGCCGGCCTCCTGCAGGGTCCGCACGGCCTCGGTGATCTGACCCGTGGTGCTCTTCCCGAACCGGGCCACCAGCAGGTAGCCGTCCACCGACGAGGCCATGGCCGGAGTGTCCGCCACCGGGAGCACCGGCGCGGTGTCGATCACGACGTGGTCGAACTTGTCGGCCAGCGAACGCACCACGGTGCGGAACTGCCCCGCGCTCAGCATCTCCGCGGGGTTCGGTGGCAGCACCCCACTGGCCAGCACCGTGAAGGAGCCCGCCGACTGCAGTACCTCCTCGGCACTCGCCTGGCCGATCATCACGGTGGTCAGCCCCGCGCCCTCCACCAGGCGAAGTGTCCGAGCGACGTTGGGGCGCCGGAGATCCGCGTCGACGAGACAGACGGAGGACCCGAACTCGGCCAGCGCGGCGGCCAGGTTGATCGAGACGCTCGTCTTCCCCTCGCCGGGCACCGCGCTGGTGACCGCGATGACCTTGGGGGGCTTGTCGATGTCCACGAACCGGAGGCTGGTGCGCAGCCGTCTGAAGTCCTCCGCCCGCCGGCCGAACACGTCATCGTCGGTCGCCACCGGGTGCCGGGATACGCGCTGGTCGTAGACGACGCTGCCGAGTACGGCCGGCCCACCGGCCGCGGCGAGACACCGGGTCAGGTCGTTGCGGCTGCGGACCGAGGTGTCCAGCGACTCCCGTGCGAACGCCAGTCCGGTACCGAGGGTCAGCCCGGCCACGAGCCCGAGCGCCACGTTGAGCACGGGCGTGGGCGAGGCCGGCGAGGACGGCCTGGTGGCGGGCTCGGTGACGCTCAGCCGGACGGGTGAGCTCCGGGCGCCCTCCGGTCGTTCGATGTCGGCGATGACCTCGGTGAAGCGTTGGGCGACGGCATTGCTGATCCGGGCCGCCCGGGACGGCTGGGCGTCCATGACGGTGATCTTGAGAAGCACCGTGTCGAGCGGCACCTCCGTGGTGATCTTCCGGGCGAGCTGGGAGGGCGTCAGGCCCAGGTCCAGAGCTTCTGTGACGGGCCTGGTCACCCGGGGGCTGGAGACCACTTCCGCGTAGGAACGGACGCGGGCCTGGGCGAAGCTGTTGCCCTGGTTGAGCTTGGCCGTGTCGTCCCAGTCCTGAAGAGACACGAAGAGCGTCGAGGTGGCCCGGTACTGAGGAGTGGTGGCGTAGGTGACGAACACACCGATCGCCGTTCCCAGCAGCCCCAGAGCGGCGATGGCGCGCCAGCGCCTGACGAGGAACCGGAGGCAGTCGGACAGATCCACAATATCCATCCCAGATGTACGCAAGATTGCTGAAACATGGCGCAAGAGGTCAAGCGAGCATATATGTGAAGACCGCGCAAAAGGTGCAGGGCTGCGGCCCCGCCCGCCGTCGAGCCGGGCGGGGCCGCTCGGGCCATTCGCGTAAGCCATCCGGCGACTACCCGAGGTCAAGGTGTTAGTCAAGGCTATAAAGCGTTATATATGAACATGTCTTTTTTGGCAGTTATGTTCCATCGGTCGGATGCCACCTGAGGAGAGTGAACGAGATGACTGCGCCATCGAAGTGGCGTACCGCCGTGGCGGCCGTGGCGGCTTCCGCTGCTTTCGCCGCCGTGCCGGTCCTGGGCGCCCAGCCCGCCCACGCCCAATACCCACCACCGTCCCCGGGCCTCACCCTGAGTTCCACGGCCGTCTACCAGGGGGCCAAGATCGCTTTCATCGGAAGGGGGTTCGCCTCCGAACAGGCGGTCGTGGCCGAACTGCTCCCGGAACAGACCAGGCTGGGGAACTTCAGGGCCAACAGGCTCGGCGCGGTCTGGGGATCGGTCCGTATCCCCCGGTGCACGACGCCGGGCAATCACGTCTTCCGGCTGCGGGCGTCGAACCCGAATCGGGTCCTCGAGGCCGGGATCACCGTGCTCGAGCGCCCCGGGGATGATCCCTGCACGACCAAGGCGGTACCGAAGCAGCAGGCCCGTGCCGCCGCGCTCCCCGCCGGACAGCAGAACCTGGCCGACACCGGTGACGACACAACGCCTCTCCTCATGGGCGGGGCCGCGGGCCTGGCGGCCCTGGGCGGTGGCGGGGTCCTCCTCGCCCGCCGGCTCCGGAAGCACTGACAGCTCCCGCCTCACCCCACGCCGCGGCCTCCGCGGCAGTGCCCCGCACGGCCCGGCGCCACGTCCGCCCGGTGACGGAAGGTCCGTCACCGGGCGGACGGGTGCCGCCGGCCGCGCTGCTGAGAGCTGATGGCGGGGGAGCAGCCGGCTCGCATGGCCGCGGCGATCGTGTTCACCGACTCCTCGATGCGCGTCGCGCACTGCCGTGCGCTCCGCACGTCCGCGCCCAGGGGATCGGCCACGTCGTCATCGCCCCCCTGCACCCGTTCGGTTCCACGCCGGCCGGCCGCGCCCCGGACCAGCGAGGTGAGCCGGGTGACGGGGGCCGTCGCGTCCGCCGCGTCCTCGGCCCGCAGCAGCCGGGCGAATTCGCGCAGCGTGAACGCGCGGGACAACGCTCGTACGGGGGACAGCCGCACGGCCGCCTCGCGATGTTCCGCCGCGGCGCCCAGCACGAGATCCGATCTCTCGACCAGCTCGGCGGTGAGCCGGCGGGAGACGGTCCCCGACGGATCCCCGCCCCAGCCGACGAGGACGGAGGCGGCCTCGGCCGCCATCGGCCGGCCCGGCGCGGCGTGTGTTCCCGCGCTGCTCACCTGAACCACCTGGCGTGCCGCGGCCAGCCGTTCCCACAGCAGGCACTCGGCGAGCGGTGAGCGGTACAGATTGGCGGTGCACACGATGAGCACGCGGAAATACGGCGGAGGCGCGGTGCCCTCGGCCGGAACGGGGAGGAAAACGTCCGACATGGCGTCAGTGCTTTCTTGTTCGGTGGGACATCAGGCACCGCACGGACCGTTCTCGCGCACCGTGGCCCGCAGGGGACGCACCAGCGGCTGGCGCAGCACGACCGGAGCACGGCCGGAAGGCGGCTCCAGCAAGTGGAGTACGAGCGTGCGCGTGCCGCGCGCGGGCAGTTCCAGATCGAGGGTGAAGACCGGGTGGCCGCGCTCCGTGGCGTGGTTCACCAGCGCCGGGCGGCCGTCCAGCGTGGCCCGGGACAGCATCGCCCCCGCGCTCGCGTAGTAGGAGACCAGCAGACGGTTGTCGCCCGGCCGGACGTCGTGGAGCGGGTCGTCCACCCGTTGGGTGACATACGGCGGGAGCCCCGACTCCGGTGCCCGGTTGGTCAGGCGGGCCGTCACGGTGATCTCGCGCCGGCCGCCGACGCACCGTCCCGGTGCCCAGACGAGCTCGCGGTCCAGGTAGTAGTCCAGCTTCGTGCCCGCCGCGTTGTTGACCACCAGTCCGGCCAGCGGGACGGACCCGTCGGGCAGCGCTCCGCCGAACGACCCCGCCAGGAGTTCGCGCTCCTCGGCGGAGTGGGCACTCCACACCTTGATCCGCCCCGCCGCCAGCTGCCGGTGCAGCGCCGCGAAGAGGGCGGGCCGGCGCGCCGGATCGTCCGCGGCGTGGAGCAGCCGGGTGGCCACGGCACGCGCGACGTCGAGGAAGAAGGCCTTGCGCCGCGCGGTGTCCCGGTGAACCGCGTAGCTGGCGCGCTCGGTGAGGTCCACCACGTTTCCGGCGGTGACGGTGCTCCCGTCGGGCAGCCGGACGGGGCCGGAGGCGGCGAGAAGTCCCGACACCACACCGGGGTCCAGGGAGAACGCACCGTCCACCTGCTGCCCGCTGTGCCGGTGCCATGCGGCCGCCCAGATCCGTGCCGCATAGGGGAAGTGCGGGCTGACATTGGAGTTGACCCAGGTCGCGGCCGGGGCGCTGGAGCCGTACAGCGCGTCGTACTCGGCCCCCAGGTCCACATCCGCCGAGACCGAGGCCAGTTCGGTGTCGTTCCCGAAGCGCTCGAAACTCATCCGGCCCCGGTCCGCCCTGAGCACCGCGAAGGCTCCGGGAAGCCCGCCGGTGCCGCGTGCCTCGGCGGTGTTCTCGAACACCACGAGGTACCGCCGCGGCCCGTCCGCTCCGAGCATCGACGGCATCACCCGGGCCGCCGCGGCGGCGTCTCCGGTGAGGGGACGGAGCCGGTCGAGCTGCCGGGCGAGCCGGGTGCGTGCCCGGTCGGCGGCCGGCAGCCAGGTGCTGTGCGGGAGTTCGTCGACCTCGGTCCGCACCCGCGCCGCGCTGCGCGACGCGTGATCGAGGAGAGGAGCCGCGCGGCGCACGGCGGAGAGGTTCAGCAGCCCGCCGTCCTCCCCCGGTCCGGCGCCGACGTCACCGGCGGTGCGCGCCAGCGGGGAGAGCACGTCGCCGGTCAGCCGGTCGGCGGCTTCCGCGATTCCGCGTACGGTCCGCAGCGGGGCGCCGAGAACGGGCAGCTGAGCCGCCGGGTACCAGGCCGGTCCGGTGGTGAGGCGATGAGCCCGTGCCGTATGCCCGGCGGCGTCGCGCACCGCGGCCTCGGCGGTGCGCGTCAGCGACGCGGTCTCGGCGGGTGCGCCCGCCGCTGACTGCGACGTGGCCGGCTGTGGGCGCAGCGACTCCAGCTTCCGCTGGGCCGCCAGCAGTTCCTGGGCGGCGAGCACACCGGTCACCGCGATCCAGGCGGCTCCGGCGAGGAGCAGCCCGGCCGTCGCGTACACCAGCACCCTGACCCGGACCCTGGGCGGCCGGGGGAGGCCGGCGACGCGCCGGCCGCCGTTCGTCCGCCGGGGCGGCATGCGGACCGGGCGCCTCCACCCGGTCCGGGGAGGGGGCGTCCGGCTGTGCGACGTACCAGGGCGGAACTCGGGCATCCGGTGTCACTTTCCTTCGCTGATCCCGTTGGCCGGGTCCGGCGGCCCGTGCTCGGCGGCCTCGTCGGTGCCCGGTGTGCGGCTGACGGTCCCCTCGTGGCTCGGCGGACACCCCTCAATAGGCACCGTCACCACGCAGCACAGCGGGAAGGGTCCGGAGGAGGATGGTCAGGTCCAGCCTGATCGACCAGGCGTCGACGTACTCCAGGTCCAGGCGCAGGGCGTCCTCCCAGGCGAGGTCGGAGCGGCCACTGACCTGCCACAGGCCGGTGAGCCCCGGGCGGACCAGGAGACGGCGGCGGGCCTCCCCGGTGAACGCGGAGTCCCCGACCGGGAGCGGGCGGGGGCCGACCAGGGACATCTGTCCCTTCAGCACATTCACCAACTGCGGCAGCTCGTCCAGGGAGTAGCGGCGCAGCCACCGTCCGACCGCGGTCACCCGGGGGTCCTCACGGATCTTGAACAGGTGTCCGTCCGCCTCGTTGCGGACGGACATGGCGGCCCGCAACCGCTCGGCTCCGACTCCCATGGTGCGGAGCTTGAGGACCTCGAACTCCTTGCCCCGCCAGCCGGTACGGCGCTGACGGAACAGCAGCGGGCCGGGGGTGTCGACCTTCACCGCGATGGCCGCCACGAGGAGTACCGGCGCCACCAGCAGGAGCAGGACGGCGGCGCCCAGTACATCGATGGCCCGCTTGGCCGTCCTGCCTCCCCGGCGCGCCTGCCGGTACGGGGACGGTGGGCGGTGAGCCGTTTCGGCCGTGGACACCGGCATGCAGCACCCCTTCTCCTGACTGCGGCAGACGGGTGGAAGATGCCGTACACAGGAGCGTTACCGCCCTGATAATGACAAATACACCCATATCGGACAAACGAATAGAAACATGACTTCAGTCCGAGTCTCGGCAGTGACACCGCGGCTTGCCGCCGCCCAGCTGCCCGGACGGGACGGCCGAGAGGATCTGCATGCGCGCGGTAGTGACGGGTGGGGCCGGATTCATCGGCTCGCATCTGTGCGAGCGGCTGCTTCAGCAGGACCACGAGGTGGTCTGCGTCGACAGCTTCCTGACCTCCAGCCCCGACAACATCGAACACCTCACGGACAACCGGCATTTCCAGTTCCAGCACCGGGACATCACGCAGGGCCTGGACGTGCCGGGGCCCGTGGACGCCGTGTTCCACCTGGCCTCACCGGCCTCGCCGGCGGACTACCTGAGGCTGCCCCTGGAGACGCTCCGTGTCGGCTCGGCCGGCACGTGGCACGCCCTCGACCTGGCCGCGGGGAAGGGCGCCCGTTTCCTGCTGACGTCCACCTCCGAGTCGTACGGAGACCCGCAGGTGCACCCGCAGCCGGAGAGCTACTGGGGGCACGTCAACCCGGTGGGCCCGCGCGCCGTGTACGACGAGGCGAAGCGCTTCGGCGAGGCCCTGACGATGACGTACCGCAGGGAACGCGGCGTGGACGCCAAGATCGTGCGCATCTTCAACACCTTCGGGCCCAGGATGCGACCGGACGACGGCCGGGCGATCCCCACGTTCATCCGCCAGGCTCTGCGGGGAGAGCCGATCACGGTCACCGGGGACGGCAGCCAGACCAGGTCGCTGTGCTACGTGGACGACCTGGTCGACGGGCTGACGCGGATGACCGGGAGCAGCCACGGCGGCCCGGTCAACCTCGGCAACCCCCACGAGGTCACGATGCTCGAACTGGCCCAGTGGATCAGCAAGCTCACCGAGTCCCCGTCCGAGATCGTGCTGGTCCCCCGGCCGCAGGACGACCCCGAGAAACGCCGTCCGAGCATCACGCTGGCTCGCGAACTGCTGGACTGGAACCCCACGACCCCGGTGGAGCACGGCCTGCGCGAAACCGTCAAGGACTTCCGCCGCCGTATCGACGTCGACGGCACCACGCCCCGGCGGCACCCCGTCACCGTGGTGAACGGCACGGCCCGTCGATGACGGCGGTCGGCGAAACGGCGAGCGGCACAGTCTCCGTACCCGTCGTCTCGTGTCTGGGCGTGCCCATCACGGCGCACACCCGTGAGGGCGCCGCCCGCCGGGTGGTGCACCGCGCCCTGCACACCCGGGAGGCACGCGAGGCGCACCGGCCGGCACAGGCCGGCCCAGCCGCCCTCGCCCCCGCGGGGAGCGACGTGCACCTGTGCAACGCCTACACCCTCGCCCTGGCCGACCGGGACCCGGCGCTGCTCAGGACCCTCCGCTCGGCGTTCCTCAACCTCGCCGACGGGCAGCCGGTGGTCTGGGCGAACCAGCTCCTCCACCGGGGCACGGCGCTGCCGCGCGGGCGCGTCTACGGCCCCGACCTGATGCTGGACGTCTTCTCCATGAGCCAGGGCACAGGGTTGCGCCACTACCTGCTGGGCTCCACGCCCGAGGTGCTGGCCGCGCTGCAGCGCGAACTGCGGAGGCGCTTCCCCCGGGCCGTGCTCGCCGGTTCCTGTTCCCCGCCGTTCCGGTCGCTGACCGCCCAGGAGCTCCGGGACCAGGAGGAGGACATCCGCGCACGCGGGGCCGACATCGTCTGGGTGGGTCTCGGCACCCCGCTGCAGGACCACCGGGCCGCCGAGCTCAGCGCCGCGCTGCCGGTGGTGACCATGGCGGTGGGCGCCGCGTTCGACTTCATCGCGGGCAGCAAGCGGCAGGCGCCGTCCTGGATGCAACAGGGCGGACTGGAGTGGCTGTTCCGGCTGGGCTGCGAGCCGCGCCGGCTGTGGCGGCGCTATCTGTTCGGCAACGCCCGGTTCGTCGGGGGCGCCGTCCGGCAGGCGGCCCGCCGGCAGGTTCCACGGGCGTCCGCCCCGCCGGCGCTGCCGTCGGACGCCGGGACGGGACTCACCGGCAGACGGGAGAGGGCGCGTTGACGGCTCCGACCGGCGAGGCCCCGACCGGCCAGGCCCCGGACGTACGCCACCGGCACGACGTCCCGTCCCCCGCCCCCACCGCGCGGGCGCTGCGCATCGTCCTGGCGTCGTACGCGTGCGACCCGAGCCGCGGCACCGAGCCGGGCATGGGCTGGGCCTGGGCCGAGGCGCTGGCCCGGCGCGGACACACGGTCGAGCTGCTGACCCGTCCCCACGGCGGCAACACGGAGCACATCGGCAGGCGGATCGAGGCCCTCGGCCCGGTGGGGCGGCGGATCAGGACGCATGTCGTGCCGGCCCCGCCCCGCCCCTGGTGGGTCCGTCTGCTGCCGGGCTTCCTGCGCGGCCAGGTCCTGGAGTTCGTCCACTACGACGGATGGCAGCGGCGCGCCCTGGAACACGCGCGCGGCCACGGGCTCGGCTGCGCCGACCTGGTGCACCACGTGTCGTACGGCTCGCTCGTGGGCGGCAGCGCGCTGCGGCGGCTCGGACCGCCGCTGGTGTTCGGCCCCGTGGGCGGCGGGCAGACCGCGCCGCGCAGCCACCGCCGCTGGCTGGGACCCGCGTACGTCCAGGAGTTGGTGCGGGAGTTGCTGTGGGTGCGGGGCATGAGCCTGCGTCCGACGTGCCGTGCGACGGTCCGGGAGGCGGCCCTGGTCCTCACCACCAATCGCGACACCGCGCGACGGGCCCGCCGCCTGGGCCGCGCCGATCCCCGCATGGTCCTCAGCGACGGTGTGCCCGGCGAGTTGCTGCGGGAGCCCGCGCGGGAGGGGCCGGAGCGGCCGGACCGCCCGCCGACCGTGCTCTGGGTCGGGAGGCTCACCGCCATCAAGGCGCCGGAACTGGCCCTGAGGGCGTTCGCGCTCCTCTCGGCCCGCGTTCCCGACGCCCGTTTCGTGGTGCTCGGGGACGGCCCGCTCCGCGCGGACCTGGAGCGGCTCACCGTCCGGCTGGGGCTCACCGGGTCCGTGTCCTTCCGGGGCCGGCTGCCCTGGAGGGACACCCTCGCCGCGTACGACGACGCGGACGTGCTGCTCTTCACCAGCCTCCGCGACTCCTTCGGGGTGCAGAACCTCGAGGCGTGGGCCCGGGGGCTGCCCGTGGTGCATCTCGACCACCAGGGAGTCGGGGACTTCTCCGCGCCGGGCTGCTCGGCTCCCGTGCCGCTGGGCGACCCGGCGGACCTGCCCGGGCGCCTCGCTGACGCGCTGGCGGGAATGCTCGCCGACGAGGAGGCCCGGCGCCGCACGGCGGAGGCCGGGCCCCGATGGGCCAGGCAGCACACCTGGGCCGCGAAGGCCGAGTTCGCCGAGCGGCTGTACGAGGCCGTGCTGAACCGTCGTTGACGTGCCGGGCCGGCGCCGGCCGCCGTCCGACGGCCGGCCCCGCCGCCCACCGCGCGCCGCCCACCACCCATCCGCGACCGGAAAGAGCAGCAGACCGCATGTCAGCACGAGAGGCACCCCGTCCCCGGACGGACCGTCCACCGGGCAACCCGTCGGCCCACCGCGTGGCGCTGGTGCACAGCTTCTACTCCTCCCGCCGGCCGAGCGGGGAGAACGCCGCCGTGCTCGACCAGGCGGAGGCGCTGCGCGCCGCCGGGCACGACGTTACCGTGGTCGCCGCCCACACCGACGCACTGGAGACCGGGCGCGGCTACACCCTGCGTGCGGCGGTCCGGGTCGCCACGGGCCGCGGCAGGTCGCCGCTGGCCGAACTCCGCCGGCTCGGCCCCGACGTGGTGCACGTGCACAACCTGTTCCCCAACTTCGCCACCGACTGGCTGGACCGCTGGCCCGGCGCCGTGGTCGCCACGCTCCACAACTACCGGCCGCTGTGCGCGGCCGCCACGCTCTTCCGCGACGGGAAGACCTGCACCGCGTGCCCCGACGGCGACCGGTGGACCGGACTGCGGCACGGCTGCTACCGGGGCCGGCGCGGCGCGACGCTCCCCCTCACCTGGGCCGGCCGGCACGGAGCGGCGGCCCATCCCCTTCTGCGGCGCGCCGAGCGGCTGGTGGCGCTCTCCGAGCGCAGCCGGGACCTGTACCAGCGGTTCGGGGTGCCCCCGGAAAAGCTGGCCCTGGTACCCAACTTCGTCGCGTCGGGGAATCCGGGGACCGGCCCCGGGGGCCGGCCCGCGGCACCGGCCGCGCGATGGGTGTACGCCGGACGGCTGAGCGAGGAGAAGGGCATCCTGCCCCTGCTCCGCAACTGGCCGGAGAGCGAACCCCTCGACCTGATCGGTTCCGGGCCGCTGGAGTCGGCGTGCAGGGAGGCCGCGCCCGGCACGGTCAGGCTGCTCGGCCCCCTCCCGCGCCAGGAGGTCGCCGCCCGGCTGCCGCGTTACACGGGTCTGGTCTTCCCCAGCGTCTGCCCCGAGTCCGCCACCGCGCTCGTGTGCCAGGAGGCGCTGGCGGCGGGAGTGCCGGTGCTCGCCCTCGCGGGCTCGGCGGCGGCGGACAGTGTGCGCAGGGACGGTACGGGGGCGGTCTACGGCGCCTCGGGCGAACTGCCGCACGCCCTCGCGACGGCACGCGAGCGCTTCCCCCTGCTGCGTGAGCACTGCCGCCGGGTGCACGCCGAGCGGTACAGCGCACGGTCCTGGACGGCCGGCATCGAGGCCGTGTACGCCCAGGCCCTGGCGCGGGCCGCGGGCCGGCCGGCGGCCGCTGTCGCGGAGCCGTCGTGGTGACCGCCGGAAGCGGCCGGCGCCGTGTGGTCGTGGTGCAGCCGTACGTCCCGGGCTACCGCACGTCCTTCTTCGACCGGCTGCAGACACGGCTGGCCGCCGAGGGCGTGGAACTCGAAGTGCTGCACGGGCCCGCGCCCGCGCACCAGGCCGAACGCGGGGACGCCGCGTCCTGCGCCTGCGCGACCCAGGTCGGCACCCGGCGCCTCGCCCTGCCCGGAGGACGGTCCCTGCTCTGGCGCCGCGTGCGGCGCCGGGCCGCCTCCGCCGACCTCGTCGTCCTGGAGCAGGCGCTGCACAACCTGGAGGCGTACCCCCTGCTCCTCCGGCCGACGGGCCGCCCGCGGTGCGCCCCCCGGGTCGCGTTCTGGGGGCACGGCCGGACCTACACCAAGCCGCCGAGCCGCGTGGAAGCCGTCGCCAAGGGCGCCCTGACCCGGCTCGGATCCTGGTTCTTCGCCTACACCGAGGGCGGAGCGGCGCACGTCGCCTCCCGGGGCTTCCCCCGCGACCGGATCACCGTGGTGCGCAACTCCGTCGACACCGCGGAGCTCGTCGCCGCGCGCGCCCGGGCCGTGCGGCCGGGGACGGCGGAGTTCGCCGAGGCGGCGCTGCTGCGCGAGCGGTACGGTCTGACCGAGGGGCGCACCGCCCTGTACCTCGGAGGGCTGGACGCGCCCAAGCGGATCCCGTTCCTGCTGGAGTGCGCGGACCGCATCGCCGCCGGAATCCCGGGCTTCCGGCTGCTGGTGGCGGGCGACGGCGCCGACCGCCACCTGGTCGAGGCCGCGGCGAACCGGCCCGGCAGCCCGGTCGTCGCGGTGGGCCGGCGGGGCGGAGCGAGCGCCGGGCCGCTCGGCGCGGTCGGCGACGTCATGCTGATGCCGGGCCGGGTCGGACTCTGCGCGGTGGACTCCTTCGCCCTGCGCACGCCCGTCGTCACCACGGACTGGCCCTGGCACGCCCCCGAGTTCGAGTACCTGGCCGACGGCCGCAACGCGCTGGTCGCGCCGGACGACCCCACGGCCTACGTCGGCGCCGTGACCGCGCTGCTGCGCGACCCCGCACGGCTGGACGCCCTCCGTACGGCCTGCCGGAGCGATGCCGCGGCTTACACGACGGAGGGCATGGCGGCGCGTTTCGGCGACGGGCTGCTGCAGGCGATGGAACGAGACCAAAGGAATCCGCATGCAGGTACATGAAGCCGGCCTCCTCGGCCGGACCGCCAAGGCCGCGGCGCCCCAGCTGTGCCGGCTGGCGAGCAGCCGGCGGATGCGGCAGGGGACCCGTCTGCTCGAAATCTACTTGGAGATCCTCCAGGGACGGGGCGCCGGGACCGGCTGGGACCTGCGTGGCGAAATCCACGCCGCGCGGCACTGCCTCCGGGGCGTCGAAGCCCCCGTGGTCTTCGATGTGGGCGCCAACTACGGCCAGTGGTCCGCCGGGCTGCGCACCGCCCTCGGCGGGCGGACCGGTCGCTTCTTCCTGTTCGAACCGCAGCCCGCGTGCCAGTCGGCGCTGGCGAGGGCGCAGGTCCCGAACCAGGTGGTCATTCCCGCCGCGGTGAGCGACGAGGAGGGCTCGGCGACCATCTTCGCCGACACTCCGGGCTCGGGCGTGGCGTCCGTCCACCGCCGCCGTGACTCCTACTTCGGCGACATGACGGCTCATCAGGAGAAGGTGCCGGTCACCACCATCGACCGCGAGGTCGAGAGGTGGGGGGTCGACCGGGTCGACCTGCTGAAGCTCGACATCGAGGGAGCGGAGTTCCAGGCCCTGCGCGGGGCGGCCGGCAGCCTCAGGGACCGGAGGGTGACGACCATCGCCTTCGAGTTCGGCTCGGCCAACGTCTACTCCCGCACCTTCTTCCGGGACTTCTGGGACCTGCTCTCCCCGTTCGGCTACCGGCTGTGGCGGATCTGCCCCGGCGGGGTCCTGCTGCCCGTACGGGAGTACACCGAGGAACTCGAGCACTTCCGCGGGGTGAGCAACTACGTGGCGTCCGTGAGGCCCGCGTGAGGACCCGGGCCGCCGCGGATGCCGCGTCCGCTCGGCGGAGCAGGGCATCCGCGGCGGCCCGGGCGGTCGTCCGGACGGCGGCGCGGGCCCGTCCGGCGTCTCCTACGCGTAGGCGAAGCAGGCGATCTCCGAGAAGACGGTCGGATACCGGCGGGCCAGCCGGGTCCCCACACGGGCGTCGATGGGCCGCGGGCCGATGAAGTAGCCCGTGCGTTCCACCCGGGAGAAGCCGCAGCGGCCGGTCAGCATGAGCTCCAGTGACCGGTAGGTGAAGTAGTGGAGGTGGCCCTCGTCGTGCAGGTCCACCTCGCGGCCGGCGTACGTGGTGAGCCCTTCGTTGTCGGAGGCCGTGGAGGGGAAGCGCCCGAGCGCGAGCTTCACCCGGCGGGTCCACTTGGCGATGTTGGGCGTGTCCACGTACACGAATCCGCCGGGCTTGAGGAGCGAGCAGACGTCGGTCATGGCCCGGAGCGGATCGACCAGATGCTCGATCAGGGCCACCATCAGCACTGCGTCGAAGGGCCCCTGGACGGTCGCGGAGGGCCGCTCCGCGTCCGTCTGCGCGAACCGGAACCGGGGGTCGGTGAAGTTCCGCCGCAGTCCGGCCATCCGGGCCTCGGACAGGTCGCCGAGGGTGTACGACCCGAACGGCATGTCCCCCGCGAGCAGACTCCGGGCGATCAGGCCGTTGCCGGCGCCGAGTTCCAGGACATCCGCGCCTTTCGGGAGCCTCCGGGGCAATTCGGCCACGGCCGCGGCGAACCGGTCCCTGGGCAGTGGCTGGTCGAGGCTGAGCGGGACGGGTGCCTCGCTCGTCGCGTCCGCCGCGTACTTGGTGTCGTAGTGCCTCGTGAGCTGGTGCTGTGACATGGGCCCTCCAGAGCCGGTTCGCGCGTGCGTCGGGATTCGATGGGGAGGAGGCCGGTGGTGGTGGACGCCCGCCCGGCGTACGGGGCCCGGGCGAGAGGCGGCGGGTGGTGCGGCGAGTGGTCAGCAGGCCGTACGGAACCAGTCGACGTAGGCCCGGGCCACGTCCTGGAGCCGGAAGTCGCCCTCGACGCGCTTCCGGGCCCGCTCGGCGAGCAGTGCCCGCCGCTCGTGGTCCCGGGCGAGCTCCGTCATGGTCGAGGCGAGCACCGCTGGGTCGTCGACGTCCGTCAGGGCGCCCGCGCGACCGCCGTCGAGTACCCAGGGCACCCCTCCGCTCCGGGCACCCGCCACGACCGGCACGCCGATCGCCATGGCCTCGAGGATCGTCAGGGGGAGGTTCTCCGCGAGGGACGGGTGGACCAGCACGTCGGCCTCCCGGGCGAGGCGCTGCGCCATGAGCGGATGGTCGGTGCGTCCGACGAAGTCCACCCCGTGGTGGAGCTCCTTCCCCACGGCCCAGCTCTCGGCGGGCCCGCCGGGTCCGAATCCGTTGCCGAACGCCAGCAGTCGTGCCGTGGGAAGCCGGACGCGCACGAGACGGAAGGCCTGCAGCAGCCCGGTTCCGTTCTTCAGCCGGCCCCACCCCTGCAGCGCCGACGCGAACACCGGTTTCGCGTCGCGGCGGGGAGCCCCGGCCCGTGGCAGGGAGTCGAGCAGCACGCCGTTGGGGATCACCCGGACGTGTCGCCGCACGCCCAGACAGCGCCGCAGATGCCGCACCGTGTACGGGCTGACGGCGCTCAGGGCGGTGGCCCGGTGCACGGCGGGCAGGGCCAGGCTGTGGCGCGTCCAGCGAAACGCACTGCGCATCTCCCAGGCGGCGCGGAGGGGCGCGTCGTGGGCGGTGACGCAGGACGGCAGTCCGCTGTCCGCCGCCGCGAGGGCGAACTCGTAGGTCCAGTGGGCGCTGATCACGTCGGCGGGGTGCGCCCGCATGGCCGCGGCCAGCTCCCGGCGCTCGCGGCGGAAGAAGTCGCGTGCGCGGTGCAGGGCCCGGGGGCGCTGCGGTACGACGACGATCCGCAGCGGATCGCCGTCCCCGTACACACGAGGCTCGCTCACCTCGGCGCTCAGGGCGTAGGCGGTCACCCGGTGTCCTTGTTCCAGCCAGGTGCGCACCAGCCAGCCGGTGTACGGGAACGCGTAGACGGGTGGGACGCCCTCCGGCAGCCGGTCACGGAGCGTCGTGAGGTCCACGGGGCCGGCAAAGCCGATGTGCATGGTCAGCTTCCTTTCACGTCGTCACGGGCCGCGGCCGCGAACCGGACTTCCGCTCCGAGTGATTCGGGGCCGGCGTGCCGTGCTCGGGGGAAACGCAGCATCCCCGTCGCGGCGGCCACCGCGTACAGCGGAATCCGGCGGCGCAGGAGGGCGCAGAGCAAGACGACCGGCAGCATGCAGACGAGGCCGTAGCCGAATCCGGCGGCCGGGGGACGGCCCGCGCCCCCCAGCGCGGCCGCACCGCCCAGCCCGGCACCGATGACGGCGTGGATCGCGTGCATGCGCAGCGCCGTCCGCGTGTGAAGCAGGCCGGCCCGGTGCCAGCCGCCGATCTGCACCAGGTGTCCGGCCGCCTGCCCCAGCGCCGCCGCGGCGGCGAGGAGGACGAGGCTCTGCTCGGCGACCGCGACGGCGATCCCGGCGAACGTGGTGGAGAGCGCGGTCAGTTGGGTCGCCAGCACCACCCCGCCCGCGTGCCGGGTCTGGTCGACGATCATTCCGGACCGGCACAGCAGAGCCATGCCGGCCCCTGCCGCCGTGAGGGGCACCAGGGCGGTGGCGAGCGTCCAGCCCGGACCGAGCAGCAGTCCGAGCGCGGCCGGCCCGAGCCCGCACAGTGCCCCGAAGCCGACGAAGGCCGCCGCCGACGCGGCGCACACGACGTGCTCCGCCGCCCGGCCACCGACGAGGCGATCCGAGGCCCGGCGCTCGGCGAGCAGCGGGGTGGCCGCCGAGTTCAGGCCCTGGAAGAGGACTTGGGAGGGGAGGCCGGCGAAGTAGGAGGCGCGGGAGTAGGCACCGGTGGCGCCCGCCCCGAAGAAGTGGCCGGCCGTCCAGGTGGGCGAGCTGGTGCCGATGAACTCCAGGAGGCCGAAGCCGGCCAGGAACCCCGAGGGCGCCAGCAGTTCTCGCGCCCGGACCGGAGGACCGGGGGGCAGCGCGGGGCGGGCGGTGGGCCGGAGCGTGACGATGGCCAGGGTGACGGCCGCCGCCGCGGGCTGTGCGGCGGCCAGCCCGAGGGGGTTCCACCCGAGGGCGATCAGTGCCACACCGACGGCGATGCCGCTCGCCTGGCCTGCGAGTTCGCAGGTGACCGCCGTGCGGGCCCGCCCGGTGCGACGCAGCGTGGCCATCACCACCGTGGCCGCCGGCTGGATGAGGAACTGGCAGCCGAGCAGGCGGAGCAGCGGCGTCATCTCGGGCATGTCCCACAGCGAGCCGACCAGGGGGGCCGCCGCCTGAACCACCAGGAAGCAGATGACCCCGCAGGCCGTCCCGAGTCGCCGGGCGGCGCGCATGGCGGGCCGCGTCAGCACCCCGGCCCGTAGTACATGGGTGGCCAGCCCGCTGTTGGACACGTACCCGAGCAACTGGATCACGGTGAGGGCGATGGCGTACGCGCCGAACGCGCCGGGCGTCACCGTCCGCCCGGTGTACATGGTGTACGCGAGCTGGAGCACCAGGAGAACGGCGGAGCCGGACCAGTTCCACCCCAGCCAGTGGAGGGCGGACCGGGCCCCGACCGAGGGGGCGTGGTCGGCGTCAGCGGGTTTCACGCAGGAACCACCTCATGCCGCACGAAGGGGAACGGCCGTACCGTGACCGGCTTCGGGAGGTCAGAGCGAGGGTGCCTTGCAGACGAGGACGAGACCCTCGGAGAACGCCGGGCGCAGTCTGACGGCGGCGTGGGAGGCGGCCCGCAGAAAGCGCTCCCGGACACGCTTTCCCGACCCGAGAACGTGGTAAAAGAGCCACCGGCTCGGATGCAGTCCGCAGTCCGAGACCAGGCGGGCCAGGGAAGCGGGGGTGAACACGTACACGTGGTCCGGGTGAATGCTCTCCCACCCCCTCATGGTGTTGACCATTCCCTTGAACGCGAGGCCGTTGGGGGTCGAGAGGATCAACTCGGCCCCGTTGCCCGCCTCCCGCATCAGGTCCGCGATGCCCCGGAGGAACGAGGCGGCGTCCCGTACGTGCTCGATGACGTCGCCGGCCAGGACGATGTCGGGCTTGAACGCGGCGGCGACGGACCTGTCGGCCGGATCGGAGACGTCCATCACGGTGTACTCCCCGCCCAGCCGGTTCCGCAGGAGTCCGATGCCCTCGGCGTCGATGTCCGCCCCGAGCACCGCGGAGGCGGTCTTGAGCAGCCTGGCGTGGAGGATCGATCCGTCGTCCAGTCTCTCCTCGGTCAGTGGTGAGTCGGCGCAGCCGATGTGCAGCACCCGGCGCCCGGCGCAGAGTTCGAGCAGGAGCGCGTCCCGCTCGGGCATGATCGGCCCCACGGGCAGACGATGGACGAAGAATCCGGGATGTGGCATGACGCCTCTCCTCAAACTTGCTGCACATCGCGCCGGGCGAATGGGATAAGACGCCGGCACGCCCGAAAGGAAACGGATATCGGCATGCACGGATGCAGCCGCGCCGAATCCACAGGCTATCCCAGCGCTCTTTCGGCTCTGAACTGACACGCCCTCGTCATGACTCGGTCCGCAAACGCCACCCCGGGGAATTGTCCACAACGCGGAAATACCCGTCGGATCAACGGAGGAAGTCCGTGTGTCGTGAACGTCCGCCTGCTGTGATCCGTGCACCGGGACATGCGGACACCGGTAACCCTGTTCCCGGGGCTGCACCGGCCCGTCCTCCAGCGGGCCGCCTCGGCGTTCGGGGTCTCAGAAGGCCCGAGTCCCGTGTGCGGGTCTCCCGCTCCCATCGTGCGAGGCCGGCGCCAGGGGCCGCAGAACGCGGCACGGCACTCCCCCGGCCACCACACCGGGGGGGAGCGAGGACGTGACGACGGTGCCCGCGCCGACAACGGTCCCGGCACCGATCTCGACGCCCTTGAGGATGATGCTGCGCGCGCCCAGGAACACGTCGTCACCGATCACGACCGGGGCGGCTGCGGCCCGGGACTCGGGCTCGAATCGACGGGGAATCATGTCGACCGGATGGAAGTCCGTATCCGCGATGAGCACGTCGGCACCCATCAGAACGCGATTTCCGATCGTCACGGAAATCGATGCGCAAATCGTCGCTCCGCTCAGTCCGGCGTGCTCCCCGATCACCATGCGGGCGCCAGGTCGCAGAGTGCGCAGGATGACCGGACGGGACACTCCGAGGGGAGTGTTCGGTGCCCGCGAGATCAGCGTGGTACCGGAGCCGATTTCGATACTGGACCCCTCGGCCAGACACACGATCGGACGGCCGATCGCCGTCACTTTCGGGGCCACTGTCACCCTCGAAACAGCAAGGGTGGCCCATCCCGCGATTCGCTGAGCGATGGTTCCCGCAGTGCGTGTCCACTCCACCGGTGTTCTCCTCGCTCCGCAGTCGACGACGCCGACACGTTTGTCTCGTCAATCCGTCCGTGAAGATCAGATCTACCCTCCGCGGCTTGCCGGTCCGGGCACGCCGGTCGCGGGAGCGGGAAGGTGCCCCGGCGGAGGCACGGGCATGCCGGCGCCGACGGGGGACGGCCGGCGGGCTGCCTCCGCCTCCGAGGCGCGTGCCTGCCACAGGCACCATCCGAGGAGCACGGCCTGCTCCGGCGGCGCCGAGTAGGCGACGAAGAGCACCAACTGGCCGATGATCACCAGCCGCAGGGCCAGGTTCCCCTCCCCTCCGCGGCCGAGCCGACGCCACACCACCACGTACAGGGCGAGCAGCGCGACCAGTCCGACCAGGCCCAGGCGCAGCACGAGGTGCAGGTAGTAGTCGTGCGGGGAGACCGTGACGAGCCCTCCCTCGATGGAGCGCGCGTAACCGGAGCCGAACGGGGATCCCAGGAGCCACTGCATCGGTGTCCGCGCCGCGTTCAGCAGTTCCTGCCAGCCGAGCACACGCCACACGAACGAACTGCGGGTGCCCTGGGTTTCGTTGAAGGAGTCCGCGAGCGACGCGCCGATCGAGCCGAACGCGCCGATGGAGTACAGCAGTGCCGCGAAGGAGAGCACCACTGCCCCAGCGATCGCGGAGGTCATGCGCTGACCGGCGCGGGCGGGACGCAGCGCCCACCAGCCGAGCGCCATGGCCACGGCCCCCACCCACACCGTGCGGTGCTGCAGCAGGGCCACGAGCACGAGGAGGAGGAAGGCCGCCGGCACCGCGAGCACACCCCGCCGTGCGGCCTTCCGCGTGCCGGGTTCCGACGAAGCGGGCCCTGAGCGGCCGCGCGCCGGGTGGCACAGGAGCAGCATCGCGCCCTGCGCGATCACCAGCGCCGCGCCGGCGGGCACGGGCCTCGGGTCCACCGTCACCCCGTCCACCGCCACGTGCGTGGTCAGCGAGTGCAGCCCTCGGCCCAGCCAGCCGGTCAGACCGAGCAGCGCGTACGCCGCCGCGGAGGCCAGCCAGGCCCGGGGGACGACCCTGCTCAGCGGGGCGTTCAGGGGGAGGGTGGCCACGTACAGGGCGAAGGCGAGGAAGTGCCAGAAGTAGACCCGGGCGTCGTTGCCCGCGGCCTCGATACCGAAGGCGGCGACTCCCCGCAGGGTCGACCAGCCGGCCAGCGCGACCAGCACCAGGACGGGCAGCAGTCCCGAACGGGCCCACAGGTCGCGACGCGGCAGACGGGCCGCGGCGACGCACAGGGCGCAGGCGGTCAGGAGGTCCGCCGGATACAGGCGGACGCCGAGGTCCAGACTGGCCGTCTGCCCGTCGACGGCGACGGACCACACGGGCACGGCCAGCAGCAGCCCGATCGCGATTCCGCAGTGCCGGGCGAAGACCCACAGCAGCAGCCCCACGAGCGGGGGCGCCGCGAGGAGCATCAGCAGGGCCTGCGGGTCAGCGGGTAGGGGTTGCACCGTGATCCGTTCTGGGATGGGGGAACGCGCTGGGGGTGAACCCGGCCGGGCGGTGCGGTCGGCCGTCCGGCCCGGCCGCGTGCCCGGCCGGTCAGGGGTCGGCGCGAAGGGACGACTGCCGGTGCCGCGGTACGGCTCCCGGCAGGCGCACGCCGGCTCTCAGGACGGTCTTCACATACGGGGAGCAGAAGACCAGCGGCGCCCAGGGCCCGAGGTGGCGGCGGCAGTACCGCCACCACGGTGCCGGCGGCTGCTCCCGCACCGACACCAGCCGCCGCAGCGCGGTGCGCGCGTCGAGCCCGGGTTCGGCCGAAGTCCCCCGCACCGCACCGGAGTTGTCGTCGCAGATGCCGACGTGGCCCGGTGCGAGCAGCAGGGGGACGCCCGCCCGGCGGGCACGGAGCCCGTAGTCGTGGTCCCCCATGCGGTGCGGGAAGGCGGGGTCGAGGTCGCCCAGCACCCGCCGGGCTGGGGCGGTGACCAGGACCGCGTTGCCGTTGCAGGTGTCGCACGGCTTCGCGTGCCGGTCGTCCGGCTCGACCCGTTCCAGAACCGGGGGGCGGAGCCGGGGCCGGACGAGGCGGTAGCCGCTGTAGGTGGTGCGGGTCCCGTCGCCGGAGCGCATGGCGCCCACGGCCACGGCCGGGCGGTCCAGGGGTGCCGCGGTGCGCAGCAGTGCGGCGAGGGCCCCCGGGCGGAGGACCACGTCGTCGTTGAGCCACAGCACGTGGGCGGCGGGATCGGCGCGGGTGGCGGCGATCCCGGTGCCGGTGCCCCAGTGGACGCCCGTGCCGACCGTCACCACGTCGGTGCGGGGGAAGGCGGCGCGCACCTCGTCGGCCGTGCCGTCGGAGCTGCCGGCGTCGACCAGGTGGACCGTACAGCGGGTGCCTGCCGGGAGACCGGTCTGTGCGTGCACCGAGGCGAGGGCCGCGAGCGTCCTGTCCCGGCGGTTGTGGCAGGTCATCAGAACGGCTACGCCGGGCGGGGTGCCTCCGGGCGGGACGCGGTCGGCGGGCACCGGGTCACCGCGCGGCCGGGGCGGGAACGGCGGTCGGCGCGGCCTGGTCTCCCGGCGCGACCGCCTGGTCTCCCGGCGCGAGGCCGTTCCGGAGGAGGCTGAGCTCCGCGTCGACCATCAGGCGGGCCAGTTCGGGTGCGCGGACGGTCGCTCGCCATCCGAGGTGCGACTCCGCCTTGGAGGCGTCGCCGATCAGGTGGTCGACCTCGGTCGGGCGCAGATAGCGCTCGTCGAAGCGCACGTGGTCGTGCCAGTCGAGGCCGACGTGGGCGAAGCACTGCTCGACGAAGTCGCGCACGCTGTAGCTGACACCGGTCGCGACCACATAGTCGTCGGGCTCGTCCTGCTGGAGCATCCGCCACATCGCCTCGACGTACTCGGCCGCGTAGCCCCAGTCCCGCCGGGCGTCGAGATTGCCGAGGTAGACCACGTCGTCCAGGCCCGCTTTGATGCGCGCGGCGGCCGTCGCGACCTTGCGGGTGACGAAGGTGGGGCCGCGGCGCGGCGACTCGTGGTTGAAGAGGATGCCGTTGACCGCGTACATCCCGTAGGCCTCCCGGTAGTTGCGGGTGACCCAGTACGCGTACACCTTCGCCGCCCCGTAGGGCGAGCGGGGGTGGAAGGGGGTCCCCTCGTTCTGGGGCGGTGGGGCGGCGCCGAACATCTCCGAGCTGGACGCCTGGTAGAAGCGGCAGGGGAGGCCGGTGGTCCGGATGGCCTCCAGCAACCGCGTCGTCCCCAGACCCGTGGAGTCCCCCGTGCATGCCGGTTCGTCGAACGACACGCGGACATGTGACTGGGCGGCCAGGTGGTACACCTCGTCCGGTCGCACCTGCTTCAGCAGGCCCGCGATCCGGGTCCCGTCGGTGAGGTCCCCGTAGTGCAGGAAGAGACGGGCCTCCGGATCGTGCGGATCCCGGTAGAGGTGGTCGATGCGCTGCGTGGTGAAGGTCGAGGCGCGGCGGACGATTCCGTGCACCACGTATCCCTTCCGCAACAGCAACTCCGCGAGGTAGGAGCCGTCCTGGCCGGTGATGCCGGTGATGAGCGCGGTCTTGACTGTCATGGGGCCTTCTCTGGCTGGGCTGTCGGGGTGGGCAGACGGCGACTCACATCGCGAGCACCTCAGGACACCCGGCCAGAATACGGAAATCCTATTCTTTGTCCTTGTTATGACTGTGTGTCGTGTATGCCGTGATGTGACTCCGGTGCCATTCGGCGCACACGGCCTTCGTTCCCCCCGGGGTCCGCACCGGGGACGGCTCTCATCCCGGCCGGCAGGCCAGGGACCGGCCCCGGCGCCGTGACGGCTCCGCGGCCCGTGCGCGCCTCACACGTCCGCCGGACCCGGACGGGGATGCTCTTCGCAGACGCGAGGCCCAGGCCTTCGGCGCTCATCGAGAACTCGGCGTCACGCCGGTGAAGGAGGACAGCGATGCCCATGGTCACCAGCACACATACCGGTGCCACCCGCCCGGCCGCCGCGGAGCCGAGCGCCCCTGGCGCGATGTGGCGCCCCCTTGACCGTTCCGCACGGGTGTTCGTGGCCGGAGGCCGGGGGCTGGTCGGCTCGGCGGTGTGGAGGGAACTGCTCCGGGAAGGGTTCACCGACGTGGTCGGGCCCGGCTCCGCCGAACTGGACCTGCGGGAGCGCGGGGCGGTCTTCGACTGGTTCGCCAGGACGCGCCCGGACGTGGTGGTCCTGGCCGCGGCGCGCGTCGGCGGCATCAAGGCGAACGCCACCCGGCCCGCCGAGTTCCTCTCGGAGAATCTGCGCATCCAGGTCAATGTGCTGGACGCGGCCCTGGAGCAGGGGGTCGAGCGGCTCCTCTTCCTGGGCTCCAGCTGCATCTACCCCAAGTTCGCCGAGCAGCCCATCCGGGAGGAGGCGCTGCTGACGGGCCCTCTGGAGCCGACCAACGACGCCTACGCCATTGCCAAGATCGCCGGTGTCCTGCAGGTGCAGGCGGTCCGGCGGCAGCACGGTCTGCCGTGGATCTCCGCCATGCCGACCAATCTGTACGGGCCCGGGGACAACTTCCACCCCGAGCACTCGCATGTGCTGCCGTCACTCATCCGGCGCTTCCACGAGGCCCGGCGGACGGGGGCGCGGCGCGTGGTGAACTGGGGCTCCGGGACCCCCCGCCGGGAGTTCCTGCACGTCGACGATCTGGCCAGGGCGTGTCTGCACCTCCTGGAGCGCTACGACGGGGACGAACCGGTCAATGTGGGAACCGGCACGGACCTGTCCATCCGGGAACTGGCGGAGATGGTCGCCGAAGTGATCGGTTACCGGGGGCGCATCGAGTGGAACGCCGACCAGCCCGACGGCACCCCCCGCAAACTTCTCGACATCTCCCGCATCACCGCACTGGGCTGGGCGCCCCGGATCGGCCTGCGGGAGGGCGTGGGCGAGGTGTACGCGTGGTACGCGGACCACCTCGGGTCCGGTGACGTGCGGCAGTGAGCGGGCTCGGGGCTCCTGGACCGCGGGCGCCGGGCTCGGCGCCGCACACCGGAGCCGCCTCTGCCGGTCCCGGCTCACCGCAGGCAGGAGGGCTCCGTCGGCTGCGCTGCCGGCCCGTGCCGGTCAGCCGCTCACCGTCTCGCGCAGGGCGTCCACCACCGCCGTGGCGCGGAGGTCCTCGTCCGCCTCCATCTGGTTGGTGAGGAACGCGAAGCCGATCTCCGCGCCGGGGTCCGCGAAGGCGACCTGGCCGCCGGCTCCGTCGTGGCCGAAGCTGCCGGGGGAGAGGTAACGGCGGGCCGGGGAGTCGAGTTGGAAGCCCATGCCCCAGCGCGGCCACGGCCCCGGGACATCGAACACGGGAGCGCCCTCGCTCTGGACCGCGAGCGCGCTCTCCAGGGTCGTGTCGTCCAGGAGGCGGACCCCCTCCGTGGCGGTGACCGTGGCCGACCAGAGGGTGGCCAGCGCCCGCGCGGTCGCCACCCCGCCGGCGCCGGGGATCTCGGCGGCGCGGACGGC
The DNA here is from genome assembly GCF_000220705.2 of Streptomyces xinghaiensis S187. Classification (GTDB taxonomy): domain Bacteria; phylum Actinomycetota; class Actinomycetes; order Streptomycetales; family Streptomycetaceae; genus Streptomyces; species Streptomyces xinghaiensis. The sequence continues at coordinate 3,251,760 of NZ_CP023202.1, read as the reverse complement.
GGGGTCGTTGAAACCGCCGTCCGGGGTGATCAGTTCGGGGGTGAAGGCGCCGCCGAGCGTCATCGCCCGGCCGGGCCAGTCCGGATCGCCCGGCACGCGGGCCGCCGCCTGCCGGGCCACGTGGCCCACGAGGCCGGCCCCCGCGTGGAGGTGGGCCACCCGCCCGCCGAGGTGCCCCGGCAGGCCGACCCAGGCGTCGGCGCCGAGCGGTTCGGCGAGAAACCGGGCGAACGCCTCGCGCACCGGCAGGCCGGTGATCCGCCGGATGACCTCGCCGATCAGCCAGCCGTGGGTGAGGGCGTGGTAGGCGTATCCGGTGCCCGGCTCCCACAGCGGCTTCTGCTCGGCCAGGGCGCCGGTGACGGTGTGCCAGTCCAGGACGTCCGACGGCGAGAGCGCGCGGCGGGGCGCGGAGAGCCCGGAGCGGTGGGCGAGGATGTCCAGCACCCGTATGCCCCCCTTGCCGGCCTGTGCGAACTCCGGCCAGTAGGTGGCGACCGGCGCCCGGTAGTCGAGCCGGCCCTCCGCCACGAGCCGCGCGGCGAGGACGGACATCAGCCCCTTCGTGCAGGAGAAGATCACGCTCGCGGTGTCCCGTTCCCAGGGGCGGCCGGTGCGGGTGTCCGCGACGCCTCCCCAGAGGTCGACCACCAGTTCGCCGTGGTGGCGGACGGCCAGGGCCGCCCCCATGCGCGGGTTGCCGTCGAAGGCGCGCTCGAAGGCGCGTCGCACCGGCTCATAGCCGGGGACCGTCCGGCCGTGGACGGCGGTGGTCGCGGTGGTCGCGGGGGGCGCGGGGTTGACGGGGTTCGCCGGGGTCGCGGGGGTCATCGGGTCTCCTGCAGGCGTGCGACGGACAGGTGCCCGTCGGGCGACCAGCCGAGCGGAAGGGGGTCGGATATCCGGCCGGCGAAGTCGGTGTCCGGGCCGGTGTTCTCGAAGGCGAGCAGCACCCATCGCCCGTCGTGGGTGCGGACGGCGCGCCCGCTGTAGAGCTCCTCGCCGGTGAGGAGGGCCGCGTCCCCGGCGGGCACGGGGCCCGTCGGGTCGGTGACGGGGACGGCCCAGACGCCGCCGCGCTCCCCGCGGGCCCGGCGCTCGCCCACGACGTGCGGGGTGTCGCAGGAGAAGAGCACCGCGTGCCGGCCCTCGACGGTGACGAGCTGCGGGACCTCCAGATGGGCGAAGCCCGCGCCGGGGGAGCTGAGCGGCTCCCGGACGGACCAGGTCTCCAGGTCCGGGGAGGTGGCGTGGCCGATGACGCCCCGGTCGAGCGGGTCCCCGTGCGCGGCGCGGGCGGTGATCAGCATGTGCCAGCCGTCACCGGAGGGGTCGGGGAAGACCCACGGGTCCCGCCAGGTCTCCTCGCGCCAGGTCCCGTCCGCGTAGGTCTCGTAGTGGAGCGGGTCGGCGGAGACGACCGTCGCGGGCTCCTTGGTCCAGGTGTGGAGGTCGGCGGAGACGGCCACGCCGATGGTCTCGATGTTCGCCGCGGAACCGGACACCGGGAAGCGGGCGCCGGTGTAGAACATGCGCCAGCGGCCGTCCGGGCCCCGGACGACGGAGCCGGTCCAGGTGGCCGTCTCGTCGTGGTCCCCGGGGCCGCCCGGCCCGAGCACCGGGCCGAGATCCTCCCAGTGGCGCAGGTCCGTGGAGACCGCGTGGCCGATGGCGGCGTTGCGGTGGCGGAGGTGCTGGTCGCCGAGGGAGCGGGGCGCGTGCAGGTAGTAGAGGTGGTGGAGGCCGCCGGAGTCGGCGAGCCAGAAGTCCCAGACCCAGTGGTCGTCGAGGGCGAAGGTCACGAGTGCTCGTTTCGGTGGTTCGCGAGAGCGGGGCGGGGCGGGGCCGCACGGGCCCCGGAGGTCAGCTCTTGACGGCGCCGGAGAGCAGCGCCTTGACGAACTGGCGCTGGAAGATCAGGAACACGATGATCACCGGTGTGATGACGATCAGCGCGCCCGCGTTGAGCAGCGGGATGCTCAGCGAGTACTGGCCCTGGAAGAAGGTCAGCGCTCCCGCCGCCGTCCGGTCGAGCGGGTTGTCGATCAGCACCACCGGCAGCAGGAACTGGTTCCACGTCCACAGGAAGTAGAGGATCGCCAGCGCGGACACCGCGGGCAGCGCCAGCGGCAGCTGGATCCGGCGGAACTCCTGCCACAGCCCGGCGCCGTCGACGCGGGCGGCCTCCGACAGCTCCCGGGGCACGTTGACGAAGTGCGCGCGCATCCAGAAGACGCCGAACGGCATGAACAGGCCGATCAGCGGCAGGATGACCGCCCACCGGGTGTTGAGCGTCCCCAGCGTCTGCGCCTGGTAGTAGAGCGGGATGATCAGGGACTCGAACGGGATGGCGAGCCCCAGCACCAGGAAGACCAGTACGGCGCCGCCGCCCCGGACGCGCAGCGAGCCCAGGGCGTAGCCGGCGAGCGTGGCGGCCAGCAGGGCGGCGGGGACGACCCCGGCCACGATCAGCAGGCTCGATCCCATGAGCTTGCCGACGTGCCCGGTCTCGAACGCGGCGGCGAAGTTGCCCCACTGCGGGTCGGTGGGCCAGGCGAGGCCGGTCGGGTTGACGTCCGCCGGCTGGAGCGCCGCCGAGACCATGTTGAGCAGCGGCAGCAGCGTGAGCACCAGGGCGAGGACGAGGAGGACGCGGCCGGTGAGGGTTTCGGTGCGGCTGGTGTTCATCGGTCACCTGCCCGGGCGAGTCGCTGGACCGGCAGCACACAGGCCACCACGAGGATCATGAGCACGATGCCGAAGGCCGAGGCGAGCCCCACGTCGCTCTGGGTGAACCCGATCCGGTAGATCGAGATGGCCGGGACGAGCGTGGAGCGTCCGGGGCCGCCCTGGGTCGAGGTGTAGATGATGTCGAAGCTGCTCAGCGCGGCGATCATGCTGAGCGTGACGAGGACGGCGATCTCCTGGCGCAGCCCGGGCAGCGTGATGGCGAAGAACTCCCGCCACCAGCCGGCACCGTCGATCCGGGCGGCCTCGTAGAGCGAGCGGTCGATCTTCCCGATCCCGGTGAGCAGCAGCACCGTGCACAGACCGGTCAGCACCCAGGAGCCGATCAGCCCCACCGCGGGCAGCGCGGTGCCGTAGTCCGACAGCCAGGGCCGGGCGAGCCACCCCAGGCCGGCCGCCCGGAGGATCTCGTTGACGGCGCCGGTCTGCGCGTACATCCAGGACCAGGCGATACCGGCCGCGGCCAGCGGGATGACCTGCGGAAGGAAGAGGATCGTCTGGGACGCCCGCGCGAAGCCGCCGGAGCGCAGCGAGCGGATGAGCGTCGCCAGCACCAGCCCGGCGCCGACGGGGATGACCGTGAAGAAGACCAGCAGAACGAACGCGTTGCCGATGGCGCCGAGCAGTTCCGGGTCCGTGAACACGGTGGCGTAGTTGCCGAGCCCGACCCAGGTCGCCGTGCCGACGCCGTTCCAGTCGTAGAACGAGTACTGCACGCCCACGATCAGGGGCCAGACCACGAAGCCGACGTAGGCCCCGAGGGCGGGGAGGAGCAGCAGCCACCCGCGCGCCGCCCCGCGCCGGGGGCCCTTCGGCGAGCCTGCCCGGCCGGAGCGGTGCAGGGGGGCCGGGGCGCCGGTCACCGCGACCCTCCCCGCGCGGGGCGCCCCGCCCGCCCGGCCGCGGAGGCCGGGCGGGGGACGGGGCGCGCGATGCCCGTGGTCATCGCTTGCCGACCTCCTTCTCGTAGAACTTCTGCACGCGCCGGACGAACTCCTTGCCGCTGAGCTTGCTCGTCACCAGGAGCTGGGACTCGGGGATGATCGAGCCGGAGTAGATGCCGGCCGTGGTGTTCGCCATGAAGTCCACCTGTCCGCCCTCCTCGGCGAGCTGCGCGGACATCTCCAGCGCCGCCTCGGCGAGCGAGCCGGCCTCCGCCTTCGGCTGGGGCAGGTCCGGGTCGCCGCCGGCCGAGGCGCCCGAGACGTCGAGGACGATCTGGCGGGCCTTCTCGTCGCTGTGGACCCAGTTCAGGAAGTGGACGATCTCGTTCTTGTGCGGGGACTTCGCGGCCACGGAGAAGGAGTTGGCGGCGCCCATGGCCACGTGCTTGCCGCCCTTCTTCTCCGGCGGCACCAGGAAGAAGGTCACATCGTCCCCGAGCGCCTTCTGGTAGTTGGCGGCCTCCCAGTTGCCGTTGAAGGTGAAGAGGCCCTTGCCCTCGGAGAAGCGGCTGACGAAGGCGAAGTAGTCGAGGGAGTTGATGTCCTTCGGGAAGTACCCGGCGTCCGCCCACTTCCGGACCAGCTCGGCGCCCTTCCGGTTGCCCGGGGTGTCGTAGCGCGCGCCGGGCTCGTTGTACATCCAGGAGAGGAACTCGTCCTTGTCGGCGTACTGGTTCATCGCCGCCTGGACGACGAAGTTCACCACGCCGTCCTTGTCGCCGGCGACGATGGGGAGCACGCCCTCCGCCTTCGCGGTCGCCAGGTCCTCCTCCAGTTCGGCGAGGGTCCCGGGCGGGCCGTCGATGCCGAGTTCCCCGGCGAGCTTCGTGTTCATGTAGATGCCGGTGACGCTGTAGCCCAGGCCGAGCTGGTAGAGCGGGCCGGAGCCGCGGACCCCGTCCTCGTTCATCCGGAGCGGTTCGAGCTGGGCCTCGGGCCAGGAGTCCCAGCCGTACGCCTTGTGGTACGGGTCGAGATCGGCGAGCAGACCGTCCTTGACCGTCTCGCCCATGGTGGGCAGCCGGATCAGGTCCGGCGGGTTGTCGCTGGCCAGCAGCCGGGGTGCGTTGGCCGTGAGGTTCTGGAACGTGTCCCGGTTGATGTCGAAGGTGATGTTCGGGTGCTGCCGGGTGTACTCCTCGGTCAGCTTGTCCGTGAGCGGGAACCCGGTCTCGTCGGCGATGGTGAGCTTCACCTTCTCCTTGGTCAGCTCGGTGCTGACGTCGGTGGCGTCGGGCGTGTCCGGCGAGCCGCCGTTCCCGCCCGGCGCGCAGGCCGCGAGGACCAGTCCCGTGGTGACGGCCGCCGCTATCGCGGCCGGGGCGCGCCGCCGGCTGCGTCGGCGTGGGCGCCGTTCGTCCCTGTCTGCCATGTCGGCTCCTTCCGGGAGCGTCCGCGGACCGGTCGGCCGTTGCGGGGCGGGAGACGGTCGCCCCGCGGCGTCCACCACGGGAACCGTTCGCTCCAGTTTGCGTCGCTCCACTGCTAAAAGGTTTTAGCTTGCGTGTTAGGCTCACGGTGCCAACGGCGTCGTGTCAAGGGGCGTGACGCATTCGTCCTCAACGGCCGCAGCGGGGACGGGAGGGAGCGCGATGCCGCGGAAACGGGTCACTCTCGCCGACGTGGCGCGCCGGGCGGGGCTGTCCACCACCGCGGCCTCGATGATCCTCAACGGCCGGCCCGACACCCGGCTCTCCAAGGACGCCCACGAGCGGGTCCACGCGGCGGCGGCCGAGCTGGGCTACCGCCCCAATGTCGCGGCCCGGGGCCTGCGCACTGACAAGACCCTCACCATCGGCTTCGTCTCCGACGCCGTCGCCACCACGCGCTTCGCCGGCGGGCTCATCCAGGGCGCGCTGGACGCCGCGCAGCAGGCCGGACACGTGGTGCTGGTGACGGAGACCGGCGGGGACACCCGGCGCGAGACGGAGGCGATAGCGGCACTCCTCGACCGGCAGGTCGACGGGATCATCTTCGCCACCGTGCGCGCACGCGAGCTGTTCGTGCCGGAGCTGCCCGAGGGCACCGACGCCGTCATGCTCAACGCCACCAACGCCCGCCACCCCACGGCGGTGCTCCCCGACGAGACGGCGGGGGGCCGCGCCGCCGTCGGGCTCCTGATCGAGGCCGGGCACGCGGAGGGCATCGCGCTGATCGGCCAGAGCGACGAGGCCGAGCGCGGCGTGTTCCGGTCCAGCACCGTCGCCCGGCGGGTCGCGGGCATCCGGGGCGCCATGGCCGAGCACGGCCTGGAGTTCGTGGCCCAGGAGTCCATCTGGGACTGGGAGCCGCACCACGGCTACGAGACCACCCTGGCGCTGCTCCGCCGGCGCCCGGACGTCCGGGCCCTGCTCTGCCTCAACGACCGCCTCGCCTTCGGCGCGTACCAGGCCCTCGCCGAGCTGGGGCTGAACGTCCCCGCGGACGTCTCCGTCGTCTCCTTCGACAACGACGAGGTCGCCGCCTACCTCCGCCCGGGCCTCACCACCGTCGCCCTGCCGCACGAGGCCATGGGCCGCCGCGCGGTCGAACTCCTGCTGGGCAGGGCGGAACCGGCCGAGGTGCTGCTGCCGATGCCCGTGGTCGCCCGCGAGTCGGTGGCACCGCCCCGGGAGCGTGAGCGGCACAGCTGATCAGGGCGGCACGGCGACCGGCCCACCGCGAACCGTTTCTCCGGTCGTCGTCGCGGCATCGCCGGGCCCGGCCGCGCGCCGTGTCAGCGGCCCGTCCGCGATCCGGAGGGCTGGAGGAGCTGGTCGACGGGGGCGTGGTCGTCGGTGAGCGGCCGGGCGCCGCCGGTCCAGGCGGCGAGGTCGTCGCCGGTGGCGATCTTCCAGCCGGTGCGCCGGGCGTCCAGCGCCTCCTGCGCCGCTCGCAGGTCGACCGGCCGGTCGGAGGCGAACGCCACCATGTTGCCGCCCTCCGAGGCGGAGGCCGGGCCGAGCCCGATGTCGGCGGGGTCGCCGGCGAGAGCGACGTGCTCGAAGACCGCGCCGAGGGTCGCCACTTCGGCCCGTGCGAAGGCCAGTTCGCCGTGGTCGATGAGGTTGGCGACGTACAGGCCGTCCTCGGTGAGAACCCGCCGTATACCGGACATCGCCTCCACCGTGGTGAGGTGCCACGGCACGCTCACGCCCCCGAAGGCGTCACCGACGACGAGGTCGCGGCTGCCGGCGTCCAGCCGCCGCAGGCCGATTCTGCCGTCCTCGGCGCGTACCTCGATCCCGGCCTCCGGCCCCAGACCGAGCCGGTCGCGGTTGATGCGCACGATGTCCCCGTCGATCTCGGAGACGAGGCTGCGGGTCCCGGGCCGCGTGGCCGCGAGGTAGCGGGGAAAGGTGAGCCCGCCGCCGCCCAGGTGGTGGGCGGCGAGTGGTTCGCCTTCGGGAAAGGCGGCATCGACCACCGAGGCGATGGCGCGCACATACGTGAACTTCAGGAAGGTCGGGTCGTCGGTGTCGACGTAGGAGTGCCGCAAGCCGTCCAGAACGAGTGTGCGGCCGCTGTCCCGCTGGGGGTCCGCGACGATCCGCGCGCAGTGGTACTTGGTCTCGGCGTCGCAGCCACCGGGCGCGACCGCGGCGGCCAGGCCGCCGGCGACGACCACGAGCGCCAGGGCGGGGGCGCCGCTCCACCCGCGCGTCCGCCACTCCGCCAGCGCCGAGCCGACGACCAGCAGTGTCCCCAGGCCGAGCAGTATGCCGCTGACCGGCAGCCGCGAGACGAGGACGAAGCCGGTCAGGACGGTGCCGACGATGGCGCCGACGGTGCCGACACCGGACAGCCGGCCGACCACCGTCCCGGTCTCGGCGAGACTGGTGAGACGCAGCTTGGTCACGATCGGTGTCACCGCGGAGAGCAGCGCGCCCGGCACGAGGATGGTCAGCGACGCGATCAGCAGGAGCAGCGCGGGCGCCCACTCCGCCGTGGTGCGCAGCACGGCGGGGGTGAGCGCCACGACCGCACCGGACACCCCGAGCGCCGGGCCGATGAGCCGGCGGGGATCGACCTGGTCGGCGATGCGCCCGCCCAGCCAGGAGCCGAGGGCGATGGCGGTGAGGGCGATGCCGATCACCAGGGTGCTGGTTTCGAGGGTGAGGCCGAGGTAGGGGGCCAGCAGCCGCAGAGCGACGATCTCCACCACCAGGACCGCGGCCGAGGATCCGAACACCAGCACGGCGGCAGCACGGGGCCCCAAATCGCGGGTACGGGACGGGCCTTCGGCGGCGGACGGGGGAGACGATCCGGTCACGCGCGACATCCTCGCACGCGCTGCGCCGGGGCGGGGGCGGTCGTTCCCGGTGCGACCGGAGTGTGCGAACAGGCAAGCCGGACACGGCGGTTGCTGTGGGGCTGTCCGCCCTCGGGCGACTCCGCCGGGCGGGACACCTGCTGCGGGCCGTTTCCTCGGATCAGACCTTGATGACCTCTACGGCCCGTCCGCAGAGCAGGCTGATGTCCTCCGGGTCGGAGGTGAGGACGGTGGCCGGTCCCGGCACGGAGCGTGCGATGGCCGCGAGGACGGCGTCGATGGCGTATTTGTGGCCTCTGAGACGGTGGCCGCGCAACAGCGCTGCGGCTTCGTCTGCGACGTTCCTGGTGACGTCATGCACGTCGATCCGGGAGAGTACCCAGCGGATGCGGGCGGGATGGATGCGCTCGTAGTCCGCTTCGAGGATGGCCATGGCGGTCGTGGCGACCCTGATGCCTTCTTCTGTGGCTGCCTGGACGTAGGCCAGGACGGTACGGTCCTTGAGGTAGAGCTTGGACAGGCCCTCGCTGTCGAGGAGGAGCGCGCCGGGCATCAGGCTGCGGCACCGCTTGAGCCGTGCTGGTCGTGGCGCAGCACGGCACGGGCTGCTTCGACCTCCTCCCGGGACAGCGGATCGTTGTCGGTCTCGAAATCGGCGACGATCTCCTGGAGCTTGTCCATCGCCACACGCTGCTCCAGCGCCTCGGCCACATAGGCGGAGAAGCCACCGGGGCCCACATGCGTGCGGACGGCCTCCGCGAGGTCTTCGGGGAGGCTGATGGAGTATTTCTTGCTACCGGCCATGGCTTCGATCCTACCAGTGGTAGGGGCCTTCTCGGGGGGTGAGGCGGGGGTGCGCGATGTCCGGGCTTGTCATGACACCTTCCATGGCCGATCCTCTGGAGCCCGTCCGACCTTCGGAGGCAGGGCCGGCCTCAGGCCTGGAGGGCTCCGGTCTTCACGGCGGTGACGAAGGCCGACCAGCCGGGGGCCGGGAAGACCAGGGCCGGGCCGTGGGGGTCCTTGGAGTCGCGGACCGGGACACCCGCAGGGTGGTCGTCCAGGATCTCCACGCAGCTGCCGCCGTCGTTGTTGCTGTGCGACGACTTGCGCCAGCCAGTCAGTGCGCCGGCGTTCCGGATCATGTGCTCAGTCATGGTGCCCGAACTCCTTCGCGGTGGCCCTCATCAGGGCCAGGGATTCCCTCTGCGGGAGCGCTTCACCCATGGCGAGAGCGTAGGCGCCGTGGATGCGCTCGACCAGTGCCGGGGACTCGTGGAGCTTGCCCATGAACGTGCCTTCGCTGTAGGCGACCGGTGGTTGGTCCTCGAACCACATCAGCGTCACCATGCCCATCAGCAAGGGGTGGCTGCCCAGGCCGAGCGGCAGAACGTGAACCCGTACGCGTTCGCATTCCGCGAGCCGGACCATGTGCGTGATCTGTTCGGCCATGACCGCGGGCCCGCCGACTGGACGGCGCAGTACCGACTCGTCCAGCAGGGCCCACACTACGGGCGTCACCGGGTCGTTGAGGACCTTCGCCCGGTCCAGGCGTGTGACGACGAGGCCGTCACGTTCTTCATCGCTCCGGGGAGGGAAGCTCGTTGAGAGGACGGCACGCGCGTACGCCTCCGTCTGGAGGATGCCGGGGATGAAGGACAGGGCGAACTCGCGGATCACCGTGGCCTGTTGTTCGAGGAGGCGGGCGGGTTCGAAGTAGTCCGCTACCGCCATCTCCGTCTGCGGAAGGAAGTTGCTCAGCACATTCCCCGTGTTCAGCGCCTTGTCCAGGCGGCGGGCGTCGTCCTTGGACGGGATGCGGCGGCCCGCCTCGATGTGGGAGATGTGCGAGCGCGTCATGATCGCCGCGTCCGCCAGCTCCTGCTGCGTCATGCCCGCCGCCTCGCGCTGTGCCCGGAGCCAGTCCCCGTACGCGTTGCCCATCGCCGCCCCCCTTGTGCGACAAAAACCCCGTCACCTGCTGTTCTCTGGCGAGCCTAGCCCGTGTGGTCTCACAGTGTGAGGAGATCGCTACAGAGCGACAGATGAGACCTCAGGTGTGCAGGAGTTGAACATGTTGGATCGCATGGCCCGCGTCCTCGAACCGTTCCGGCGGTTCCTGTGGTGGGGGTTGGCGGGTGTGGACCCGGGCGCCGGACCGGGGCGGCATCGGGCCTCCGGAGCGTCCGGGGTCTCCGGGGCGCGTCTCGTTTCGTCCGCCCCGCCGCCCGTGATCCCGTTGCCGCACGGTGCCATGGTGCGGCGGTCGGCGGCCCCCGGTTCAGGGTGCCCGGCCGCCTGCGTCTGTGCGGCTGCGCCGCCGCGGGGCACGGCGCCGCGGCGGCGGGTGCTGTGGGTGGTCGAGGACGGGTTCGGGCTGCGGGCGTGGCCGGGACATGGGCCGCGTCCCCTCCGTGCCGAGGAGGTGGCCCGGTGAGTGAGGAGGCCGGGGTGGCGCGGCTGCTGCCGTGGTCGAACGACGGCAAGCCGTGCTATCTGCTCGGCGGTGGCGGCGGATATGTCTCGCGGCTCGCCGACGACATGGAGTGCGTGCAGCTCGGTATGGCCGGTGAACTGCTCGGGCACGCCGCCGACCTGCTCGGTGACCCGCGGGCGACGCCGCCCCAACTGCACTTCCTGGCCGCCCGGTTGGCCGAGTCCCTGCGCGACGTCCACCGGATCGCGGAGAGCCGCGGCGCCCGGCTTCCCCTCCGGGAGGGCGACGCTGCGGGGCCCAACGGACGGTCCGAAAAGGACAGTTGAGGCTGACGCTGTGCGCGGAGCCTTCACGGGGATGGGTGAAAGCTGTACGGTCGCCGGTCAGTCCCTGATTCCTCATCGTGGACGAACTTTTCCGCAAGCCGTGTGGAGGAGAACCATATGGCCCCACTTCTCGTCCCTGGTGTGCTGCAACGCTCCCGCTGCGTCGCCCCGCCGGGCTGGAGCCGCTGGCTCGTGCCGCCCGCCGCGCTCTCCGTCCACCTCGCGATCGGGCAGGCCTACGCGTGGAGCGTCTTCAAGCCCCCGCTGGAGGAATCGCTCAACCTCTCCGGGACCGCCTCCGCACTCCCGTTCCAGCTCGCCATGGTGATGCTCGGGCTCTCCGCCGCGTTCGGCGGCAAGCTGGTCGAACGGAACGGGCCGCGCTGGGCCATGGCGGTCTCCGCCCTCTGCTTCTCCTCCGGGTTCCTGATCTCGGCGCTGGGTGCCGGGACCGAGCAGTACTGGCTGGTCGTCGTCGGCTACGGGTTCGTCGGTGGCATCGGACTCGGTATCGGCTACATCTCCCCGGTGTCGACGCTGCTGAAGTGGTTCCCCGACCGTCCGGGCATGGCGACCGGTATCGCCATCATGGGCTTCGGCGGCGGGGCGCTCATCGCCTCGCCCTGGTCGGCGCAGATGCTCTCCGCGTTCGAGCCCGGGTCCGCGGGGATCGCACGGACGTTCCTCGTCATGGGGCTGGTCTACGCGGTCTTCATGACGCTGGGCGTGCTGCTGGTCCGGGTGCCCGCCGACGGCTGGCGGCCGCCCGGGTGGGCGCCGTCCGCCGCCGTCGCCAAGCCCCTCGTCACCACCGGTCATGTCTCGGCCGACAACGCCCTGCGGACCCCGCAGTTCTGGCTGCTGTGGGTGGTCCTGTGCACGAACGTCACGGCGGGCATCGGGATCCTGGAGAAGGCGGCCCCGATGATCACGGACTTCTTCTCCGGCACCTCCGCCCCCGTCGGCGTGACGGCCGCAGCGGGCTTCGTCGGATTGCTGTCCCTGGCGAACATGCTGGGCCGCTTCACCTGGTCCTCCACCTCCGACCTGGTGGGGCGGAAGAACATCTACCGCCTCTATCTGGGCGTCGGGATGCTGATGTATCTGGCCATCGCCCTGCTCGGCGACTCCTCCAAGGCGCTGTTCATCGTCTGCACGGCGGTGATCGTGTCCTTCTACGGGGGCGGTTTCGCGACCGTGCCCGCGTATCTGAAGGATCTGTTCGGGACGTTCCAGGTGGGCGCCATCCACGGCCGGCTGCTCACCGCCTGGTCCACGGCCGGCATCCTCGGCCCGCTGATCGTCAACGCCGTCGCGGACGCCGGGGAGTCGGCCGGGCGCACCGGGCCCGGCCTCTACACCTTCTCCTTCTCTCTCATGATCGGCCTGCTGATGGTCGGCTTCCTCGCCAACGAGCTGGTCCGGCCGGTCCACGAACGCCACCACGAACCGGACCCGTCCGGACCGGCCCGCTCCGGTCCGGAGGCGCGGTTCCCGACCGCCCGGCCCGAGGAGGCGGCACAGTGACGTACCCCGACTCCACCGCACCCGTCCCGTCGAGCACCCTGCCGGACGCGCGGCCCGAAGCCGGTGGACGGCGGCCGCTGATGGCCCTCGCCTGGCTCTGGGTCGGGGCTCCCTTCGCCTACGGGGTCTACGAACTCCTGCTCAAGATGCGGCTGTTGTTCACCGGCTGATCGCCCCCTCCTGCCCTGCCCTGCCCCACCCCGCACACGCCGGGTCTCCGTTCGCCGTCCTCCCCCGGCGCGGAGGCCCGGCGGCTCGTTTCCGCCGCCGCGTGTGTCCGCACGCAGGCTGCAGGCCGCAGGGACGCCGCACGCCTCCGCCGTGCGCTCCTGCCCGCCCGGGCGCCGGATGTCGAACACCTGACGGATTTTCGCCGTGTCCCGCCTCGCGCCTGCATCCGTAGGGCGCCCCCCTGCGGAATGCTGGGAGTCCGCGGCCACCGCGCCGGGCGCCGGACCGAGGGACGAAGACCGCAGGGACCGGCTTCCGCCGTGGGCCCGCGGTGTACGTCCGCAGTCCGCAGTCCGCCGAGCGGCAGGTGAGGAGAGAGAGTCGTCGTGTACGACACGGAGGTCGCCATCGTGGGGGCCGGGGCCGCCGGGCTGTCGCTCGCGTACCGGCTGTGCGACGCCGCCAAACCCGGGGGGCGGCTCGGGCCCGAGGTGACACTGGTGGACGCTCCGCCCGGTCCGCTCCGGCCGCCCGAGCGGACCTGGTGCTTCTGGGAGGAGCCCGGGGGAGAGTACGACGGCGTCCTGGCCGCCTCCTGGGACCGGCTGCGGGTGCGCGGGGCCGGCGGCGCCGAAGTCGTCGGGCAGCCCGCTCCGCTGCGGTACAAGATGCTGCGCTCCCGGGACTTCGAGGCGGCGGTGGAGCGGCGGCTCGGTCCTTCCCCCTTCTTCCGGCGCCTGACCGCCGACGTCACCGATGTGGCGGAGCTGCCGCAGGGCGCCGAGGTGCGCGGGACGACCGCGGGCGGCGAGCCGGTGCGGCTGCGGGCGCGGTGGGTGTTCGACTCCCGGCCGCCGCAGCGGCTGCCCCCCGCGCGGACCGTGCTGCTCCAGCACTTCCGCGGCTGGTTCGTCCGCACCGAACGGCCCGTGTTCGACCCGGCGGTCGCGGACCTCATGGACTTCCGGACCCCGCAGCCCGCGCATGGACTCTCGTTCGGATACGTGCTGCCGACCGGCCCGGACGAAGCCCTCGTCGAGTACACCGAGTTCTCGGCGACCGCGTTGGCACGCGAGGAGTACGAGCAGGCGCTCCGGCACTACCTGGGCGAGGTGCTCAAGGCGGGACCGTACGAGGTGACCGCCGCCGAGCAGGGCGTGATCCCGATGAGCGACGGCCGGTATCCCCGGCGCGTCGGGCAGTCCGTGTTCCGCATCGGCGCCGCCGGGGGCGCCACCCGGCCGTCCACCGGGTACACCTTCGCCGCCGTGCAGCGGCAGACACGGGCCGTCGCCGAGGCGTACCACCAGGGCCGCACCCCCGTGCCGCCCCCTCCGCACCCGGCGCGCTCCCGCGCCATGGACGCGGTGATGCTGCGTGCGCTCGACAGCGGGCGGGTGGACGGCGACCGGTTCTTCACCGGACTCTTCGAACACGTGCCCATGGAGCGGCTGTTGCGCTTCCTCGACGGGCGCACCCGGATGCGCGAGGACTTCGCCATCGGACTGCGCACCCCCGTCCTGCCCATGCTGCGCACCGTGGCCGAGCTGCCCTGGCTGCGCAGACGCTCCCTGCCGCTCCGCGCCGGCCCGGGCGACGGGCGGCCGTGACCCGGCGCGGCGCGCACGGCACCGCACCGCCCCGTACCGGCGCCCCTTCCCGTCCCGTTCACCGTCCCGTTCCGCGCCCGCCCCGAGGCCGTGCCCGTCCGCCCGTCCCGCCCCCCGCTGTTCGAACAGGAAGGACCCGCCCATGGCTCCGCCCGTCTCCGGCTCCGCAGTCCCGTCCCCGTCCGCTTCCGGGGGACGCCCGGTGAGCCCCCCGCGCCGGGGACGGGACCGGCGGGCCCGCATCCTGCCCGCGCCGTCCGGCCGGCCCCGGGTCACCGGCGAACCGCCCCGGACGGCCGTCATCGGCGGTGGCATCGCCGGGCTGGCGGCGGCCACCGGGCTGGCCGAGCGCGGCGTCCGCGTCACCCTGTACGAGCGCGAACCCGGCCTCGGCGGGCGCCTCGCCGGGTGGCCCGTCGAGCTCGCCGACGGTTCGTCCGCCACCATGAGCCGCGGCTTCCACGCCTTCTTCCGCCAGTACTACAACCTGCGGGGGCTGCTGCGGCGGGCCGACCCCGGGCTCTCCGCGCTCACCGGCCTGCCGGACTACCCGCTCCAGCACAGCGGCGGTCTGCGCGACAGCTTCGCCCGCGTCCCGCGCACCCCGCCGTGGAGCGCCCTCGGCTTCGCCGCCCTCAGCCCCACCTTCCGCTGGCGCGACCTCGCCCGGATGAACCCGCGCGCGGCCCTGCCCCTGCTCGACGTCCGGGTGCCGGACGTTTACGAACAGCTGGACGACATCAGTGCCGCGGAGTTGCTGTCCCGCATCCGCTTCCCGGAGGCCGCGCACCATCTGGCGTTCGAGGTGTTCTCCCGGAGCTTCTTCGCCGATCCGCGCCGGCTGTCGGCCGCCGAGATGGTGCTGATGTTCCACATCTACTTCCTCGGCTCCAGCGAGGGACTGCTCTTCGACGTGCCGGACGAGCCGTTCCCGCAGGCGCTCTGGGAGCCGCTGGGCGGCTATCTCGCCGGGCACGGCGCCGAACTGCGCACGGCGTGCGCCGTGGAGTCCGTCGAGCCGGGCCCGGACGGCGGCTTCACCGTCGCCGCGGCGGACGGACGCCAGGACTGTGACGCCGTGGTGCTCGCCCTGGACACCGGCGGCCTGCGCGAACTCGTCGGCCGCTCGCCCCGGCTGGGGAACGAGCGCTGGCGCGAGCGGATCGCCCGGCTGCGCACGGCGCCGCCCTTCCTGGTCTCCCGGCTCTGGCTGGACCGCCCCGTGGCCGCCGGCCGGCCCGGCTTCCTCGGGACGAGCGGCTACGGGCCACTGGACAACGTCAGCGTGCTCGACCGCTGGGAGGGCGAGGCCGCACGCTGGGCCGCCCGTACCGGCGGCTCGGTGGTCGAACTGCACGCCTACGCCGTCGACCCGGCCGCCGACCGGAGGGCGGAGGAGAAGCGGCTTCTCGCCGGGCTGCACCGGGTCTACCCGGAGACCGCTGACGCGAAGATCGTGGACGTCCGGCACGAATGGCGCGCGGACTGCCCGCTGTTCCCGGTGGGCGGATACCCGGACCGGCCCACCGTGCACACGCCCGATCCGGCGCTGGTGGTGGCCGGTGACCTGGTGCGCACGGGGCTGCCCGTGGCGCTGATGGAGCGCGCCGCGACCTCCGGCTTCCTCGCCTCGAACGCCCTGCTGGAGCGGTGGGGCGTACGCGGCCAGACGCTGTGGACGGTGCCGGAGAAGGGGCGCACGGCGCTGCTGCGGGCGCTGGCCGGCCGGCTGGGATGAGAGGGCGGGGCCCCCTCCGGCCCCGCATCGTTCGCCTGTTCGGGCGCGTGTCGAGGACGAGCCCGGGGGTATCCGAAGCGGGCCGTGTCCGACCGCAGAGACTGGAGTCCACCGGGTGTTCGAACAGATCAGTGGCCAGTGGTCGGTGGGCTGGAGTATCGCCGCCTTCGTCGTCGCCGGCGCGGCCACGGTGGTGTGCGGCATCCGGCTGACCGCCCTGGGGGACACCCTCGCGGACCGGACGGGCTGGGGCGAGGCCCTGTTCGGCGCCGTCTTCTTCGGACTGGCGACCTCCCTGTCGGGAATCGTCATGACCGGTGTCAGCGCGGCGGACGGGCACCCCCAACTGGCGTACGGCAACGCCGTGGGCGGCATCGCCGCCCAGACGCTCGCCGTCGTCGTCGCCGACGCCGTGTACCGCGGGGTGAACCTCGAACACGCGGCGTCCTCCTCGCAGAATCTGCTGTTCGGCTCCCTGCTGCTGGCCATGCTCGGGATCGCGCTCATGGCGTCCCTCGGCCCCCAGGGGACGTTCCTGGGGGTCCATCCGGCGTCCGCCGTCCTGGTGGCCGTCTACCTCGGCGCGCTGCGGCTGATCCAGAACGGTGAACGGCCGTTGTGGCGTGCCGTGCGCACCAAGGACACCGTGGCGGACGTGCCCGACGACTCCCCCTCCTTCCCCGAGCGCCGTACCGGGAGCCTCTGGACCGAATTCGCGGCCGTCGCGGCCGTCGTGGTGATGGGCGGCTGGGCGGTGGCGCGCGCCGCGGAGAGCCTGGTGGAGGCCACCGGCCTGAACGCCGGACTGGTCGGAGGCGTCTTCATGGGCGTCGTCAACGCCCTGCCGGAGACGGTGACCGCGATCGCCGCCGTCCGGCGGGGCGCGGTGACCCTGGCGATCGCCGCCGTGATAGGCGGGAACTGCCTCGACGTGCTGAACCTTGCCGTCGGTGACGTCGCCTACCGGGGCGGTTCGCTGTACGAGGCCGCGGGAGCCGATCAGTTGTTCATGACCAGCGGTGCCCTGGTCATGACCGCCGTCCTGCTCGCCGGGCTGCTCGTACGGCAGCGGCGGGGATGGCTGCGGCTGGGCTTCGACGGCATCATGCTGATCACGGTCTACGCGGTCATCGTGGCGGCCCTGGCCGTGTGAGTCCTCCGCGTGCCGTCGGAACGGTGCCGAGCGGTGCGGGGGCGGGCGGCTTGCTCGCGCGCGGCGGGCGGTCGCGGGGCCGGCCCGCCGCCGTCGCCCACCGGCTTCGCGGGCAGTGCGCGAAAGGCCCGGTGGGCTCCGAGTGACGGCTGTCGCGGTCCCGTTCAGCCCGGGAAGCGTCCCGTGCTGCGCAGTGCCCAGCGGCGTTCCGCGTAGGCCAGGTCGTCGCGCCACAGGCGGCCCGCCGCGGCGCGCATCAGCGGGCGGAGCAGCGGCGCCGCCGCGCGGGCCAGCGCGAAGCCCCTGCGGTCCGAGGCGGCGACCACCGCTTCGATCACCGCCGTGCGCGGGGGGCGTCCGGACGCCGGGTCCGGGGCCGTCAGCGGCGTGGCGTGCGTCTCCACGACTGATCCCCGGCCCTCGCCCTCCGCGATGTGCATGACGACGGTGCGCGGCTCGGGCGCGGTGAACACCGCCCGCACCGGAACCACCGCCCGGCCCGCCACCTTGAACGACACGTCCACGGCGAAGCCGTCCTCGCCCGCCGCGCCGCCCGCCCCCTCGCCCGCCGTGCCCTCCCCGTCCGGGGTGTCCACCACGGTGAGGTCCACGAACGAGTACGGATGGAACCAGGCGCCGTGCCAGGGGTCGAGCCGGTTGGCCACGATGTCCTCCGGCTCGCACCGTCCGACGCCCTGGTAGACGGCGGGCAGCGCGCCCCCCGGCTCCGGCCGGACCGGCACCACCGGCCGCTCCAGCGGTTCCTCGCCCCCGATCGCGTCGAGGCGCACCCAGACCAGCAGCCCGTCGTCGTGCACCGGGTACGGCTCCCAGCCGGCGAACGGGGCGCCGGTCAGGGCCAGTCCGTGCCAGTGGCAGACGAGGGTGCCGCAGCGCACCGGGCTGTCCTTCAGGGGCGCGCCGAGGTGCGGGCAGGCGCCCGGCCCGGCGCGCAGCCGCCCTTCGGCGTCGCGCCAGGCGACGACCTCGGTGCCGGCGACGGTGCGGCCGAGCGGGCGGTCACCGGTGATGTCGCGGGTGGCGCCCAGGACGTACCAGTTGCCGGAGGGGCGGGCCTGTGAGCGCTTCAGCGCGCCGGCGATCAGCGCCGGCTTGGCGTCGCGCCAGGTCGGCCGCTGCCGGTCCCAGGGGACGGGGTCGCGGCGCAGCCGGAGCGGGAAGCGGCCGGGGCGTCGCCCGTTGTCGTCCGCCGCGGTGGGCATCAGGCCGCCTCCCCGTGGGCCCGCTCGGCGGCGACGGCCGGGCGGGACCGCGCGGTCCGCCACGGGGCGGACGCGGTGGACGGGGACCGGCCGGTACAGGCCCGCAGCCGGGCCGCCGTCACCCGGGCCAGTCCGTCGAGCGCCACGGCCGCCCGGCGCCGCCGCGGGACGGCCGCCCGGCGGTGCAGCACGGCGTAGCCGTCGTCGGCGACCGCCTCCAGGATGCCGCCGTACAGCACGAACGCGGTACGGATGCAGGGCCGCGCGACCGGGTCGAGCATCGGGATGCCGGGCGCCGCCTCCCGGTACACCCCGCGGGTGAGGTCGGCGGCGGCCATCAGGGCCGCCGTGATGCGGGGGTCGCGGGCGCCCGTCGCGCGGCTCCACTGGAGGAGGTCGCGGTCGACACCGTGGGCGGCGAGGAGGTCGGCGGGGAGGTAGACCCGGCCGCGGTCGAGGTCCTCGCCGACGTCCCGCAGGAAGTTGGTGAGCTGGAACGCCACGCCGAGCGCGGCGGCGTGCGGCGCCGCCTCCTCGCGGGGCACGACGGTCCCCAGGACCGGCAGCATCTGCAGGCCGATGACCGCCGCCGAACCGTGCATGTAGCGCCGCAGGTCGTCGTAGGTGGGGTAGTCGGTGACCTCCAGGTCGCTGCGCATCGAGTCCATGAAGTCGGTGAAGTGGCGGTGGTCGATGGCGTAGCGGTGCGCGGTGTGCGCCAGGGCCCGCACCACCGGCTCGTCGTCGGCGCCGGCCCGGGCGCCGTTCGGGGCATCGGCCGGAGTGTCGGCGGGGCCGCCGTCCCCGTACCGGCCCCCGTCCCGCAGCCCTGCCGTGAGCCGCTCGCGCAGCCGTTCGAGCGCCACGGAGCGTTCGCTGGGGGAGGTGTCGCATGCCAGGTCGTCCACGATGTCGTCGGCCCACCGGGCGAAGCCGTACAGGGCGTGCACGGCGGGGCGCCGTTCGACGGGGAGCAGCCGGGTGGCGAGGAAGTAGGTCTTGCCGTGGCGGGCGTTCAGCCGGCGGCACTCGCGGTAGGCGGCGCGGAGAGCGGGGTCGGTGATGCCCGCCGCGTCCAGTTCACGTTCGGTCATACGTGCGTGCCTTTCCTGCGGGGCCGGGGATGCGGCCGGTGGCGGAGCGCGGCGGGGAGAGCGGCCCGGTGACGCGGGCGGCGGCGAGCTTCCCCGAGATCAGGACGGTCGGCACCCCCACCCCCGGGGTGGTGCCGCAGCCGGCGAGCACGGCGTTCTCCGTGCCGCGGACGAGGTTGCGCGGGCGGAACGGGCCGGTCTGCGCGAAGGTGTGCGCGGCTGAGAACGGCGTTCCGGCGGCGTGCCCCTCGGCGGCCCAGTCGGCGGGGGTCACCAGGCACTCCTCCTCGATCGCCGCGGCGAGGCCGGTGAGGCCGCGGCGCTCCAGTTCGGCGAGGAGGCTGTCCCGGTAGCGGGGCGCGAGGTCCGTCCACGCGCGGACGCCGGGGCCGATGCCGGTGTTGGGGCAGGGCGCGAGGACGTAGTGCAGATGGCGGTCCGGGGGCGCGAGCGAGGGGTCCGTGGCGGTGGGCCGGGTGATGAGCAGCGAGGGGTCGCTCATCAGGTCTCCGGTGCGGGTCAGTTCGCGGAAGGTGGTCTTCCAGGCGGCGCCGAACGAGATGGTGTGGTGGGCGAGTCCGGGCCAGGTGCGGTCGGTCCCCGCGTGCAGGATCACCGCCGAGGGGGAGTGGCGCAGGGCGAGCGGGCGGCGCGGGGAGCGGCCCAGCAGCCGGTACGTCACGGGCAGGTCGGGGGTGAGGACGACCGCGTCGCAGGGGATGCGGTCCCGGTCGGTGACGACGGCGGTGATCCGGTCACCGGAACCCGGGCCGGAGCGGGAGCCCGGTCCCGAGCGTTCCAGCTCCGTCACCTCCTCCCCGTAGCGGAAGTCGGCCCCGGCGCCGGCCGCCGCGTCCGCCAGCGCCCGCGGCAGGGCGTGCATGCCGCCCCGGGGGAAGTACACCCCGGCGACCGTGTCCATGTAGGCGATGACGGCGTACGCGGCGAGGGCGCGGGCCGGCGGCACCCCGGCGTACAGCGCCTGGAAGGAGAACACCCGGCGCAGCCGCTCGTCGGAGAGGAAGCGGCCGATCCGGGCGTCGAGCCGGCCGAAGCCGCCGAGCGCGGCGAGACGTGCCAGGTCGGGGTGGAGGAGCTGGAAGGGGGAGTCGAAGTTGGCGTCGATGAAGCGGCGCATCTGCACCGCGTACAGCTTCTCCAGCCAGCCGCGCAGCCGCCGGTAGCCGACGGCCTCGCGGGCGCCGGCGAAGCGTTCGACCTCGGCCTCCATCGCCTCGGCGCCGGTGTGCACGTCCAGCTGGGACCCGTCGGCGAACCGGGCCCGGTAGGCGGGGTGGAGCGGTACGAGGTCCAGCCGGTTGGCGAGGCTGTCGCCGACGGCGGCCAGCGCGTCGTCCACCAGTTCGGGCATGGTCAGCACGGTGGGTCCGGTGTCCATGCGGTAGCCCCCGAGGTCGAGGCGGCCCGCGCGGCCACCGGGCAGCGTGCCGCGCTCGACGACGGTCACCCGCCGGCCCGCGCCCAGCAGGTGCAGCGCGGCGGCCAGTCCGGCCAGTCCGGCGCCGACCACCACCACATGGTCGGTCCGGCCCGGGACGGTTCGCATCGGTGTCATCGGCGGTCTCCTTCGGCGGCGGCGGAGAGGAGCAGCGGTACGGGCATGCCGTCCGGCGCTCCCGCAGGGGTACGGCGGCCGGGCCCGGGGTCCGCGCCGTCCGGCCACGCGCCCACCCCCGCCACGGCGGAGAGCAGGGCCCGCAGGCGGCGGCCCGCGGCGGGCTCCACGGCGGCCCCCGCCAGATGACGCGCGCTCTGGCCGACCAGCCGGTCGATCTTGGTCTCGGTCAGGGCGCGTGCCCCGGTGCCGGTGAGCACGGTCCGTACCCGGCGCAGGTCTTCCCCGGACAGGCCCGGGTCGCCGAGGGCGCCGTCGAGGACGGCGAGCGCCGCGTCGTCGCCGTCCGCCTCGGCGCGGGCCCGGGCCACGGCGACGAGATAGGTCGGCTTGCCCTCGCGGATGTCGTGCCCGGACGGCTTCCCCGTCCGCTCCGGGTCGCCGAAGACGCCGAGCAGGTCGTCGCGGAGCTGGAAGGCGATGCCGGCGCAGCGGCCCGCCGAACAGAGCGCACGCGTGGTGCGGTCACCGGCGCCGGCGAGCGCGGCGCCGAGCGCGATCGGGCGTTCGACGGAGTACAGGGCGCTCTTCAGGCAGGCGGTGCGGATCGCGCGCACCATGGAGCGCGAACCGGTGGCCTGCCCGTGCAGGTCGAGGTACTGCCCGGCGACCATCTCGGTGCGCATGGCCCGCCAGATGCCGCGCACCCTGCGGCGGGTGTCCGGCGCGAGCGGTGTCTCGGCGAGGGTGTCGTCCGCCCAGGCGAGGGCCAGGTCCCCGGCGAGGATGGCGGCCGCCCGGCCGAAGGGCTCGTCCGGTCCCGCGGCCGCTCCGTGCCGGGGCGGCCGGCGCCCGCCCGCCGTGCGGCCGGCGGCCCCGCGCCCGGACCTCCCGTACTGGGCCGCCAGTTCGACGTGGACGGTGGCTCGGCCGCGGCGCAGCGGGGAGTCGTCCATCACGTCGTCGTGCACCAGCGCGCAGGTCTGGATCAGTTCCAGCCCGGCCGCGACGCGCAGCGCGGCCTCGGCCGCCTCCGGATCGCGGCCCCCGCCGCAGGCGCGCAGCCCCCACCACAGGAACTGGCTGCGCATGCGCTTGCCGCCGCCGAGCGTGAAGCGCATGACGCGCTCGGCGATGTCGCGGGCGAACACGTCGTCGATGCCCGCCGCGGCCGTGACCCGTTCCCGCAGAACGCCGTCGAGTATGTGTCCGACGGCGCCCGCGACATCCGCGTCCACGGTGCCCGGTTCCCTGAGGTCCGCCTCCGCGGTGTTCGGTTCCACGGAGTCCGGGTACCCCGGCTCGGCATCCGAACCCCGTTCATCCGTCCGGCCGTTGACGGCGTCGTCGAACGGCTCCCGCGGCCCGCCCGGCGGCCGGGGCGCTGCGGACGGACCCGGGTGGCGGCCGGTGGCCGGGGGCTCCTCTGCCCGTGTGCGGCGCAATTCGCACGTCCTCTCGTCGCGTCGATCGGCTGCGGTCCCATCTCATTCGGAGCAGAGGTGCCCCGCGGATGCGGCCGGGCGGGCACGTCGCCGATGTGGCTCGGAGGCGGCGCCGGACGCCGCCGTTCCAGTCGATCACGTCGGACCCGGCCGCGCCCCGCGCCACGTCCGGCGGAGGACCGTTCGGAGGACGCCGCCGCCCTCCCGGCGCCCGGGCGGCGGGCCGCGGAGCGGCGGTACGGGCACGATGGGCGGCGGGGCACCGCCGGCACGGGCGGCACGGGCGGCACGGCACGTGGGGCCCGCCCGGGCCGCGGCGCCCGGACCACCCGAGCACTCCCAGCCGGAGGGGCGCCATGACCGTCTCGGTCGTCCTGTTCACCGCCGATCTGCGGCTGCACGACCATCCGCCGCTGCGGGCGGCCCTCTCCTCCGCGGACGCGGTGGTGCCGCTCTTCGTCCGCGACGACGGCATCGAGGCGGCCGGGTTCGCCGGGCCCAACCGGCGGGCGTTCCTCGCCGACTGCCTGGCCGCGCTCGACGCGGGCCTCCGCGACCGGGGCGGCCGGCTGGTGCTGCGCTCCGGCCCCGTCGTCGAGCGGGTGTGCGAGATCGCCGCGGAGACGGGCGCGGCGGAGGTGCACACGGCGGCCGGCGCCAGCGGCTACGCCCAGCGCCGTGAGGAGCGGCTGCGCAGGGCGCTCGAAGCCGGCGGGCGGCGGCTGGTCGTCCATGACGCGGTGGTCACCGTGGTCCCGCCCGGAGCGGTGACCCCGGCCGGCTCGGACCACTTCGCGGTGTTCACCCCGTACTTCCGGCGCTGGTCGGCCGAGTCCCCGCGGGCGCCGCTGGCCGCACCGCGCGCCGTACGCGTGCCGGACGGTCCGGGCTCGGAGCCGCTGCCCTCCCGCGCCGCCGTGCCCGGCGTCTCCCCGGGGCTCGCCGCGGGCGGTGAGACCGAGGGACGGCGGCGTGCCGCGGCCTGGCTGCGGAACGGTCTCGCGGCCTACGAGGACCGGCACGACGACATGGCCGGTGACGCCACCTCACGCCTCTCGCCCCACCTGCACTTCGGCACCGTCTCCGCGGCCGAGCTCGCGCACCGGGCGCGGAAGGCGGGCGGCCCCGGCGCCGACGCCTTCGTACGGCAGCTGTGCTGGCGGGACTTCCACCACCAGGTGCTGGCCGCACGGCCCGCCGCCGCGCACGCCGACTACCGCACCCGCCACGACCACTGGCGCACCGGACCGGAGGCCGCGGCGGACATCGCGGCCTGGAAGGAGGGGCGCACCGGCTATCCGGTGGTCGACGCGGCGATGCGCCAGCTCGCCCACGAGGGCTGGACGCACAACCGCGGCCGGCTGCTCGCGGCGAGCTTCCTCTCCAAGACCCTGTACGTCGACTGGCGCACCGGCGCCCGGCACTTCCTGGAGTGGCTGGTCGACGGAGACCTCGCCAACAACCAGCTCAACTGGCAGTGGGTCGCCGGAACGGGCACCGACACCCGGCCGCACCGGGTGCTCAACCCGGTCGCCCAGGGACGCCGCTTCGACCCCGGCGGCGCCTATGTCCGCCGCTGGGTCCCCGAACTGGCGGACGTCGAACGCCGGTTCGTCCACGAGCCGTGGCGGATGGCGGCGGCCGAGCGGGCCCGGTACGGCTATCCGGAGCCGGTCATCGGCCTCGCCGAGGGCCTGGCCCGCTTCAAACGGGCCCGCGGGCGCGACTGACCGTGCGGCCGGCGGCGGCCGCCACGAAGGGCGGCGCGGTGTGGCGCGGCTCCGTGCGCCGCCGGCGGCCCCCGGCCACCGCACCGGCTCGTTCCCGCGCCGCGATGGTGCCCGTGCCCGGCCGTGCCGCGGGCGCCCGCCGGCACTCCCACTGTCCGCCGTGGCGGCCGGAGCCGGCCGCCGGTGCCCGGCTCGGGCGTGGCGACGGGGGCGGGTACGGACTCGGGACGGGCCGGCGGAGGGCCCACCGGCCGGGCGGCCGGGCCGAGGCGGCCGCGGTTCTCCGCTACGGCCCCGCCGGCCCTCCGGGCACCGTGTGGCACAGGCGGCCGAGCGCCTCCAGCGCCTCCCGCAGCCCGAGCGGCCGCAGTGTCCCCGGGACGGGCGGCCCCGCCCAGCCCGGACCGGCGAGCAGCACCGCCGGCTGGGTCCGTGCGCCCTTCACCCCCCACTCGCTGGCGGCGACGTGCCGCGCCAGCGGGCGGTTGGCGGTCGAACGGCTCTGCGACCACAGGACGACGGCCGCCGGACCGGTGCGCCGCACCGCCGCGTCCAGTGCCTCCGCCGGCAGTGCCGCACCGAACATCCGGACGGGGAACCCCTGTTCGGCCAAACCGGCCGCCAGCGCCTCCAGCGGCAGAGCGTGCTGCTCGTCCGGGACGCAGGCCAGCAGCACGGGCGGAATCCCGGGTACCCCGGGCGGCGAGGGCGGGGCGGTGGGCACCCGGCGCAGCGCCGAGGAGATGTGCCAGGACAGCAGGTGCTCCACCTCGACATAACGGTCCCCGGCCGTCTCCCACTTGCGGCCCGCCGCGCGCAGGGCCGGCACCATCACCTCCTCCCAGGCCGTGACCAGGCCGTGCTGTCCGACGGCGGACGCCAGCAACCGCTCCACGGCCGCCGCGTCCAGGCGCACGGCGGCGCGCGCGAGACCGCGGCACTCCTGCCGTACGTCACCGAGCGGCAGCCCGTTGCCGGAACCGGGCTGCCGGGCGGCACCGCGGGGGGCCGGCAGGGCCGGTACGGGGGACGCACCGGCGGTCGCGGCGACCGGTGCCGCGGGCGGCGGTGCGGCGGGAGCGCGGCCCGCGGCGGGGGACGGTGCGCTGGACGGTTCCCCGGACGGCCCGCCGGGTGACGCGCCGGGTGACGTGGCGCGTGCTGCGGCGGAGAAGTCCTCCGGGCCGCCCCGGAGCGGACGGCCGGCGGCGCGGGCGGCGCGGGCCGCCTCGGCCGGGGGGATGCCCGAGGCGGTGAGCCGGCACATCTCCTCCAGCACCGCGATGTCACGCGGCGCCCACCGGCGGTGCCGGCCGTCCCGCCGGACCTCCGGACCGATGCCGTAACGGCGGTCCCAGGAGCGCAGGGTGGCGGGGGAGACCCCGAGCCGGCGCGCCACCGCCCCCGTGGTCGTCCCCACCGAGTCCGCCGGGTCCGCGCCCGCCGCGTCCACCGTGCCCGTCTCCGTCCCCGTATCCGCCGTGCCGGTCCCGGCGGTTGCCGGGCCCCCGCGTTCCGATGCGCTCATGGCATCACCATACGTTGCACAAACGATGCGAGTTGCCCGCTTCCGCGTTCTCTTCCGATGCTGGCCGGGCCGCGGCGCCGCAGAGGCGTCCGGCGGTGCCCCGTGTCCGCCACCCGGCCTCCGGCGGACGCGGGGCCGCCCGTCGCACCGGCCGGCTCCGAACCGGCAGGAGGAGCAGCTCGTCATGACCGAACAGCACACCGCCCCGCGGAGTGTCCCCGCGCCGCCGCACGGCACACCGGTCCCCCGTACCCGGGACGAACTCCGCCGTCCGGAGCAGCTGTCCGACGAGGAGGTGGCCACCGGTCTCGCCGCCGGGGACGAGCACTGCCTGGCCGCCGCCCACCACCGCTGGGGACCCCTGGTGCACACGCTCGCCCGGCGGGCCCTGGGGGACGAGCGCGAGGCCGAGGACGTCACGCAGCAGGTCTTCATCGCGGCCTGGCGGGGCCGTGCGGGCTACCGGCCGGAGCGCGGGTCCCTGCCGGGCTGGCTGACGGGCATCACCCGGTTCAAGGTCGCCGACGCGCTGGCGCACCGCACGCGGCGTGCGGAACTGGCCGCGGCCGCGGGAACGGTCCGGTCCGGTTTCCCCGGTGCCGCGGCCCGCCCGGAAGCGGTGATCGATCGCGTGCTCGTCCACCACGAACTGGAACGGCTCCCGGCCGCACAGCGCCTGGTGCTGCGCCTGGCGTTCTACGACGACCTCACCCAGGCCCAGATAGCGGTCCGCACCGGGCTGCCGCTCGGCACCGTGAAGAGCCATGTCCGCCGTGGTCTGCTCCGGCTGCGCGACGCCCTCGGCCCGGAGCTCCTCGGCACGGAGGAGGCGGCCTGACGCCGAGTGCACGGGCGTACGGGCGTACGGGCGTGCGAGCCGGCCGCCCCGCAGGACGCCGCGCGCCGGGCACGCCCGCCGCGGGGCCCCGGTGTGCGCCGCCGGGCCGGTAAACGCTGCACAAACGGTGCGCACGGACGCCGTTCGCCCGCAGCAGCCCGGCCGGCGGCCCGCGGGAGCGCGAACCGCCGCGCCCCGCTACGTCCCCGCCGTCCCCGCCGCCCGGGCCCGCCCCGGCTCCGCGTCGGAGAGGTTGTCCGGGAGGCGCAACCCCTGCCGCAGCGGAACCAGTTCGGTCTGCAGCACCATGGTCGCCGCCCCGATGGCCGGTGCCGTGGCCGCCGAGGTGGACAGCCGTACGGCGACGGAATGGGTGGCGCGGGAGAAGAAGGAGCGGTCCAGCTCCTCCTGGACGACCGGGAGATACGTGGCGCCCGCGATCGCCAGGCTCGGCCCGGTGAGCACCAGCAGTTCGAGGTCCATCACATTGGCCAGGGTGCGGGCCGCCACCGCCAGATAGCGCGCCGACCGCTCCAGCAGCGCACGGGCCGCCGGCTCACCGCCGCGCGCGGCCCGGGCGACCGCCGCGAACTCCGCGACCACCGACGGACGGGCGCCCTTCGCGCCGTTCTCGCCGGTCAGCCCGGTGACCCGCGCGAGGTGGGCGTCCGCCCGGGCGGCGGCGACGACGGAGGCCGGCCCGGCCATCACCTCCGTGCAGCCGCGTGCCCCGCACCAGCACTCCGGCCCCTCCACGTCGAGGCAGATGTGGCCGATCTCGCCCGCGTTGCCGCTGGCACCGCGGTAGGCGAGGCCGTTGATGAGCAGCCCGGCGCCGATGCCGGTGCCCATGTAGAGGGCGGCGAAGGTGGAGGTGCCGCCGACGACTCCGGACCAGTGCTCGCCGAGCGCCGCCGCGGTGGCGTCGTTGTCGAGGACGACGGGCAGCCCGGTGGCCTTCTCCAGGGCGCGGTCGAGGGGGTAGTCCTCCCAGGGCCGCATGGCGGGCGGAGTGAGCCGCATCCCGCTGGTGGGGGTGAGCGGGCCGGGGGAGACGAGGCCGAGGCCCAGTACCCGGCCGCGTTCGACGCCGACGCCGTCGATCAGCGCGTCGACCTCCCGGGCCATCCGTTCGACGACCACGGGCGGGTCCTCGGCGCCGACCCCGGCGCGGGACATGCGGGCGACGACCGAGCCGCCGAGGTTCGTCAGGACGTAGGTGATGCCGGCCTGGTCGAGGTGGACGCCGACCGCGTACCGCGAGGACTGGTTGAGCTGGAGGAGCACCCGCGGCTTGCCCCCGGTGGACTCGGCCCGGCCGGTCTCCACCACCAGCCCGTCGTCGATGAGGCGGCGGACGACGGTGGAGATCGTGGCCCCGGTGAAGCCGGTGGCCCGCACCAGTCCGACCCGGCTGATGGTGCCCGCGGCCCGGATCACGTCGAGTACGGCGGATCTGCTGCTCGTATGGGGTGTGGCCTGCGCCGGTCCGCTGGGTCCGCTCACTGAATCCTCCGCCCGCGCTCGCTGTGCGCGCTCACGATATCGATGCCCTCCACAGCGGATCGCACCGCGCGAGCCTGCTTAGTTTAGCCGCTTGACGAAGTCGCTTGACGAAGTCCCCGCCGGGGAGCGGGGCCGGACGTGGACCGCGAGGACGGTCAGGGCGGAGCCGGGGCCCGTCCGCCGCCTCCGCGCTCCGTGCGCACCGCGGGATCACGGCGTGGCCGCGGAGCGGCCGGGTGGCGCGGGAGCCGCCGCATCCCGCGATCGCCGGGGTATTGACTTTCTTTATTCGGCGTCTTAACAATCTCGACACAACGACAGACGCCCCCGACGGGGCGGGCGCACCGGGCCCATCGGCGTGCCGGCCAGCGAGTGAGAGGACCGACTATGTTCCTGCAGGCAAACCGCCGGCGCGCACGCACGGCAGCGGTCGGCGCGGTGGCGGCGGCCGCGCTGCTGGCCGGGTGCTCCGGGGGCGGCGGCTCCGGAGCGTCCGACGAGACGCTGGTCGTCTACACCGGCCAGTCGGGCGACTACCAGGCCAACTTCAACCCGTACTCGCCGTCCGTGCTGGAGGGGCCCGGCACGATCTTCGAGCCGCTCTTCTTCTACAACCTCACCAAGGACGAGGAGCCGGCGCCCAGGCTCGGCACCGAGTACTCCTGGAACGAGGACGGCACCGAACTGTCCGTCTCCCTCCGTGACGACGTGACGTGGAGCGACGGTGAGAAGTTCACGGCCGACGACGTCGTCTTCACGCTCGACATGATCACCAAGCACCCGACCATGAACGGCACCGGTTACCAGGGCAGGGCCGAGGCCGTCGACGCCACCCATGTCAAGGTCACCTTCGACAAGCCGTCCTTCACGGAGGGCCCGCAGGTGCTCGGCCGCATCTGGATCGTCCCGCAGCACATCTGGGGCAAGATCGACGACCCGTCCAAGGACGTCATGAAGAAGCCGGTCGGCACCGGCCCGTTCGCGCTGGAGGCCTTCAAGGCCCAGGCGTTCACCCTGAAGGCCAACGCCGGCTACTGGGACGGCGAGCCGGCCGTCAAGAAGATCCGCTACCTCTCCCTCTCCGGCAACCAGGCGGGCGCCGACGCCCTCGCCGCCGGGAAGATCGACTGGCAGACCGGCCCGGTGCCCGAGATCGACAAGGTGGAGAAGAACTACCCCGGCTACCGGGCCATCACGGTCCCGATGAACCAGACCGTGCTGATGACCTGCGCCGCCACGGACAAGGGCTGCAAGGGCCCGCAGACCGACCCCGCCGTCCGCAAGGCGATCTACCACGCCCTGGACCGCACGCAGATCAACAAGCTCGCCTTCCAGGGCACCTCCTTCCCCATATCCCCCGGCTTCGCCCTCCCCGAGCGCGACAGGGCCCTCATCTCCGACGACCTGGAGCAGCAACTCGCGCCGATGGAGCCGGACACCGCTCAGGCGGCCGAGGTCCTGGAGGATGCCGGCTACCGGAAGAACGGCGAGGGGATCTACGCGAAGGACGGCGAGCCGCTGGAGATGACCGTCAAGGTCGTCACCGGCTGGACCGACTACATCACCGCCGTCGACACGATGGGACAGCAGCTCAAGAAGGCCGGTATCAAGGTCACCGCGCAGCAGTTGTCCTGGAACGAGTGGTCCGACGCCCGCGGCCAGGGTGAGTTCGAGCTGCTGATCGACTCGCTATACCAGGGCCCGGCGCCCGACCCGTACTACCTCTACAACTACTTCTTCTCCTCCGCGACCACGGCGAAGGTCGGCGAGGCCGCCAACCCGAACTTCTCCCGGTGGACGGACGAGACCGTCGACCAGGCGCTGGACGAGCTCAAGGAGATCAGCCGCGAGGACACCGCGGAGCGCCAGAAGCGGTTCGACACCATCCAGGCGGCCATCGAGAAGGGCCTGCCGTACATCCCCGTGCTGACCGGCGGCACCACCAGCGAGTACAACGCCGGGAAGTTCACCGGCTGGCCCACCGAGGACAACATGTACGCCTTCCCGGCGGTGTGGAGCCGTCCCGACCACTCGCAGATCTTCATGAACCTCAAGCCCGCCGAGTAGGAGCCGGGCGGACCGGGTCCGGCGGGATCAGTGAGCGGTTTCGAGGAGGAGCCATGGTGAGGGGCGGCAACCGTTGAGGTACTACATCCGGAAGCTGGCGTTCTACGTGGTCGCCCTGTGGGCCGCGCTGACGCTGAACTTCTTCATCCCGAGGCTGATGCCGGGCAATCCGGTGGACACCCTGATGGCCAGGCTCGCCCAGCGCGGCGGCTCCGTGGACCCGTCGGTCCGCCGGTCCTACGAGCTCCTCCTCGGCACCAGGACCCGGGAACCCCTGGTGGACCAGTACCTGTCGTACCTGGTCAACCTCTTCAAGGGGGACCTGGGGATCTCGGTCAGCGTCTACCCGACGCCCGCCGCCGAGGTCATCTCGCAGTCACTGCCCTGGACGATCGTGCTGGTGGGGATCGCGACCCTGCTGTCCTTCCTCATCGGCGTCACGCTCGGCATGCTCGTCGGCTGGAAGCGCGGCACCTGGCTGGACTCGCTGGTGCCCGCCACCACCGTCCTCGCGGCGGTGCCGTACTTCTGGCTGGCGCTCATCCTGGTCGCCGTGTTCGGCTCGGCTCTCCAGTGGTTTCCGCTGCTCGGCGGATACGACGTGATCCTCGACCCCGGCTGGAGCCCGGAGTTCATCGGGTCCGCGATCCACCACGGCACGCTCCCGGCGCTGACCATCGTCATCTCCTCGGTCGGCGGCTGGCTGCTGGGGATGCGCAACATGATGGTCTCCACCGTGGACGAGGACTACGTCCTCACCGCCCGCGCCAAGGGCCTGCGCGAACGCCGCATCATGACGCACTACGCGGCGCGCAACGCCGTCCTGCCGTCGGTCGCCGGCTTCGCCATCTCCCTCGGCTTCGTGGTCGCCGGATCGATCATCACCGAGCAGGTCTTCTCGTACCCGGGCATCGGCGGAAAGCTGCTGCAGGCCGTGCAGAACAACGACTACGCCCTGATGCAGGGGATCTTCCTGGTGATCACGGTGGCGGTGCTGGGCGCCAACCTCGTCGTCGACCTGCTGTACGGACTCATCGACCCCCGCACCCGAGCCGGCGCTTGAGCCGAGGAGCCGACACCGTGACGAATCTCAGCCCGGCCCTCTCCGAGACGGCCGACCCCGGCGCGCCGGACCCGGCGCCAGGCCCCGGCGGCACCGCCCCGTCCACACGGGCGCGAAGCGGCTGGCACTCCCTGGTGCCGAGGTGGTCGCCCAAGCTCGGCGTCGGCCTCGGGCTGGTGCTCGCCATCGCCCTCTTCGGCCTGATCGGCCCGCTCCTGGTGGGCGACCCGGACACCGTCCGCAACTCCGGGATGGCCCCGCCGGGTGACGGCTTCCTCCTCGGCACCACCCAGACCGGTCAGGACGTCTTCGCCCAACTGGCCCACGCCACCCGCGGATCGCTCCAGATCGGCCTGCTGGTCGGCGTCATGGCGACCCTGCTCTCCGCCTTCTTCGGGATCATCGGCGGCTACCTCGGCGGCGCGGTGGACGAGAGCTTCTCGCTGGTCTCCAACGTCATGCTCGTCATCCCCGGCCTGCCGCTGGTCATCGTCATCGCCGGCTTCGTCCCGGCGGCGCAGCGCGGCTGGTGGACCATCGCGATCGTCCTGGCGATCACCGGCTGGGCGGCCTCCTCCCGGGTGCTGCGCGCCCAGACCCTCTCGCTGCGCAACCGGGACTACGTCGCCGCGGCGCGGGTGGCGGGGGAGAAGCCCTGGCGGGTGGTCTCCGTGGAGATCCTGCCGAATCTGCTGCCGCTGCTGGCCTCGCAGTTCGTCTTCGCGGTGATCCTGGCCATCCTCAGCGAGGCGGGCCTGTCCTTCCTGGGCCTCGGCGCCTCCAACTCCTCGACGCTCGGCACGATGCTCTACTACGCGCAGAACGGCTTCGCGCTGCAGCGGGAGGCCTGGTGGTGGTTCGTACCGCCCGGCCTGATCATCGCGGCCTTCGGCTGCGGGCTCTCGCTGATCAACTTCAGCATCGACGAGATCATCAACCCCAAGCTGCGGAACATCCCCCGGAAGAAGGCCGGCGCGGTGCGGAGCACCCGGCGGGCACGGCCGTCCGGGACCCCGGACGTCCCGGCCGGTACGGAAGCCCCGGCCGCCGGGCGGGGCGGGGCCGGGGACACCGGCCACCGGGACCCCGTCCTCACCGTCCGGAACCTCAACGTCGTCTACGACGCCGAGACCCCCGTCCACGCCGTCAAGGACGTCTCGCTGACCCTGGGCCGCGGCGAGATCCTGGGCCTCGCCGGGGAATCCGGCTGCGGCAAGACCACCCTGGCCTACGCCGTCAACCGGCTCCATCTGCCGCCCGCCGAGGTCATGTCCGGCTCCGTGGTCTTCCACGACCGCGACGGCGGTGACCTCGACGTCCTCGCCCTGGAGCGGGAGGAGTTGCGCACCTTCCGCTGGTCGAAGCTGTCGATGGTGTTCCAGGGCGCGATGAACGCCCTCAACCCCGTCATCTCCGTCCACGCCCAGCTCGACGACGTCCTCACCACGCACCGCCCGGAGATGACGAGAGCCGAGCGCGCCGGGCGGTGCGCGGAGGTGCTCCGCCTCGTCGGGGTCGACCCGCGCCGGCTGGACTCGTATCCGCACGAGCTCTCCGGCGGGATGCGCCAGCGGGTCATGATCGCCATGGCGCTGCTGCTGGACCCGCAAGTGATGATCATGGACGAGCCGACCACCGCGCTCGACGTGGTGGTCCAGCGCGGCATCCTCCGGGAGATCCTGCGGTTCCGCGACGAACTCGGCTTCGCCGTCGTCTTCATCACCCACGACCTGCCGCTGCTGCTGGAACTGAGCGACCGCATCGCCGTGATGCGGGACGGCGAGGTCGTCGAGTACGCGGCCGCCGGGGAGATCAAGGACCGCCCGCGCCACCCCTACACCCGCGAGCTCCTCGACTCCTTCCCCAGCCTCACCGGCGAACGCGGATCGTTCATCCGCACCGGGGAGTCCAGCGCCCGCGGCCGCACCGCCGCGACGCAGACGCCCGTGCCGGAAGCCGCCGGGGCGGACCTGCCCGCGGCGGACGTCCCCGCCCCGGCCGGTGACGCCGGACCGTCCGAAGAACCGCCCGGAGAGCAGCAGCACCCGAACGAGAGGGCACCCCGATGACCACCCTGGAGGTACGCGACCTGGTCAAGGACTTCTCCGTCCGTTCCGGCTTCCGCCACTCCCGGCTGCGCGCGGTGGACCACGTCTCCTTCACCCTCGTGCCGGGCCGCACCGTCGCGCTCGTCGGGGAGTCCGGCTCGGGCAAGTCCACGGTGGCCCGCATGATCGCCCGGCTGGAGAAACCGACCGCGGGCACGATCGAGGCCGAGGGGCCGGACGGCAGGCGGGTGGACGACCGCTCGTACCGCCACCACGTCCAGATGGTCTTCCAGGACCCGTTCGCCTCGCTGAACCCCTTCCACACCATCGAGCACCACCTCGTCCGCCCGCTGAAGCTGCACGGCCGGGCGAAGGGGAAGGACGAACTCCGGCGACAAGTCGAACAGTTGCTGGAGCGGGTCAATCTGACGCCGGGGGCCTCCGTCGCCCAGCGCCGTCCGCACGAACTCTCCGGCGGGCAGCGGCAGCGGGTCGCCATCGCCCGCGCGCTGGCGCCCGGCGCCCAGGTCGTCATCGCCGACGAGCCCGTCTCCATGCTGGACGTCTCCATCCGGCTGGGCGTGCTCAACCTGCTCGCCCGGCTCCAGCGCGAGGACCGGCTGGCCGTCCTCTACATCACCCACGACCTCGCCACCGCACGGCACTTCTCCGACGAGATCCTGGTGATGTACCGGGGCCGGGTCGTGGAGCGCGGCGCGGCGGACGACGTCATCCTCCGCTCCCGGCACCCGTACACCCGGCTGCTGGCCTCGGCCGCCCCCGACCCGGAGTCCGGACGCGGCCGTGCCGAACTCCTCGCCGGGACGGGCGTGGAGCCGTCCGGGGCCGGGAGCCCGCCCACCACCGACTCCGGCTGTACCTTCCGCGACCGCTGCCCGCAGGCGATGGACATCTGCTCCCGCCCGGTGCCCGACCACACGGCCGGCGACGGCCACACCGCCAAGTGCTGGCTGTACGCGGAGGAGGCGAAGGACGCCCGCCCGGCCGGCCCTGCCGCGCGGGCCGGGGCGGACGCCGGCTGACCGGGCCGCGGCGGCGGCCGGCGGGCCGAGCTGCCGTGCTCACCGGTCCGGAACGTACCCGCCGTCGCGCCACCGCCCGCGACGGCGCCCGGGCCCCGCGCCCGGCCGGAAGCGGACCCGCCGTCAGTGCGGCCGGACCACCCGCTCCGCGCGCAGCAGCACCAGCCGCTCCGGGAAGAGCACCGGTGCCTGCAGCCCCGCCGCCGCGAGCACGCGCCCGGGCAGCTCGACGCCCTCCGGGGTCCACCACGGCAGTTCGGCGCCCCACCGGTGCGCGTTGCCGTCGGGTACGTCACCGGGGGGCAGGGGGCGCACCCGGTAGACGGCGTCCGGGTCCAGGCCGGGCAGCCGTACCGCGCCCGTCGGGTAGTTCGCCGAGGTGGCGGTGACCACCAGGGCGTAGACGGCCTCGGAGCCGTCCCTTGCGACCACGCCGTGCAGCTCGTGGGAGGGGTCCGGGTGGTCGGCGTGCACGGCGGTGCCCGAGTGCAGCAGCGGGCGCAGCTCCTTGTAGAGCGCGACCCACTCGGCCAGCCGTTCGACGTCCGCCGGTTCCGCCCGCGTCAGATCCCATTCGATGCCGAAGTGGCCGAAGAGGGCCGTCCCGGCGCGGAAGTCGAGCGGGTGGCGGCGGTCGGTGGTGTGCGCGGTGCCCGAGCCGACATGGGTGCCCATCAGCTCCAGCGGGATCAGCGCGTTGGTCCAGCGCTGGATCCGCTGCCGTTCCAGGGCGTCGATGCAGTCCGAGACCCACACCCGGTCGGTGCGCTCCAGGATGCCGAGGTCCACACGGGCGCCGCCGGAGGAGCAGGACTCGATCTCCACGTCCGGGTGGCGGCGGCGCAACTCGTCGAGGAGCCGGTAGACGGCGAGGGTCTGGCCGTGCACCCCGGCGCGCCCGGTGGGCCGGTGGCCGGCCTCCACCAGATCGCGGTTGTGGTCCCACTTGAGGTAGCCGATGGGGTAGGTGGTCAGCAGCTCGTCCAGCCGCCGAAGGATGTACGCGTACGCCTCCGGCCGGGCCAGGTCCAGCACCTGCTGGGAGCGGGCGGCGCCGGGGAGCCGGCCGCCGGTCGCCATGATCCAGCCGGGGTGGGCGCGGGCCAGCTCGGAGTCCTCGTTGATCATCTCCGGCTCCACCCACAGCCCGAACTCCATGCCGAGGCCGGTCACATGGTCCGTCAGCGGCCCCAGTCCGTCCGGCCAGACCTCGTCGGAGACGTACCAGTCGCCCAGGCCCCGGCGGTCGTCGCGGCGGGAGCCGAACCAGCCGTCGTCGAGGACGAAGCGCTCGGCGCCCACGGCGGCCGCCGCGTCGGCCAGCTCGCGCAGCCGGGTCAGATCGTGGTCGAAGTAGACGGCCTCCCAGGTGTTGACCACCACGGGGCGCGGGGCGGAGGGGTGGTGCGCGCGGGCGCGCAGATGGCGGTGGAAGCGGGCGGACAGCTCGTCCAGCCCGGTGCCGTGGGAGCCGTACTGCCACGGACTCGTGTACGACTCCCCCGGGGCGAGCACCACCTCGCCGGGCAGCAGCAGCTCGCCGGAGCCCAGGAGCGACACGGCGTGGAAGGTGCGTTCGGCGAAGGTGCGGTGGTTGCCGGACCAGGCGGTGTGGACGCCCCAGACCTCGCCCGAGCGGTTGCCGAAGCCGGCGCTTCCGGCGACCAGCAGATACGCGGAGTCGTAGCCGGTGCGGCCGGTGCGGTTCTCCCGCATCCGCAGGCCCTGGGTGAAGGCGGTGCGCTGCGGGCTGCGCTCGCGCAGATGGCGGCCGGTGAAGTCGAGCAGTTCGACCGCCTCGGCGGGCACGGGCAGCGTGAGGTTGACGGCGTCGACGGTGTAGGGGGTGGAGCCCTGGTTGGTCACGGTGGCGCGCTGGCGCACGAGCCCCGCGGGGGTCAGCTCGATGGTGAGGTCGAGTCCGAGCCCCGCGGTGCCGTCGGCGGCCCGCACGGTGAGCCGTCCGCCCCCGCCGCCCTCCGGCGCCTCCGCGCCGGGCGTGAGGCCGGCCCGTTCGACCCGGAAGGCGGCGGAGAAGTCCCTGCCGCCGCGGTGGCCGGAGAGCCCCGGGGTGCCCAGCCAGCCGGCCGACTGCTCGGGCAGCACGGCGACCTCGACCGGTCCGTCGACGGAGAAGCCGATGGGCTGGCAGCGCCGGGCGAGCCGCAGCGCGTCGAGCTGCGGGCCGGTCGGTTCGCCGAGGCAGGGGCCCCAGTGCAGCACCCGGGGGAGGGTGGAGCCGGAGAGGTCGATGACGAGGCTCACCCCGGCCGCGCGCAGGTGGGTGAGGCCGGAGCCGGGCCGGCCGTGCTGTCCGGGCTGTCCGTGCTGCTCGGGGGGTGGTACGGCGGTCATGTGCATCCCTTGCTGTCGGTCGCCGGGGGAACGATCGCAACGCTGTTGACTTACTTAATTCAGTGGCGTAAGAATCCAGGACGGCCCCCGGCCCGCACAAGAGGACGCACCGGCCGAATCCCTTCACCTCCGCGGGGCGCCCGCCGCGCCCCGCGGAGCCGACCTTGGAGTGATCGAGGATGATCCGTCAGACCCTGCACGCGGGATGGCAGTTGACGGCGGCCGCCGGGCCGGTGCCCGCGGACGTGGCGGGCCGGACCGTCCCCGCCCGGGTGCCCGGCAGCGCTCATCTCGACCTGCTGGCCGCTGGGCTGATCACCGACCCCTACCTCGACCGCGCCGAGGAGGAGCTGGTCTGGGCGCACCGCACCGACTGGCGCTACGCGACCACCTTCGAGGCGGAGGCGGCGCGCCCCGGCGAGCGCGTCGACCTGGCCTTCGACGGGCTGGACACCGTCGCCACCGTCGAGCTGAACGGCCGGGTGCTGGGCCGCACCGCCAATATGCACCGCTCCTACCGCTTCGACGTCCGCGAGGCCCTTCGCGAGGGCGCCAACGACCTGGTGGTCACCTTCCGCTCCGCCCTGGAGCACGCCGAGGAGATCGAACAGCGGCTCGGCCGGCGCGACCACGTCTATCCGCACCCCTTCAACATGGTCCGCAAGATGGCCTGCAGCTTCGGCTGGGACTGGGGGCCGGACCTGCAGACCGCGGGCATCTGGAAGCCGGTCCGACTGGAGCGCTGGACCACCGCCCGCATCCACCGGCTGCGGCCGCTGGTCACCGCCGGCGCGGACGGCACCGGCCGCGTCGAACTCCACGCGGACATCGAGCACGCCGACCCGGCCGCCCCCCGCGAGCTGCGGCTGACCGCCGCCGTCGCCGGCCGCGAGGGTGCCGTCACCGTCCCCGCCGGGGAGACCTCCGCGGTGCTCACCCTGGACGTCCCCGGCGTCCGGCTGTGGTGGCCGGCCGGCTACGGCGACCAGCCGCTGTACGAACTGGGCGCCGAGCTCCGCGCGGGCGGGGGCGGCCCGGCCCTCGACTCGGCCCACCGCCGCGTCGGCTTCCGCACCGTCACCGTCGACACCACCCCCGACGAGACCGGCACCCCCTTCACCCTCACCGTCAACGGCACCCCCGTCTTCGCGAAGGGCGCCAACTGGATCCCCGACGACCACTTCCTCACCCGCGTCACCCGGGAGCGCGTCACCCGCCGCGTCGAACAGGCCCTCGGCGCGCACATGAACCTGCTGCGGGTCTGGGGCGGCGGCATCTACGAGACCGAGGACTTCTACGACGTCTGCGACGAGCGCGGCGTGCTCGTCTGGCAGGACTTCCCCTTCGCCTGCGCCTCCTACCCCGAGGAGGAGCCGCTGTGGAGCGAGGTCGAGGCCGAGGCCCGCGAGAACGTCGCCCGGCTCTCCTCGCACGCCTCGCTCGCCCTCTGGAACGGCGCCAACGAGAACATGTGGGGCTACCGCGACTGGGGCTGGCCCGAGCAGCTGCGGGGCCGCACCTGGGGTCTGCGCTACTACACCGAGCTGCTGCCGTCGATCGTCGCCGAGCTCGACCCGGCCCGCTTCTACGCGGCCAACAGCCCCTACAACCCCGGCATCCCGCTCGACGAGGTCCACCCCAACGACGAGAACCACGGAACCCGCCACGAGTGGAGGGTGTGGAACGAGCGCGACTACACCACCTACCGCGACCACATCCCCCGCTTCTGCTCCGAGTTCGGCTTCCAGGGGCCTCCCACCTGGGCCACCCTCACCGACTGGGTGCACGACGAGCCCCTGACACCCACCTCGCCCTCCTTCCTGCTCCACCAGAAGGCCGAGGACGGCAACGGCAAGCTCGACCGCGGCTTCGCCCCGCACCTCCCCGCGCCCGCGACCTTCGCGGACTGGCACTGGACCACCCAGCTCAACCAGGCCCGCGCGGTCGCCTTCGGCGTCGAGCACTTCCGCTCATGGTGGCCCCGGACCGCCGGCAGTGTCGTCTGGCAGCTCAACGACTGCTGGCCGGTCACCTCCTGGGCCGCCGTCGACGGCGGCGAGCGCCCCAAGCCGCTCTGGTACGCGCTGAAGCACGCCTACGCGCCCCGGCTGCTCACCCTCCAGCCGCGCGACGGGGCCACCGTGCTCGTCGCGGTGAACGACACGGCGGAAGCCTGGACGGGCCCGGTGCGGGCGGAGCGGCAGGCGTTCGACGGCACCGTCCTGGGCACGGCTACCATCGAGCTGGACGTGAAGCCCCGGTCGGCCGTTCCGTACGCCCTCGCCGAGTCCCTGCTCGCGCCCGCCGATCCCGCCCAGGAGGTGCTCGTGCTGACGTGCGACGACGCGCGCGCCGTCCACCTCTTCCGGGAGGACGTCGAACTGGCCTACGACCCGGCACCGTTGACGGCCAAGGCCGTCGCCGTGACCGGCGGCTACCGGATCGACGTCACGGCCGCCTCCTTCGCGCGCGACGTGGCCGTGCTCGCCGACCGGCTCGCGCCCGACGCCGAGGTGGACGACATGCTGGTGCCGATCCCCGCGGGCGAGACGCACTCCTTCACCGTCCGCACCGCCGCACGGCTGGACCCGGAGCAGCTGACCGGGCCGCTGGTACTGCGCAGCGCCAACGCCCTCCACGCCCCGGCGGTGTCTTCCTGAGTGGCCGGAGCGGAGCGTGAGCCGACGGGGCGTGAGCTGACGGGAACGGGTGCGGTCGGGCTGGTGCTCGCCCGGCCCGCCCGGCTGCTCGGCGTCGAACCCTTCTTCATGGAGTTCATCGCGGGCATCGAGGAGAGCCTGGCGGAACGCGGCATGTCCCTGCTCCTCCACGTCGTCCCCGCCCAGGACGCCGAGCTGGCCGCCTACCGGCGGTGGGCCGAACGGCGGCTGGTGGACGCCGTCGCGGTCGTCAACCTCACCGCCGGCGACCGGCGGCCCGCCCGCCTGCGCGAACTCGGCCTGCCCGCCGTGCTCGTCGGCACCTGGGAGGAGGACCCGGCGGCGCCCGCCGTCCGCACCGACGACGCCGGGCCGGTACGGGAGGCGCTGGCGCGGCTGCTGGACCTGGGCCACCGGCGCATCGCACGGGTGAGCGGCCCGGCGGAGCTGCTGCACACCCGGGCGCGGACCGCCGCCCTGGAGGACGGCTGCCGCGCGGCCGGCCTGGAGCCCCCGGTCATCGTCGAGGGCGACTACTCCGCCGAGGCGGGGGAGCGGCTGACCGCCCGGCTGCTGGGCGCGGACGCGCCGCCCACCGCGATCCTCTACGACAACGACGTGATGGCGGTCGCCGGGCTGGCCGCGGCCAAGGAGCTCGGCTTCGCCGTACCGGAGCGGCTCTCCCTGATCGCCTGGGACGACTCCACCCTGTGCCGGCTGGCCTCCCCGCCGCTCACCACCATGAGCCTGGACGTGCACCAGTACGGCGTCCTGGTGGCCCGCTCCGTGCTCGAACTCGTGGACGGGCGCCCGGTCGCCGAGCGCTCGCTGCCCACCGCCCGCTATGTGGAGCGCGGCAGCACCGCTCCCTGCGCGGCCGGCGCCGAGGGCACCGCCCGTGCCGCCGGAGCGGTCGAAGCCGCCGGTACCACCGGCGCCTGAGCCGTCCGGCGGGGGCGCGCGGCCGGCGGCGTGCCGCCGTCATCCGCCCGCTGTGCCCCCCT
Organism: Streptomyces xinghaiensis S187; assembly: GCF_000220705.2. Classification (GTDB taxonomy): domain Bacteria; phylum Actinomycetota; class Actinomycetes; order Streptomycetales; family Streptomycetaceae; genus Streptomyces; species Streptomyces xinghaiensis. Next base: position 3,211,674 of record NZ_CP023202.1, on the reverse strand, counting down.
CACCGTACGGACACCGGGCATTGGGCGGTGCCCGGCACAGTCATGGCATGCTCTCGACATCGACCGCTTCGGCGGGCACGTCCTCGTACACCATGGCGATAGCCGACACCGATGAGCTGATCCACGCCGCGCAGCGACTGCGCCACCAGGTCTTCGCGGAGGAGCGCGGCGCCCGGCTGCGCCCGACGGCCGACGGGCGGGACACCGACGCCTTCGACGACGTGATGGACCACCTCGTCGTCACCGACACGGCGACCGGCGAGGCCGTCGGCACCTACCGGCTGCTGCCCCCGGGCCGCAGCGCGCACCTGTACTCCGAAACCGAGTTCGATCTGCGCACCCTGCCCGCCGAGGTGCGCTCCTCCATGGTCGAGGCCGGCCGGGCCTGCGTGCACCCCGCGCACCGCTCGGGCGGCGTCATCAACCTCATGTGGTCCGGGCTCGCCCGCTACGTCCTGCTGTCCGGGCACCGCTATCTCGCCGGCTGCGCCTCGGTGCCGCTGGGCGACGGCGGGCAGGCGGCGGCGAACGCCTGGCTGCTGGGCACCACCCGGCACGCCGCCCCGCCCGCGCTGCGCGTCCAGCCGCTCGACCCGTGGACCCCGCCCCGCCCGGTGGACGCCCGGCCGGACCCGCTCGCCCTGCCCCCGCTGCTCCGCGGCTATCTGCGGGCCGGTGCCTGGATGTGCGGACCGCCGCAGCACGACCGGGTGTTCGGAGACGCCGACTTCTTCGTCCTGCTCGACACCGAACGGATGAACGACCGCTACCGGCGCTTCTTCCTGGGCGACCTCCGGTGAACCCCTGGGCCCCCGGCTCGTCCTGCACCCCGTCCGGCTGCGTCGCGCACACCGCTCCGCCCGTGCGCCCGGCGCCCGCCCTCCGCCGCACGGCCGCCTTCACCCGGGAACTGGCCGGAGCGCTGCGCGACGGCGACGGCATCGCCCGGCCCGAGGTGCTGCGCGGCCGGGCCCGCGCCCTGCTCGACGCCCTCGGCGTGCGGCTGGAGATCCCGGACGGCACCGTCCTGAGCGCACCGGGCGGACGCGGCGCACGGGGTGAGCCCGCGCCCGGCACCCTCGTCGTCGCCAACCACGTCTCCTGGCTCGACGCCGTCGCCCTGCTGGCCGTCGAACCGGTGACCCTGCTCGCCAAGCGCGAGGTCGGCGACTGGCCGGTGCTCGGACCGATGGTCCGGCGCGCCGGTACGCGCTTCATCGACCGCGGCAGCCTGCGCGGTCTGCCCGGCACCGTGGAGGCCCTGGCCGGACTGTTGCGCGCCGGGCGGTCCGTGGCCGTCTTCCCCGAGGGGATCACGCACTGCTCCGCACCCGGCGGCCGGTTCCGCCCGGCCGCGTTCCAGGCGGCGCTCGACGCCGGGGCGCCCGTGCGGCCCGTCACCCTCGGCTACGAGCAGGCGGGCGCCCCGAGCACCGTGGCGGCGTTCGTCGGCGAGGACGGTTTCGGCGGCTCGCTGCGCCGGGTGCTGACCGCCCGCGCGCTCACCGTCCGGGTCCGCGTCCACCCGCCGCTGCGGACGGCGCCCGGCGCGGACGACCGGCGCTCCCTGGCCGCACGCGCACAGACGCTCGTACGGGGCACGGACCCGGCCGCGCACCCCGCCGGCCCGCACCCCTCCACCCCCCGACCCGCCAGTCCGCGCCCGGCGGGCCCTCCTCCGGGCCGGGCACCCGCGGCCGTTCCCGCCGGCCGGGCGGGGCGGGATCCGGTCCGGGCCTGAATGCGCACCCGTACCCGGAACGGCGAACGCGGCGGCGGGCACGCCAGAGGCCCGGACCACTGGTCGGCGAGTGGTCCGGGCCTCCGGGAATCCCCGGACCGGTCCTCCACCGGCGGTGGGGCCGGCGCTCCCCGGCCCGCCCCTAACCCGGAGGCGGCCGGTGCCCGCGCGGTCAGGTCCGTGCCTTGGCGCGGTCGAGCGCCGCGACACCGACGGCGGCCAGCGCGATCTGGATCAGCCACTCGATCCAGTCGGGGCCGTCCGTGTCGGAGACGCCCAGCGCACCCGCGAGGGCCGTACCGATCAGCGCGGCGACGATACCGACGAGGATCGTCCACAGCACGCCGATCCGCTGCCGGCCGGGGATGACCAGCCGGCCCAGCACACCGATGATGATGCCGATGATGATCGCACTGATGATGCCCGAGATCTCCATGTCTGCCTCTCCGTACTGACTCCGTAGTGATGTGCGAACCGCGGTACGTACCGGTCCTTCTGCCCCGACATGTGCGCGTCACTCCGCGCCGCCGCGGCGCCCGCTTTCCGGGCCCGCCCGGCCCTTCCGTCCGCCCCCCGCGTACAGCGCCCGTACGGCGTCCACGGTGTCGGCCTCGGACGCCTGTTTGTCCTCGCGGTAGCGGAGCACCCGCGCGAAGCGCAGGGTGATGCCCTCCGGATAGCGGGACGAGCGCTGCACCCCGTCGAACGCGATCTCGACGACCAGCTCCGGCCGGACGACCACCCCCCACGGTTCCCGGGCGGTGGCCAGATCCAGCAGCCGCTCCGTCTGCCAGGTGAGCAGCCGGTCGGTGAGCCCCTTGAACGTCTTGCCGAGCATGGCGAACGAGCCGTCGGGCCGCCGCGCGCCGAGATGGAGGTTGGAGAGCTTGCCGCTGCGCCGCCCGTGGCCCCACTCCGCGGCGAGCACCACCAGGTCGAGGGTGTGCACCGGCTTGACCTTCAGCCAGGAGGAACCGCGCCGCCCCGCGTTGTACACCGAGTCCAGCGCCTTCAGCACGACCCCCTCGTGCCCCCGCTCCAGGGTCTCCGCGGCGAACTCCCGTACCGCACGCCGGGTCTTCTCCGTCTCCGGCGCGGCGGCCTCCAGACGCCGTACGCGCAGGGGCTCCGGCACCACCCGGGCCAGTTCGGCGTGGCGCGCGGAGGCGGGGAGTTCGAGCAGGTCGCGGCCGTCCACCGACAACAGGTCGAAGAAGACGGCGGAGAGCGGCAGCGACAGCCGGGCGGCGGAGACGTCCGCGCGCGAACCGACCCGCCCGGAGACCTCCTGGAAGGGCCGCGGCCGGCCGTCCTCCCGCAGGGCGATCACCTCACCGTCGAGCACGGCGCTCCGGGCCGCCAGTGCCCGGGCCGCCTCGGTCACCTCCGGCAGCCGGTCGGTGATCTCGTCCAGGGTGCGGGTCCAGACCCGTACGGAGTCGCCGTCCCGGTGCACCTGCACCCGGATGCCGTCGAGCTTCTCCTCCACCGCGCACGGGCCCAGCTTGTCCAGCGCCTCGTCCACGCTCTTCGCGGTGTGCGCCAGCATCGGCAGCACCGGCCGGCCGACCCGCAGCCGGAAGTCGGCGAGCGCGGCCGGCCCCCGCTCCAGCAGCACCTCGGCGACTCCACCGAGCGAACCGCCCAGCATCACGGCGCGGCGCACCTCGGCCGGCTCCGCGCCGGTGGCGGCGGCCAGCCCTTCCACGGCGAGCGCGTCCAGCGCGCCCCGCCGCGGTTCGCCGGAGAGCAGCCCGAGCAGAAACCGCTGCTCTTCCTCGGTCGCCGCCTCCAGCAGCGCGCCCACCAGCCGTTTCCGTTCCGCCAGCGCGCCGGTGCCGGAGACGGCCGCGATGGTGCCGAGCGCGGCGTCGACCTCCAGGACGGACAGCCGCGGCTCGGGCGCCGGCGGCCGGTGCTCCTTGAGGACGCTCCAGCCGACCCCGATCCGCCGCTGGGGCAGCCGGCCCGCCAGATAGGTGATGATCAGAGGAGCCTCGGCGGGCTCGGCGTCCCGGAACAGCCGGGCGAGCAGACGCGTCTTCTCCGAGCGGGCGGAGGTGGCGGCGACGTCTCTGGACGTCTCCGCGAGTTCGGCCAGCAGCATGCCGTCATCCCTACCCGCGCTCCCGCACCGCAGCCCGGGGCACCGGCATTCGGCCGCATACCGGGGATGCCTCTTCCGCTTCTTCCCACCGGTTCCGCGCGGGGGTGACCCCGGGTCCATTGGCCCTTGCCCAGCGCGACGAAGCGGGGCGCAAGGTGCGACGAAAACGGGGACGGTGTCCACGGAGAAAAGCCTCCGTGCCCCCTCTCCGAAGAAACCGGGGAAATTCCCGGCCGGGAACCAACCAGAAGAACGTTCTTCACGTCATCCATATCGACCAGAAGACCTGCATTGGGTTGCCGGCCTTCTTCTCCCGCCCCGGGGGAAGGCCCGTGGGGGTGGAGTGACGCATGTCACGGCGTGGGGTAACGGTGCTGACGTGCGCCCCCGGGAAAGCGGCGAGGGCTGGAGCGGTACCCGCCGCTCCATGGAAAAGGGGGAATTGCGGACTCCGCCGAAACCCTGCGGAGTGGTTCGCATACCGATGGTGCACGTGCAAAGGCTCATGCATGGGCATGTGAACGCGGTTATGATCCGGGCAGCCCACAACCCCCCACACATACGGCGGGATACCGCCGAGCCATTTCGGGAGAGTCCTGTGCATCACGCGTACAACGGTATGGCCGCCACGGAACTGAGGGAGGCCGTGTGGCAGAAGAGCCGGCACAGCAATTCACAGGGTGCTTGTGTGGAGTTCGCCAAGCTGCCCGGAGGTGACGTCGCGGTGCGCAACTCGCGCCACCCCGACGGGCCCGCGCTGATCTACACGCCGGCCGAGGTCGAGGCGATGCTGCTGGGCATCAAGGACGGGGAGTTCGATCACCTGATCAGGGACTGACCCGCTCCGCGGCAGACAGGCCGGGTCGCCGTCCCCGGCCGGTCCCCTGAACTCCCGGACCACCTCGCAGACCCCCACCTTCCGTACGGGCGGTCGCCGGACGCCCCGCACACTCCCACATGCCGCGCCCGCCGGGCGGGCGGCAGCGCGTACCCGGGCCGGAGCCGGCGGATCACACGGTCGAGCAGGTCGCCGGCGAGCTCCGCCACGACGCTGAGCACCGCGCTGACCTCCCACTGGGCGGCCGCCGCCGTGACGCCCTCGATCCTGGCGGCGACGCTGTCAACCCCCGGCTCAAGACGGGGAAATTCCAGCTCGGATCGGCTACTCGGCCGGACTTGCTGCGTTCGGCTCCGGCGCTTCCGCACCGCCCGAGTCGGCCGCCGGACCGAGGGCCAGTGCCAGCTCGCCGTCCTTGACATCGGCGACGACGGTGTCGTCCGGATTGAGCGAGCCGCTGAGCAGCATGTTCGAAAGGCGGTTGTCGAGCTCCGTCTGGATGGTACGGCGCAGCGGCCGGGCCCCGAACTCCGGCTGGTAGCCACGATTGGCCAGCCACTCCTTGGCGGTCTCGGTGACCTCGAGGTTGATCTGCTGGGCGTGGAGCCTGCGCCTGCTGCGTTCCAGCAGAAGGTCGACAATGCGCACCAGGTCCGCCCGGGTCAGGGCGTGGAAGACGATGATCTCGTCGATGCGGTTGAGGAACTCGGGCCGGAAATGCCCCTGGAGTTCGGCCATCAGGTCATCCCTGATGTCGTCGACCTCCCCCCGGTGGTCCAGGATGCGCTGGGAGGCGATGTTGCTGGTCATGATGACCACGGTGTGCCGGAAGTCGATCGTGCGTCCCTGGGCGTCCGTGAGCCGTCCGTCGTCCAGCACCTGCAGCAGCAGGTTGAAGACGTCCGGGTGGGCCTTCTCGACCTCGTCGAACAGCATGACGCTGTACGGCTTGCGGCGCACCGCCTCGGTGAGCTGCCCGGCCTCCTCGTAACCGACGTATCCGGGCGGGGAGCCGACGAGCCGGGAGACGGTGTGCTTCTCCTGGAACTCGCTCATGTCGAAGCGGATCATCCGGTCGGTGTCTCCGAAGAGCAGTTCCGCAAGTGCCTTGGCCAGCTCCGTCTTGCCGACACCCGTGGGTCCGAGGAAGAGGAAGCTGCCGGTTGGCCGGTCGGGGTCTCCCATGCCCGCCCGCCCGCGGCGCACGGCCTGGGAGACGGCAGTGACTGCCTCGTCCTGGCCGACCACGCGCTCGTGCAGGGCCTCTTCGAGCTTCGTGAGCCGCTCGCGCTCGGTCTCGGTGAGCTGGGAGACGGGGATGCCGGTGCGCGCGGAGAGCACATCGGCGATGTCCTCGGGAGTCACGCTGCCGGCCTCTTCCCGCTCCCCGCCGGCGCCGGCGAGTTCCCGCTCCGTCTGCCGGATCTGCCCCTTGAGCTGTGCTGCGCGTTCGTAGTCCTCGGTGCTGACGGCCTCGTCCTTCTCCCTGCGGAGCTTGGTGAGGCGGTCTTCCAGGCTCGCCGTCCCGGCCGGGGCGCCGAGGCCGCGCAGTCCCACCCGGGCTCCTGCCTGGTCCATGAGGTCGATCGCCTTGTCCGGCAGGAAGCGGTCGGTGATGTAGCGATCGGACAGGGCGGCCGCGGCGTCCAGGGACTCGTCCGTGTAACGGACCTGGTGGTGGGCCTCGTAGGAGTCGCGGAGCCCGTGCAGGATCTCGACCGTCTCCTCGACGGTGGGCTCGCGCACCATGACCGGCTGGAAGCGGCGTTCGAGGGCGGCGTCCTTCTCGATGTACCTGCGGTACTCGTCGATGGTGGTGGCGCCGACGACGCTGAGGTCGCCCCGGGCGAGCGCGGGCTTGAGGATGTTTCCGGCGTCCATGGCGCCTTCGGCGCCTCCGCCGGCGCCGACGACCGTGTGCAGCTCGTCGATGAACAGGACGATGCCGCTCTCGGACTCCGTGACCTCGTCGATCACCTTCTTCAGCCGCTCCTCGAACTCTCCCCGGTACTTGGACCCGGCGACCAGGCCGGCCATGTCGAGGCTCACGACGCGGCGGTCGCGCAGAGCCTTCGGGACCTCTCCGGCGACGATCCGCTGCGCCAGCCCTTCGACGATGGCGGTCTTGCCGACGCCGGGATCCCCGGTGAGCACGGGGTTGTTCTTGGTGCGCCGGGAAAGGACCTCCACGGTCTGCTCGATCTCCTCGGCCCGGCCGATCACCGGGTCGAGGCGTCCGCTGCGGGCCTCGTCGGTGAGGTCGCGCCCGTATTCGTCCAAGGTGGGGGTGTCGCTGTGCCCGCCCGACGGCGCCTTCCGGCCGGCTCCGCCGCCGCTCAGCGCGCCGGGGGAGACCCCCTCGGATTCCAGCGTGCGGGCGAGGTCCGAATCGTCCAGCAACGCGGTGAGGATGTGCTCCGGACCGATGTACGAGGCACCGGTCGCCTGGGAGTGGGCGTGGGCGGCAAGCAGGGCGCGCTTCGCCGCCGGCGTGAGCCCGGGGCCGCCGGTTCCGGTGGGAAGGTTCTCCTGCAGGTCCGCAGCCAGCTGGTCCGGATCAGCGCCTGCCTGCTCCAGCACCTGCCGGGCGGTCGGCACCTGCGTGGCGGCCCACAGCAGGTGCACAGTGTCGAGATCGGCCCCGTCCTCGGCCGCCCGGCCGCCTGCCGCCGCCAGCAGCTCGTGAGAGGAATCGCTGAGCAGTCGCCCGATGGGCACGCGCTGTACGGCCGGCGGCGAGGCTCCCGGACTCATGCCGAAGAAACGGTTGAAGAGATCGGAGAACGGGTCGCCGGACCCGAAGGGCGAAGTTGTCACAAGAACCATCCCGTCATGCGGGCGCCACCGCAGCGCGCAGCCTGCCGTAGTCGAAATATCCCTTACGTGACTACTCTCCGCTGGATTGTCCCGGCGCGCGAACGCGGCAGGTGAGCGACGGGCGTCCTGATGCGGAGCCGCAGATGTCACAGGCGATCGGGCACGAGGCGGCCGTGGCTCCGCGCGATTGGGGGGCGACCCACACCGGCAGTCGATCTCCGGCCGCATCCACCCTCGCCCGTGCGGCCCGGAGCATCCGGGTGAACGTGCCGTCTACGGCTCACCGGCGGAGCAGCGGCTGGAATCCCCGCTCTGCATCGGACAGTTCATGGCGACGTGTCACCCGACCATGATCCATCGGCCGAGATCATGTGACGACAGGCCCCTGGCGCACCCGGAGCGCCGGCAGCCGGAACAGTGCCCAGACGACCTTCCCGCGCAGCGTCCCCGCGAGCGGATGCCAGCCCCAGTTGTCGCTGAAGGCCTCGACGAGATGGAGTCCGCGGCCGGACTCCCCGGCGCGCTCGGGGTCCTCCGGCAGATGTCTCCCCGTGACCGGGCTGTCCCGGCTGGGGTCCCGTACGGCGCAGACCAGATGAGTGCTCCAGCGCATCAGATGCAGCCGCACGGCCGGTTCCGCCGTGCGCGTCCCCGCGGCCGGGTCCTGGCGGGCGGCGGCGGACAGGGCGTCCGGCAGCGCGTGCCGCAGCGCGTTGGTGACCAGTTCCGAGACCACCAGCGCGACCGTGTCGAAGTGGTCGTCGAGATCCCACTCCGAGAGCGCGGACCGGGTGAACCGGCGTGCGCCCCCCACCGATTCGTAGTGCGGCGCGAGCGAGCAGGTGGCGCTGCTGGAGACCGCCTCATAGCCGATGGGCGGAAGCTCCCGCCTTAACGGCTCGAGCATGGTCGATCCTTTGGTCCCCATGCGAGGCACTCCTGGCCCAAGTGGAATCGGTCGAGGCAGCCGTGCTGTGGTGCTGGGGACCATCGTTCCCAATGCGTACGCCAGATGCAAGGGCAGATGCACGTGCAGCTGACGGTATTGCCCCGGCTCACGGTGGATTGAACCGTTAATCTTCGGGCCCGGCTCCACCGGACTTCCCGCCCGTCTCCGCTTTGTGTAACCGGACCGGCACGCAACGGAGCCCGGAAGTGGCAGACTTCGCCTGTTGACGGTCGCAGTGCATCAACTACGGAGACAGGTAGTCGGCACATGAGCACAGGGCAGCCGGGAAGCGGAACGGGCGGGGCAGGAGGATCCAGTGGCTCGATGGTGCGCCGCATCCTCCTCGGCTCGCAGCTCAGACGGCTCCGCGAATCCAGGGGCGTCACCCGCGAGGCCGCGGGCTACTCGATCCGCGCCTCCGAGTCCAAGATCAGCCGGATGGAGCTGGGCCGGGTGAGCTTCAAGGCCCGGGACGTCGAGGACCTGCTCACGCTCTACGGAGTCACCGACCCGGCCGAGCGCGACGCCCTCCTGGGCCTGGCCCGGGAGGCCAATGTCGCCGGCTGGTGGCACAGCTTCGGCGATGTGCTGCCGGGCTGGTTCCAGACCTACGTCGGCCTGGAGGGCGCGGCCTCCGGCATCCTCGGCTACGAGGTGCAGTTCGTGCCCGGTCTGCTGCAGACCGAGGCCTACGCCCACGCCGTCGTCACCCGCGGCCAGCCCGACGCGCCGCCGTCGGAGATCGACCGGCGCGTCGCCCTGCGCCTGGAGCGGCAGAAGCTGCTCGTCGCCGAGCGCGGACCGGAGTTCCATCTCATCCTGGACGAGGCGGCGCTGCACCGGCCCTACGGCGACCGGGAGGTGATGCGCGGCCAGCTCCGCCATCTCACCGAGATGTCCGAGCACGCGCGGGTGACGCTCCAGATCATGCCGTTCTCCTTCGGCGGCCACGCCGGCGAGAGCGGGGCCTTCACCCTGCTGCGGTTCCCGGAGTCCGATCTCTCGGACATCGTCTATCTGGAGCAGCTCACCAGCGCGCTCTACCTCGACAAGCCCGAGGACGTCCGGCAGTACCGGCGCGTGCTGGACCGCTTGCGCGCGGACAGCCCCGACCCGGCCGCGAGCCGCGAACTCATCGGTAAAATCCTCCGGGACTACTGAGACATCAGTACGATGACAATCCGTCAGGAGTCCGATCCCTCCGCGTGCGCCCCGCCCGGCGCTCCGGTCTCCACGTCAGGGGTGGCATGTCCTACTTCGCAGATTTGGCCCACCAGTACATAGCCGGTGAGTGGAAGTCCGGCACCGGCTCGTGGGACATCATCGATTTCAACCCCTACAACGGGGACAAGCTGGCGGCCATCACCATCGCCACCGTCGACGAGGTCGACGAGGCCTACCGGGCCGCCGAGCAGGCCCAGCGCGCGTGGGCGGCCACCAACCCGTACACCCGCCGAGCGGTCTTCGAGCGGGCGCTCACCCTCATCGACGAGCGCCAGGAGGAGATCACCGAGGCGATCATCGCGGAGCTCGGCGGCACGCGCCTCAAGGCCGCCTTCGAACTCCACCTCGCCAAGGAGTTCCTGCGTGAGGCGATCCTGCTGGCGGTCCGGCCCGAGGGGCGGATCCTCCCGGCGGCCGCCGACGGCAAGGAGAACCGGGTCTACCGGCAGCCGGTCGGCGTCGTCAGCGTCATCAGCCCGTTCAACTTCCCGTTCCTGCTGTCGTTCAAATCCGTCGCCCCGGCCCTCGCCCTCGGCAACGCCGTCGTCCTCAAGCCGCACCAGAACACCCCGATCGTCGGCGGTTCCCTGGTCGCGAAGATTCTGGAGGACGCCGGTCTGCCGCCCGGTGTGCTGAACGTCGTCATCACCGACATCGCGGAGATCGGCGACGCCTTCATCGAGCACCCGGTGCCCAAGGTCATCTCCTTCACCGGCTCGGACAAGGTCGGCCGCCATGTGGGCACCGTCGCCGCCTCCCACTTCAAGCGCTCGGTTCTCGAACTCGGCGGCAACAGCGCCCTGATCGTGCTGGAGGACGCGGACCTCGACTACGCGGTCGACGCGGCGGTGTTCAGCCGCTTCGTCCACCAGGGGCAGGTCTGCATGTCCGCCAACCGCGTGCTGGTGCACCGCGCCGTCCTCGACGAGTTCACCGAGAAGTTCACCGCCAAGGTCCGCTCCCTCAAGGTGGGCGACCCGGCCGACCCGGAGACCCAGATCGGCCCGCTCATCAACCCCGCGCAGGCCGAGGCCGTCACCTCGCTGGTGGAGCGCACCATCGAGGCCGGCGCGACCGCCCTGGTCCGCGGCGGGAGCGAGGGCACCCTGGTCTCGCCCACCGTCCTCACCGATGTGCCGGAGGGCTCGGACGCCCTCTGCCAGGAGGTCTTCGGCCCGGTGGTCGTCCTCGTCCCCGTCGAGGACGAGGACGAGGCGGTACGGATCGCGAACGACACCCCGTACGGGCTCAGCGGCGCCGTCCACACGGCCGACGTCGAGCGCGGCGTGCGGGTCGCGCAGCGGATCGAGACGGGCATGATCCACGTCAACGACAGCACGGTGCACGACGAGCCGATCGTGCCGTTCGGCGGGGAGAAGCACTCCGGCCTCGGCCGGCTCAACGGTGACGCCATGATCGAGTCCTTCACCACCACCAAGTGGATCTCGATCCAGCACGGCAGGAGCGTCTTCCCCTTCTGACACCACCCGCACCACCGCACCACCGCACCACCGCACCGAGGCCCGGGCCCACCGCCCGGGCCTCCGTGCTTTTGCCGTTCCCTCGTATGTTGCGGACAGGATGTTGCGGACAGAAGCTGACCGCAAGTACCCGTAGCGTGAGGGATGTTCCGAACAACCGGTACGCATCCGGCGGGACCGGAGCGTACGCGTACAGAAAGGCCCTCCCAACATGCCCACTCTTGTGGAAGCCGAGGCCCGCGGCGACGAGCGCAGCGCCCTTCTCGCCTACCTGGAGGCACAGCGCGGAGCGGTACGGCGCTCGCTGCTCGGTCTCACGGAGGAGCAGGCGGCGCGGAAGCCGAGCGTCAGCGAACTCTCCCTCTCGGGCCTGCTCAAGCACCTGGTGGAGACGGAGGACGGCTGGGTGCGGACGGCCCGCGGCCTGAAGTACGCGACGGAGCGCGACGCCTCCAACTGGCACGAGAGCTTCGAACTGATCGGTGACGAGACGATCGCCGGCAAACTGGCCGAGTGGGACGCGGTCGCCGCCCGCACCGAGAGCTTCGTCCGCGAGGTGCCCGATCTCAACGCCGCGTTCGCGCTGCCCGAGGCGCCGTGGTTCCCGCCCGGGGCGGAGCGGTCGATGCGCTGGCTGGTCCTGACGCTGATCCAGGAGGTCGCCCGGCACGCCGGCCACGCCGACATCATCCGCGAATCCCTGGACGGGAAGACGGCGTTCGAACTGGTCGACATGGAGATCGAGGCGGAGGCGGACCGCGGCCGCCGCAAACCGGCCACCGCCTGAGAACGGCCCTCCCCGCCCCGGCCGGACCCCGCCGTCTTGGCTAGGGTGACGCCGTACGGACCGGCGGCGGGAAGCGGCAGGAGAGGACGGCCGATGTCGGCGACGCGACTGCTGGTGCTGGGCGCCGTCCGCCAGCACGGCCGGGCGCACGGCTACCAGGTCCGCGGCGACCTGGAGTACTGGGGCGCCCACGAGTGGTCCAACGTCAAGCCGGGGTCGATCTACCACGCCCTCAAGCAGATGGCGAAGGAGGGCCTGCTGCTGGCCCACGACACCGAGCCCAGCCCGGCCGGCGGCCCGCCGCGCACCGAGTACGAACTGACACCGGAGGGGGAGCGGGAGTATCTCGCGCTGCTCCGCGAGGCCCTGGTCCGGCACGACCAGAAGCCCGATCTGCTGACCGCCGGGGTCGGCTTCCTCGTCGACCTGCCCCGCGAGGAGGCCGTCTCCCTGCTGCGGCGCCGGGTGGCGGCGCTGGAGGCGTGGCGGGACGAGGTCGAGCGGGAGTGGCTGCCGACGGCGCCCCCCGAGGAGTGGGGCCACATCGGGGAGATCATGAAGCTCTGGACCCATCGCGCCGAGAGCGGCGCGGAGTGGACGCGCGGACTGATCGCCCGGCTGGAGGGCGGCGCCTACGTGATGGCCGGTGAGGGCGAGCGGTCCGTGCAGGTCCTGCCGGAGGGCGCGGAGAATCCGTTCGCGGACCGGGACGGGAAACGGGGCGAACGGGACCGGGACCGGAGCCGGGGCGCCTGAGGGGCACGGGAGGGCGGACGGCCCGGGACCGGAGCCCGCCGGTCCCGGGCCGCCCCCGTCCGGTCGTCCCCCGTCCGGTCACCCTCCTTCCGCGGCGGCCCCGGCCTTGAGCGCCCGGGTGAGCCGCACCACCCGCTCGGCCTGCACCCGTGCGGCCCGCAGCGTGGTCTCGTCCACCGGGCTCTCCCCCTGGGCGTCCACGTGCGAGGTGCCGTACGGATTGCCGTCCGCGAACTTCGACGGATCGGTGTAGCCGGGGGCCACCACCACCCCGCCGAAGTGGTAGATCGTGTTGTAGAGCGCGAGCAGGGTGGACTCCTGGCCGCCGTGCAGCGTCGCCGACGAGGTGAAGCCGCTGTAGACCTTGTCGGCCAGCTTCCCCTCGGACCACAGCCCGCCGAGGCTGTCGAGGAACTGCTTGAGCTGCGAGGACACATTCCCGTAGCGGGTCGGGGTCCCGAAGATCACCGCGTCGGCCCAGACCATGTCGTCCGGTCCGGCCTCGGGGATGCCGGCCGTCGCATCGGCGTTCGCGGCCCACGCCGGGTTGGAGTCCACCGCGGCCCGGGGCGCGAGCTCGGCCACCCGGAGCAGCCGCACCTCGGCCCCCGCCTTCGCCGCGGTGTCCGCGATCTCCTTGGCGACGGTGGTGTTGGTCCCGGTGGACGAGTAGTAGATGACGGCCAGACGCACGGCACTGGTCATGGAACGGCTCCTCTCACGTGACGAACCCCCCTGATCAGAGGGCGGACATTACCGCCTGCCCGGCACACCGCCATGCAAGCCCGCACCGGTGTCCGCCTGCCCCGCACAGCGGGCCGGAACCCGGGTGGGGGCTCCGGAACCCCCCGCATTCACGGGGCGTTGGTAGCTTGGGAGGGCTGTACAGTCGCCCCACGAACCGCGCCCGGGCCCCGCTTGAGCCTGCGCCCCGAACCTGGAGTCTCCCCTTCGTGACCACCATCGCGCTCGGCCCCAGCTGGCTCGACCCGGACTATCTGATCCAGACCTTCGGCCTGATCGGCGTGCTGGCGATCGTGTTCGCCGAGTCGGGCCTGTTCTTCGGCTTCTTCCTGCCCGGTGACTCGCTGCTCTTCACCACCGGTCTGCTGGTGGCGACGGGCACGCTCAGCTATCCGCTCTGGCTGATCTGCACGCTCATCGTGGTGTCCGCGATCCTGGGGGACCAGGTCGGCTACCTCTTCGGACGCAAGGTCGGGCCCGCGCTGTTCAAGCGGCCGGACTCCCGGTTCTTCAAGCAGGAGAACGTCGAGAAGGCCCACGACTTCTTCGAGAAGTACGGCCCGAAGTCCCTGGTCCTGGCCCGCTTCGTACCGATCGTGCGGACGTTCACGCCGATCGTCGCCGGTGTGAGCCGGATGAACTACCGCTCGTTCATCACCTTCAACGTCATCGGCGGCGTGCTCTGGGGCGCCGGTGTGACGGTCCTCGGCTACTTCCTGGGCCAGATCGACTTCGTGCACACGCACATCGAGAAGATCCTCATCCTGATCGTGCTGCTCTCGGTGCTGCCCATCATCATCGAGGTGCTCCGGGCCCGCGCCCAGTCCCGCCGGGCCGTGCCCCTCCCCGACGAGCCGGCCCTGGTCCGTCCCGAGCCCGCGCCCGAGCCGCACGACGGCCCGGAGGCAGCGTTCGGACAGCCGGCGCAGCCCGCACCCGCGTACGGCGGGCAGCAGCCCTACGGTCAGCCGGGCCAGTACGGCCGGCCGGACCAGCAGGGGCAGCCCGGCCAGTACGGCCAGCAGCCCCAGCAGCACGGTCAGCAGGCGCCGCAGCCGTACGGTCAGCCGGATCAGTACGGGCAGCCGGGCCAGTACGGTCAGCAGCAGTACGGCCAGCAGCCGTACGGTCAGCCGGCGCCGGATCAGTACGGTCAGCAGCCGCCCCAGCAGTACGGGCAGCCGGGCCAGTACGGGCAGCAGCAGTACGGTCACCAGCAGTACGGGCAGCAGCCGCAGCCCTACGGCCGGCCGGACGAGTACGGCCGGCAGCAGCAGCCCTATGGCGGGCCGGATCAGTACGGCCGGCAGCCCGACGAGTACGGACAGCCGGCTCGATACGGCGAGCCCGGCCGGTACGGGCAGCCGGAGCAGCCCTGACGGCCGGGAGCGGGGCGGCCCGCCGGCCCTTCACCGCCGCGGCCCGCCGCCCGCTCCCCTCCGCGCCCGCCCGGTGGCCGGGACCTCCCCGACCGCCCGGCGGCCGGGACCCGGATCAGAATCCGCGGGTGCGCTTGGCCGCCCGCCGCTCGCCCGTCTCGGCCTCCACCGTCGGCCGCTTGAGGAAGAGCCGGGCCAGCTCGCCACCGAGGTTCACCCCGATGGCGATGGCCAGCGCCAGCGCCACGGCCTTCGTCAGCGAGCCGAGTCCCGCGTTGAGATCGCCCTGCGCGACGCCGAGCAGACCGAAGTAGGTCGCGCTACCGGGCAGCAGCGGCCCGATCGCGGCCGTGACGTACGGCAGCGCCGAGGCGTACCGGTAGCGGGACAGCAACTGCCCGAAGAGGCCCACCAGCCCGGCCGCCACAGCGGTCGCCGCCACCGGCGAGATCTCGCCGACGTCGTGCAGCGCGCCGTAGACGATCCAGGCGACGCCGCCGTTGAGGGTGGCCGCCAGCACGGTGGAACGTTCCTGCTGGAGCATGATGCAGAAGGCCAGCGCCAGCAGCATGGCCGCGACGATCTGGGTCACCGGCCGGTAGGCGCTGCCCAGTGACTCGTCCGGGCTGAGTTCGGCGCCCAGCTCCACGCCCACCACCAGGACCAGCAGCACCCCGGTCACGATGCCCACGATCAGGTACACGACCTCCAGCAGGCGGGCGGAGGCCGTGATGTAGTAGCCGGTCAGCCCGTCCTGCACCCCCGCGACCAGAGCCCGCCCCGGGATCAGCGCGAACAGGCCACCCGTGATCACCGCGGACGGTTTGACCTCCGCGTGCACCAGCACCAGCGTCACGCCCATCGCGGCGGGCGGCATCGCGGCCACCACGAACTGGTAGAACTCCGGCAGCCCGCGGCCCGAGGCCAGCCAGGCGAGCCGGTCGCCGAGCATGGCCCCGGCCGCCGCCGCGAGGAAGACGAGCCAGCCGCCGCCGACGAGGGTGCTCGCCGACCCCGACAGCAGCCCGCCGGCCAGGGTCAGCGCCCAGCCGGGGTAGGGGTGGCGGTTCCGGCGGATGTCGGCCAGCCGCCGGTACGCCTCCTCCAGCGTGATCTCGATGTCGTCCGAGGTGATGTCGTCCACCAGCCGGTAGACGGCCGACAGCCTGGTGTAGTCGGTCCCCCGGCGGCGCACCGTCCGGCTGGCCGTCACCGGGTCGTCCACCAGGGACGGCTGGTAGGTGACGGAGAGCAGGGTGAAGGTGACGGTCGGCTCGCAGCGGTCCAGCCCGTAGGCGTGCGCGACGCCGAACATCGCCGCCTCGACGTCCTCGGCTCCCTCGCCGCCCGCCAGCAGCAGTTCTCCGATCCGCAGCGAGATGTCCAGGACCCGGGGGACGGCGGGCCCCGATTCGTCCTCGTGGCGCTCCGCCCGCTCGGGCACCGGACGGTCGCCCACCGGCATCCGCAGCATGGTGCGCATCCGGTCCTGCCAGGGCTGTGCCTTGGACAGCCGGACGGCGGGTATGCCGTTCGGGGGAGTGAAGGCGGGGAAGGAGCTGGGCCGGTCCCGGCCGGCCGCCTCCGGCTGCCGCCCGCCCGGCGGCGCGAAGGCCGAGCCCTCGGGCTCGGGCGGCGGCTCCGGCGCCAGGCCCGTGGGGAGGGCGAACTCCGAGGTGGGGTGCTCCTCCTCCGGGGGTGGCGGCAGGGGGACGCCGAGCGGTGAGGTGAAGGCGCTGCGCGCCTCGTCGGACTGCGGTTTGCGGTTCTCGGGGTCCTCCCGCTCCGACCCGGGGGCACCGCCGTGCCGCTGGGCGTCCGCCACCACGTGCTCCGTTCCTCCTCGTAGAACTCGAATGCGTCCCGCGCCCCTCAGGCCACCATGGCGCATTCCCGGGGCGCTCGCCCGGTATGTCCCGTCCGCCGGGGCCGGGCAGCGAGCGGGCGGCGCACCGAGGAGTGCGCCGCCCGCCCGTACCACCGTCATACGGTGCCGCCGCGCCGGCGGGACCGTGGCCGGATCACTCCGGCGCGACCGTCGTCAGTGCGCCCCTCCGGAGGCCTCCAGGCGCTTGATCGACGCCTCGACCTCGGCCTCGGCCTCGGCGCGGCCCACCCAGTTGGCGCCCTCGACCGACTTGCCGGGCTCCAGGTCCTTGTAGACCTCGAAGAAGTGCTGGATCTCCAGGCGGTCGAACTCCGAGACATGGTGGATGTCGCGCAGGTGCTCGACGCGCGGGTCCGAGGCCGGCACGCACAGGAGCTTGTCGTCACCGCCCGCTTCGTCCGTCATCCGGAACATGCCGATCGCGCGGCACTTGATGAGACAGCCGGGGAAGGTCGGCTCGTCCAGGATGACCAGGGCGTCCAGCGGGTCGCCGTCCTCGCCGAGGGTGTTCTCGACGAACCCGTAGTCGGCCGGGTAACTCGTCGAGGTGAAGAGCCGGCGGTCCAGGCGGATACGGCCCGTCTCGTGGTCCACCTCGTACTTGTTGCGCGAACCCTTCGGGATCTCGATGGTGACGTCGAACTCCACGGGTGGCTCCTCCATGATCAGGCCATAATTCTGATGGTTAAGTGTCCCTTACGCGGGGGCGTGGGTGCGAAAGGGGCTGGTCCGAAGTGCCCGAGGCCGGATGGTGGCGGTACAGGTGGCCCGTCGGCGGGTGGTTGGCCCTGCCGCCGTGGCACCTGGCGGCGGGTTCCGCCGTACTCGGGCTCGTCATGGCGGCCGGAGCGGTGACCGCGGCCGGCCCATGGGACTCCGGACAGCGTACGGCCGAGCGGACCCGCGCGGCCCACTGGAACGGCGAGGGTGGTGAGCGTCACGATGGCCGGTCACCCGGTACGTCGGCCACGGACGAGTCGGCGCCCGCGGCCACCGCGGTCCTCGCCGCCCTCGGCGGCGCCGCCGGCTCGTCCGAAGCCGCCCCGCCGCCCACCGCGACGGGTCTGGAGGACGCCCTCACCCCGCTGCTGGAGGACCCGGCCCTGGGCTCGCTGAGCAGCACCGCGGTGGCCGACGCCGCCACCGGCGACCTGGTCCACGGCACCCGGGCGCACACCCCGGCGGTACCCGCCTCCACCATCAAGATCGCGACGGCGGTGGCCGCCCTCACCGCGCTCGGTCCCGACCACCGGCTGACCACCGAGGTCGTCACCGGCTCCGGCGACGGCGAGATCGTGCTGGTCGGCGGCGGCGACCCGACCCTCACCGCCCGCGGCTCCCGGCAGCCCGGCAACCCGGCGAGCCTGCGCGACCTGGCCGACCGCACCGCACACGCCCTCAAGGAGGACGGCGCCGGGAAGACCGTCCTGGCGTACGACACCTCGCGCTGGTCCGGACCCGACCGGCACCCCATAGGGCACAACGACAACATCGCCCCGGTCGTCCCGCTGAGCACCGACGCGGGCCGCCTCGACGACAGCCACCGCGGCCCGGCGCCCCGCTCCGCCGACCCCGCCGCCGACGCCGCGAAGACCTTCGCCGGCCTCCTCCGCGACCGCGGCGTCAAGGTCAAGGGAGAGCCCCGCCGCGCCAAGGCCGGAAAGGACGCCGAGCGGGTCGCCGCCGTCCGCTCCATGCCCGTCTCCGCCCTCGTCGAACGGGCCCTGACCAACAGCGACAACGACATCGCCGAGGCCCTCGCCCGGGAGACGGCGGTCGCCGACGGCAGGCCGGCGAGCTTCACCGGCGCGGAGAAGGCCGTACGGGACCGGCTCGCCGAGCTGGACCTGCCGCTCAAGGGCGCCCGGTTCGCCGACGGCAGCGGCCTCGACCGGGACGGCAGGATCTCCACGGCCCTCCTCGCCCAGCTGCTGGTCCGGGCCACCGACCCCGAGCGCCCCGAGCTCCGCCCGGTCCTCACCGGACTCCCCGTGGCCGGATTCAGCGGCACCCTCCGCAGCCGCTACGCGGACGCCTCCGCGGGCACCGGCATGGTCCGCGCCAAGACCGGCACCCTCACCGGCGTGAACGCCCTCGCCGGCACGGTCGTCGACGCCGACGGCCGGCTGCTGGCCTTCGCGTTCATCACGAACGGCAGCACCGACGCCCACGGTGCCCAGGCGGCCCTGGACCGCCTGGCCTCGGCCCTGGCCAACTGCGGCTGCCGCTGACCGCCCCGGCGCGGCCGGCCCCGCCCCGGCACGACAGGCCGCCGGGCCCCGGAGCCGCGCCAGCCGCCGGGCCGCACCCCCGACGTGCACTCCTCCCGCTCTCTCCGCGCGCCACGTACGGTGAAGTCATGACGAGTTTCGGCGGTGCCCAGATGGTCGACTGGAATCTCGCGGTCGCGACCGCGACCCGGCTGGTACGGCCGGGCCCCGAGGTGAGCCGTGACGAGGCACGCGCGGTCGTGTCCGAGCTGCGCCGGCACGCCCGTTCCTCCGAGGAACACGTGCGCGCCTTCACCCGGATGGCGGCTCCGTCCGCCGACGGTGTGGCGCCGGCCCCCGGCGGCGGCACCCCGGTCCTGGTCATCGACCGGCCGGGCTGGATCCGCGCCAATGTGGCCGGCTTCCGCGAGCTGCTGAAACCCCTGCTGGAGAAGGTCGAGGGCCGCCGGGCCGGCCGCCCCGGCGGAGCCGTGCTCAGCGCCGTGGGCTCCAAGGTGACCGGCATGGAGCTGGGGGCGCTGCTCTCCTTCCTCGCCTCCCGCGTCCTCGGCCAGTACGAGACCTTCGCCCCGCCCGGCCGCGACCTGCCCGCCGGGGCGAACGGCGGCCGGCTGCTCCTGGTCGCCCCGAACATCGTCCACGTCGAGCGCGAACTCGATGTCGAACCGCACGACTTCCGGCTCTGGGTCTGCCTGCACGAGGAGACCCACCGCACCCAGTTCTCGGCCGTCCCCTGGCTCAGCGACCACATCGAGGGCGAGATCCAGACCTTCCTCGCCGAGACCGACATCGACCCCGGCACCCTCCTGGAACGTGTCCGCGAGGCGGCCCAGTCCCTCGCCGGCGGCCGGACGGAGGGCGAGGCGGACGGCGGGCGCAGCTTCGTCGAACTGGTGCAGACCCCCGCCCAGCGGGAGGTCCTCGACCGCATCACCGCCGTGATGTCCCTGCTGGAGGGCCACGCCGACTTCGTCATGGACGGGGTCGGCCCGGACGTCGTCCCCTCCGTGGCCGAGATCCGCGAGAAGTTCCAGCAGCGCCGGGCGAGCGGCGCGGGACGGCTGGACCAGGCCCTGCGCAAGCTCCTCGGGCTCGACGCCAAGCTCCGCCAGTACCGCGACGGCGAGCGTTTCGTCCGGGCCGTGGTGAAGGACGTCGGCATGGACGGCTTCAACCGGGTGTGGACCTCGCCCAACACCCTGCCGACCAAGGCGGAGATCGCCGCCCCCGCCGAATGGGTCGCCCGGGTGCACCGCAAGGAGAGCTGACCCCGCGGGTCCGTCCCTCCCCGTCCGGCCCCGTCCGCGAGCACTTCCTCCGGTCCGGGGCCGATCCGGACCGGAGCCGGGGGCCGGGAGCCGAATGGAAGTCCTGCAGATCACCCGTCCGAGGGACCGTGCGACCCCGGAAGGCGTGCGATGCTCGGGTAATGGCTCGCCTCTGTCACCATCTACACACACAGTGTGACGGAAGGCCGAGTGCCGTCGGGCGGTCCACCGCCCCCGGTCCGCACGGCCCCCGAGACATCTCCCCCTGACAGGAAGGGAACCGGACATGGGTCCCCATCCAGCGGTCGCGGCGATACGCCTGGCGGTCCGCCGCACGCTCCACGACCTCCTCGCCGAGCTCGCCGGCGCCGGCACGCCCGGCACGTCTTCCCCGCCCGCCTCTCCCTCCGCCCCCTCGGCTCCCTCCTCCTCCGCGTCGCCCGCCGCCCTGCCCGCCGGACGCCCCGAGCCGTCCGGCCGCCCGGCCCCGAGCGCCCCCGGCGCCCCGCTGGTGCTCGCCGCCTGCAGCGGCGGCGCCGACTCCGTCGCGCTCGCCTCCGCGCTCGCCTTCGAGGCGCCCAAGCTGGGCATCCGTGCCGGCGGGGTCACCGTCGACCACCGCCTCCAGCCGGGCTCCGGAAAGCGCGCCGAGGAGGTCGCCGCGCGCCTGCGGGAACTCGGCCTCGACCCCGTCGAGACGGTCGCGGTCGACGTCGGCCGGTCCGGCGGCCCCGAGGCCGCCGCCCGCGACGCCCGCTACGCCGCCCTCGACTCCGTCGCGGACCGGTACGGCGCCCGCGCCGTCCTGCTCGGCCACACCCGCGACGACCAGGCCGAGACCGTTCTCCTCGGGCTCGCCCGCGGCTCCGGCATCCGCTCGCTCTCCGGCATGGCCGCCGTCTCCGGCAGGGACGGCCGCTACCGGCGCCCCTTCCTCCGGCTCGACCGGCAGACGGCGCGTACGGCCTGCCTCGCCCAGTCGCTGCCCGTCTGGGACGACCCGCACAACAGCGACCCCTCCTACACCCGCTCCCGGTTGCGCCACGAAGGGCTGCCCGCCCTGGAGAAATCCCTGGGCAAGGGCGTGATCGAGGCCCTCGCCAGAACCGCCCAGCTCTCCCGCGACGACGCCGACGCCCTGGACGTCTGGGCGGACGACGCCGAACGCTCCGTCCGGTCCGCCCCGGACGGCGGCACGGACGGCGGCCATGGCGGCGGCGATCCGGCCGGCGGCCTGGACGTCGCCAAGCTCGCCGTGCTGCCGCCGGCCATCCGCCGCCGGGTGCTGCGCCGCGCGGCCATCGCGGCCGGTTCGCCCGCGGGTTCGCTCTTCGCCCGGCACATCGAGGAAATGGACCGGCTGGTCACCGACTGGCACGGCCAGGGCGCACTCAACCTGCCCGGGCGCGTCGAGGTCCGCCGGCGGTGTGGCAATCTGGTCATCGGGCGGCGCGACCAGACCGCCGCCGAGCACTGAGCCGCCTCCCGACGCATCCTCCGGCCACCGCCGGGAACGAGTGCTGCCGGGACCGGGCCGTAACGACCGAGAGTGACGCGGGTGGACGACAAGGACATGGGCACCGACCTTCAGTCGGTGCTCATCACCAAGGAAGAGATCGACACCAAGCTGGCCGAGCTGGCCGCGGAGATCGACGCCGAGTACGCGGGCCGCGATCTGCTGATCGTCGGGGTGCTCAAGGGCGCGGTCATGGTGATGGCGGACCTGGCCCGGGCGCTGTCGACCCCCGTGACCATGGACTGGATGGCGGTCTCCTCATACGGAGCGGGCACCAAGTCCTCCGGCGTGGTCCGGATCCTCAAGGACCTGGACACCGACATCGCCGGCCGCGACGTCCTCATCGTCGAGGACATCATCGACTCCGGGCTCACCCTCTCCTGGCTGCTGTCCAACCTCAGCTCGCGCGGACCGGCCTCGCTGAACGTGTGCACGCTGCTGCGCAAGCCCGAGGCCGCCAAGGTCGACATCGACGTCAAATACGTCGGCTTCGACATCCCCAACGAGTTCGTCGTCGGCTACGGCCTCGACTACGCGGAGAAGTACCGCAACCTCCCCTTCGTCGGGACCCTGGCGCCGCACGTCTACGGCGGCTGAGCGGCCGGGAGCGCCCGGCGGGAACGCCGGGCGCCGTCGCGGCGTTGAGGTTTGTACGGACGGTGGTCATTCACCGCCCGGGCAGCGCCCGGGGCGGAAGCTGAGGTACCGTCCGAAGGCAAGTCTTCAACAGGTCGAGTAATTCACCGTACGCACGGCCGGCTCACCGCGAAGCCGGCGTGCCTCACTGTGGCAGGAGGGACGGGGCGCCCGCGCCCCGTATGGATGGACGTGAAGCGCTACTTCCGTGGGCCGGTCATGTGGATCGTGCTGGCCGTCCTCGCCGTGGTCGTGTTGATGCAGGTCGTCGGTTCGTCCGGCGGCTTCAAGACGGTGGACACCGGCCAGGTCGTCAACGCGATCGCCGACAACAAGGTCAAGTCCGCCGAGCTCACCACCGGCGACGAAAGCAAGATCAAGATCGAGCTCAAGGACGACGTCGAGATCGAGGGCAGCGACAAGCTGCAGGCGAGCTACATCGGCGATCAGGGCACCGAGCTCGCCAAGGACCTCCAGGCGAGGGTCAACGACGGCGACAAGAGCACGCTGCCGGACGGGTACACCGTCTCCCCGCAGTCGCAGAACGCCTTCGTCGGCGTCCTGCTCTCGCTCCTGCCCTTCGTCCTCATCGTGCTGGTCTTCCTCTTCCTGATGAACCAGATGCAGGGCGGCGGCTCCCGGGTCATGAACTTCGGGAAGTCCAAGGCCAAGCTGATCACCAAGGACACCCCGAAGACCACCTTCACCGACGTGGCCGGGGCCGACGAGGCGGTCGAGGAGCTCCACGAGATCAAGGAGTTCCTGCAGGAGCCGGCGAAGTTCCAGGCCGTCGGCGCCAAGATCCCCAAGGGCGTGCTGCTCTACGGCCCCCCCGGCACCGGCAAGACGCTGCTCGCGCGCGCCGTCGCCGGCGAGGCGGGCGTCCCGTTCTACTCGATCTCCGGCTCCGACTTCGTCGAGATGTTCGTCGGTGTCGGTGCCTCCCGGGTCCGGGACCTCTTCGAGCAGGCCAAGCAGAACGCCCCCGCGATCGTCTTCGTCGACGAGATCGACGCCGTCGGCCGGCACCGCGGCGCCGGTATGGGCGGCGGCCACGACGAGCGCGAGCAGACGCTCAACCAGCTGCTCGTCGAGATGGACGGCTTCGACGTGAAGGGCGGCGTCATCCTGATCGCCGCCACCAACCGGCCGGACATCCTCGACCCGGCGCTGCTCCGCCCGGGCCGCTTCGACCGGCAGATCGCCGTGGACCGGCCGGACATGCAGGGCCGGCTGGAGATCCTCAAGGTGCACCAGAAGGGCAAGCCGGTCGCGCCCGACGTGGACCTGCAGGCGGTCGCCCGCCGGACCCCCGGCTTCACCGGTGCCGACCTCAGCAACGTCCTCAACGAGGCCGCCCTGCTGACGGCCCGCAGTGACGCCAAGCTGATCGACAACCACTTCCTGGACGAGGCGATCGACCGTGTCGTGGCCGGACCGCAGAAGCGGACCCGGATCATGAGCGACAAGGAGAAGAAGATCACCGCGTACCACGAGGGCGGACACGCCCTGGTGGCGGCGGCCTCCCCGAACAGCGATCCGGTGCACAAGATCACGATCCTGTCGAGAGGCCGGGCCCTCGGCTACACCATGGTGCTGCCGGAGGAGGACAAGTACTCCACCACCCGCAACGAGATGCTCGACCAGCTCGCGTACATGCTGGGCGGCCGCGCCGCGGAGGAACTGGTCTTCCACGACCCGACCACCGGTGCCGCGAACGACATCGAGAAGGCCACCACCACGGCCCGCGCGATGGTCACCCAGTACGGCATGACCGAGCGGCTGGGCGCCATCAAGTTCGGCAGCGACAACTCCGAGCCCTTCGTCGGGCGTGAGATGGGCCACCAGCGCGACTACTCCGAAGAGGTCGCCGCGCTGGTCGACGAAGAGGTCAAGAAGCTCATCGAGACGGCGCACAACGAGGCCTGGGAGATCCTGGTCGAGAACCGCGACGTCCTGGACAACCTCGTGCTCCGGCTGCTGGAGAAGGAGACCCTGAACAAGGAGGAGATCGCCGAGATCTTCGCCCCGGTGGTCAAGCGCCCGGCCCGCCCCGCGTGGACCGGCTCCTCCCGCCGTACGCCCTCCACCCGGCCTCCGGTGCTCTCCCCCAAGGAGCTCACCATGGCCAACGGCTCCCAGTCGGCCGGTGCCTCCTCCAAGATCTCCACGGAGAAGGCCGAGCTGCCCGAGGAGACGCGTCCGGAGAGCTGAGCCGCCCGGTCCGGAATGAGTGCCGTGCCCTCCTGGGTTCTACCCTGGGAAGGCGCGGCATTCGTCGTACGAGCGTTCGTACGGCACGTACCAGGAAAACGAGGCACCACATGACCGACCCGGTGACGCTGAACAGCGGGCGCGCCGTCGGCGAGTTCGACGAGAAGCGGGCCGAGAACGCCGTCCGCGAGCTGCTCATCGCGGTCGGCGAGGACCCGGACCGCGAGGGGCTGCTGGAGACCCCGGCCCGGGTGGCCCGCGCGTACCGGGAGATCCTGGGCGGACTGCGGCAGGACCCGGAGGACGTCCTGACCACGACCTTCGACCTCGGCCACGACGAGCTGGTGCTGGTCAAGGACATCGAGATCGTCAGCCTCTGCGAGCACCACCTGCTGCCGTTCCACGGGGTCGCCCACGTGGGCTACATCCCGGCCGAGACCGGCAAGATCACTGGTCTGTCGAAGCTGGCCCGCCTGGTGGACGTGTTCGCCCGCCGGCCGCAGGTGCAGGAGCGGCTCACCACGCAGGTCGCCGATTCGCTGATGCGCATCCTGGAGGCGCGGGGCGCGATCGTCGTCATCGAGGCGGAGCACATGTGCATGTCGGTCCGCGGCATACGCAAGCCCGGGGCGAAGACCACCACCTCGGCCGTCCGCGGCCAGCTCCGCGACGCCACCACCCGCGCCGAGGCGATGAGCCTCATCCTCGCGCGCTGAGACCCGCGCCGGGGCGCGCCCCTCGCGGGACGGCGTCCGGATTCCGCCGGGAGCGCGCTCCGGCGCGGTGCCCCGGGCGGGACGCGGGCCGTCCGGGGCCTAAGGTGGAGGGATGAGGAGCTTGCGCGGCGTGGTGACCGGTCTGCCGGAGTGGGACCGCTGCGCGGTGATGGGCGTGGTGAACGTCACGCCCGACTCCTTCTCGGACGGCGGCCGGTGGTTCGACACCGGGGACGCGGTCAAGCGCGGCCTGGAGCTCGTCGCCGAGGGTGCCGATCTGGTCGATGTCGGCGGCGAGTCGACGCGGCCGGGGGCCTCCCGGGTGGACGAGGCGGAGGAACTGCGCCGGGTTCTCCCCGTGGTGCGCGGACTGGCCGCCGAGGGCGTGACCGTCAGCGTGGACACCATGCGGGCGTCGGTCGCGGAGCGGGCGGTGGCCGCCGGGGCGGCGCTGGTCAACGATGTGAGCGGCGGCCTCGCCGACCCGGCGATGGTGCCGGTGGTGGCCGAGGCGGGGGTGCCGTTCGTGGTGATGCACTGGCGCGGTTTCAGCCAGGACATGAACGCCCGTGCCGTCTACTCCGACGTGGTCCGCGAGGTCGCCGGCGAACTGCGGGAGCGGATGGACGCCGTGGTCGCCGGGGGCGTCGCGCCGGAACGGATCGTGATCGATCCCGGGCTGGGCTTCGCCAAACAGGCCGAGCACGATCTGGCCCTGCTCGCGGCCCTTCCCGAGCTGCGGAGCCTGGGCCGTCCGCTGCTGGTGGCGGCCTCCCGCAAACGCTTCCTCGGCCGGGTGCTGGCCGGCCCCGGCGGCAGCCCGCCGCCCGCCCGGGAACGGGACGCGGCCACCGCCGCCGTCTCCGCGATCTCGGCGCGCGAGGGCGCCTGGGCCGTACGGGTCCACGAGGTGCGGGCGACGGCCGACGCGGTGCGCGTGGCGCGCGCCGTCGAGGGGGCCGGGTGAGCAGGCCCGCCCGTAGCACCGACTACGAGCAGGTCGAGCAGGCCAACACGGCCCTCTACGAGGCCATGGAACAGGGCGACTTCGAGGCGCTCTCCGCGATGTGGCTCCCCGGGGACGTCAGTTGCGTGCACCCGGGGTGGCCGGTGCTGCGGGGCAGCGGCGAGGTGCTGCGCTCGTATGCGCTGATCATGGCGAACACCGAGTACATCCAGTTCTTCCTGACGGATGTCGAGGTGGAGATCGACGGCGACACCGCGCTGGTGACCTGCACCGAGAACATCCTCAGCGGCGGGCCGGCCGAGGAGGAGGGCGAGCTGGGGCCGCTGGTGGGCCAGCTCGTCGTGGCCACCAACGTCTTCCGCCGCACCGGTGACGGCTGGCGGATCTGGGCCCACCACGGCTCGCCGGTGCTGGCCGACACCGCGGGGGAGGACGGCGAGCCGGACGAGGACGAGGAGCCGGGCGGCGCGGGCGGCACCGGGCTCGTCTAGGTGTCCGGTCCGGTCAGCGCCGTGCGGGCGCAAGTGCGGGTGCCGAACGAGCGCCGTACGGGTGCCTTACGGGAGAAGTGTCCCGTGTTCACCCGGGCTTCCCGCACGCTTCCCTGAAGGGTGTCCCAGTTCACCCGTTCGAGTCGCGCGGTGGCCGGGTAAGGGGTGAGAGCGTGGGTCGCGGACCCCGGCGGGTCCGGCGGCGCCCAGCTCGGCCGAGCCGCGCTCCCGGTGGCACCGTGGCACACGCGGGCACGGCCCGGGACGGGTGCTGTCGGTGGCCGCCGGTAGGTTCGTTCCATCAGCGCGGCGCACCGGTCCCGGAGCGGGGCGGGGCCGCGGGGGACACCTGCGGCAGACTCCGCCCGGCGTCCGTCCATCCGTAACCGACAGCGGGAGTGACAGTCGTGGACCGAGTCGCGCTGCGCGGCCTCAGGGCGCGCGGACACCACGGGGTCTTCCCCGAGGAGCGGGAGAAGGGCCAGGTCTTCGTCGTGGACCTCGTCCTGGGCCTGGACACCCGCCCCGCGGCGGCCGCCGACGACCTCACGCTGACGGTGCACTACGGCGTCGTGGCCGAGGAAGCCGTCGCCGTGATCCAGGGTGAGCCGGTCGAGCTGATCGAGACGCTCGCCGAGCGGATCGCGGAGCGCTGCCTCCGGCACGAGCCGGTACGGGAGGTGGAGGTGGTCGTCCACAAGCCGGACGCGCCGATCACCGTGCCCTTCGACGACGTGACCATCACCATTACCCGGAGCCGCCCATGACCACGAGCGACCCGACCGTGCAGCCCGTCCCCGCCTCGGTGGCCGACTGGGTGGACGCGGCGGACACGACGCTCTCCAACCCGCAGCGGGCCGTGATCGCTCTCGGCAGCAATCTCGGCAACCGCCTGGAGACCCTGCAGGGAGCGGTCGACGCGCTGGAGGACACCCCCGGTGTCCGGGTCAAGGCGGTCTCCCCGGTCTACGAGACGGAGCCCTGGGGCGTGGATCCCGGCACCCAGCCGTCCTACTTCAACGCCGTGGTGCTGGTGCGGACGACCTTGCCGCCGGGCTCCCTGCTGGAGCGGGCCCACGCCGTCGAGGAGGCGTTCGAGCGGGTGCGCGACGAACGCTGGGGCCCCCGGACGCTGGACGTCGACATCGTCGCCTACCAGGGCGTCCTCTCGGACGACCCGGCGCTCACGCTGCCGCATCCGCGGGTCCACGAGCGCGCTTTCGTGCTGGCGCCGTGGCACGACGTCGACCCGGCCGCGGAGGTGCCCGGCCACGGCCCCGTGGCGGAGCTGCTGGACGAGGTCCCCGGCCAGGGGGTGGAGCGGCGGGCGGACCTGGAACTCCGACTGCCCGAGTAGCCGTTACCCTCGTGTCCACCTCCGGTGACCCGTGGTGCGGGGGTCGGTTCCCGTCCATCAGGAAGAGCGAGGCGAGCACTCGGTGAGGCAACTTCGGATCAGAGTGCTGGGCGGGATCTTCGCCGTCGCCGGTGTGCTGGCCTGGGCGGTGGCCGGTCTCTGGGACGCCTTCGGCTCGCTGCCGGGCGTGCCCTTCGCCGCCCCCGTGGTGCTGGCGGCCATCGCCGCCGTCCTCGCGGCCACCGCGCTGTCGCTGCGGAGCCGGCTGAAGGCCCAGCGGGAGCGGCAGCCGGGCGCGAAGGGCGTCGACCCGATGGTCGCAGCCCGGGCGGTGGTCTTCGGCCAGGCGAGCGCGCTGGTCGCCGCCCCGGTCGCCGGGATGTACGGCGGTGTCGGGGTCTTCCTGCTGGTGAACGGCCTGGACGGCGGCAGCCGCGGCGACCAGGCCCTCTACGCCGGCCTCGCCGTCCTGGCGGGGCTGGCCGTGGTGGCGGCGGGCCTGCTGCTGGAACGGGTCTGCAAGCTCCCCGAGGACGAGGACGACGAGGGCGGCCCGGGAACGGCCCCGGCATAACGGTCCCGGCGTAGCGGCCCGGGTGCAACGGCCCCCGGGGGCTCGGGCCGCCGCCCGGTGACGGCCGGCGGAGGCCACCGCCGTCGCGGCACTCCGCCGTCGCTCCGGTCCGGTGACCCGTCGGACCGGGCGCGACCCCGTCGGGGAGGGAGCCTCAGCCGGAGTCTCCACGGTTCAGCGGCGGCGCGTGGTGTGCGGAGCCGGCTCGTGCGCCGCGCCGCACCGTCCCCGGTGCCGGCTCCTCCCGAGCCGCGCGGCCCGGAGCTGCGCTTCTCGGCGAAGAAGACGGCCGGATACCCCTTCACGGGCCGGGTCGTGTCGGCGCGGGTGACCCCGGACATCCCGCCGAAGGTCCCCTTCGCCGTTCCGGCCCGGTCCGGTCCGGTACCACGTTATGTGGAGGTCGTGGTCAAGCTGAGGGCGGCCGAGGCCGGGCGGCAGACGACCGCTCCGCTGGACCGGGAGCAGGCGGCGTGGCCGCGGGAGCGGTTCGGCCATGTGAGCCGGGCGCTTCCCGCCGATCTCCGTCCCCAGCTCCAGGAGATCCGGGTTCTCGCCCGCGAGGTCGGCGTGACGGACCTCGGGCAGGGCAGCAGTGTGTCGGTCGCCGCAGCCGCCGGGCTGCACCGCAGGACGGCGGCGCGGGCCGAGGGCGGTCCTGCGCAGGACGGTCGGAGCGGGGTCGCTCAGGAAGGTCCGGCGCGGGGCGGACGAACTCAGGGCGGTCCGGGCAGCCGGGTTCCGCCGCCCGCCGCGCCGAGGACGGGGCATCAACTTCCGCCGCAGCACGGCCGCCCGTCCGGCTGCATCCCGGCCGCCCGGTGCTGCGGCCGTCGGCTCCCGGTCCTCGGCGTGGCCCGGGCGGGGAGGCCGGGGTCAGCTGTCGGGAACGGTCTCCACGGTGACCTCGGTGCGGGCGAGCGCGTTCGCGTCCGCGCCGATCGAGCGGCGCAGGGCCTCGTGGAGGCGGGCCGGGGTGAGGACGCCCAGGAAGTGGTCGCCGTCCAGCACCGCGATCCAGCCGGCGTCGTGCTGGAGCATGGTGGCGAACGCCTGCTTGAGCGAGGAGCCGACCGGAAGCCACGCCTCCATCCGGCGGGTGTGGTGCCGGACGGTGTTGCCGGCCCCGGCGGCCCCGGCGGTACCCCTCACGGCGCTCCCCTGCCCGGCCCCGGAGCCGGTGCCCGGGCCGGTGGGGTTGGCTCCGGCGGCGGCTCCGGCGCGGGCCGCGTCGGCCGGCAGCCAGCCGTGGAGCCGTCCCGCGTCGTCCAGGACGACCGCCCAGCGCGCCCCCTCCGCCGTCAGCCGGCGCACGGCCGAGCCGAGCGGGTCGTCGAGGCGGACCACGGGCGGCCGCTCCAGGTCGCCCGCTTCGACGGGGGTGACCGAGAGCCGCTTCAGACCGCGGTCCGCGCCCACGAAGCCGGCGACGTACTCGGTGGCCGGGGCGCCCAGCACGGCGGCCGGGGCGTCGAACTGCTCGATGGTCCCCTGCCCGTAGACCGCGATGCGGTCGCCGAGACGGACGGCCTCCTCCAGGTCGTGGGTGACGAAGAGAACCGTTTTGCGCAGCGTCGCCTGGAGCTTCAGGAACTCGTTCTGCAGCCGCTCGCGGACCACCGGGTCGACGGCTCCGAACGGCTCGTCCATCAGCAGGACGGGCGGGTCGGCGGCCAGCGCGCGGGCGACTCCGACGCGCTGGCGCTGCCCGCCGGAGAGCTGGTCGGGATAGCGGTCGCCGTACACGGCCGGGTCCAGGCCGACGAGGTCGAGGAGTTCGGCGGCGCGCTCGCGGACCGCCTTCCGGGGCCGGCCCAGCAGGCGCGGCACGGTGGCGGTGTTGTCGAGGACGGTGCGGTGCGGGAAGAGGCCGACCTGCTGGATGACGTAGCCGATGCGGCGGCGCAGCCGTACCGGGTCGGCCGCGGCGATGTCCTCGCCGTCCAGCAGGATCCGGCCGGAGGTGGGCTCGATCAGCCGGTTGACCATCTTCATCGTGGTCGTCTTGCCACAGCCCGACGGACCGACGAGGGTGACGAGTTCACCCTCCGCG
Source organism: Streptomyces xinghaiensis S187 (assembly GCF_000220705.2). Taxonomy (GTDB): domain Bacteria; phylum Actinomycetota; class Actinomycetes; order Streptomycetales; family Streptomycetaceae; genus Streptomyces; species Streptomyces xinghaiensis. The sequence continues at coordinate 3,180,940 of NZ_CP023202.1, read as the reverse complement.
ACCTCGAAGGAGAGATCGTTCACGGCGGTCGTGCCGTCGGGATAACGCTTGGTCACCTGCTCGAAGCGGATCAAGGGTCCCCCCCGGGACGACGGCTCCGGCTCCTCCGGCCGGGCGCGGGCGCCCGTGACCGGATCCGGCGGCCCACGATACCGGCGCGCCACCGTTTCCCGGGGAGTTGTCCGACCCGGGGGATAGGGTCGCCGCACAGTGAGCATGAGAAGAGCGTGACGCGGGACCACGCAAGGGCAGCACGGGCACCACGGGGACGGGCAGGCGGAGAAGCGCGGAAGGAAGCGCGGAGGGAACGGCTGACAACGCATCGCGAGGGGGACGGTCGTGAGCGGGCAGAGCTGTCTGAGGGCGAACGAATGGATCTGCGGGGAGTATCTCCGCACGCGCTCGCAGGAGTTGCTGGACGCCACCGCGCAGCATGTGCTGATCGCGCTCTCCTCGGTGGTGATCGGGCTGCTGGCCGCCTTTCCGCTGGCGCTGCTGGTCCGCCGGTGGCGCGGGCTGGCCGGCCCGGTGCTGGGGCTGACGACCGTCCTCTACACGGTTCCGTCGCTCGCCATGTTCGCCCTGCTGATGCCGGTGTTCGGGCTGTCGGCCTCGGTGGTGGTGACGGGGCTCGCCCTGTACTCGCTGACGGTGCTGGTGCGGAACATCCTGGCCGGACTCGACGCCGTCCCGGCCGGCACGCGTGAGGCGGCGCGCGGGATGGGATACGGCCCGGCCCGGCTGCTGTTCGAGGTGGAGATACCGCTCGCGCTGCCCGCGCTGATGGCCGGGCTGCGGATCGCCGCGGTCTCCGCCGTGTCGCTGACGACGGTCGGCGCGATCGTCGGCCACGGCGGTCTGGGCAATCTCCTCTACGCGGGCCTGGACAGCTTCTTCCGGGCCCAGGTGCTGACCGCCTCGGTGATCTGTGTGCTGCTGGCCGTGCTGGCGGATCTGCTGCTGCTCGGGGCGCAGCGGCTGCTGACGCCCTGGACGCGGCACATACGGTCCGCCCGGGCGTCCGCACGGCCCGGTGGCGCGGGGCCGGGTGGCGCCGGGCCCTCCTCCCCTCGGGCGGCCGCTCCGGTGTCCGGTCCTCCCGCCGCCCCGGCGGCGAAGGCGGGCTGAGCGCATGGGCGTGCTGGCGGAAGCCTGGAACTGGCTGGCCACGGAGGCGCATTGGGCCGGCGGCACGGGCGCGGGGCGGCGGCTCACCGAGCACCTGTGGCTGACGGCGGTCAGCCTCGGGCTCGCCTGCGCCGTCGCGCTGCCCGTGGCGCTGTACCTGGGGCACCGGGGGCGGGGCGGAGCGCTGGCCGTCAACATCTCCAACGCGGGGCGGGCGGTGCCGACGTTCGCGGTGCTGGTCCTGCTCACGCTCACCCCGCTGGGCCGCCACGGCGACCTGCCGACGGTCATCGCGCTGGTGCTGTTCGCGGTGCCGCCGCTGCTGACCAACGCCTACGTCGGGATGCGCGAGGCGGACCGGGACGTCGTGGAGGCCGCGCGGGGCATGGGGATGTCCGGCGGCCAGGTCTTCGCCCGGGTCGAACTCCCGCTGGCCTTCGCACTGATCATGACGGGGGTGCGGTCGGCGGCGATCCAGGTCGTCGCCACGGCCACCCTCGCCGGGCTGGTGGGCGGCGGCGGCCTGGGCCGGATCATCACGGCGGGGTTCAACACCTACAGCACCCCGCAGGTGGTGGCCGGGGCGCTGCTGGTCGCCGCGCTGGCGCTGGCCGTCGAGGCGCTGTTCGCGCTGGCGCAGTGGCTGCTCGATCCGATCCGGCGCAGGGGCTCCGCGGCCGCCCGGGGCGGCGCGGGAGGCCGGTCCGGAGCCCGGGGCGGCGGTACGGGTCTCCGTACCCGGGTGGCGCCATGACCGGGGGTGCGCCGCCTCCGGCCCCGGCGTCGGGTGCGCCGGTGTCCGGGGGTTCGCGCCGGCACCCGGGCCACGGGCCGTCGCCGTCCGGCCCCTCGGTCCCGCCCCCTCGCGGCACCCGTCCCCCGGTCCCGTTCCGGCGGTCCGGGCCCCGCCCGCTGTCCCGTGGACCGGCCCGCGCGGCGGTCTCCCGGCCGTCCACCGGGCCCGTACGCCGATCACCACGCTTCCGTGTCCCCCTCCCCACTCCGTCCCCCATCTCCTCCCCGTCCCCCCGAACGAGCAGGAAGGTCTTCCGATGACCCGAATCGCGCACTCCGTCCGCTTCCGCCGAGTCCTCTCCGCGGCCGCCGGCCTCGCCGTCCTGACCGTGGGGGCGACCGGCTGCGGAGGCGGGAGCCTGGAGGAGAAGGGCGGCGGTGGAACCGGTGATTCCGACAAGGGCTCGCTGGTCATCGGCTCGGCCGGCTTCACGGAATCCGAGCTGATGGCCGAGTTGTACGCGGCGCTGCTGGCCGATGCCGGTTACGACACCACGGTCAAGACGCTCAAAAACCGGGAGTTGTACGAACCGGCGCTGGAGAAGGGCGAGATCGATGTCGTGCCGGAATACGCGGCCACGCTCGCCGAATTCCTCAACGCCAAGGAGAACGGCCCGAAAGCCGAGCCCGTCGCCTCCAACGACGTCGGCGAGACCGTCGCCGCGCTGAAGAAGCTCGCCGGGCCGCGCGGTCTGAAGGTACTCCGTGCGGGTGAAGCCGTGGACCAGAACGCCTTCGCCGTCACGGAGGAATTCGCGGAGCGGAACGATCTTGAGACGCTCTCCGATCTGGGAGCCTCCGGGAAGCCCGTCAGGCTGGCCGCGGGCGACGAGTGCGACATCCGCCCGTTCTGCCGGCCCGGTCTGGAGAAGACCTACGGCATCGACATCACCGCCGTCGATCCCAAGGGCGTCGGCACCCCGCAGGCCAAGCAGGCGGTCAAGGACGGCACCGACCAGATGGTGCTGACCACGACCACCGACGCCACGCTGGAGGAATTCGGGCTGGTCCTGCTCGCCGACGACAAGGGACTCCAGAACGCCGACAATGTGCTCCCCGTGGTGAACGCCGAGGACGCCGGCGGCAAGGACATCGAGACGGCGCTCGGCCGGCTCACCGACACCCTCTCCACCCGCGATCTCGTCGAACTCAATCGCCGGGTCGACGCGGACCGGGAGAAGCCCGCGGATGTGGCGGCCGACTACCTCGAGTCCAAAGGACTGCTTGACACGTAACCGGCGGAAAACAGATTGTCGTCGTGGTCCCCATCTACGTCAGGCGCACGGTAAGTTTCTGGCCATGCCACGTGGACGCCACCGCCATTCGCCACCCCTGCACCGGCTTCTGCCCCCGTCGACCGTCATCGGTGTCTCGGCCGCCTGTGCCGTCGGCGCCCTGCTCACCGACGATCCGGTGGGGCTCCGGCTGCTGGTGGTGGCCGCGGCGGCCGCCGCCGTCACCGGCGCGGTGCTCATGCGCGCCTGGGACCGGGCCGCCGGCAAGCAGGTCGCCGACCTCCACCGGGCCCGCACGCGCGACGAGTGGCGCGCCGAGGAGCGGATCGCCGAACTGGAGTCGGACGTCGAGGAGTTCCGCGAGCTCCGCGGGGAGCTGGAGGCCAAGCTGCGCGCCAAGCGCACCGAACTGGCCCGGCTCCGCAACGAACACGCCGGACTGCTGCGCCGCTACGCCACCGCGGAGACCGAACGGGCCAGCGCCCTGGAGGGCCGCCGCCTGCTCGCGATCGAGTCCGGGCCCGCCAGGCCCGCCCTCGGCGGCGACGGCACCCCGACACCGGCGGCCTACCTCCGGGCCTCCGAGGCGCTGCGGCGGCTGGCCCGCAACGGTGCCCGCCAGCAGGCCGAGCGCACGGTCACGGCCGCCCGCAGGCGGGAGGCCGAGCAGGCCGGCCGCGGTGAGGCGGACGAGCCCCGGGGGAAGCACGCGGCGGCCGCCGGGAGCGACGGCGGTGACCGCACGGCCGCCGACCCCAGCACCCCCGCGCCGCGCGAGCAGCACACGATGCCGGCCGCGGCGGCCGTGGTGCCGTACGAGCCCCGGCGCGGCAGCGCACCGCGCACCGAAGGCGGTTTCGACTTCTTCGGTACGCAGTCCGAGCGGGCCGCGCGGCAGCGCCCGGAGCTGACGGCCGTCGCCCCGGAAGAGGACCTGGCCGATGTGGTCGGCGCCGAGGCGCTCGCCGAGCACGAGGCCCGGCAGGGGCAGGACGGGCCGAGCGAGCCGGCGGGGCAGGACGAGCGGCCCGCGCAGCGCGACGACGGCTCCCCGCGGGCCGGCGGGTCCGGACGGCCGCAGCCGGCGAAGCGGACCCGGCAGACGCCTTCGCGGGGCAAGCGCACCGGGCAGCGGGACGAGCCGCGTTCCGGGCAGAGCCGCGGACCGCAGCCGCTCTCCCGGAAGCAGCAGTCCGAGCGACGGCAGCCGCCGCGGCAGACAGGCCCGGCGTCCGCGACCCCGGAGTCCGAGGAGCCGGAGCATGCGCAGAACGAGGTCATCGACCTGACCGAGCACGACGAGACCGAACAGCTCAACCTCAGCGAGCTGCGCGCCCACTCCTCCTGACCGCCGTACCGGCGCCCCGCACCGGTGAGCCCTCGCCGGGCTCCGCACGGACCGCGCCGCACGGACCACACCGGCATCACCGCCGCCCCGACGCTCCCGTCGGGGCGGCGGTGCCATGTGACGGCGGGCGGCACCGGAGGACCGAGCGGCCGGGCAGCCGGACGTACGGACGTACGGACGGACGGAGGAGTGTCCTTGTGCGGTCCGGTCCGGGGACGCAGCCGGCCCACCCGGCCGCCGCAGCGCAGCCCGCCGGGAGACGGGCCCCGCCCGCCCGGACCCCGTTACTTGTCGACGTCGCCGACGACGAAGAAGAGCGACCCCAGGATCGCCACCATGTCCGCGACCAGCGTCCCCGGCAGCAGTTCGGCCAGCGCCTGGATGTTGTTGAACGAGGCCGAGCGCAGCTTCAGCCGGTACGGCGTCTTCTCGCCCTTCGACACCAGGTAGTAGCCGTTCAGCCCGAGCGGGTTCTCCGTCCAGGCGTAGGTGTGCCCCTCGGGCGCCTTGAGCACCTTCGGCAGCCGCAGGTTGACCGGTCCGGGCGGCAGTGCGGCGAGCCGGTCCAGACAGGCGTCGGCCAGGTCCAGCGCGACATGGGTCTGCTCCAGCAGGCATTCGAAGCGGGCCAGGCAGTCGCCCTCGTCACGGGTGACCACCTTCAGCACGTCGCCCAGCTTGCCGTAGGCCAGATACGGCTCGTCGCGGCGCAGGTCGAAGTCGACCCCGGAGGCGCGCGCGATGGGCCCGCTGATCCCGTAGGCGTGCACCGCCTCCGGCGACAGCACGCCCACGCCGCGGGTGCGGCCGCGGAAGATCTCGTTGCCGAGCACCAGGTTGTCGTAGTCGCTCATCCGGGACCGCACGGAGGCCACGGCCTGCCGGACCCGGCCGGTCCAGCCCGCGGGCAGATCCTCCTTGAGCCCGCCGACCCGGTTGAACATGTAGTGCATCCGGCCGCCGGAGATCTCCTCCATGACGGCCTGCAGGTCCTCGCGCTCCCGGAAGGCGTAGAACACCGGTGTGATCCCGCCGAGTTCGAGCGGGTACGAGCCGAGGAACATCAGATGGTTCAGCACCCGGTTCAGCTCGGCGAGCAGGGTCCGCGTCCACACGGCCCGCTCGGGCACCTCCATGCCGAGCATGCGCTCGACGGCGAGCACCACGCCCAGCTCGTTCGAGAAGGCCGAGAGCCAGTCGTGCCGGTTGGCGAGCACGATGATCTGGCGGTAGTCGCGCGCCTCGAACAGTTTCTCCGCGCCCCGGTGCATATAGCCGACGACCGGCTCGGCGGAGAGGATGCGCTCCCCGTCCAGCACGATCCGCAGGCGCAGCACGCCGTGCGTGGACGGATGCTGCGGGCCGATGTTGAGCACCATGTCCGTGCTCTCCGCCGCGCCGCCGATCCCGACTGTCGTCTCCGTCATGGGAGACAGTCTGGCAGTTGCGGAGTCCGCCTACGCTGGGGGCATGGACACGGGGACGGACACGGCCGGTGACACGAGCGCGGACGGCGGCACCGCGGGCGACGGCACGGCGGCCGGCATCGACGCCGACTGGACTCCGCTGCCGCGCGGACTGCTGCGGCTGCGCCGCTTCGTCCTCGCGGCGACGGTGCCCGTACTGACCGCCGGCCTGGGCGCGCTGCTGTGGTTCACCGCCGGGCCCGTCTGGGCCCTCTTCGCCGTGCCGCCGGCGCTCCTCGGAGGCTGGGGCTGGTGGCTGCTGGAGCGCAACTGGCGCTCCTGGCGGTACGCCGAGCGGGCCGACGACCTGCTGATCAGCCGGGGGGTGCTGTGGCGGGAGCTGACCGTGGTGCCGTACGGGCGGATGCAGCTCGTGGAGGTCACCTCCGGGCCGCTGGAACGGCACTTCGGTCTGGCGAGCGTGCAGCTGCACACCGCCGCGGCCGCCTCCGACGCCCGTATCCCCGGTCTGCTGCCGTCGGAGGCCGCCCGGCTGCGCGACCGGCTCACCGAACTCGGCCAGGCCCGATCGGCGGGGCTGTGACCGGCGCGGGGCCCGGCACCGAACGGAACGGCGGCGGGGCGGGCCCGGGGCGGGACCCGGAGCCCGGCACCGGTGCGGGGAAGCCCGCTGCCCCGCCGGACGCGGACCCGGCCGCCGCTCCCGGGGACCGGGCCGCCCGGCCCCCGTCCGCCGGCCCGGCCACCGAAGCCGCGCCCGCCTCCGGCACCGGCGCCGCCCCCGCCTTCGGCCGCGGTGCCCCCGGCGAGCGCCGGCTCCACCCCGTCACCCCGCTGCGCCGCGCCTGGGCGCCGATCGCCATCGCCGTCGGGTGGGTGATCCACGATCTCGACCAGGCGCAGAAGTGGATCGACGCGCTGACCCTCACCCACGCCCTCCTCGGCCTGCTGGTGATCATCCCGGCCGCGGCCGCGTACGGCTTCCTCAGCTGGTGGTTCACCCACTTCTCCGTGACCGACACCGAACTGCGCATCCGTACCGGCCTGTTGTTCCGGCGCACCGCGCACATCCGGCTCGACCGGCTCCAGGCCGTGGACGTCACGCAGCCACTGCTGGCCCGCGTCATCGGCGTCGCCAAGCTCAAGCTCGACGTCCTGGGCACCGACGCCAAGGACGAACTGGCGTTCCTGAGCAACCAGGAGGCGCGGGAGCTCCGCGCCGAGCTGCTGGCCCGTGCGGCGGGCATCGCCCCGGAGTCCGCGCGGGACGTCGGCGAGGCGCCCGCGCGGCAGCTCGCGCGGGTCCACCCCCGGACCCTCGCCGTGGCGATCCTGCTGCTCGCCGGGGTCTGGGCGGGCCTCGCCGCCGCGGCCGGCGTCACGGCGGTCGTCTGGGCGCTCAGCGGCAGCCCCTGGCCTGCTCTGGCGGCGGCGATTCCGTCGATGGGCGCCTTCTGGGCGGCGAGCGCGGGCCGGTACATCACCGAGTACGACTGGACGGTGGGCGAGTCCCCGGACGGGCTCCGGCTCGACCACGGGCTCCTCGACCGGGCGCACGAGACGGTGCCGCCGGGGCGCGTGCAGACCGTGCGGATCGTCGAACCGCTGCTGTGGCGGCGGCGCGGCTGGGTCCGCGTCGAACTGGACGTCGCCGGTTCGAAGAACACCGTGCTGCTGCCCGTGGCGGACCGGGACACGGCCGGCATGGTGATCGCGCGCGTGCTGCCGGGGGTGGACGTACGGGCGGTCGCCGGCGCGATGCGTCCGGTACCGCGCCGGGCGCGCTGGTGCGTGCCGCTGTGGTGGCGGGGCTACGGATTCACGGCCGAGGGGCCGGTGTTCGCGGCCCGGCACGGACTGGTGAGCCGCACGCTGTCGCTCGTCCCGCACGCGAAGGTGCAGAGCGTACGGCTCCGCCAGGGGCCGTGGACGCGGGCGCGCGGGCTGGCCGACGTCACCGTGGACACCGGTGCCAACAAGTCGGTGACGGCCCGGCTCCGGGACGCCGCCGAGGCGCGGGCCGTGACCCGGGCCCAGGCCGACCGCTCCCGGACGGGCCGCCGCGAGGCCCTGCCGGACCGCTGGATGACGGGCCGCTGACGGAACCCCGCCGGACGGCCCTCAAGGCCGCCTCTCCGCCGTGCTCCCCGCTTCCCCCGCCGTCAGATCCGCCGGCAGTGCGATGCCGACCGGCTGGAGCAGCCAGCCGAACGCGCCCAGGCCGGCCGGGTCGGTGAGTTCCGCCGCCTCCCCGGCCCGGCTCAGCGCCCGCACATACGCCGCCGGATCGTGCGACGCGAGGGCGAGGGGCGGCCTGCCGCCGCTGACGCCGAGCGCCCGCAGTGCCTCCCGCTGGGTCAGCAGGACCGGAGCGCCGGACGACGGCGGCGGCCCGGAGCCGCGCGCGGTCTCCCGCCCGTCCCGGTCCCCGCCCTCCCGCCGGCTGTCCCGTCCCGCTTGCCGACCGTTCTCCGGCAGGCTCCCCTGCTCCGGTTCCCGCCCGCCCGCCGCGGCCGGCCGCGTGCCCCTTCGCGCGCCCTCGCGCGCGTCCCTCTCCGCGAGCGTCCGCCGCCCCGCCTCCGCACAGGCGTCCAGAGCGACATGGGCCGTGATGTCGCAGGAACCGTCCGGCACGGGCGGCACCTCGCGCCCGGCCCGGAAGCCCGTCAGCGTGCCCCGCGGCGGCCGGGACGCCCGCGTGTGGGCGTAGTCGGCGGCCACCGCCAGGCCGCTCTCCAGGGCGCGCACGGCCCGCGCCCAGGCGTCGTCCCTCGGGCGGCCGATCTCCGCGCGCGATCCGGGTCCGGAGTCCGCGGGCCACCACCGGCGCAGCCACTCCGCGTCCGGTCCGGTGACCGGTCCGCCCGGGGTCTCCCGCCCGTCCGGGCCGGCGAGGACCAGCCGCGGGATCCCCCGGGCGTCCGTCTCCGCCACGTCGACGGGGATGTTGTCCAGCCACTCGTTGGCGAACAGCAGTCCCCGCAGCCCCTCTTCCGGAGCCGGGAGTCCGCGCCGCCAGACGATCCGGGGGTCGAGCCCGCCGGGGCGCGCGGCGCGCTCCACGGCGTACGGGCGCAGCCGCGCGCCCAGGGCCGGCGGGACGGCCGCGAGAACTCCGGTGAGCAGTTCGCCCCGCCCCGCGCCGACATCCACCAGCGCCAGGTCGGCCGGCCGCCCCAGAGCGCGGTCCACCCGTGCCAGCAGCTCCGCCACCGCGTCCGCGAAGAGGGGCGAGGCGTGGACGGAGGTACGGAAGTGGCTCGCGGGCCGCTCGCGCAGGTAGAAGCCGCCCGGTCCGTAGAGCGCCCGCTCGGTGGCCTGCCGCCACCCCCGCGGGCCGGACGGGACCTCCGGGCCCGGCGAGCGGTCGCCCGGGGAGCGGCCCCGGCGTCCCGCCGCGCCGCCCCCGCCACGGCCGCCGCCGTTCCGGCCGTGGCTCCCGTCACCGCTGCCGCCGTCCCCGCCCGCGCCCTCGCTCGTCATCCGGCCACGGTATGCGCGCCCCGCGGAGGCGCCGGTGATGGGTGATGTGTCCACCTTGGGGAGTAGGCCCGCGAACCGAGGATCGGCCGTCCGGTTGACCCCTACACCTACCCGCCGTCCCTACGCTGGGTCACGTGCAGCGTCTCTACGACTTCCTCCGCAGGCACCCGACCGGTGTCGACAGCTTCTGGGCTGCCATCCTGCTGATGCTCGGCGGGCTGTGGGTCGCGGAGGAGACGGCGGGCCGTCCCGGGCAGCGGCTCGCCGGGATCCTCGTGATGGCCGCGCTGTGCACGGTGGTCGCCCTGCGCCGCCGGGCACCGGAGCTGATGCTGCTGATCGCCGCGGGAACGGGCGTGGTGCAGCTCCTCACCGACATCCGGCAGAACCCGGCCGACTTCGGGATGCTGGTGATCGTCTACACCGTCGCGGCCAACGGGGCGCGCTGGGCCTCCCGGCTCGCCCTGGCCGCGGGTCTCGCGGCGCCGACGATCTACAACCTCCGCTGGCCCCCGCACGGCCCGGACACGGGTTCGTTCGCGGTCGCCGTCATCTTCATGACCGTCCCCTTCGCCCTCGCCTGGGTGCTCGGCGACTCGATCCGCACCCGCCGCGCCTACTACGCCCAGCTGGAGGAGCGCGCCGCCCGGCTCGAGAAGGAGCGCGAGGCGCAGGCCAAGATGGCCGTGGCCGCCGAACGCTCCCGGATCGCCCGGGAGCTGCACGACGTGGTGGCCCACAACGTGTCGGTGATGGTCGTCCAGGCGGACGGCGCGGCCTATGTCCTGCACTCCAGTCCGGAGCAGGCGAAGCAGGCGCTGGAGACCATCTCCGGCACCGGGCGCCAGGCGCTCGCGGAGATGCGCCGGCTGCTGGGCGTGCTGCGCACCGGCGAGAGCGAGGAGTGCGGGGAGTACGTACCGCAGCCGGACGTCCGGCAGCTCGGCGATCTCATCGAACAGGTGCGGGGCTCCGGGCTCCCGGTCGACTTCCGGGTCGGCGGCGAGCCGCGTCCGCTGGCGAGCGGTGTGGAGCTCACCGCGTACCGGATCGTCCAGGAGGCGCTGACCAACACCCGCAAGCACGGCGGCCCGGACGTCGGGGCGTCCGTACGGCTCACCTACGGCGACAGTGAGCTCGAACTGCTGGTCGAGGACGACGGCCGGGGCGCCCAGCGGCAGGTGTACGAGAAGGGCGGCTCGGACGGGCTCGGCCAGGGCCTGATCGGCATGCGGGAACGCGTCGGCATGGTCGGGGGCAAGCTGGACGCGGGACCGAGACCCGGCGGGGGCTTCCGGATCAGCGCGGTGCTGCCGCTGAAACCGGTGAGCTGAGGCGGCCCCGGCCCGGTGCCGTCCCCGGGCTTCCGGGCGCCGCTCTCGCGCACACCTCACGCCCCCACGTCCCCTCACACGCCCCCACGTCCCCTCCCACGTCCCACCTCCCGCACCGCCCGACGCACCGCCCCCAAGCACCGCTCCAGCACGACCCCACCCCTCGGAAAGGGAACACATGTCCATCCGCGTGATGCTCGTCGACGACCAGGTGCTGCTGCGCACCGGCTTCCGCATGGTGCTGGCGGCACAGCCCGACATGGAGGTCGTCGCCGAGGCGGGCGACGGAGCGGAGGCCTTGGAGGTGCTCGGCCCGGCCGCTCCGGACGTCGTCCTGATGGACGTCCGGATGCCCCGGCTGGACGGGGTGGAGGCCACCCGGCGGATCTGCGCCCGGGAGGGCGCGCCCAAGGTGCTGATCCTGACCACCTTCGACCTCGACGAGTACGCCTTCTCCGCGCTCAAGGCCGGCGCGAGCGGCTTCATGCTCAAGGACGTGCCGCCGGCCGAACTGCTGTCCGCCATCCGCGCCGTGCACAGCGGCGACGCGGTGGTCGCCCCGAGCACCACCCGCCGCCTTCTCGACCGCTTCACGCCCATGATGCCGGGCCCCGCCGACGTCCCCGCGAAGGGCCGCATCGGGCGGCTCACCGAACGCGAGCGCGAGGTGATGCTGCTGGTGGCGCAGGGGAAGTCGAACGGCGAGATCGCCGCCCGGCTGGTGCTCTCCGAGGCCACGGTGAAGACCCATGTGGGCCGCATCCTCACCAAGCTGGAGCTGCGCGACCGGGTGCAGGTGGTCGTCCTGGCCTACGAGACCGGCCTGGTCCGGGCGGGCGGAACGCCGTAGCCGCGCCGCGGGCCGGCGCCCCGCCGGGCGGCCGGGCGGCCGGGGGCCCGGCTCAGCCCTCCGTCCGCTCCAGGAAGCCGAGGAACCCCGCGACCGCCTCGGTGACGTCCCGCGCCGTCCACTCCAGCCCCGGACCGGCGACCGTCACCTCGGTCATCGCGACCCCCGGGACCCGCTGCTCGTCCCACCAGGCCCGGAACAGCAGCGTCCCCGTCTCCTCGGCCTGCCGCGTCCCCGCCTCGGTCAGCGCGTCCGCCGGGTACGGCAGCCACACCTGGAACTCGTGCGTGTGCGGCGGCTCCGGGTGCACCCGGAACCACGGCACCCCGGCGGCCGCCAGCCCCTCGCGCAGCGCGGCCGCCACGACCCCGGCGTGCGCGGCGTACGACGGCAGCCTCGGCAGTTCCCGGTCCAGCCCCGCCAGCGCGGAGAGCACCGCGGGCCACTGCTGGTAGAGCTGCCCGCCGTACCGGTGCCGCCACGCCCCCGCCTCCGCGACGAGGCTCTCCGGGCCGGCCAGCGCGGCCCCCGAGAGACCGCCGAGCGACTTGTAGAACGACACGTACACGCTGTCCGCGAGCGCCGCGATCTCCGGCAGCTCCCGCCCCAGATGGCGGGCGCACTCCCAGATCCGCGCGCCGTCCACGTGCACCACCGCGTCCCGTTCCCGCGCCGCCCCGGTGACGGCCTCCAGCTCCTCCCAGGAGGGGAGGACGAACCCCGCCTCGCGGAGCGGCAGTTCGAGCATCAGCGTGCCGAACGGCTCGTCCAGCGCCCGCACCTCGTCCGCCGTGGGCTGCCGGGGCTCCTGCGTCGGGTGGACCGTCCGCAGACCGCCCAGCACCGACAGGGCGTCCCGCTCGTGCCGCACCGGGTGCGCCAGCGGGTGGAGGGCCACGGTCGCGTTCCCCGTCCGGCCGGCCCAGCAGCGCAGGGCGATCTGCTGGGCCATCGTCCCGGTCGGGAAGAACGCGGCGGCCTCCGTGCCCAGCAGCCCGGCGACCCGGCGCTCCAGGGCCTCCACGGCGCCGTCGCCGTAGACATCGGTCCGCTCGGTCAGGTCGTACGCGGCGGGCGCCTCCGCGGCCAGCCGCGCCAGCCGGCCGCCGATGGTCTCCGCCGGCGCGACCTCCGCCAGCCTCCGGCGGGCCCCGCCCCAGGCGGCGAGTCTGCGGGCCCGCCCCTCGTCACTCGTGTCGTCCACCATGCGCCGATGATGGCGCACCGGCCACGGGCCCGCCCGGCCCTCGGCCCTTTCCCCCCGGCCCCCGGCCCCGTCGCGCAGCGCGGAAAGACGGCCGGCGGTCCTCGCGTAAGCTGGCCGGGACACGTCCGGTACCGCCCCTGGCCCTCCCGAACCGGGCCAGCGGACTGGAACGGAAGGCCGTATTCCGTGAACACACCCCCTCTCCCCGAGGCCAAGGACCGTCCCGCCAGGCTCGCCGTCGGGGTTGTCGGCGCGGGCCGGGTCGGCCCCGCGCTCGCCGCCGCGCTGCGGCTCGCCGGACACCGCCCGGTCGCCGTCTCGGGCGTCTCCGACGCCTCGGTGCGCCGGGCGGCGGCCCTGCTGCCCGAGGTGCCCCTGGTGTCGCCGGCGCAGGTCCTGGCCCGTTCGGAGCTCGTCCTGCTGACGGTTCCCGACGACGCCCTGCCCCGGCTCGTCCAGGGTCTGGCGGAGACCGGCGCCGTACGCCCCGGACAGCTCCTGGTGCACACCTCCGGCCGCTACGGCACAGCCGTCCTGGACCCCGCCCGGAGCGCGGGCGCCCTGCCGCTGGCGCTGCACCCGGCGATGACCTTCACCGGCACCGCCGTCGACGTCCAGCGGCTGGCCGGCTGCTCCTTCGGCGTGACCGCGCCGGAGGAACTGCGGCTCGCCGCCGAGGCCCTGGTCATCGAGATGGGCGGTGAGCCCGAGTGGATCGAGGAGTCCGCCCGCCCGCTGTACCACGCGGCGCTGGCGCTCGGCGCCAACCACCTCGTCACGCTGGTGGCCCAGTCGCTCGAACTGCTGCGCGCCGCCGGGGTGGGCGCCCCCGACCGGATGCTGGGCCCGCTCCTGGGCGCGGCCCTGGACAACGCCCTGCGCTCCGGCGACGCGGCCCTCACCGGCCCCGTCGCGCGCGGTGACGCCGGCACGGTCGCCGCGCACGTCGCCGAGTTGCGCGAGCACGCGCCGCAGACCGTCGCCGGTTATCTCGCCATGGCACGCGCCACGGCGGACCGCGCCATGGCCTCCGGGCTGCTGAAACCCGAGCTGGCCGAGGATCTGCTGGGCGTGCTCGCCGACGGAGGCACCCGATGACGGACGACCGGCACACGACGGACACGGCCACCGCCTTCGGCGGCGCGGCTGGCGCGGCCGGCGCTTCCGGCGGGCAAGGCGACGCGGACGTGGCCACTGCCACGAACCCCGGGCCCGCCCTGATCCGTACGGCGGCCGCGCTGCGGGCCCTGGACCGGCGCGGCGAGCGCGCGGTCGTGATGACGATGGGAGCCCTCCACGCCGGTCACGCCGCCCTGATCCGCGCCGCCCGCGACCGGGTCGGCCCGGACGGCCAGGTCGTCGTGACCGTGTTCGTCAACCCGCTGCAGTTCGGTGCCGGTGAGGACCTCGACCGCTATCCGCGGACCCTCGATGCCGATCTCCTCGTCGCCGCGCGGGAGCGCGCGGACGCCGTCTTCGCGCCGTCCGCCGAGGAGGTCTACCCGGGCGGGGAGCCGCAGGTGCGGATCTCCGCCGGTCCGATGGGCGAGCTGCTGGAGGGCGCCAGCCGCCCCGGGCACTTCGACGGCATGCTCACCGTCGTCGCCAAGCTGCTCCACCTCACCGCCCCGGACCTCGCCCTCTACGGCGAGAAGGACGCCCAGCAGCTCGCGCTGATCCGGCGCATGGCGCGCGACCTGAACTTCCCCGTCCGGATCGCCGGCGTCCCGACCGTCCGCGAGCCCGACGGGCTGGCCCTGTCCAGCCGCAACCGCTACCTCTCCGGGCCCGAGCGGGGCACGGCGCTGGCGCTGTCCCGCGCCCTGGAGGCGGGCCGGCGGGCGGGGACCGCCGCGGCGGCCGGGACGCCCGGTGCGCCGGAGCCGGCGCCGGTACCAGAGCCGGAGCCGTCCACCGCGCCGGTCGCGGACCCGGACGCCGTACGCGCCGCCGCACGCGCCGTGCTCGACGAGGCGGCGGAGCGGCAGCCGCCGCTGGTGACGGACTACCTGGCCCTCGTCGACCCGTCCGACTTCACCGAGGTCCCGGCGGACCACCGGGGCGCGGCCGTGCTGGCCGTGGCGGCCCGGGTGGGCACCACCCGTCTGATCGACAACATCCGCCTGCAGTTCGGAGCCACCCGATGAGCCTGTCCGGCCCGATGAGTCCGTCCCGCACGCCGTGCCGGCACCCGAAGCCGCGGCCCGCCGCGGGCAAGGTCCCCGCTCCGGCCGCCCCGGCGGCTCCGGGGAGCGGTGCGACGCGGCCCGGACCACGTGCCCACCGCCCGTCCGGAGCCGCCCTGTGAGCACCTCCGGCAACGAACGCGCCGACCACGGGCACGCCGACCACGGACACCGGGCCGACGGCGCCGACCACCCCCGCCAGGACGACCACCCCCGCCCTCCCGGCCGGCCCCGCCCCCCGCACCGCGCCCACCACATCCAGCGGCCCCACCACCCGCACCAGATCCACCAGTCCGACCGGGTCCCCCCGGCCGGCCGGCCCGGCGACCCCGCCGCCCCCGAGGCGCTCGCGCTGACCGCCCCGGCCCCCGGCTGGGCCATCGACGCGGATGTCGTCGTGGTGGGCTCAGGCGTCGCCGGGCTGACCGCCGCCCTCCGCTGCGCCGCCGCCGGCCGGAAGACCGTCGTCGTCACCAAGGCACGGCTCGACGCCGGTTCCACCCGGTGGGCGCAGGGCGGCATCGCGGCCGCCCTCGGCGACGGGGACACCCCGGAGCAGCATCTGGACGACACCCTGGTCGCGGGCGCCGGGCTGTGCGACGAGACGGCCGTGCGCGCCCTGGTCACCGAGGGCCCCGACGCCGTGCGCCGGCTGATCGGCAGCGGCGCCCGGTTCGACACCGACGACGGCACCGGCGAGATACTGCTGACCCGCGAGGGCGGCCACCACCGCCGCCGGATCGCCCACGCCGGCGGCGACGCGACCGGCGCGGAGATCTCCCGGGCGCTGGTCGAGGCGGTCCGCGAGGCCGGGGTGGAGACGGTCGAGAACGCCCTGGTGCTCGATCTGATGAAGGACGCCCGGGGCCGTACCGCGGGCGTCACCCTGCACGTCATGGGCGAGGGGCAGCGGGACGGCGTGGGCGCCGTGCGCGCCCCCGCGGTGGTGCTCGCGACCGGCGGCATGGGACAGGTGTTCTCCGCGACCACCAACCCCGCCGTGTCCACCGGCGACGGGGTGGCGCTGGCGCTGCGGGCCGGCGCGGAGGTCTCCGATCTGGAGTTCGTCCAGTTCCACCCGACCGTGTTGTTCCTCGGCCCCGGCGCCGAGGGGCAGCAGCCGCTGGTGTCGGAGGCGGTCCGCGGCGAGGGCGCGTACCTGGTGGACGCCGACGGCGTGCGCTTCATGCGGGGGCAGCACGAACTGGCCGAGCTGGCGCCCCGCGACATCGTCGCCAAGGGCATCATGCGCCGCATGCGCGAGACCGGCGCCGGCCACATGTACCTCGACGCCCGCCACTTCGGCGCCGAGATGTGGGAGCACCGCTTCCCGACCATCCTCGCGGCCTGCCGGTCGCACGGCATCGACCCGGTGACGGAGCTGATCCCGGTCTCCCCGGCCGCGCACTACGCCAGCGGCGGGGTGCGGACCGATCTGCGCGGCCGGACGACCGTCCCCGGGCTCTACGCCTGCGGCGAGGTCGCGTGCACCGGCGTGCACGGCGCGAACCGGCTCGCGTCCAACTCCCTTCTGGAGGGACTGGTCTTCGCCGAGCGCATCGCCGCCGACATCTCCGGCACCCCGGAGGGCGCCGGCACCCCGCACGGCGGCCCCGGCGCCGTCCCCGACGCCGCCCCCGGCGGCCCCCTCCTCGTCCCCGAGGCCCGCTACGAGATCCAGCGCATCATGACGGCCGGAGCCGGCGTCCTCCGCAGCGCCGCCAGCCTCGCCGGTGCCGCCGCCGCCCTGGAGCGCCTGCACACCACGGCCGCGGCCGAGCTGAGCGTGGACGGCAAGACGGCCGAGCCCTGTGTGGAGAGCTGGGAGGCCACGAACCTCCTGCTCGTCTCCCGCGTCCTGGTCGCCGTGGCCCGCGAGCGCGAGGAGACCCGCGGCTGCCACTGGCGCGAGGACCGCCCCGACCGCGACGACGAGCACTGGCGCCGCCACCTCGTCGCCCGTCTCGGGCCGGACGCCGAACTGGCGATCATCTCCACGGACACGGCAGACTTCCCGCCCGTACGCCCCGGCGCGCGCGCCGGGGCCGGAACCGGCACGGATTCCCCCGGAGCCTCCCGCGGCCCCGCCGGCCGGACGGACGCCTCCGCGGCCGTCCACCACGATCCACCCCGAAGGGACAACTCGTGAACACCCCTGACCGTCCACAGCCCGTGGACCTTCCGCTGCTCCAGATCGGCGGCCCCTCCGCCGGGGCGGACGGCGGCGGGTGCGGCGACTCCTGCGGCTGCGGTGACGGCGGCGAGGGCTACGACCTGGACCCCCTGGAGTGCGGTCTCGACCCCGCGCTGGCCGAACTGCTGGCGCTGGGCGGGCTCGACCCCGTCCAGGTGGAGGACCTGGCGCACGTCGCGATCGAGGAGGACCTCGACCACGGCGTGGACGTGACGACGGTGGCGACGATCCCCGAGGACGCCGTCGCCACTGGTGACTTCACCGCCCGCCAGGCCGGCACCGTCGCGGGCCTGCGCGTCGCCGAGGCGGTCCTCTCGGTCGTCTGCACCGACGAGTTCGAGGTCGAACGGCATGTGATGGACGGCGACCGGGTCGAGCCCGGCCAGAAGCTCCTCACGGTGCGCACCCGCACCCGCGATCTGCTCACCGGCGAGCGCAGCGCCCTCAACCTCCTCTGCCGGCTCTCCGGCATCGCGACCGCCACCCGCGCCTGGGCCGACGCCCTGGAGGGCACCGGCGCGGCCGTCCGGGACACCCGCAAGACCACCCCCGGGCTGCGCTTCCTGGAGAAGTACGCGGTCCGCTGCGGCGGCGGCCTCAACCACCGCATGTCGCTCTCGGACGCGGCGCTCATCAAGGACAACCACGTCGTGGCGGCGGGCGGGATCGCGGCGGCCTTCAAGGCCGTGCGGAGCGAGTTCCCCGACGTGCCCGTCGAGGTCGAGGTGGACCGCCTCGACCAGATCGAGCCGGTGCTCGCCGAGGGCGCCGACCTGATCCTGCTGGACAACTTCACCGTCGAGGAGACCCGCGAGGCCGTCGCCCTCGTCGCGGGCCGGGCCCGGCTGGAGTCCTCCGGCCGTCTCACCCTCGGCAACGCCCGCGCCTACGCCGCGACCGGGGTCGACTACCTCGCGGTCGGGGCGCTCACCCACTCCTCCCCGATCCTCGACATCGGCCTCGACCTGCGCGACGAGCCGCAGGCCGGTTCCGGTGACGGCGCCGGGGCGGGCGCCGCCGACGACCGCCCGGAGGCGTGAGAGACGATGCTGCTCACCATCGACGTCGGCAACACCCACACCGTCCTCGGCCTGTTCGACGGCGAGGACATCGTCGAGCACTGGCGGATCTCCACGGACGCCCGCCGCACGGCCGACGAACTCGCCGTGCTCCTGCAGGGCCTGATGGGCATGCACCCGCTGCTCGGCGACGAGCTGGGCGACGGCATCGAGGGCATCGCGATCTGCTCCACC